>JAJEGY010000030.1 GCA_022819585.1 Dehalococcoidia bacterium | reverse complement strand
AGTCGGACAGAACCCCATGCAGCGAGGCCGCATCTGGCAGGAGATGTATCGAGGCCAATACTTCGAAGGCGGACGCACCATCACCGGCGCAATCTCCGCCATCGACATCGCACTCCACGACATCGTCGGCAAGAAACTCGGCGTCCCCGTCTACGAACTTCTCGGCGGAAAGCAGCGAGACTGGGTCCCCACCTTCGCATCCGGCGGAGGCTCCACCGCCGAAGAGGTCGCCGAGATGGGCAAAGCCATCTGGGCTGAAGGCTTCAAGGCCATGCGCCTCAACGCCCTCCACACGGTTAACCCAAAAGACCCCAATCTCTTCGAACCGCGCGAAGCGATCGCTGCAACCGCAGAGGCCCTCATCAAAGCACGGGAAGCACTCGGACTCGAGCCCGTCATCGGCATCGACGCCCATCATCGACTCTCCATCGCCGAAGCCGCATCCTTCTGCCAGATGATGCCCGATCACACCCTCGACTTCATCGAAGAGCCAATCCGAGACGAATCCCCCGAGGCCTACGAAGAGCTCCGAAAACTAACCGTCGTCCCCTTCGCCATCGGCGAAGAGTTCGCATCCAAATGGCAGTTCCTCCCCTACATCGAGAAGGGACTGACGAACTACGCCCGCCTCGACATCTGCAACGTCGGCGGCTTCACCGAAGCCATGAAAGTCGCCGGATGGGCCGAAGCCCACTACATCGACCTCATGCCCCACAATCCCCTCGGCCCCATCTGCGTCGCCGCCACATCCCACTTGGCCTCCGCCATCCCCAACTTCTCCTGGCTCGAGATCCGACACTCCGTAGGCGAACCGCTACTCAACTTCTACGATCAGGACGTATACCCAGTCCAACCGAAAATCGAACCCGGCAAAGTCATCCTCTCCGACGCCCCCGGTCTAGGCATCGAAGTCGACGAAGCATCCCTCACAGATCGCTTCAAATACTGGGAACCCGCCCACCTCCATCGCCAAGACGGCTCCCACACGAACAGGTAAACCAATGCTCAACATAGGCTTCATAGGCGCCGGCAAAATAGCCGACCTCCACGCCCCCGGATACCTCGCAAACCCCGACGCACGCATCTACGCGGTAGCCGATAACGGCCCCGGCGTCGCCGAATCCCGTGCAGCAGAATGGGGAGCCGAAAAGCCCTACACCGACTACCGCGCGATGCTCGACGACTCCAAAGTCGACGCAGTCGAGATCCTAACACCCCACTCTCTCCACGCCCAGATGGTCGTCGACGCCCTAGATGCTGGCAAGCATGTCAGCCTCCAGAAACCCATGGCTATAACCCTCGACGAATGCAACGCCATCGTCGAAGCCGCCAACAAATCCAGTAAATTCATGCGCGTCTTCGAAAACTTCGCATACTACGAACCCATGGCCCGGGCAAAGCAGATGCTCGACGACGGCGTAATCGGCGAGCCCATCTCCATGCGCATGAAGACCATCATCGGCAACCGAAAATACGGCTGGGACATCCCCGACGCATCCATGGCCTGGCGCTTCGATCAATCCATAAACGGCGTCGGAAAAGCCATCCTTGACTACGGCTACCACATCTTCGCCATGGGCCGATGGTTCCTCGGAGAGCCAGAACAGGTCTTCGCATGGATCCGCACCACCTACACCGACGAGGGCTGGGAAAACGACTCCCCCCTCCTCGTCTCATGGTCCTACGAGGGCGGCAAGACACACGGCTCATGGGAGCAGCAGGCCAACAGCGAAATGGTCGTCCGCTCCGACTACTACTCCGGCGACGAGTGGTTTGAACTCAGCGGCACCCGAGGCGTCATCTGGGTTAATCGATGCACGGCGAAGTTACTCTACGACACACCGCCATTGACCTACTACGCAGACGGCCAGATGAACCGCGTCACCGAAGACGAGATCAACGCCGACTGGGGCAACTCCTTCGTCCGATGCGTAAACGAGTTCGTCACCTGCATCCTCGAAAACCGACAACCCGACATGACCGCTGAAGACTCCCGCGAGACCTACAAATTCGCCCGCGCCAGCCAGCTCGCCGCCCGCGAAAACCGACCTGTAACCCTCAACGAAGTAACCCACTAGAAATCTCAACCCCAACAAAAACGAAACCGCCGGTAGGAGGGTAACCCGGCGGCTTCGCAAGTGGAGGTATGTAGTCGACCTATAGATAGACGATCTACTTCAACAATCGATCCCTAAACATCATCCCCTTTATCGCCCCACTTATGACCCCATCGACCCTTCTTGCCATGCCAATCCTTACCACCATCTCCCCGTTTGCCCCATTTGCTTCTATCCGGCATCAACTTGACAACCGCATCCGGACGCTCGTCATACCAAGCCGACAGCGAATCCGCATCCGCCTGAGTCAACACCCCCTCTTCAACCAGATAGTCCAGCTTCTCACTGGAAAGCATCTCCGAACCATATCCCCTGCCAGAGTCCTTACCAACCCAACCACGCTTCTCAGACTTCGTCAATTCCCCGAAACTGAACTCGACATCCGGCTTCGCATCCTTCCAAGCCACGATCGCATCCGCCTCCTCTTGAGTCAACTTCCCGTACTCGACCAGCTTCGCGAGATACGCATCCGACCACTCATCCGCCATCTCATCCTTAGCCTGCGCAAACGCGTCCTCAACCGTCTCCGCCTCCAATCCCAGTATCGAAGCCACTCGCTCCGCAAACGACCGCTTGCCATCATCCTCCCGACCATCCTGCGCAGCAATCCCCGCAAACACACCAACTACCGCAAGAACCGACACCGCGGTGATCCCCAGAAATATCCCCAGTCTCTTTTTCATCGGATTTACCTCCGTTGTCGATATCCTAACGTCTCATCCACGTAGTCCCGCATCAACACCAACGTTCTCTAGTTACGTGACATTTAACCGACCAGATTTAACCTGCTGAAGAAATCCCCTAGGCATTTAGTCTTAATCTGAGCAACCGAAAGTAATCCAACCGCCCGTACCACGGGCCAAAACTCTTCAGAGGAGAAAGATGGCGGTAGCAATCGATCTATCCGGCAAGCGCGGCGTCATATTCGGCGTCGCAAACCAGCGCAGCATCGCGTGGGCGATCTCCGAGCGTCTCATCGAAGCTGGTGCCGAATTAGCCTTCACATACCTCAACGACCGCCTCCGCGGACCCGTCGAAAAAACCGTCTCAGCCCTCGACGACCCGCTCCTCATCGAGTGCGACGCAACCGACGACGGCGACGTCCAATCCGTATACGACCAAATCGGCGAAAAATGGGGCACCATCGACTTCGTAGTCCACTCCGTCGCATACGCAGAACGCGACGACCTCGGTGGCGACTTCTCCACAACCGGCCGCCAGGGATTCCGAACCGCCCTCGAAACCTCCGCCTACACACTCATGCCCGTCGTCTCCCGCGCCGTTCCTCTTATGCCCGACGGCGGAGCGGCCCTCACCATGACCTTCGACGCCTCACAGCGCGTCTACCCCGGCTACAACATCATGGGCACCGCAAAAGCCGCGCTCGAAAACGAAGTCCGACAACTAGCCGCCGAATTCGGCGAACGCAACATCCGAGTAAACGCCATTTCAGCCGGACCACTCCCAACCCTAGCCGCCCGATCCATCCCCGGCTTCCGCGACATGACCCGCGCACACCGCGACCGCTCCCCCCTCAAACGCAACATAACCCACCAAGAAGTAGGCAACACCGCCCTCTTCCTCCTAAGCGAAATGTCCTCCGGCATAACCGGCGCCATCATCCCAGTAGACGCCGGCTACGGAATAATCGCCCTCTGAGCACTGAACTGACAGGACTTAGTGCCGGCTATACGGCACACCCTCCAACAACCCAGCGTCATACATAGCGTTCCACTCATTCAAGAACGTTGTGTTCCACTCATCAGTCAACTTCGCCTGCAGCATCTCCTCAAAGATCGGCCAGAACACAATGATTCCATCCGCGCCATCCTTAATTGCCGCCTCCGCCGTATCCTTCGACCGCACCAGTGCCGCTGTGATGTAAGGCCGTTGCGCCCAGTCGGCGAACGTGTCTCGCAGGTCCCGCACCAAAGCGGTCGGATCACCCGACACGTCTCGATAGGGCTCACAGAACGGCAGCACGTGGGTAACTCCGGCTTGGGCGACGGCGACAGCTTGATTCAACGTAAAGACCGTCGTGCAGAACGTCTCGACTCCCGCCTTCTTCAACTCCGCAAAAGCGCCTAAAGCGTTCACCGTGCACGGTATCTTCAAGATCACTCGATCCGACATCTTCGTAAACACCTCACCGACATCCAACAGTTCCTCTGTTGAGTGTCCATCGATCTCCACCGCCACCTTCTTGTCGGTGATGTCGAGATACCGCTGAATAACATCCGTCATCTGCCCATACTTCTGCACCATTTCGTTCAGCACCACTGTGTTCGTCACAATCCCCGCCGCGCCACGCTCCATCCAAGGCTTCAGGTCCTCAGGGTCACCCGCCAGCCAGACCGCCGGACCAGACGCCATCGCCTGGTTCATTTCAGCAGCGCCAACCGCCATCAAAGCAGAGTCCGCCGCGCCGTTCGTCGATATTGCTGATTGCTGCATCTCGTATCTCCAGAGGTTGAACAGGATTTCTTGGCTCGTAAGCCCCGAACGCTTGATTGAAGTTTAATTGCAATCCGTAAAAGCAGCGACGCATCATAAACTACCACCCATTCCAAGCGCATCCAATTTGTCTGGAGACCAAATGACCACTAACCCGACACACGCCCGAAACCTATACGACCAAGCCGTCGTCATCGACGCCCTAAACGTCAGCAACTGGGACAGCGACGCAGTCTTCGAGAGCCTCAACGCGGGAAGCGTCGCAGCCATCAACGCCACGCAAGCCACGTGGGAAGGCTACGAAGAGACGCTAGACATGATCGCAAAGTGGTACGTCCGCTTCCGCGAACGACCTGATCAGATCCTGTTGGTCGAAACCGTCGACGACATACATCGCGCCAAGCGCGAAGGCAAGACCGGCATCATCTTCGGATGGCAAAACACCTCGCCCATCGAAAACGACCTCGACCGCCTCGCCCTCTTCCACAAACTCGGGGTCCGCATCATGCAGGTCACCTACCACGAGCGAAACCTCCTAGGCGACGGCTGCATGGAACGCCAAGACGGCGGGCTAACAAACTTCGGCATCGACGCCGTCGCAGAGATGAACCGACTGGGCATTCTCCTAGACCTCTCACACGTCGGCATCGCAACCACCCAAGAAAGCATCGAAGTCTCCGAAAAACCGGTCGCCATCACACACGCCAACGCCAAGTCATACTTCGACCACCGCCGCAACAAGACCGACAAAGCCATCAAGACGATGGCCGAAAAAGGGGGCGTAATCGGCGCCACCTGCATCCAAGGCTTCCTCCGAAACACATACTCATCCACGCTCGACGACTATCTCGACGCTATCGATCACCTCATCGACATGGTCGGCGTGGATCACGTGGGCATCGGCACCGACCACACCCAAGATCAACCGGAAGAGTTCTGGATGTATATCGGCGGACAGCAGGGGACAAAGTATCCCTCAAGTTTCACAGCCCACAGCGGCATGCCCTTGGCCTGGGAGGACCAGTACCCAGTAGGGCTGAAGACGCCAGATCAATTGCCGATAATGTCCGAATCCCTCTTGAACCGAGGCTACTCCGACGACGACGTGATCAAGATTCTCGGCGGCAACTGGCTGCGACTGTTCGAAGAGGTTTGGGCTTAGTTTTCTTCTGCCCAGAATCGAAACGCCCCGGAGATTTATGCCGGGGCGTCTCATTTGGTTTCGTCCAGATGCTAAGGACTATGCATCGTAGCTGAGGAAGAACTCGTACGGGTGCGGGCGGAGGCGAACTGCATCTACCTCGTTCTCGCGCTTGAAGTCGATGTACGCTTCAAGCAGGTCCGGCGTGAAGACGCCGCCCTTGAGCAAGAAGTCGTGATCGGCTTCTAGGGCGTCAAGCGCCTCTGCCAAGCTGCCTGGAACCTGGTTCAACGTCGCAGGGTCAACCTCGTAAAGGTCCTCTTCGATCGGATCACCCGGGCTTGCGCCGGTGGCGATGCCATCGAGCCCCGCCATCAACATCGCTGAGAAGGCGAGGTACGGGTTGCAAGTGGGGTCCGGAGGTCGGAATTCAACACGCTTCGCGTTCGGCGAGTTCGAGTACATCGGAATGCGCGCAGCAGCAGAGCGGTTTCGTGCCGACAAAGCCAAGATCGTCGGAGCCTCGAAGCCCGGGACCAATCGCTTGTACGAGTTGCTCGACGGAGCGACCAGCGCCATCAGCGCATCGCCGTGTTTCAGCAGTCCCCCGATGTAATTGAGTGCCAAATCACTCAATCCGACGTAACGGTCACCCGCAAACATCGGGCTGCCATCTTTCCAGATCGACTGGTGCGTGTGCATCCCTGTGCCGTTGTCCTCAAAAAGAGGTTTCGGCATGAAGGTCGCCGACTTGCCGTGCTTGGCTGCCGTGTTCTTGAGGCAGTACTTGTAGGCCATGACAT
Organism: Dehalococcoidia bacterium; assembly: GCA_022819585.1. Lineage (GTDB taxonomy): Bacteria > Chloroflexota > Dehalococcoidia > Lucifugimonadales > Lucifugimonadaceae > Bin127. The sequence continues at coordinate 61,320 of JAJEGY010000030.1, read as the reverse complement.
GGTCAGCCGCCTGCTTCAACGGTGAAAAACGCCAGTTGATCTCACCTTGGCCAGCAGTCGCTACCTCGTGATGGTGCTTCTCGATCTCAATCCCGAAACGGGCCATCGCCTCGCATGCTTCGTGTCGGATCAATGTCTGAGTGTCCGAAGGAGGTGCGGGGAAGTAACCGCCCTTGTGGCGAAGTTTGTGACCTAGGTTTGGCCCTTCACCCGAGAGGTCGGTGGCGTTGCCCGAGTTCCAGATCGCCTCTTCCGAGTCGACCTCGTAATGCGCGGAGTTGGAAGCGCCGCCGTACGAAACGCTGTCGAAGATGAAGAACTCAGCCTCGGCGCCCCAGTACGAGGTGTCGCCAATCCCGGTCGATTTCAAGTACGCTTCCGCTTTCGCCGCTACGTGGCGCGGGCTTCGGTCATAGGATGCGCCTGTGATCGGGTCTTTGACGTCGGCGATGATCGAAACGGTGTTCGGAATGAACGGGTCGACGGTAGCGGTCGATGCGTCCGGGAACAGCAGCATGTCGGATTCGTCGATGGTCTGGAACCCGCGGATGCTGGAGCCATCAAATCCCGTGCCTTCTGCGAAAAGGTCTTCAGTGACTTCGTGTTTGGGGAAAGATACGTGTTGCCAAGTGCCTGGGACATCTGTGAATCGAATGTCTAACCATTTCGACCCCGATTCCTCCATCAACTTGATCACATCATCGGCATTTGCCATCTTGTTCCTCTCTCGTGAAACTGATCGAGTCGTCCTTGACGCGGTAGCGCGTCAACACATTTCAAACTAAAAAAGATATGTTTCATAGTTGTTTCACCACCTATTGTCAGGTCCCTAACGACCATGGATTACCATTTGCCAAGAATGCCCGTTGGGTCACGAATTCCCTACGGCGAGACGAACAACCCTTCGCATTGAATCCCCACCACCTCCAAGCAGTCAAGATGGGTGCCGCCGCGGTTGATGATTGGCGGTCGGAACATCCAGCCGACAGACTCGATCTCTCAGGTGCGGACCTAACAGGCATGAACTTCAGCGGTTGGAACCTCTCCCGCGTCATTCTGGACAACGCCGACCTCACGGGATCATCCCTAAAAGGCGCCGACCTCTCCGAAGGCTGGGCAAGGCGAACCAAATTTGTAAACGCCGATCTGAGCGATGCAGCACTTTTTCGCACAAGTCTCGCTGGCGCAGATCTGAGCGACGCCAACCTGAGCAACACCAACATGTACCGTTGCATACTGAGAGACGCAATACTGAACGATGGCACGAACTTCAACGGGGCATGGACCGCCAAAGTCATCTGGCCCGACACGAACCAATAGATAACGACGATCCCAAGGAGGACACAAATATGCAGATGGTTGATTTTGGAAAAACAGGTTATAAAGTCTCACGCCTCGGAGCCGGGCTAGCGGAAATCGGCTCAGAACTCGACTTCGATGACGTCGAACAGGCTGGAAACGTGCTCAACAACGCCCTCGACATGGGCATCAACTTCCTCGACACCGCCGCATGCTACGGCATCTCCGAAGAACTCATCGGGCGCACCGTCGCCAATCGTCGAGATGAATACGCCCTCGTCACCAAAGCGGGTCACGCCCGCGGCGACGGCTTAAACGGAAGCGACTGGACCTACGAAACCGTACGCGATTCCATCGACCGAAGCCTCCGACGCTTGAACACCGAATACGTTGACCTAGTGCAGCTCCACTCCTGCGGTATTCCCGACCTTGAGAAGGGCGACATCATCCGAGCCCTCGAAGACGCCCGCGATGCCGGCAAGACCCGCATGATCGGCTACTCCGGCGACAACGAAGCCGCGCATTGGGCCGTTGACTCCGGTATTTTCGACACCCTCCAGACCAGCTTCAACCTAGTTGAGCAACGCGCTTACACGACCGGCCTCCTCGAAAAATGCGCCAAGGCGGGCACGGGCGTCATCGTCAAAAGACCAATCGCTGGTGCAACTTGGGGCATGGCCAAATCCGGCATGTCCAGCTCAAGGCGAAGTTACGATGACACCTACCTCCAGCGCTCCGCGAAGGTCCAAGCCGCGGGAGACGTGCCCGGCGAACCGGATGACCCGATCATCGCTGCCATGGGCTTCACATTGGCTCATCCTGAAATCCACGTCGCAATCATCGGCACCAAGAACCCGCGCCACATGGTCTCCAACATCGAGACGCTAGACGACGCGTTGGGTATCGACGGGACTTTCGTCGACGCTATGCATGACCGCTTCGCCGAACTCGACGACGACTGGCGGCAACTCACGTGAAGATCGAACGGATCGAGATACATCCGCTCGTCGGCAAACTCAACCAGCCATTTGGTTGGTCGCAACGCTGGACACACGAGCGCGCTACCCAGGTCGTCCGCATCATCGCGGACAACGGCGCATACGGCTGGGGCGAAACCGGCTGTAGCCCAGACGCTCTTGCCGGTGCCGCCACGAAGCTCATCGGCGAGAACCCCGAACGCATCGGGGCCATCTGGCAATCCATCGTCAACCCCAACTACCAGAGCGGCGGATACGCGGGACCAGCATCCAATATCGCGAGCGCAGTCGACATGGCCCTCCACGACCTCGTCGGCCGCGCCCGAGGTAAACCCGTCTACGAAATCCTCGGCGGCAAGGTCCGCGACCGAATCTGCACCTACGCCACCGGCCTCTACGACGTCCCCTCCGATCTCGAAGACAAAACATGGTCCGACTTCCGAGAGGAGGCCCAAGGCTACGTCGACGAAGGCTTCTCCGGCATGAAGATGAAGATCGGTGGCCTGACTCTCAAAGAAGATATCGACAGGATCTACGCGCTCCGCGATCAAGTCGGCGAGGACATACGCATCATGGTCGACGCAAACGAGGCGTACGACCCGATGACGGCGATCCAAGCCTCATACCAGATGGCCGACGCGGATGTGACTTGGTTCGAAGAGCCGTGCTCCTCTCGCGAAGACGAAGACAACCTTCTAGTAACCAGCCGATCCCCGATCCCAACATCCGGCGGTGAATCAGCGAGCACTCGGCGCGAAGTGGCCCGTATCCTCAAAGACCGTGTCTTCGACATCATCCAACCGGAGATCGTGAACGTCGGAGGAATCTCCGAACTCAAACTCTCGGCATCCATGGCCGAAGCCTGCAACGTCCGATTCGTCCCGCATTTCTGGAACACCGCGATCAGCTTTTCGGCCATCCTTCACACCCTCGCCACCGTAGCTCAATCTCCCCCGGCACATCCCAAAGAACCGTACGTCAACGAGCCGGTGACCGAGTTCGACCAGACGCCACACCCGATCCGCGAAAACCTAACCGATCCGATCTTCAAACAGGCCGACAGCCACGTCGCGGTCCCCGATAAACCAGGGCTCGGGGTTGAGGTTGACGAAGGCGCATTGGCGCATTTCCGACAGGGCGACGCAATCGTCGTTCAATAGACCAACACCAGCGCCATGAAGATCCAACGCATCGAACTCCACAATCTCGTCGGCAAGATCGATGATCCCTACAAATCGTCGATGGGATGGAAAACGACTCGCAACACGCTCGCGGTCAAAGTCATCGCTGACGACGGTACCTACGGATGGGGCGAAACTGGTGCGGGAGCCAAAGACTTCGCCGACGTCGCCCAAGGCGTCATCGGAATGGATCCGGAACACTTCGGTAGCATCTGGCAGTCGATAGTCAACACGCGATATCAAGGCGGCGGCTATAGCGGCATCGCATCCAAGGTGGCGAGCGCCATCGACATCGCACTCCACGACCTGGTCGGCAAATCTCGTGGCCTCCCCGTCTACGAACTCCTAGGCGGCAAGGTCCGAGACAGAATCTTCACCTACGCCACCGGCCTCTTCTACACCGAGAGAGACGTGACTGATCCGACGTGGCCCGACCTACGCGAGGAGGCGCAATCTCACGCGGAGGCCGGGTTCAAGGCGATGAAGATGAAAATTGGCGGCCTGACCGTCGACGAAGATGTCAACCGCGTCCACACGCTGCGAAGAACCGTCGGCGATGACATCCGAATAATGGTCGATGCCAACGAGGCCTACGACACAGGCACAGCCCTCGTCATGGCACGCCGGATCGCCGACGCGAACGTCGGATGGTTCGAAGAACCAACCTCCTCACGCGCTCTCGACGACAACCTGCTAATCACCACGCAATCCCCCGTGCCGATCGCAGGAGGAGAATCTGCGAGCACACGCCGAGATGTAGCACGTCTGCTCCGCCGCCGCATCTTCGACATGATCCAACCCGAGATCGTCAACGTCGGCGGCATCTCAGAACTCAAGCTCTGCGCCCAGATGGCCGAAGCCTTCAACATCCAGTTCGTCCCACACTTCTTCAATACACACATCAGCCTCGCCGCCATCCTCCATGTCTTGGCCACCATCTCACAGGCACCACCGGCGCATCCGAAAGAGCCACTCGTCAACGAACCAGTAACGGAGTTTGATCAGACTATCCACCCTGTAAGGAGCGCTTTGACCGATCCTTTCTTCACTCAGACCGATGGGTGGGTCGATGTTCCGGAATCTCCTGGGCTCGGCATTGAGGTAAACGAGGACGCGCTTGAACATTTCCGGGTCGGCGACGTGCTGATAGTTAGATGAGCCAACATTCCATCACCCTGATATCCGAGCTCGAACACCGCATCCTTTCTGTGCTGGTTGATTTCGACGAGTGAGTATTGATACCGCGTTAAAATATCCTGCGATGGAGGAAACCGTGTCAAGGGATGAAGAATTGTTGAGCCGTATCACGGTGCGCGCGGATGTGTTCGGCGGTAAACCGATCATCCGCGATATGCGCGTAGCGGTGGAGCACATTTTGGGGATGTTGGCGTCGGGCGAAAGTGCGGATACCATTCTCCGGGAATATGCGTTTCTTGAAGCGGAAGATATCCAAGCTTGTCTGCTTTTTGCTCACCGCTCCATGTCGAGAGCAAAACTTCGGTGTTCAGTCTGAACTCGAACCATCGTAGCCCTTAATCTGCGAGATCAACTACGCCTGCACATGACGTATCGAGTCTATGAGGACGATGTCACTAAGCGGGCGCGCATCCACTTCGAACATTCAGATTGCTATCAGAAGCGTAAAGCGAATCGTCGCCCAGACAACCGTTGGCACGGTCCTTATGCAAGCTTAGAAGAGGCTTGGATGAAGGTTCGCGAAACCGGCAAGAGTGATGTTGACGAGTGCAGGAGCTGGAACTGTTTGAGATTCCGTTAGGCGCACAACCTTGAGCATAGCCAAAGCATCCGCCCCCACCCTTTAGCATTTAGTGCATGGCTGTCGCTATCAACGCGCCTTCGCGCACCAAACCCACGATTCTCGACCTTGGGCGTTCCGAATTGGAACGCGAAGTTGTCGACTCGTTCGGCCAATCTCGATATCGTGCAAAGCAGATCTGGCAGGCCGTTCATCGCGAGTGCATCGACGATTTCGATGCAATCACGACGCTTCCGAAGGCACTAAGGAACGAACTCTCTGAGCGTTACGTGGTCGATCCGCTGGAAAAGGTGCTGCATCTGACTTCGCGGGATGGGTCTACCGATAAAGCGTTGTTCCGGTTGCCGGATGGGGAATTGATCGAGACGGTTTTGATGCGGTACAAGTCGGATAGTCATCGCAAGGCTAGAAAGACGGTTTGCGTGTCGACGCAGGCGGGTTGTGCCTTGGGCTGCACGTTCTGCGCCACGGGACAGCAGGGATTTCGCCGACAACTCAGCGTCGGAGAAATCGTAGCCCAGATCATCTTCATGCAGCGAATCGGGTTGGCTGAGGATCGTGCCGAAGTTGAGGATGGGCGGCGTGACCTCGGGAGTGTGCAGGGCGTGACGAACGTCGTATTCATGGGTATGGGTGAGCCATTGGCGAACTACGACAACACGATGGCGGCGATTCGGTCGATCAACGATGCGAATGGCTTGGCCGTCGGTGCTCGACACATCACCCTTTCGACAGTCGGCCTTGCTCCCCAAATCATTCAACTCGCAGGCGAGAACATCCAGATCAATCTAGCAGTCTCACTCCATGCCCCCGATGACGAGACTCGTTCCGAGACGATGCCGATAAATCGTCGATATCCGTTGTCGGTCCTCTTGGATGCTTGCCGTAGATACGTCGAGTCGACGGATCGGCGGATCTTCTTCGAGTACGTGCTGCTCAAAGGCCAGAACGACACGATCAGCCATGCCCGCAAACTCGGAAACCTCCTTTCCGGGATGCTCTGCCATGTCAACCTCATTCCTGTCAACCCCACATCAGACGGTCCTTACGAGCGCACTAGCCGGGACGATGCAGAGCTTTTTCAGGTCGAGTTGCGACGGTTCGGTGTGCCCTCAACGGTGCGGATCGAGAAGGGTATAGATATAGATGCGGGTTGCGGTCAGTTGCGGGCGCGGGTTATGTGAATGGCGGTTTTTGACGGAACCGCGGATTCAGGGAAAGAAGAGACAAGGGTGTGCGACGGCTACCCTAGCATCGCGATTGTGACGCCGTTGCCGCCGGCGTTTCGTGGGGCTGGGTGAAATGTTTCGACGTGCGGTTCGCGTGAGAGCATGTCGCGTACGGCTTGTCGGAGTGCGCCGGTGCCTTCGCCGTGTATGATGCGCACACTTGTGAGGCCTTGCATGAAGGCCCGATCGATGAATTGCGGGATCATCGACTCAACCATATGGACTCGTGATCCGCGCACATCCAGATCGCCAGCGGCATCTGACACGAGACTCATCCTTGGAGCACCCGAAGCGCGGGTTGGAGCTTGGTTGATAGCTGGAGCAACATCGGCAGATTTGACCAGTGTCATCATGTGGGGACGCGCCTGAAACCGCATCGTCCCGGCCAATATGACCGCACGATTATCTCGGTCCATCTCGATGATCTCTCCGGTCAGTCCCAGACTTTCCACGCGCACCGTGTCGCCAACAGAGAACTGAGGCGTCTCATCGGGCCGAGGTTCAGTGCTTCTACGGTTCGCTTTCGCATCGTCGGACTGTTCATCATCCATCCAGTCCGCGCTGTTGACCTCCCTGACGATCTCAGCGGCCGACTCTCTGGCCTCTTGCCAAGTCTGGTTCCGCTCAGCCTCTCTCATAAGTCGGCGCATCTGACGGCGCACTCGTTGAGCTTCTTGCTTCAGCTGATCCCGGGTCTGCTCGATCGACTTGTCCCGTTCCTGTTCGGATTGAGTCAAATTCGCCTCGGCCTCTACGCGCAGCTTTTCCGCTTCGGCGCGGTCTCGGGTCACCTGCTCCTGTATCTCTCGGACATTGTCGCGTTCACGTTGCAACGATTTCAGAAGTGATTCGGTCTGAGTCCGCAACGGATCCAGCATCGTCTCCGCATGGTCGAGTATCGGCTGCTCAAGACCGAGGCGTTGAGCAACCTGCATGGCGTAGCTCTGGCCGGGTAAGTCCATGATTAACCGATAGTTAGGCAACATCGTTTCGGGGTCGAGTTCGACCGAGGCATTGACCAAGTTGTCGTGCGTCGCGGCATATTCCGAGACTTGCCGATGGTGGGTTGTGATGCATGTCCAGGCACCCGTCTTTACCAGTCGATCCAGAATGGCGCGGGCGAGCGCCGATCCCTCCTCAGGATCGGTGCCTGTTCCCAATTCGTCTAGCAACACTAGGGAATGATTGGATGCACGGGCGATGATCTTGATGACCCTCTCCATGTGGGATGAGAACGTGGACATTGACCTGTCGATGCTTTGAGCATCGCCTATATCCGCGTAGACACCATCGAACACTGGCAGTTCGGACGATTCACGGGCGGGTATCTGAATCCCCGACTGATGCATCAATGCCATCAATCCGAGCGTTTTGAGAGCGACTGTCTTGCCCCCGGTGTTGGGTCCGGTCACTACAAGGCCGCGCCGCGTCTCATCGAGATGCATCGATATCGGCACCGCTTCGTCTCCGAGGAGGGGGTGACGGGCCTCGATGAGCGATAGTTCAGTTCGGCTGTTTGAATCGGTATCAAAGCTGGATTTAGGTCGAATCCCACCTATTTTTAACGACAAACGGCCTCTAGCGACTACAGCGTCCAGATTCGCAGCGGCCTGCATCGACGCCATTGCATCTTCGCCGCGCGCTGCGATCGCTCGCGAGAATTTGCGCAGGATTCTCTCCTCTTCCTTCTCGGCCTCCAACGCCATCTGACGCCACTCGTTCGTGGCGCCCACCACTTGAAACGGCTCGATGAATGCGGTCTGTCCGCTTGATGAAATATCGTGGATAATGCCGGGCAAGGTGCTACGTTCCGAAGACTTCACCTCAAGGACTAGGCGGTCGTTTCTGGAGGCGATGACGTTGGATTGAAGTGCGGACCGGAACGCGTCGCGAGACACGATTCGCTCCATGGTCCGCATCGCGCGTTGGTATGCGGTACGTGCGCGTTCACGAAGCTGTCCCAACCTCGGCGTGGCGCTGTCAAGCACATCGCCAGAGTCGGACAGTGCGGCGACGATCTCGGATCGCACCGACCTCAAATCTTGGATGTGTGAAGCGATCTCGACGAGACGCGGCACGTCTTCTTCAATCGCCATCACAGTGTTTCGAGCGATCCACATCGACTGGAAGATTCCGCACAGGATCAGCAACTCAGAACCGTTCAGAACTCCGCCGAGCATCGCGCGTTTCAGCGGGTCTCTAGGATCCCTCATTCCTGCCAATCCGATGTCGCCTTTGCTATCGAGAAGATGCACGGCTTCAGCGGTCTCGTCCTGTAGTCGTGCGACATCTTCGGGATGACGCACCGGTTTCGACTCGCGAACAATCTCTCGCGACATGTAGAACCGTGCCTCCGCGGCCAACATTTCACGCACGCGGTCAAACTCCAACAGCCGCTCGGCTTCGAGGAGCATGGATTCGGGAGTGGAACCAGAAGGAGATTCCAATTGCTCAGGTTCAGTTTTCGTAGCGGATAATGTCATGCAACCCCAATTCTAGACCTGACGCATTTTCGGACTAGGTCAACAGTTAGGCAGTCATGTTTTGGATTTAACGGCTGAACATCATTCAACGGTGTGGGACGAGAGCCTGGATCAGATCAGAGAAGCTGGAGACCGACTGATGTCGTTCTCGGGCCTGAAGTACGAAGGACGCTTCGTCTCGGCAGCCGAATTTGAACGTGTCCACGTGATGGAATTCGGCGACGGACCGCCAGTGATTTTGATGCACGGAGCCGGTATGGGCGGACCTGTATGGCACCGACAAATCGCAGCACTCGCACACGATCACCGAGTCATCGTCCCCGACATCCCGATGTTCGGCATGTCGGACATGCCCCGACACATATCTGCGCCGCGAAAACAGATCGCCGACGTGATCCTAGGCGTGATGGATCAGTTCGACATCGAGACCGCGGACATCGCCGGCCATTCCCTAGGAGCAATCGGCAGTTTGGGCGCCATCATCAATGCGCCTGATCGTTTCAACCGCGCTATTCTCATGTCATCGCCCGGGTTTGGGCGTGGATTGAACTTTCTGCTGAGACTCTCATCGATACCCGCTCTGAGACGTTTCATCCGCTACGACTCGCGACGTGACCGCTACTTCTTTTTCGACCACTACGAAGCGCAGAGATCAGGACCATCCGACGAGCGCGAAGCATGGAAAGAGATGGTCTTCCGGATCGGGAACCGAAACCACGCGACCGACGCGTTCTTTGAAGGGCTGCGCAGCTTCACCGGGGTTTTGGGACAGCACGATGTTCTCAGCGACGAAACGCTCAGCGCAGTGAAACTTCCTACGCTCTTGGTCTGGGGCGATTCAGACCGGATAGTCCCCACCCGTCACAGCAGCAGGGCATCTCAATCCATACCCAACTCCCACCTCGAAATCATCAAAAACTGCGGCCATGTCGTGCACTTGGAAGCCCCCGAGCGCGTGACAGAACTAATGGTCGATTGGTTCCGAACTAACTGAAGCGGTCTCCGACGCTTAATCCGACCTCGTTTGCACGCGACTTACGACCACGCCCGATCCGAGCGCGCCTCACCTGCACAGCGCCCGCGTCGCAGGCCACAACCATCCCTTCATCACTCAACCCTATGATTGTCCCGGGTGCCGCACTTTCGTCTTCACTAGACGCAATCGTGCTCCCGAAAAACGCCACCTTCTCGCCGTTCAACATAGACCACGCACCCGGCTGCGGGTCGCATCCTCGGATCAAGTTATGAATCGTGTTCGCGTCTTTCGACCAATCGACATGTGCATCATCAGCGCCACACCATCCCTCATACGTTGCCGCCGATTCATCCTGCACTATCTTCGGCGCATCCCCCGCGGCGACCAAATCTACCGACTCCAAAATCGCATCGACCCCCATCGGAAACAAGTGGTTGAAATAGAGCGATCCCACGGAGTCATTCGGCCCGATTTCAACCCGTTTCTGAAGCAGTATCGGCCCAGTATCCAGCCCCTCATCCGGCCAGAAAATCGACAACCCTGTCTCCGTATCCCCATCGATAATCGCCCAATTTATCGAACTCGGTCCACGGTGCAGGGGAAGCAACGACGGATGATACTGGATCGTTCCGCGCGAAGGCGCTTCGATAATCTCATTCGGAACGATGTCTGTCACATACGCCATAACGCACAAATCTGCGCCCAACGACCGGAACACATCGACACACTCCTGATCCCTCATCCGCTTGAACTGCCGCAGAGGCAATCCCATTCCCTCTGCGGCAACTGCCAAAGGCTCGCGGCTCCGACTGCGATCTGGTGCAGCGAATACGCCTGCGATCTGGTGCTCCTCACGAGCCGCAAGTGCCTCAAGTACTGCTTTGCCGAAAGCCGATTGACCAATAAGTGCGATCTTCATAGGGCGAGACTTATCCTTGAATCTGCGTGGATGAAAGTGTAAATCTCGCTGTTACTAGATGACCGACGAACCAAAAACCCCCGAACCGACGACATCTGCTGAGTTCTTTGCCCGCGGTCTGAAATCCGCCCAACTCGGTCAACCCGACGCTGCAGCACGCGACTTCGAGGAGGCGGCATGGCTCGATCCCCATAACCCCACGATCCAATTCAACCTGGGTACCGCCTACCTCAGCATGGGTTTCTTTGAGCAGGCCGTCGTTAACCTAGATCGCGCAATCGAGATGCAACCCCACAATTCCGACGCCTTAGGCAACCGCGCCGTGGCTAGAACCGCGCTGGGCCAAGACGAACTGGCTGAACAGGACATCAAATCGGCTATCGAACTCGGCGCTCCCCCAGACGGAATCCACGCCGTAGTCGAGTACGTCAAACAGCGACGGCAACCTGTGGAATAGAGCCAATCCCCAAGGAAGCTAGGCGAAACTATGTCCAAGACGCTGGCGGTTTATCCGTAAAGTCCAGACATTGCAGCCAACGAAGCGCGGTCGTTAGATGAAACGCAACTTAGCCTAAGCCGTCTTCCGCCACCTGACCAACATGTGGTGCCCGCCTCTCCGTCGCAACGCGTCGTTAATCACCTGCACCAACTGCCTATCCGTGATCACATTCGACTTCTGCAACAACCTCGCTTCTTCCTCCTTCGAGTGCAAAAACGTCTGCGCCAGCTCCGTGACATCTCGCCTCAATTCAACCTCCAACCCGTGACCAGATGCAATCTCCTCCGGCGTCTCTGCTCCCAACCTGAACAACGCGCTCAGCAAGAACCTCCCACCAGGCTTCAATACCCTCACGACTTCATCGATATCAAACACGTCGGTCGACACCACCAGATCCACCGAGTTCGCTTCCAAACCCGTATCCTCAACCGGCGCCACTAAGAAGTTGCATCGATCTTCCACTCCCTCGATCCGCGCTAGATCGTTAGCAGTAGCAATCGCCTGCTCATCAATATCGTTCCCGTAAACCGTGCATCCATAAAGCGACGCCAACCAGCGAGCATTCCCACCAACTGCACAAGCCATATCCAACACCACCGACTCCTCGCCCGGCTCGACACCGAGAAGCCCAACCTTCAAAATCGTCTGGTTGGCCCCAAGATGCATGAACTCCCCGAACAGCAAACTGTCCGCAGTCGCATTTTCGTCATACCAGCGTTGAAGGCGTTGCGTCTTGTTCATCATCACCTGATTCTCTATCCGTTCCTTTAATCCTCAATCTCCATTGTCTGACAGCAAACTGTGCAACTGGTCGAGATGCTTTATTCGTGGATGATCCACAAAGTCTGTATGGTTATCGTTCCGGTCCAACAGCACCGGCTGAATCCCAGCACCAACAGCACCTTTGACATCCGAATCGATCTGATCACCCACCATCACCGCAGCATCCGCCGGTGTCTCATCAGCCCTGCACAACGCTTCATCAAATATCCGACGGTCTGGCTTCTCCACCCCTACCTCGCTACTCGTCACCGCAAAATCAATACTCCCCGACAAACCCAACTGATCAGCCAACTCATCACCGCCACTCGGAACATTCGAAACGACCCCGACGATAAATCCCCTCTCCCTTAGAGCGTTCAGATTTTCAAGAACATCGTCAAACAACACCATCTCATACTCCTGCTTCGCCACTTCCCTCCAGATCCGATCCGCCAAGTCGATATCCACCTCAATCCCACAACCCTCAAGAATCATCTGCTCAAACCGAGCAAAAAACCGAGATCGCTCTTCGTTGGTCATTAGTCGTATCGGCGACTCCGAATTCTGCCGCGTCATGTAAGCCTCCGCCACCGCATATCCCGCATCAATCCCCTCCTTCGTCACCTCAATCCCAAACTGCCCAGCCGCATTCGCGTGCAACACATACCGGTCCGGATACCACGTCGCCAACGTTCCATAAACATCGAACAAAACCGTCTTGATATTCCGTATCACAGTCTCTGCTCCTCACCCTCATCAACAAGCATCTCCTTCGCAAACACAACCGCCGAAACACGCCTTGCCCCCGCTCGCTTCAATGTGGCAGCACAATTCATCAACGTGCTCCCTGTAGTGCATACATCGTCAACAAGCAATACGTGCGCATCCCTAAAGCCGTATTTGGCCTCGAACGCGTTCCTCAACGACATCGTACGCTCCTGCCTCGACAACTCCACCTGAGATTCGGTAGCACGCACCTTGATCAGCCCATCCTCAACATATCGAAGCCCCAATCCATCGGCTATCTCCCGCGCCAACAGAGCCGCCTGATTATAGCCCCGTTCCCTCAATCGATCATCATGCACCGGTACTGGCACGACACAATCAATCTTCGCTCGTCGAAAGAATACATTCCTCGACATCTCTCTCGCCATCAAAGGCGCAATCGCTGTAATCCCCCGATACTTCAAAGCATGCACAGCGCTCCGCACAGCCCCGCCATACCGATGCCGTGAAACCAACCGATCAAGCGGCGGCGGCAACGCAACACAATCACCGCACAACCTCAAAAACTCCCGCGTCCGCTCTCCACACTTCACACAAGCATTTCTAGGCAGCGCAGGAGCATCGTCCAGACACTCGGCGCACAGCAACGCGCCCTCAGTTTCGCAATGCACGCAAACAACCGGCAAGACGAAATCGACCGCCACCTTCAAGGCATTCGAAACCGTCTCTATCATCTGCGCTGACATCCTAATGTGAATCGTACCGCGTCAACCCCGATATTCGTAAATCTTGACAGGCCCCTGTTCAAACACCGGATGCAGATTCAATTCCGGCATATCGTCGAACTTTGCTATCCCGCTAGTCGGATACGCCCCACGTTCAAGCTCCCCTACATACACATACTTCACATTGAACTCATCCAGAAAACCACGCGCCTCCTCAACATCACGCGTCGTGTAAAACTCGTTCACCGCCGCGCGCCGACGCTGAACCTCCCAACGATAGTCGTGCCGCTGCTGCGTCTGGTGCCAGTCCCAACCCAAGACTGTCGGTAACCCTGTGTATATCGAAACCCGATTCGCCCATGTATACAGATCCCATTGCGCCTCCACAACCACCGGAGATCCGTCAACATTCTCCCTCAACCACTCGATTCCCGGACGATCAGTCGCGAATTCCAGCTCGATACCCTTCCTTAAGTAAACAGCCGCATCCATATAAGCCTCACCGTCGATGCCGGGCCCGATAGCACTGAAACGATCATCCAACCGAACATCAGTCGCCATCAATGGATAGATGAATACACCAACCCCCAGCAGAGCGAAAACTCCCAACCAAGCCACTTTAACCGCCGTCCACTGCTTCGTCACGAACGCGCCCACATCCCAAATACGCCAGATCGCATACGTCGACGCGATCGCCAACAACCACCAGGCCTGAATGTAGAACTTGAAGATCGTGTTCTGACGCCCAATATCGTTCGTCACCGTCACAACATCCACCCCCGCAATCATCAACAACGACATGATCACCAGCGCCACCGTGATGATGATGTATCGCTGTCCCAGATGCCGTCTCAGATAAGCCATCAGCCCCGTAAACCCGAGAAGCACCGACGCAGTCAACGTGGCCACCACCGTGATGTAGTGCGGATACGAAACAACCACCGCCAACCATACCAACACGAACGCCCCCACAATCAACGGTGACGCCCACTTCGGATACCCATAATCATCCCGCAACTTCCCGATGATCTCCCCATATCTGAACGTCCCACGCTCCCATTCGATCACCAGCCAAGATCCGACCGCGAACACAAACAAACCGTGTATCAACAAGAACCGCCACAAAGCCGTCTGGAACTGGCTAGGCTCAATCCCATTGTTGAACAACTCAAAGTTCGAATGGAAAGGCAGATACACCAAATACCCAACGATCCCCACGACAGCCACCTTTACCAACGCCTGACCAAACCCGACCAGCTTCCCTTTGTGCCCGTACAGAAACTCGCCGGCAAATATGAATCCTGCGGCCAACATCAACTGCGTCGGATAGTCCCAAGAGTTGATCAACCGCAACGAACCTACAGCGACTCCCAAAACCACCAACGACAACAACGTCTCAAACTTCGACAACCTCTCCATCCCCGCCCTCAGAAACGCCACAACCGCCAAGCCCAAGGCCAACACCGCAAACGGTATCGCGATCATGTGTGCATGTAGATCCGCATACAAGAACGTGAAGAACGGAAACTCCGTAATCTCATTCCCACCAGTCCCATGCTCAAACAGCCGAGTGCTCCGCCAATAGTCGAAACGCGGAAAATCTCCACCTTGGACGTATGACTCGTACAACCCGGCAATAACCTGCGCCAGCCCATCAATATTCGCCGCAACAACCGCCAGCAACGCCGCCAGCAACCCGAACAAGATCGGCACCTTCCCCAACCGAATCGCCCCACGTGCCCGCATCGACATCGCAATCAAGTTATACCCGACCGTGTAAATCGCAGTAGCAGACAGCGCGAAGATCAACGGCACCGCCAAGTTATACGCAACCGTCGGCACTATCCCCGTAACCCGTATCAACGACGCAACGATGAATTGACCATAGTAGTAGTAGTTCAGATAACCCCCGGCGAACCAAGGATCATACGGCGGCATGATCGTAGACCGAGTGATTGCGTTCAAATACGCGAAGTCCATCGGCTTCTCTCCGCCACGCCAAGCATGCCAAAGGTCAGGATTCGCCAACCGTATCGCCAAAAACGCCAGAAACGCCACCAAGAAGATCGCCTCAGCAATCGCAATCGTCCTCAAATGAGCCTTTACAAAGTACCAGATCTCATCCCCGATCCGCCACAACACGATCAACGAAATCAACGCCAAAACCAAGACCGAAATCCCAACGCTCAAAGCGCTGAAACCCAAAATCCCTAGACTCGCCAACAACCAAGCAATCGTCGCCACAATCAACAATCCCAAAGGCTTGCTGAACAAATAACCCCGGTCCGTCAACGGTCTGAAAACCAGATACGTCAAGGGCCAAGCCGCCAAAGCGATCACCTGCACCGCCAACAACCACACCAGCCACGCATACTCGTTCGGCAGATCACGCAGGAAATAGACGCTATCCCAACTCCCGCCAGACTGTTGCGTGCTCAACTGCGTATCGTCGTAGACCAGACCCACGCCGCCTGTCAATACTCGCTGGAAATCATCCGGCCGACCATCTCGATAGATCCGACCGAGAAGACTGATCTGACTCAACTCCTCAACATTCTTGAACACGATCGCATGAGGATGCTCATAAACGGTGAAACTCTCATCAGCCCATCCGAACCAGTCCCAGTTGTAAACACTCCCACGAGGCTGGGCATAACCTTCGGGGACTCCGAACGACACCCGAGCATACGGATCGTCCCAATAAACAACACCCAAAAACTCCGGCACCCTCACCGACGAATAAACAACCTCATAACCCAACTCCCCGTTGAACAGCATCTCATAGAACCGCGCCGAGATCGGATACCGCTCAGGCAACCGAGGTATAGTCGCCGCCAATCGGTTGCTGTAAAGCACGAAGTAATCGGCCTCGGACATCAACCTCGACACCGTCGAAAACTTCGCATTCGTATCCGCCTCATACATCCCCAACTTCTGATGCATGTTGAACGTCGGAATGTTCGGTATACCCTCCTCCCAGTGCTCTTGAATCACCACAGTCCCAGCCTCCGCGTTCTGCCTCAGATAACTCGAAACCTCCTGCGCCGGATGCGAACCCGTGAACACATTCAGATACGCAACCGTGTAATGAATCAACAGCAGAAACGCCACCGCCCCAACCGCGTACACCGGCACTCGTGCCACCCGGTGAATCCGCGGAAACATCCAGCTGTAAACCCACCAGATGGCACAACCCGTGAACACGATCAATAACGGCGTAGCCGGGAGCATGTACCGCAAGAACTTCACCGCAAACTGCCCGTTCACCAACAGGTACGGCAGCAAAAACGACAACACCACCAATAGCGCCAAGTCACGCTTAACAACCGTCCGAGCCAGTGCCCAGACCAACCCTAACCAGACCGCAATCCCCAACGAGATACCTAGTCCCCAAGTGGACAACTGACGAATCTGGTACAGGTACGCAGGCGTATCGATGTACTGCCGAGTAAATGGAAAATCCACAACCCTACGCACCATCTCCGACTGCCGGAAGATGTTCCCGAAATACGTGTCCCAGTCGATGATCATGTACGGCTGCGTCACCAGCAACGCAATCACCGTAGCCGCACCTGTCAACACCCCGTAACGCAACACCAGCTTCACGTCGTCAGCAGTAATCTCCCGTGCCTTCCCCGCAACGATGCTCGGTCCAACGAGCATCAGAACATGCGCCGTAGCCACCGCAAGCGCAACCGGCCCCGCCGTCACCTTCGTCGCAATTGCAAACCCCAGCATCGCTCCCGCCAGCAACGCATCCCTCTGTTGACGCGCCTGCACCATCCGCACCGAGAAATAGATCGTCGCCACAATGAACATCGTCATCGGCGCATCCACAGCCGTGTAGTGCGCGTTCTGGATATGAATCACTGCCAACGCAGCCAGCAACGCCGCTATCAACCCGGCACGACGATCCCTCGCCAGTCGCGTCGCTAGCAAGAACACAAAAAGCACCGTCACCGTATCCGCCACCGCCGACATATTCCGGCCGGGGAACCGCAAATCAAACAGGTTCCAGTCCCCATCCGCAAACGGCGACGCTAAAGCCTTCCATCCCGCCAACGCGTACAACGGCAAACTGCCATAGTTGAACCAGTGCGGATTCAACCGCGACTCCACACTGAACAACCCCGGCTCCGTCAGCTGCCCAAAATCCAAACGCTCCGCACGCCCTAGGAAGTCGCGTTCGTCAGGGTGATACAACCCGCCTTGGTCCCAATCCGTGCCGACAACCCGAAGGACGAGTGCGAGCAGCAGAATCAAACCAAGCAAGACATTGATCGCGTCGATCCGCCTCGGAATGGCCTCCGGGCCCCTGACTCCGCCATCCGTCGATCTAGACGATGCCCTCCCATTCGCTTCAGTTTCCCCGACGCCACGACCACCTGCACCTAATCGAATATTGATCTGAGGCTTCCACTCTGGAACCACAAACGCATCTTCATCGCCCACCTTTACGTCTTCAACGTCACGCGGCGAATCATCAGACGCAGACTCTTCTACTGCGTCGGTCTTTGGAGGGGCAGAATGTGCTTCCATAAAACGTAGAGATTCTAGTGAACGCCGCGCGCCCATAATCCCTCGTCATCACACGGGCTATAACATAACTCTAGACGATTCAAACTCCCCCAAGGATTGCTCCGATGCCGTCAGAATCCCGAAACGAGCGTGTCGCCTACTTCAACGGCGAGATCGTTCCCGAAAGCCAAGCACTAGTGCCTTTCCGCGACCGAGGCTTCAAATACGGCGACGCCGTATTCGACATGACCCGAACCTTCGGCCACCGCATATTCAAACTCGACGAACACCTCGACCGCTTCTACAACTCACTCAACTACGTCCGCATCGACCCCGGCATCTCCAAAGAAGAGATGCGAGACGCTACCATGCAGGTTGTCGAGCAGAACCTGAAGCTTCTCGGCGACGACGATGACTACTGGGTAGGGCAGCGTGTATCCCGCGGCGTTGACCTCGTAGGAGGCGACATGTGGGCAACTGACGGCGGACCTACCGTCATCATCGAGTGCACACCACTCCCACTTGAACCAAGAGCACGCCTCTACCGCGACGGCATCGACGTCTGGATCCCCTCAACCCGACGCATCAGCCCGGAATCCCTAAGCCCACGAGCCAAATCCCACAACTACCTGAACCTCATCATGGCCGACCTCGAGGCCAAGGAGTTCGACGAAGAGGCATGGGCAATCCTCCTCGACAGCCGAGGATTCCTCACCGAAGGTATCGGATCCAATATCTTCGTCGTCAAAGACGGCGTCGCATACACCCCCAAAGCCCAGTTCGTCCTCGGCGGAATCTCACGTGAGACAGCCATCGAACTCGCCGAGGAGATCGATCTGGATGTGGTCGAAACCGATCTCGACATGTTCGACGCCACGACCTCCGACGAAATGTTCCTGACCTCCACATCCCTCTGCATCTGCCCCGTACGCACCGTCCAAGGCTCGACCGTAGGCGACGGAAACGTCCCCGGACCAGTCACAAAAGCCCTCATGGACGCCTACGTTGACCTCGTCGACTTCGACTGGGTCGGCCAATATCTGAAACGGTTGGAAGGCTGACCACGTACTCCTCTCCCTCGATGTCCAAGAGGGAATTCCACGTTACCTTCCCCCTTGAAGCCCAAGGGGGAATACAAGGGGGTTTGGTCACCACGCTAAACCGTCGCACATCGCGCAACTCGTTCTTATCAATCACCTAATCGACGTTGCGCCCAACCTCCTCACAATCCGAAGCTCAGCAAAAGACCGCATCTCGGTCAGAGCCTGACATCCCACGCGTAGACCGACGTAAACCGCTCAACCTCCGCGCTGGCAGCCTCGCATTCACCCTCGCCTCCTTGTGGGCAGGCCTCCCCATCGCCGTAAAGGCAGGTCTGGAATACGCGCCCCCGCTCCGAATCGGTTTCTGGCGATTCATTTTGGGCATGATCGTCGTAATCATCTACGCCATCGTCACGAGGCAAAGCATCAAAGTCGAACGATCGGAATACTTCCCTCTCTTCGTTCTCGGAATCCTCTTCTCCATACAGACCGCATTCATGAACATCGGCCAGTACTTCACAACCGCTGGCCACACCGGAGTTCTAATAACCACCTTCCCGCTTTGGGCAAGCGTCTTCGCCCACTTCTTTGTCCCTAACGACAACCTCTCCAAACGGCGAGTACTCGGTGCCATGATCGCCTATATGGGAGCCGCCGCCGTCTTCGTCCGCAGCATCATAGCCGGCACCGAAGGCATCGACGCCATAAACCCGTGGTTGGGCGATCTTCTCATCATGTGCTCCGCCGTTCTACTCGGACTCCGACAGGTATACCTCTCCCAACTCGGCCAGAACATATCGCTCTTCAAGATGCTCATGGCCCAAGGCATCTTCGGATCAGTCACATTCCTCGCCGGCTCACTCATCTTCGAACCTGAACCAACACGCTTGACATTCATCCTTCTCACATCCCTCTTCTACCAAGGCGTCATCATCGCTGGATTCGCCTTCCTAGCCCAGACATGGCTCCTCAGCAACTACCTCCCCAGCCGAGTGACCCTCATATCCCTCTCATCCCCCGTCACAACCGCCATCCTAGCTTGGCTAATCCTAGGCGAAGCCATCGGACCAGAATTATGGGCCGGAGCAGTCCTAGTAATCATCGGCTCCTACATCGCCCAAAGACAGTAGTGACCATCCCACCGCGATGTGTGCGGACAAGTACTTAGTGCCGTATCTGTCGTTCAACCCTCAATGTACTGCCATCGATCTTCCCCGTATACTGAAAATACACGATTGACATTAACGTGGTACCTGATCCACCATGATTGAAAATCTCAAAGCAACCTACTCAAATGGCGTATTCAAACTGGAAACTCCGGTTGACCTCGACGAAGGTGCCGAAGTCGTGATCTCCGTGTCGGAGCGCGAAGAAGGACAATCCGAATTCAGGGGCTTGCGATCAAGCTTCGGAGGTTGGAAAGGGATCGTAGATTGCGAACAATTAATCGACGAGATCTACGCATATCGATCTACCGAATCGCGTAGCCGACCACTCCCAGAACTGAAGTGAAATTCCTCGTCGACTCCGATTGGGCGATCCACAACCTCCGAGGGTCACGAGCCATCGCGGAGCAGCTGCAACTACGAGCACCAGAAGGAATCGCCATTAGCGCAATTTCTGTGGCTGAACTCTACCATGGCGTATTCAGGTCGCCGCAACCTGCAAATGCCGAAGTCATACTTCTAGAGTTTTTGAGCGATTTCGAAATCATTGGACTTAACGACGAAATTTGCCGACTCTTCGGGGAACAACGAGCTCGCCTTCAAACTCGAGGTACGCCGATCGGCGATTTCGATCTATTGATAGGTTGTACGGCTGTGTACCACGACTTGACCGTATTGACCAACAACCGCAGGGATTTCGAACGCATCGAAGGTGTCAGGATCGAAACCCTTTGATACTCAGTCGAATCGCACGCGATCCATTTGTGCCAAGCCATCTCCACCACCATGCCCAACATCCCCTCAAACTTCACCCTAGGCTCCTCAGCATCAGTAACCCGCACCATCACCGACGAAACCGTCCGTGAATTCGCAATCCTAAGCGGCGACACCCAACCCCTCCACCTCGACGACACCTACGCCGCTCAAACCAGATTCGAAAAACGCATCGCCCACGGCGCTCTCCTAGTCGGCATGGTCTCCGCCGTCCTCGGAGTCAAAATGGCCGGACAAGAAGCCACCATCATCTTCCTCGGCCTAAACACCAACTTCACAAACCCCGTATACATCGACGACAAAATCACCGCAACCTGCACCGTAACCTCCGTCCGAGAAGACAAACCCATCGTCAAACTAGCAGTATCCTGCACCAACCAAACCAACACAGAAGTAATGAACGGCGAAGCCGCCGTCTATATCGACCCATACCCCATCGCGCACTCTCCATAAACGGCTAAATGCGCCTCCTTTGCACAGAGACATCCACGAACATTCTTCCCAAAGTCAGTTCGTGAACGACCTTGGCGGGCTACTAACATAGCGTAGCCTCGCCAACAACCAATTCAGTTCAAACCTGATACTGATCAACCCCCACCGTAGCCACTCCATCCCCAGTAGGCATCACCGCGGTCTTAGCCCTATCAGCGCCAACGACCACGATGTGCCAGCTCTCCGGGTTGTCCACCACCGGAACCTCGATCTCCAGCCGCTCCTTCTCGGTAAGGTCCTCCAACCAGCGCCACATCGGACTGATCCTAGCCTCGCCCTTCAACGGCGTGTACTGGATCATCTTGCCCAAGCTGTGATTGGCGTTCAGATGGATGAAGCCTCGGGCGTCGTCTTTCGAGAAGCCCTGATCACCAACAGGCCCGGCGACATCAGGAGGCATCAGAATCAGCCTCTGGCCGCCGCCATGCATCCCCAGCCCACGAGTGCCGAATATCGAGCCGTAAGCCAGCGTCTTGAGCAGGTCCTCGGCCTTGGTGTTGCCTTGGTCTTGGACATCTAGTTCGCCGTTGGTTATGAACACGCTAACCGTGCTCTCGCTGGCACGGAAGCCCTGGTTCACATGGAACGGCTCCCAAGGGCTCATGTCCTCATTCTCGGCGATGCAGTGCACGAACTTACGCGTCGTTCCGATCGTGTCCATATCCATCTGACCGGGATACCAGTAACCGATGTTCCGCAAACACAACGAGAAAGCACGACCGATGGTGATGTTCACCTCATTGTCCCGACCGGGTCCGAGCGCCGACCGAGCATTGATCCCGATCTCCTTCGCTATCGGACCATTCACAACCAGCAAGGGAGCTTGCGGACTCGTCGACATCAGCAGCGACTTCCCGCCATGCGATCCCATCTGCGACAGCGCCTTCACGCCTGCCATAATCACAGGCATATGCTCCGGCTTCGCACCGGCCATAGCCGCGTTAATGGCGATCTTCTCGACGGTTGCCAGACCAAATCCCGGCGGCATGTCGCACACCAGCTCGTCTGCATCCATGTTCGTACCGGCGATCAACTCATCCACCGCCTCGGCAGTCGGCGGATGCAAGATGAATGAGTCTCCCCAGTCCCGCATCAACCACTGCTCATTCATCTTCAGGATCGCATCCCACCGGTCCTCACCCTCGAACCGCTGTATTTCCGCCGTCTCGTCACGCACCCCTCGGCCATGCTGCTGATCAACCGTCAGCACATCGACGATGTCATCTATCGCCGCCTCGGTCTGCGAAACACACTCCTCAATCGCCAAGTTCCGATATATACGAGGAACGATCACGAACTGCAAGTCAGGCATCCCAAACGCCCGTGAACTCGCAATCGCATCCTCCTCAAACCGACCAGACACGATGGGGATCGCAGGCTTCCCCATCTTCTCGATCTCGATCATGTCGTGGACCATCCACGACGCGCAGGTCCCTCAATCAGCCGTGGCGCCGATGACGACGTCACACTCCTCTCCTGCTTGCCTCACGATCGGCGGCGGTGCCGGATAGTTCCCGCCTGTGTAAAAATTCACCCGCACATTCTTGAAACGCTCCTGGATCATCTCACCCGCACGCTTCAACGCCACATCACCCCCATGCGTCCCGCTCCAGATCAGACCTACCGTCCGGTCATCGAGCGTCTCCGGACGCTCATTGATCTTCATCGTGTTCATCAACCCGCGCTGCTGCGCAACAGGGTTCAGCACTTCAAGCAGATACATCGATTAAGTCTCCCGCTTCCATTTCCTTGAGAAGCAACTATTCAGCTACAGAGATAATACCCCATCACACAGGGGAGGGTGGGGGGCAATCCCCCTCTCCCCTCGAGGGAGAGGGCCGGGGTGAGGGGGCAAGGGTGGAAGGGAGGGGGCACGCCAACCAACACCCCTCAACCCACCACAACCCTGAAACCCAAATTCCCCGTGCTCGAGTCCGGCGTATTGGCAGTCCTAGCCCCCACACGATACCGATTGCAGTAAGAGTCATGACACAGATACGACCCACCGCGAATAACCTTCGCCGACCCATTCCGCGGCCCCTTCGGATTCTCCCTCGTGACCCTCCGCGCGTTCCGATGGAACGAAGCCGAAAACCAGTCCGAGCACCACTCCCAAACATTCCCCGCAACATCGTAGATACCGTACCCGTTCGCCGAAAAACTACCCACCGGCGAAGTCCCATGCCACCCATCCCCCAACGTGTTCACACTCGGAAACTCCCCCTGCCAGATATTGCACATATGCTCACCCTCTGGCTCCAGCTCATCACCCCACGCAAACCGCGCCTGATCCAACCCGCCACGCGCCGCAAACTCCCACTCCGCCTCCGTCGGCAATCGACCACCGACCCAATCGCAATAAGCCATCGCATCCGTCCACGAAACATGCGTCACCGGATGATCCCCACGATCCTCGACACCCGATCCCAGCCCCTCCGGCTCTCGCCAATACGATCCATCAACTCGCCACCACCACTCCGATCCCTGCACCACCTGAGACACCTCACGCTCAACCTCAGCACTCACAAAATCCTTAAACACAAACGACCAACCGAATCTCTCAGCATCCGTCACATGACCAGTCGCCGAAACAAAAGCATCGAAATCCTCATTCGTCACCAACCTCGCCGACACCCCGAATCCATCCACCGACACCTCTCTCACCGGTCCCTCCCCATCAGCCGGAAACCTCCGATCATCCGTCCCCATCCGAAAGTTGCCGCCGTCCAGTCTGACCAGATCAAAACTAGCCGCATTATTGCCGTTTTCTGCCGCTAGACACCCCGAATCTCCGGCAAGTTCAGACGAATTTGCCGCAACTTGCTTGGGTGTTGCGGCAAAAACGGCAGATTCCTCACCCCGATCCGGCACGCAACAAGATTGACTATCAGAACCCTCAACCATACCCGCATTCTATTCCCAGAATCCCCCAACATCCACATCACCAAGACGCTAACATTCATACCCATACCAACGACCATCCACGGACCAATCAAACATGGAAACCCAAGCCGCCGTACTCCGTGCCCAGAAGCAACCTGTATCAGTAGAAACCTTGCAGATCGATCCGCCCAAACGAGGCGAAATCCTGCTCAAAATGGTCGGCGCCGGCGTTTGCCACTCCGACTACCACGCCGTAGATGGACACACCAAGAACTTCGTAGGCCCGATGATCCTCGGACATGAAGGTGCCGGCACAGTTGCAGAAGTTGGCGAAGGCGTCAACTGGTTGAAGCCCGGCGACAAAGTGATCCTGTCTCTCGATTCCATGTGCGGGCGATGCCGTAACTGCACGAACGGTCACCCCTCTCTCTGCGAAACCAACTTCACCTATGGTGCCTCGATGCCCGACGGCACCACTCGGTTCCACAAAAACGGCGAGCGCATCAACCACCGAACGCCCACATTTACCGAGTATTCGATGGCTCCCGAAGACAAATGCGTCCTCGTGCCGCCAGACACAAACCTCGAAGCAGCATGCCTTATCTCCTGCGGGATCATCACAGGCGTCGGTGCAGTCGTCAACCGTGCCAAAGTCCCCACGGGATCAACGATGGCGGTCTTTGGTTGCGGTGGCGTGGGGCTGAGCGTAGTCCAAGGCGGAAGACTGGCGAACGCTGGTCAAATCATTGCGGTCGATACTGTTGATTTCAAACTGGAAAAAGCAGAGGAGATGGGTGCGACGCACTTTGTGAATGCGTCAAAGGAAGACCCTGTTGCGAGGATCCACGAAATCACTGGTGGGGGTGCCGATTACGCGTTTGAGGTTGTTGGACTGCCTTCCATAGCGAAACAAGCCTTCAACTCGACGCGCCCACTAGGGACCACAGTCCTCGTAGGTGTCTTTCCTACGGGCGCAGAGATGGCTGTCGACGGTTGGGAACTGCTGCGTGGAAGAACCATACTCGGGAACTGGCATGGCGATGGACGACCTAGGGTGGACTTCCTCTGGCTTCTCGAGATGGAGAAGCAGGGCAAGCTCAAACTTGACGAGATGATCACTCGATACCGTCCGCTCAGCGAGATCAACGAAGCCTTCGCCGATATGGTGGCTGGTGAAGCCGCAAGATCCGTCCTGACCTTCAACTGATCCCGACTCGGTTTCGTCTTCACCAACGTAGAATCACCTCATCCATCGCCGCAACTCAGGACCTGTTACCCATGGCAATATTCGACCGCATCGGCTACGACGCTGGCACAGTCCGACTAGAAGACGCTTTAGATTTCGCGGAGAAAAACGGCTTCTACTACTTAGATTTCAATGCCGACACTGGACCGAACCACATGGAGACATGGTCGCCAGAACGCATCGCAGCTCTCCGTGACCGATGCGAAATGACAGGCATCAGCATCGGTCTCCACACTCTCAGCGCCGTCAATGTCGCCGAACTCTCCCCCTACGTCTCTCGGGGCGTAGAAAACTACATGCGAGCCTGCATCGACTTGGCAAATCGTCTAGGTTGCAAATGGACCGTGGTCCACGCCGGATACCATTTCTCATCCGATCCCGATGCCCGAATGGCCGCAGCTATCGCGAGACTAGATCGCGCCGCAACGTACGCCTCCGACACCGGCCAGCGCATCCTTCTCGAAAACCACAACGCAGAACCTGAACACGCCGAGATCAAATACCTTGCCCACGACATCGAGGAGTGCAAGCAAATCTTCGATGCTATACCGGCAAGCCGATTAGGCTGGGCATTCACCGTCAACCATGCTCATCTTGTGCCGGAGGGTATTGACGGGTTCATAGACGCGTTTGGCATCGAGCGTCTCGGTGAAGTCCGCCTCGCCGACAACACTGGCGAATACGAAATACACATGATCCCTGGTGAGGGCACGATTGATTTCGAATCCTGCTTCAACCGCCTAGAGGACCTCGGATATCGAGGTCACTATTCGATGGTATACGGATCACCCGAAGAGAAGATCGCTTCTCGCAAACATCTAGCGTCGTTAGTCGACTAACGGAGACCCCCGACATGGCATTAGCAGCACAAGCAGGCCCAACCCCTCACGGAGAATCGACACGTCCACCCGCGACTGGCAGGCGCGGAATGGTCGCATCGGCATCACAGCACGCCACCATTGCAGGTTTGCGAGCCCTTCAAGCGGGCGGCAACGCGGTCGATGCAGCCGTAGCAATTGCAGCGGGGCTAAACGTCGCCGAACCGTTTATGTCGGGAATGGGAGGTGTCGGCATTGCACTTGTCTACATGGCCGATGAGGGAAAAACTCGCACCATCAACTACTCGGGGCATGCGCCTAACGACATTGACCCGTCAACCATGACGCGTGACGACATGGAGTACGGCCCGCTGTCGATGCTGGTGCCCGGTAACATCGGCGGTTGGCTCACGATGCATGATGAGTACGGCAAACTGCCCCGCGCACAGGTCTTCGAATACGCCATCGACCTCGCAGAGAACGGCGTCCCGATGACACCGTTGATAGCGACTACAGTCGCCGACTCAATTGACAAGATCCAAGAACTAACCGAAGACGACGCAATGCCGCCACTCGAGTTCTCCGCCGTAGAAGCCGGAGCACTGCTCCACCAGCAACAACTCGCCGAGAGCTTCAGGCGTGTAGTCGAAGGTGGCCTCACAGAGTTCTACGAAGGCTCCCTAGGCGACGAAATCTACGAGGGACAGAGAGCATTCAACGGCGTTATCAACCGCGAAGAACTCGCAGCGTATCGGCCATATTGGGAGGAACCACTCTCCTCCACATACCGAGACTACGAACTGCGAGTCCCCAAACCCAACTCCTCAGCGTTCCAGATGCTCGAGACCCTCAACATCTTGGACGGGTACGATCTCGATCCCGGGACTGCCACTACCGAACACCTCATCATCGAAGCTGTCCTAAGAGCCGCGGACGACCGCACTCACTATTCCGGCGATCCGCGGGATGTCGATATCCCTCTGGACCGTCTGCTCTCCCAGGAGTATGCGGAAGAGATCAGGGGATCAATTTCACCCGACAAGTTCAGCGGATTTCCCGCGGAGCGCTGGAACCGATCAGCAGTCGAGGCATCGCTGCCTGGAGTTTGGAACCCAGTTCCCGCAGCCCAATCGCCCATGACAACCCATTTCGCCACCGCCGATCAGTGGGGCAACGTGGTCACTGTCACCCAGACTCTCGGCGGCGGTTTCGGATCCTGTCACGCCCCGAAAGGCACTGGCGTATTCATCAACAACATGGGCAAGTGGTTCGACCTCAACCAAGGCAGCCCTAACGATCTCGGAGGCGGACGCGCCGTCGACTTCGTCATCGCCCCTTCACAGATCTATTTGGGCGACGATGCCACCTTCGTGGCATCCATCGGTACGCCGGGCAGCTACGGAATCCTCCATACCACGATCCAGATGATCCACCAGTTCCTAGACTGCGGCAAGAACATACAAGAAGCGATTGAGGCGCCTAGATTCCGCTACTACGATGTCGGTGCATTGATGTTCGAGTCGCGGTTCGATGCTGGGATGTTAGAGCAACTGGGGGCTATGGGTTACGAGTACGGGTTGTTGCCTCCATACACCAATGCGGTGGGTGGTGCTCATGCGATACATCGCACATCGCACGGCTCTTACCTCGGTGCGGCGGATCCGCGTCGGGACGGATTTGCATTGGGTTACTAGTCTGATTGCCCAATGACAGCTTGTGGAGGCCGGTGGGTTGTTGCCGCGAACTGTGCTAGGTAACCCCCAATACCTTCACCGCCCCACGCTCCCGCGCCAGATCCACTAAGCGCTCGCCGTTGATCACCGCGATCGGTATCGCTCCTTGGCGGTTGGCTTCTTCAAGTGCGCCTCGTTGGAAGTCTGACGTCGTGACAATCAATCCGTGGTCGCCGATTCTCATGCCGCCGCGGAGGAGTTGGACATCGCCGCCGTGGATATCGCGGCGCCAGTTCAACGCTTGGATGGAGAAGCGAACTTCCGTGATGTCGGCGATAGAGAGGCTGGCATGGATATCCAACTCGCCGGGTCGCATACGGTTAATAACTACGACATCGGTCATGCCGATGCTGGCGAGAAAGACGACTATAAAGCGTTCAAACCGCTGGTTGCTCAAGCTACGGATGCGACGAAGCAACGCTTGGCTGGGTTCGCGATTTTGCCCAGGTAACGTCTCATCAGCAAGATTGCGCGCCAACCGCACAGGAGTCGTGACGGCGTGAGTCAATCCTCCGCGGATGAGTGGCTTTGAAGTTTCTTGCAGCATGTCCTCACGCACAGTTGCTTCAGAATCGCCAGAACCATTCGCCAACGAACCAACCGCTGATTGATAGTCTGTTACTTTGCCAACGTCTCCCTCAATCTCGTCGTCTTTTGTTCCGTCTGCAGAGTAGTACCGCAACGCGTAGGTGTTGTTGCCGACGCGCACGAAGGCCGATTCACGCCCGCGCTGGAGCATGTCTTGGATCAGTTGGGAACGAACCTCTGCTTCGTCCTTCGATCGCGTTCCCTTCAAGACACCAGCGGCACGGAGCATAGTTGTCATTTCGCTGATGCTCAAGGGGCGTTTGGCGTGCTTCAGGACCTCTTTGGTCGCATCTTGGAGCGTCCACATCGCGCCCAAGTTGGCGCGGGCTATGGCAGACGCGATGCTGATCGGATTCATCGTCGAAGCGGTTGTCGTCGCTATCGATGCTCCAGTTCGAATCGTTCGATCCAGCATCGAGGGAAGAGTGAACCTTCCTGAAGGAGTTTGAACAATACCGGTGTCATCGTGACCGTCTGTTGCAACGTGCTCGAGTTCCACCTTGACCGATTCGTCGTCGAGCGGTTCGTTGGCATCAATCGGTATACGTGCCGATTTGATCTGACGCACGATCTCGGCTGGCGAGAGCGGCTCGCCAGCGCGTCTCAATACATCGAATGCGGCATCGAGCAACCGCATGTATTTCCTCCTATACGGCTTCCCCTGCTAAAACTCCGGTCAGCCTTTCGTGATCGACGGCTACTTGACCATTTACTACTACGAACGGTATGCCCTCCGGGTATTGCTCAGGATCTTCGAAAGTAGCTCGATCAGTAATACGTTCAGAGTCGAAGACAACGATGTCTGCGAACTTCCCAACTGCGATCCCTCCTCGGTCCTTCAATCCGAAGCGCAACGCGGCGTTTTGCGACAGCCTTTGAACCATCAATTCAAGAGGGATGTTGTGACGTCGGCGGAGGCGGCCGATCATGCGTGGGAAGCATCCATAGGCACGCGGGTGCACCATTCCGCCTGTCGGGATGGCGTCCGAACCCACCATGTAATCAGGACGTTGCATCAGCTCCATGATGTCCGCCTCAACTTGTTGCCAGACACGAGTGCTTGCGGGTGGCGCACCACGGAAACCGCAGTTCAGGTCCTCCTCCAACATCACTCGGCACATCATTTCTTCGAGAGAGACACCCCACTCGTCAGCAACGTCGTCAAACGACATCCCCTCCAAATGTTTATTGGCTTCAGAGCCGATGCTTGACCAAACGTTGCCTGATACTCCGCCACGCGTCCCACTTCTTATGCCGGCTGTGACTTCTTCGCGTGTCTCACCGTCCGATAAGAGTTTCAACATCGCTTCCGGTCCGCCCTCATGGAACCATCCAGGGAAGAATGTCTGGGGGAAGCTTGATCCAACGGGGTAAGGGTACGTCTCCAACGTCACGTCGACTCCATCGGCCTTTGCCCTCTCTACAGGCTCCAAGATCGATTCCAAGTCTCCCGCGGAATTGGGTTGAGTGCGATAGTGCTCAAGATGGATCTGCGCTCCTGATCTGCGTCCAATCTCCATAGCCTCTTCAACACCGCCACCCGCGAAGCCCCGATCAGTGTTGTGGTTCCTGAGATGTATAGACAACGGTCGCTCGTACTCCTTGACGACGTTCATGATGTTCACGAGTTCGTCGGTGTCGGAATAAGAGTTTGGATAGTAAGACAGGCCGGTCGCGAAGCCACATGCGCCCTGCTCGAAGCTCTCTCGGATGATTCGTTCTGCGCGATCCCAAGCATCTCCAATCAAGGGCTCGTCTTTCATCCCTACCGCTTCCAGCCGAACTGGACCGTGTCCGAGAAACATTGCGACATTGCATGAGGTCTTGTTGTGGTAGTTGGACATTGCTGTCGCGTAAGTCGACATGTCAAGGTCTTCAGATGCGTAACCTAAGATGCCGCTCAAGTAGTGCATGTACATCAGGTAGTTGTCATGCGAGAGTGGGGCTAGCGTGAGGCCGTCAGGGGCGATGATCTCGGTGGTTACGCCTTGGCGGATACCGCAGGCGTGTTGACCGTCGCGCAGTAGTGCGGCATCGGCATGGGAGTGGACATCTATAAAACCGGGGGTTACGGCTAGGCCGGTGGCATTGATAACTCGAGTCGCGGTGGCGGAGGAGAGATCGTCGACTACAGATACTCGCTTGCCATCGATGCCAACGTCAGCTTTGATCCCGGGTGCACCAGTGCCATCGTATACCGTGCCGTTGATGATGAGAAGATCGAATTGCATCGGATTACCGTCCATTCGCTACAGAGCCATTGTTGGGTGGCTTGCAGAATATCCTACGCGGCGACTGTTAAGCCGCTATTTCGGACAGGAATCGGCGTTTAGTCTTGAGTGCCGTAGTGGTCGCGTTTGGAGAAGGTGTTGGCCCACGATGCGGTGCCTTGGAGAGAGGAGTCTTTGAACACAACGGGGTGTTCGAGCATTGTTTCCTCTTCGCCGTAAAGCTTGAGAGTGTTGTAGGCACGGAGGTAGATGCAGTCCTTGTCAAGGATTTCGCATTTTCCGGCGTGAGTGCCGCCGCATGGGCCGTTGCGTTGGTTCTTCACGCATTGCGATTCTGGGCAGAGTTCGGCGATGTCGGGCAGAGAGCAGTCGCCGCAGTCTCGGCAACCGTAAAGGGGCACCTTCATCATCTGCTCTGCGGCGTGCGCGGCTTTGGTAGCGATCTTGCTCTTTTCGATCTGGCGATAGATAGCGGCGCTAGGTTTGAAAGCGGGGGCGTTGTGATCGAAAACGAAGTGTTTTCCGAATCGGCCGACGCGATATGGGAGGTCAGGATGGAGTGCGCGTCTTAGGAATGACGATCGTTTGCCGCGGCGCTTGGCGTATTCTCGATTGAGTTCATGGGACGCGGTGTTTGGCCTCTCTCCCGGTTCGAAGAGGTAGAACTCGTTTGGTTGCGAGTAGCCGATCTCAGCGGCTGCGTCTTTCCATCCTGCGCCTTTGATGCCTTCTGCTATGTCGAGGATCTGCTCGATGCGCTTGTAGGTCAACCTGCCCGACAGATAGACTCCGCTGTATCCGCAGCCGCGGAGGACGGCGATCTGTTTGGCTGCGAGCTCGTTGAAGAAGGCTCGGCCGCGGTCTTTTGATTTGGCGGCGCTGTTAGCGACTTCAACCAACTCAGAATTGACGGCTACACCCGGGATCCCCCAACGCCCGAAAAACCTAGCGGCTGGGGCGCTTAGGACATAGATGGAACCCAGCACTGGGGGCACGATGCCGTTGTCGCCGTGTTTCCAGTTGAGGTATCGGATCAGTTCGTGGTGTTTTCGGGCGTCGTATCCTATCTGGGACACTAGCCATTCGGCACCGGTACGTAGCTTGAAATCCATCTTGTAGAGCTGCGTGAGGTACTCGCCCTCGTGCAACTTGAAGGGGTTGACTGCTGCGCCGGGATGGAAGTTGGTGTGGTCGAGTTCGGTTTCGGAACTGCGTCGTCCGGGGAGTGTGACTCGCAAGCCATTGTTCATTTGTCGGATCATCTCGAGCAATCCGACTGAATCGGTATCGAAAACTGGTTGTGCTTGGCCTGAAAATCCAGCGACAGGATAGTCGCCGGAAAGGCATAGGACGTTGCTGAAACCGAGGCTCGAGAGCGACCATAGACGGCCTTCCAGAGAGTTGCGGTTGTAGTCCTTACACGAAAGGTTGATTACCACCTCAACATCGCGGTCGAGAAGTTCTAGGCCTAATGTTTCTGGGGTTATGTGTGGATTACCGCCGGGGTTGTCGGTGAAGCATACCGCGTCGATGCGGCCTTCGTCGGCAGCTGTTTGAGCCAGTTCGACGGAGTGGCGGGCGTCGTCCCCCAAGGCCAATCCACGGGAGGTTTCTATCTCGATTGCAACTGAGAAGCCGTCGGATAGACGTTCGGTCAAACTCGATGCGGAAATCGGGGACGCGTCATGGGTGGTCATGGCGCTCAATTATCGCGCGGGCATTGAATGACAGCGCCGGTTAGTCGATCTGACGCAACCGCGGGTCCAGTCGGTCTCTCAACCAGTCGCCAAGGAAGTTGAGTGACATGACCGTGAAAAACAGGAACAGACCGGGGACGATGGACATCCACCAGTTCGTGGTTGTCAAGAATGCTCGGCCTTGAGTGATCAATAGACCCCAACTGGGAACGGAGGCAGGCAGGCCGACTCCCAGAAACGAGAGACCAGATTCCGCAACAATCAAAGCTCCCGTTCGCAAAGTCGTCACGACGATGACGATGTGGACGATCTGAGGGAAGAGGTGTCGCCACAAGATTCGGAAGTCGCTGGCGCCCATCGTACGTGCCGCGATTACGAAGTCGCGGCCTTTTAGGGATAGGATCTCTCCGCGAATGTTCCTAGTGCCCGCGGACCAGGAGAAGATTGATAGCAATAATGTGACGGACCAAAGACTCGGTTGAATGCTGACCGCCCAGATTATGGCGATCATCAACAAAGGCAAAGAAGACCAAAGGTCGACCAGACGCATGAGTATCTCGTCTAGCAATCCCCCGAAGTATCCCGCCAACATACCCGTCAATGTGCCTACGAACAGGCCGAATAACACTGCAACGCTGGCGACGACGAGAGATACTCGTGCTCCTTCCAAAACACGGACCAGCATGTCTTGACCGAGGTTGTTGGTGCCCAACGGGTATTCGGTGCTGCTGCCTTCGAACCACAGAGGCGGGATGTCCCGTGCTCGCAAGTTACCTTTATCGGGTTCGTGAGGGCTTATCTGATTGGCGAAGATCGCACCGAGGGCCACCAAAACCAATATCGACACCGGGATGACGGGCCATCGACGCAGGAACCGCCACCAGTCGAGGGGTGAGTACCAAACGTAATCGGTGGAAACTACCTTGGGAGCGCCGTCTGCACTCTGGATCTGGCTGGTAGTGTTCATCAGGAGTAGCGGATCCTCGGGTCGATCACAAGGTAGAGCATGTCTGCGACAAAGTTGAGGACGACGTAGCCGGCGCCAAAGATCAGAGCTGTTCCCGCGACGATAGGCGCATCGTTGTCCAAAGCACCTTGAACTGCTAATCGTCCGATTCCGGGCCAGGCAAACACGGTTTCCACAAAGACCGATCCAGTTATGAACGCGGCCAATACCAACGCGGATACGGTAATTGGCTGGATGAGGGCGTTGTGCAGGGCGTGCTTCAAGATCACGGAGCCGGTAGAAGCTCCCTTGGCGCGAGCTAGTTTCACGTATTCGGAATCGAGTACCTCGAGCATCGAAGATCGCGTCAAGCGCAGGTACGTCGCCCAAGGGTCGAAAGCCAGCACGAACGCAGGCATGATGAAGTGCTTGGCTTGCGTCAACAGTGGGGATGTCGCCGGTGCTTTCGTCGCTGACGGCAACCATTGCAGGTACCCGGCGAATAGCAGAATGCATAAAATCGCCAGCCAGAATGCTGGTGTGGCTTGCCCCACAAGGGCGATGGCACGTCCGAAGTAGTCGATGCCGCTGCCGCGTTTTACGGCGGAAATCACTCCCAGCATCACTCCGGGTATGGTGCCCAAGACCCACGCAACAGCGGCGAGTTGGAGACTGTTGGGCAACGCTTCCATGATGGTCTGCGAGACTGATCGCTGAGTGGCGATGCTCTCACCCATATCGCCTTGCAAGATGTTACCTAGCCAGACGAAATATTGGACATAGACGGGTCTATCCAAACCCCACTTAGCCTTAAGTTCTGCTACGGTATCGGCGGCCAAGCCGTAGGTGTCGTCGCGCACGTAAGCCAGAAGCGGATCTGGGCCTAAGCGAGAAAGTCCAAACACCAGAATTGTCACGCCCCAAAGCGTTAACACTGCAAAGAGCAGACGGCGTGCGAGATACCTACGCATCTTTGAACTTCAGGTCTCCTGATCCCAATCCACGGAGTAACGATACCCCTCTCCCACTTTCAGCGGGAGAGGGGATGGATCGGCTCGATCCTTGATCCGAACCTTATATCGATTCAAGGGTTCGAGCCTGTGCGGCTGAAGTCCGGCTACGGGAGGGTGATCTTCTCCGGGGAGTTGATCGCCTGTCGAAGACCAGGCTCCATGTCCCACGAACCGATCGCGTTCGGGTTGTAGACGATCAAGCTGGGTACCGCTACAACGCCGAATCCAGGCATCCAGTGCCTCAGGAAGTCTGCGAAGTCCTTGTTCAGGTTGATCCGAGCAGCGCGGTCTGGTTCAGCCGATACGTTCTTGTAGTTGGCTGTCGCTTCGGGTATCTCGATACCGTGGCTCTTACCTCCGCGAGCGATGGCGCTCATTTGAATACCGCGTGGGAAGTCCCAAGGCGTGGTCGCAAAGTTCTCCAGCGGACCCGTGTCAGTCCATGCTTGAGTAGCAGAGCGTCCCACTAGGGTTGGGCGGAACACAGTGTATTCGTAGTGCAGAACGTCTACATCTACGCCGACTTCTTCCCAGAATTGGGCTACAGCGTCGCCGATGTCGCCGAAGAAGTGTCCGACTGGCCAGGCGAACATGGCGATCTTGAATCGAGTGCCGTTGCCGCCGCGCGGGAATCCTGCCTGATCAAGCAGTGCCTCAGCCATGGCAGGGTCATATCCGACGCCCCATCGGTCCTTTTCCCAGTCCGGGTGGTTGATGTCGAAATACGGGATCTCGACTGGCCATCCGACACCGCCGATAACGGCTTCGTTAATCAGCTGACGGTCGATCGCCATGGCTAGAGCTTGGCGGACCAGCCTTGCCTGTTCCATGTCGTCCATGCCGGCTGGGTTGTTGCCGTCGTCAGGTTTGTGAGGATTGCCCAACCATGGGAGGTCGTGCGTGTAAGTGACGATCTCCAAGGGATCGCCGGTAGTGGGGTGGTTCGTCTCCCACAGGTTGCCAGCGAACATTACTGTGACCATTCGGGCGGTCCCGGAACCGTTGCGTACCATACCGAAACGCTCGACGGTCGGGATGTTGCTGGTCCCGATCTCGGCGATGTCTGCTTCACCGTTCTGCAGCATCACGATTCTGACGCTTTCGTCAGGAACCGACACGCGAGTGATCTTTGCGATCTCGGGCACCGCTCGCCAGTGCTCGCTTAGAGCCGTGTATTCTGTGCGGTCGCCGCGTACCCAGTTGGTGAATTCGAATGGGCCTGTCCCAACGATGTTGTCGTTGTTCCAATCCTTGCCCATCTCTTCAAATGCCCTCTTGCTGACTATGCCAGCCCCAAGTCCATCTTGTCCGAAGAACCAGGTGTCCCAGCGCGGGTCAAAGTTCTCCCACCGAATACGGACGGTCTGGTCGTCGATTGCCTCGCTCGGATTGGCGCCCAAGAAGCCTGCCCACGTGCCTGAGCCGTCGGTAACGCTGGTTTGGCCAGAACCCAACTCGTTAGACAGGTTGGGGTTAGTGTCATTGGTCGACCATGCGATGTCTTCAGCGGTCAACGACCCAAATCCCTTGTGGAATTCGACGCCTTGTCGGACCTTGACATCGACGTAAGTGAGGTCTGAATCGAACTCGAAGCTCTCGGCAAGCAGATTCTCGGCGATGTTCGTGCCGACGGGCTTGAACAGCGTCTCGACAACGCTTAAAGCCTTGGCTCCGCAACATAGGTTTCCGGCGTTGAAGCCTGACCAGTTGCGTTGACTGTCGCCGATTGCCCAGACCAATTCGCCAGGCGCCTGGCGAGATGGTGGGGCGTCGGTTGCTGCGGGAACCGGTGTGGCGGTGGGTGGGAGGACGGGGGTGGCCGTGACTACGACCTCGACCTGAACCTCTTTCACAACCTCAACGGCAACTTCCTTTTCGACTTCCTTGATGACCTCTTTGACGACCTCGACGGCGACTTCCTTCTCGACTTCGACTGTCTGGACGACTTCCTTGACGACCTCGACGGCGACTTCCTTCTCAACCTCGCGGACGACTTCCTTGACGACCTCGACCGGGACTTCAACCTCGACTTCGCGAACAACCTCCCTCTCAACTTCTACGGGGACCTCGACCTCGACGGTGCGGATAACCTCAGTCTGGACAGTGACCTCAACGATCCTCTCGCCTCCGCACGCGAAGATAGCGAACGAGGCGATGCCCGCAAGGGATGACAGCATCGCTAACCAGACCCAACGCGGTCTTGGTATTGATTGCAATTTGTTCTTCATCGACAACCTCTTTAATAGTCAGTCTGCCACCGGACGCATGTCTCACTGGCCGCGAGACGTAAAAGGCGGTATGGGGAAAGTTACTCTAAATCGTTCTGCTTGTCAAACTTCTAGGTGTTATTCGTTAATTCATGTGCCGTTTATGGCGAGAAACGCACCATAAAGCGTGTTTCTCGTGACTTCGGAGGCCCAAAACGTCTTGCGACATTCACTTGCATTGAACGAACGATAAGATTTAGCCACCACGCCGATTACACAATAGTCTTCCGTGTCCACACGCATCTTGAACTTCGTGTCTCTCATATTAGCGACTGGTTTTGGGGTAGCTTACCTAACGCCAATTGCGAAGGCCACTTTGGCTAGCGGGGTTACCGCGGTGGTGTACTTTGTGATCGCTCTTGGCGAGGTGAGTTTCAACGTGATGGTTGTCGGGATTGTTGTGGTCTTGTTCTTCGTTGGTGTTGCGGTGTCTGCTCGGGTGAAGTCTGAGGATGATCCTGATCCGAGCAAGGTTGTGATTGACGAGGTTGTGGGTCAGTTGGCGGCGTTGTTGATACTGGCTCCTGTGGAGTGGTGGTCTGTGCTTGCGGCGTTTGTGCTTTTCCGGATTTTTGATGTTTTGAAGCCTCTGGGTATTCGACGGTTGGAAGCGATTGGCGGTGGCTGGGGCATCATGTTGGACGATTTGGCAGCTGGGCTCTTGGCGGCGGCGGTGATCAATGTTGCCGTCCTTATTGGTAGAGCCGTAACTTGATGCCGTTTCCTACCTCATTGTTCGACCTCCGATCGGGCCGCGGTGCTGGGAGATGTGGTCGCGTTTTCCTTTGGTGCGTTTTGCCAAGACGCCTTCTTTGACGGGCCAGGTAAGGACGCCGCAGCGTTCGGCCCAGGCTTCGTACTCCTTGAGCATCGATGCGGCTCGGGCTGGTTCGGATGCGGCGTGGTCGTGCTGTTCGGTGCGGTCTTCGGGGATGTTGTAAAGCTCCCAAGGGCCGTCCCACTCTGCGACTAGTTTCCATTCGCCGATGCGGATACCTCGGTTGCCCTCGTGCTCGACGGCCACTGGGCGTTCGCGTGACCATTCCTTTCCGTCGAAGATGGGGGTGATGGATTCACCTTCCAAGGGCGTGATTTCGTTGTCGTTGTATTCGGTGGGATAGGTCGCACCGATGGCGTCGTAGACGGTGGCGGCGATGTCGGTGATGGACATCGGGACGTTGTCGACGATTGCGCTTTCGGTTATCCGCGATGGCCAGTGGACGATGAAAGGTGTGGAGACGCCACCTTCGTGGATCCAACGTTTGAAGAAGCGGAACGGCGTGTTGGAGACGTTTGCCCAGGGGAGTTCGACGGCTTGGAATGTTGTGTCGGGGCCTGGTCTGAGTTCTGGGATGTCGCCGACACGGACCGGTTCGCCTTCGAGGGTTGGAGTTGTGGCCCATTGCGATGGATCGGGCCAATCGGTATCCTCTTGGAAGAGTTCGGCGCAGCCGCCGTTGTCCGAGAGGAACATGATCATGGTGTTATCGAATTGGCCATGCTTTTTGAGGGTGTCGATTACTCGACCGACGCCACGGTCTACCTGTTCGATCATGGCGCAGTAGACTGCCATTCGGATGTCTTCGTACTCTTGATTTTCGACTTCCTCCCACGGTGGAGCGTCTTCATCACGTGCGGAGATGGGCCATTTCTCGTCTACGATGCCTAGCGATTTCTGTTGTTCGTGTCGAGAGCCTCGGATCTCGTCCCATCCGCGCATGTATTTGCCTTCGTATTTGACGATGTCTTCTTCCCATGCGTGGAGAGGCCAGTGCGGAGCGGTGAAGGCGATGTATTGGAAGAATGACTCGCCGTTCGACATTGCGTCGTCGATTTGGGAGGTGGCGTGGTCAGCGATGGCGTCTGTGAGGTGGAAGTCGGTTGTTTCGACTTGGATCAAGGATTCCTGCAGGACTAGGGCCTTGGGGTTCCAGAATGAGTCGGCGGCTTCTAGGAGTCCGAAGTATTTGTCGAAGCCTCGTTGGGTCGGCATTGGGTGAGTGGCATCTCCGGGAGTCCACTGGTCGCGCAGGCGCCGGTCGTAGCCTCCGCCGACGTGCCATTTGCCGGACATGAGGGTGCGGTATCCGGCGGTTTTGGCTACTTCGGCCATGGTGACGCAGTTGTCGGTGAGGTAGCCTTGGTAGCTCGGGACGCCGAGGTCGCCGGTCATCTGGCCGATACCTGCTTGGTGGGCGTCGAGTCCGGTTAGGAGGGCGGCGCGGGACGGGCAGCACCTAGCGCCGTTATACATCTGAGTGAAACGGATTCCGTTGTAGCCGAGGGAGTCGAGGTTCGGAGTGTTGATTTCGCCGCCGTAGCAGCCGATGTCAGAGAAACCGAGGTCATCGACCATGATGACGATGACATTCGGGCGAGCGGATTCCGTTTCGTTGGTCAATTCTGAGCCTTTCTGGTTCTGAGCTAGTGGTTCGGTTTGGCTGACGATCAAGGATTGTATTGGGCGTCTTGTTCCATCGGGTAGAGGGGGATGCGGCGGCGGTGGTAGGTGAAGGTGGACATGTCGGCGGTGGTTACGCCGGGGGTGTTTACGAGGATGACTTTTCCGGCGATTGGTTGGTAGGCGGGTCGTGGCGAGACGACGCCTTTTGCGACGACGATGCGGTATCGTTCGGGGATTATCCCGATGTGATACATCTGGGCGCGGACGGTGTTTCCGGCGCGGGCGGAGGTTAGGACGAGGGTTTGTCCGCCGTCGGTGTCTAGGCGGGCAGTGACGCCGGAGTTGTAGAAGCGGAAGCCTCCGTGGGATGGTCCGAGTTCTTCGTATTGGCCGTCGGTGATGGCGCGGACGGTTCCGGTAACTCGTACGGGTTTGCCGTGCATATCGTCGGTCTTGCCGCCTACGTCTAAGGTGACGGTGGCACCGACGCCGGCGGCTACGCAGGCATCGACCGAGTCGGGGTCGTAGAGGGTTTGGAGGAATCCAGAGATTCCGCGTTCGACGGCTTCTGCGAGGATGTGTGTGGAGTCGGCTGATGATCCTCCGCCGATGTTGTCGCCGACGTCCATGAGAACGATGGGTCCGTTTCGGACTTCATCGTCTTCAGGGGGTGCGAGTGCGGTTCCGTCGGTGGCGACGACATCAGCTTCGTTGAGGTCGCGAGGGCCTTTGTAGTTGGCGACTGCGTAGTCGAGTGCTTCGGTGATGGATGCGACTTGGACGTTGAGTTCGGCGCGTCGTTCCCATGCTTTTGCGGCCATGTCTTTGGCGACGGATTTTGCGAGTTCAAGGTCGCCGTCGGCGATGGCTACCCATGACATTCCCATCTCTTCGACGTCGGAGTACGGGTATCCTTCGGCGACGGAGGTGTCTAGGATGCCCGGGGTCTCGTTAGCAGCGACGGCGTCGGCGACGAATGATTTCATGGGGTCTTCGCCGGTGAACTGTTTGACGATGTTGACGTACATGGGGGGCATCTCGATCCACTGGACGGGGTCGATCTCGCCGTTTGCGGCGCGAACGATGAGTTCGGCTGCTTTGCGGCCTCGGGGTTTGGGATCGAGGTGGGGGTTTGTCCTCCAGACGATGCAGACGTCGGTGTGTTCGACTACGGGTTTGGATACGTTGCCGTGCATGTCGAGGGTTACGCCGACGCGCATGTCGGGTCCGACGATTTCGCGGACTGCGCGGCAGAATTCGCCGTCCATGTCTGGGAACTCTTCGCTGACTGCTGCGCCGTGGTTGGAGATTAGGACGGCGTCCCATGGGCCTTGATCTCGGAGCATGCCGAACATCTCGGCGGTTAGGCGGTCGTAGGCGTCTTTGGTGATGGTTCCGATGGGTCCTGTGACGGCGTACATGAGGGGTACGAGTTCGAATCCGAGTTCCTCGGCGGCTTGCATGTAGCCGGAGATTGTGTAGGCGGCGTCGCGGAATTTGTCGAAGATCTCTTCGCCTCGGAGGATGCCGGATGCTTCGAAGGCGGCGTAATCGGCTGGAACGGATGAGAATGTGTTTGTTTCGTGGGAGATGCCGAGTAGTGGGATGCGCATTGGGTTGTGCCTTTTGGTTGGTGCCTTTTGGTTGGTGCTTTGGGGCAGGTTGGTTCTCTTTACTATGCGAAGGTTATCTGATGGTGGTGTAGACGCGTTCAGTTGGGGCTTTTCAGCCCTTCTTGATTTTTCCGATTTCTCGGTTTCTGGTTTTGCCGGGGGGCATCGCGAGGTTCTCTCCCTGCCGCGATCGCCTTGCGATGCGCCCTTCGGACTTACGGTGGCGGCCGAAGGAGGGCCGTGTGCTCTGCACGGCTCCTGCTTCGGAGTTACGCACTTTTGCTCCGCTTCCCGGCGGCGCAGCGTTTTCGCGTCGCTGCGCCGCCGATCCACGGTCGACTTGCGCCGTTTGACGGGGCGAAACACCAGGATCCGTCCCATAGCCAGGTTCTGCGGGAGCCGCCAGCGCTCCTGCCCGGGAGACGACGGGCATCCCCCGCTCGACGGCGTTGCGAGCGCCGTCTCGCGCCCCCTTACGCTAAAGCGAAGGGGGCCGAGGGGTTGACGAGTTCGTCGCCTTCCATCGGCCTTACGGCCTGGAACCTGTAGCCGTTCTCGTGGCGAGCGGGTACGACGTCTCCCTGCATCCACGCACGTCCTCCCGAGCCCCTTCGCCGACGCCGCTTCTCGCGGCTTCGGCGCTGACCGGCTTGGTCCTTGCGGACCGGCGGCGACTGGACATCCCTGACTCGCCGCGGCTGAGACCCTCGTCCGAGGTGCGTTTCCAACAGGACCCGGTTAGCCTTTCAGCGACTCGGCAGCCGCTGCGGGGGCGTCGCCACGGACGCTTGGGCGGATCCGCGCCTCGCCTCTTTCGGAGGTCCGGCCGCGGGCGCTT
Source organism: Dehalococcoidia bacterium (assembly GCA_022819585.1). GTDB lineage: Bacteria > Chloroflexota > Dehalococcoidia > Lucifugimonadales > Lucifugimonadaceae > Bin127. The sequence goes on along the minus strand of JAJEGY010000030.1, from coordinate 19,497 downwards.
TCACGTCCGACGCTTGTCCCGATGGTTCCCCGGGCTGGGGGTGGCCGCTTCCGTTGCGCGGCGCAAGTCTGTCGATCAAACTGATTACTATATTAATACGGATGTTGGTGTTGTCAAGTTGTTGTCTGAACTGGGATTCTTGGGATCAGGGGGATTTTTGGGATTTTGTTGTTGCGCTGTCGGGGGATTGCGCTGGGGGAGTCTGTCTGGCCCCGCTCCTCCCCTCGCCCTCACCCTAGCCCTCTCCCGCCCGGCGGGAGAGGGGATTTCGTCCATAGCCGGTGACGGTTTTAGTTGGGGTTTTGGGGGTGTGGGAGGATGTGGTGGTTGTTGGGGTTTCTCGCCTCGGCGGGCATTGTGTGCGCCGCCTTCGCTTTGCGAAAGGAGCACACCCCTTGTTGTGGTTGTTGGGGGTTAAACTTGGGGGATCGTCTTGGGCCTTTGGCCGATTGGTTATCTGATGTCGATGTTTAGCGTTAGTCGTCTCGCTCGCCGTGCGAGGGTTGGGGCGCGTAGGCGGAATCATTTTTATGGATGGAATGTTGTTGGGGCGATGTTCTTCGGGATGTTTCTGGTTTTGGGGACGCGGAACGGGTTTGGGGTTTTTGTGGAGACTTGGGAGCGTGAGTGGGGAGTCACGACGGGGGAGATATCGGTGGCGGCGGCGATTGGGTGGATCGTGAATGGGGTTTCTCAGCCGGTGCTCGGGAAGATCGTGGATAGGTATGGCGGGAAGATCGTGGTTGTGGTGAGTTTCGTGGTGTTGGGGATTTCGTATCTGCTGCTGGCGTTTATAGAAGGTGTGTTGATGCTTGCGGTGCTGTTCGGGGGTGTGGTGTCGTTCTTCGCCGGCGGTATCTCGCCCGGGACTTCGGGAGCTGTGATCACGCGATGGTTCCAACGAAAACGGGGCGTGGCCATGAGCGTCGTTGCGGCAGGCGGCTCCCTCGGCGGTCTGGTGATGGTTCCGTTTCTTGCTCAGTTGATGCTTGCGACGAGCTGGCAGACGACGTGGTTCGTGTCGGGGATTCTTGTGCTGGTCCTAGGTCTGCCGGTGTCGATACTGATCATCCGCAACAGTCCCGATGAGCTAGGGGTCCTGCCCGACGGAGAGGCGCGTGCCAAAGGTTCGCAGGCTTCGGCGGATCAACGGATGCGTGCGCAGTCTTTGATGCGCGGAGGGCCTTTGGGGTCGGATCGATGGACCGAGGCGTTCAAATCGTGGCCGATGTGGCAACTTTCGATCGGTTACTTTGTTTGTGGCATCACGACGGCGAGCATCTCGACTCACTTCGTGCGCTGGGCGATCAGCGAGGGGATTTCGCAGGCTAATGCGGCGTGGGCGTTCGGGATTCTGATGGGTATCAACGCGGGCGGCGTGGTTCTTATCGGGCTGATGTCGGACTACATCCAACGTCACTATCTGCTTGCGCTGGTCTATCTTGTGCGAGGGGTGGCTTTCGTGACGTTGATCGTGTTGCCCGGCAGTGCGGCGATGTGGGCGTTTGCGGCGATAGGTGGGGCGTCCTGGCTTGCGACGGTGCCGTTGACGACGGGTCTTACGGCGGATGTGTATGGAGTCCGGAACGTGGGGATGTTGGGCGGATTGATCAACTTTTCACACCAGATGGGCGGTGGCGCGGCGGTGCTGATTTTCGGATTGACGTTTGACCGGCTTGGAACCTATGACCCTGCGTTTGCCGGTGGTGCGATATGGCTGGCGATTGCGGGGATTGTGATTCTGACCATCAAAGAGAAGAAGTACTCCGTCAGATATGCACCGGCGGCGAGACCGACGGCGGCTGGTTTGGCGGTTCGATGAGGGTGATCAAGGGCGATTAGCACTATGCACGCGCCGATGAATACAAAAGAGATAGGTCCGAGCGTTTCGGTGCACATGCACCATACGGAATCGGTGGACCCGACGCTTGCGGGTTGGATCAACGATCTGCTGCACGATCTGCTCGGTTGGGGCCCTTGGACGTTCGTGGTAGTGTTCGGATTGGCGATCGTAGCGGTGCCGATTTGGCTTATCTACATGTCGCTGCGAAACGGGCCTGCGGTGGACGACGCGGAAGGTGACGAGGAGTAGAGGTCGGGCGGTTTTTTGGTACCCCGTACGGGATTCGAACCCGTGATCTCCGGCTTGAAAGGCCGACGTGCTAGGCCGCTGCACCAACGGGGCGGGAGTGATCGCGAGTTGCGATCTGCACAACCGATTAAGGATAACATCGGGGTGTTTTTGGATTGGGATTCTTGGGATTTTACTGGGGGTGGGCTCCCTTTGTCCTTCGGACATTTACCCCGCTAACAGGGGAAACCCTAGCGGTGTTGGATGGTGTGTAAGATTTAGGTCATAGCAATTCATCTGGCGAGGTGCGAGATGGCGATAGAGCAGTTTTCGAAATCGGACAAGGAGTGGCGACGTCGGGTGTCGGACTTGGATTCGTCCGATCAGGATGTTACATGGCGTGATTTCGTGGTTGATATTTCGAAGGCGATGGATGGTGTCGTACCGGGTTCAGTGGTCAGTGTGGAACCTCGAAAACCTGAAAGTCTGCTGACATCCGAAGAAAATGAAGCGTTTTGGCGAATGTGCAATGAGGTTGCCGGACCGGGTCGGGAGCCGGATTGGGAAGAGCATTTGAAGACGATTAACGAATCGCGTATGCGCGGGTTGCTGGACGTTTGATCTTCGTAGACACTAACGTTTTCGTATACGCGGTTGGCAAGCCGCACCCGAACCAGAACTACTCTAGGATGTTCTTCTGGCAATCACTTCGTGGCAACATCCCTTTGTTCACGTCAACCGAGGTTTTGCAGGAACTCATGCATGTGTTTGTCGGAGGGAGAAGGATCGGAGAATTCGATGTTGCGATGCGATTGATGGTGACCTATGGAGTTGGGATTTGGTCGTTGGAGCCTGAGGATGTGGAACTGGCGCGGGAGTTGCATGATCGACATCCGACTTTGAGTGCGAGAGATTTGTGTTATCTGGCCAGCTGCGTGCGTAGGGATGTTGAAGACGTGATGACGTTTGATCGCGCTCTGAAAGATGCGTTTTATGAGGAGGGGTAGGTCGTGGGATTTTGAATTGGGATTTTGAGGATTTGGTTGGGGGATTCTTGGGATTTGGTGTTAGTTGTTTGGGGTACCTCTCCCGTTTGTTCGCCCCGGTCACCCTCACTCCTCACCACCCTTGGGTTCCCGCTTTCGCGGGAATGACGGGTAGAACGCGGGAATGACCTAGGGATGTGGGGATAGGAGGTTGGATCAGTCTAGAGGATGGTCTTCGGCGCGGTCTTGGGGGTTGTAGTTGATGGTTTTTCGGGCGTGTTCTATGTCCCAGAAGCGCCATCGGTTGTTTGAGACCCCGTAGAAGATTTCGAAGCTGAGGTCGGCGGTGAGGCAGCGGTCGACGAGGTGTGCGAGGTCTCCGTGGGAGAGCCATGTGGCGTAGGCTCGTATGTTGGTGGGGCGGTTCTGGGGGACGACGCTGCCGATGCGGAGGCATGCGACCTCAAGGCCGAAGTGTTCGTTGTAGTAGCGTCCGGTGGCTTCGCCGAAGACTTTGCTGACGCCGTAGTCGCTGTCGGGTCGGATGGGGACGTGGTGATCGACTTGGGGGATGTTTTCGGGGTCGTTGTCGATGAGGGAGTAGTCGCCTTTTCCGATGCTTTTGTATGGTTCGTCGAGTTCGAAGTTTCCTACGGCGTGGTTTGAGCTTGCGAAGACTAGGCGTTTGAGACCGTGTTGTCTTGCGGCTTCGTAGACGTTGTGAGTGGATGCGATGTTGTTGCGCAGGACGTCGGGCCATGGAGTTTCGACGGGGGCGTTTGCGGCGAGGTGTATGACGGCGTCCTGACCTTCGAATGCGGGTTCGATGGCGTCGTAGTCAAAGCAGTCGGCGAGGGTGAAGTTTGCTAGTGAATCGTCGTCTATGGGGCGAGCGTCGATGCCGGAGATGGTGTATCTGCCAGTGTCGCCTAGGCGGACTCGGAGTACGGTGCCGATGAGTCCGGTTGCGCCGGTGATGAGGATTTTCATGGTGATTTGGGTTTCCGTATTAGGTTTTGGCGTGTGTCGATGCGTTGCGTCGTTATCATGTTAAGTCGTGCGTTCGGCGATGGATATTCGGGATAAAGTTTCAATGAGTTTGGCAGTTAAAGGCATGGTATGGAGACGTTAATCGAGGCTGCGAAAACCGTTGGCATCGACGTTGATGAAGGTCAGGTCGAGCGGTTTGAGCGCTACCGGGAGTTGCTGTCGGAGTGGGGTAGGCGCATGAATCTGACAGGGGTGAAGGATCCTGATGCGGTCGTTGAGGAGTTGTTTATTCGTTCGTTGAGGGTAGCGGTGCCTGCAGGCGGGAGTGTTTCGACGTCGGGTTGGTTTGATGGACGGCGGGTGATTGATGTCGGATCGGGTGCGGGGATACCGGGTCTGGTTTTGAAGTTGGTGTTGCCGGGGGCTGAAGTTACGTTACTGGAGTCGAATGGCAGGAAGTGTGAATTCATGGAGCATGTGGTGGCGGATTTGGGTTTGGACGGTGTAACGGTGTTGAATGCTCGTGCGGAGGATGCGGGACGGCTTGCTGGTCATCGGGAGGAGTATGATCTTGCGACGGCACGTGGCGTGGCGAAGCTATCGGTTTTGGCGGAGTATTGTCTTCCGTTTTTGCGATTAGGTGGTGTGGCTGTATTGCCGAAGGGACCGAATAGAGAGGGCGTGAGTAAGGAAGCGGATGATGCGGCGCGTGCGGCGGATGTGATGGGTGCGGCTCCGGCGATCATTCAGCCGGTGGCGCATCCGGGGAGGTCGGCGACGGACCATATCGTCTATTGGATGAAGGTTCAGCCGACACCGGATCGGTATCCGCGGCGAGCGGGGATGCCTTCGAAGCGACCTATCGTTGCCGAACGCGTGAGTGCTTAGGTGAAGTTTGCGCTTTTTTGGCAATAATTCGAGACCCGGGGGCAACGGTCAAGACCTGGGCGTCGCTGATGTTGTGCGTCGGGTGTTTTCGTTGCAGACGATCTTGAGTGTGGGGTTTGGGCTGGCGATAATCGGGTTTTTATTGTGGCGGGTGCTGGATTTCGAGTGGGATGAGTTCGTGAATCATGTGAGGGGGATCAAGTGGTGGATGTTTTTGTTGGCGGGAGTGCTGTATTACGTCAGTTTCGTGTTCAGAGGGTGGCGTTGGCGTTTGATTTACAGCTCTTTGGCGACACATTCGAACGATCCTGATCTGAAGCGTTCGGAAGTTCCATCAACGGCCACGATGGCGGTGTTGATATTGATGGGGTGGTTCGTGAATTCGGTGATGTTTTTCCGTGTGGGGGACGCGTATCGTGGTTGGGCATTGGCTGATCGGACGTCGAGCGATGTGCCGTCGGCGCTGGGGACGGTATTTGCGGAGCGGGTACAGGATATGGCGGTTGTTCTGGTGCTTGTTGTGGTGTCGGCGGTTTGGGCACTGCTGGTGGATGGTTTCGCGGCTTCGGGGAGGATTGTGGATGTTGCGGTGATCGTGATGGCGGTTGCTTCGGTGCTGGTGTTGGTGTTGCTGCTGATTCTTTATGTGATGGGGAAGGCGGGAGAGAGTTTTGCGCGCTGGTTGCCGGAGCGGGTGCAGAGGCAGTATTTGAGATTTCAGGATGGGACGCTGAACAGTTTCAGCGGGAAGGACCTACCGTTGCAGATCGCGTTGGGCATCTTGGGTTGGATTATGGAGGTGCTGCGTTTCTACTTCGTGGCGCAGGCGATGGGGTTGGATATGGCGATGAGCATAGCGATGTTTGCGGCGCTTGCGAATGCGATCATGACGACGATTCCGGTGCCGGGCGGGTTGGGATTTGTGGAGACTACGCTCGTGACGGTGCTGTTGCTGACGGGATTGAATCACACGGACGCGTTTACGTTGACGTTACTGGACAGGTCGATTTCCTGGCTCAGCATAGTGGGCATCGGAGGTCTGGTGTTTCTGGTGATGACGGTCAGGCGAACCGCGGGAAGAAATGAGGCGCGCAAAGTTGAGGATGTGAGTTCCGGTGATGGTTGAGCCTAGACTCAGAGATGGCGCCCCTGACAGGACTCGAACCTGTGGCACACGGTTTAGGAAACCGTTGCTCTATCCTCTGAGCTACAGGGGCAACTAGCGTAGTGCGGGGCTACTAGAATCATTGTAAACGGGCACGATTAGGCGGCTTCGCAGCAAAGGCATCAATGGCGGTAGAGACACGTTCCAACATCTTCCGGGTATTTCCGGGCAACGTGTTGAATCGTGTGCATATTCCGGGCGAGCCGGGGTCGCATCAGGTTGCGGTGATCGATGTGGGTTCGAACTCCACCCGAATGGAGGTGCTACAGCTTACGGCGGATTATGACCTGCGGGTTATGTCGGAGGTCAAGGCGTTGCTGCGGCTGGCGAGTCGGAAGTCGAAGGATGGGCGTCTATTGCCGTCAGCGGTATCGGATCTTTGTCGATTGATTTCGGATTTCGCCACGGTTGCGAGGGCTTCGAATGTGGATGACATACGCGCGGTGGCGACGTCTGCGATGCGGGATGCGACGAATGTGGAGGAGATTGTGGAGGAGGTTAAACAGGAGACGGGGATCGATTTGGAGGTGATAACGGGGGAGCGTGAGGCGGAGTATGGTTTTTTAGGCGCGGTGTTTTCGTTGCCGGCTGTGGATGGTGTCTTGTTTGACATTGGCGGAGGGAGTGTGGAGTTCTCGTTTTTTGAGGATCGGTCTTTGAAACAGGTCTTTACCTTGGATCTGGGTGCGCTGCGAATGAGCAACGAGTTCTTGAACACTGAGAAGCCTGAACAAGAGGCGGTGTCGGCTTTGAGGCGTCATGTGAAGCAGATGTTGAAGAGTTCGGGAATGCCGCCGATGCAGGAGAGCGGTGTTCTGATTGGTGCCGGTGGCACTATTCGAAACATGACGAAGATCGACCGAGGTACCAAAGAACATTCTTTCGGTCGGTTGCATGGTTCTGTGGTCGGATATGGGTCTTTGAAAAGGATTGTCAACGGGTTGCGGGGTTTGGACCAGACGAGTTTGATGTATATGCCGGGGTTGAATCCTGAGAGGACGGACAGCATCCTTGGAGGTGCGATAGTTGCGTCTGAGATTGCCAAGTATTTCGACAAGAAGCCGATTATCGTTTCGGGACGGGGGATACGTGAGGGTCTGGCGATGTCGGGATTGATCAAGGAGCTGCCGTCGATAGATGAGGTGCGGCGTCGCTCGATCTATGCGCTGGGGGCGCGGTTCGATACTTGGGACAGGTTGCGAGCGGATCGTCGGGCGGCGATTGCGCGGAAGATGTCGGAATTGCTCTCAGAGCATTTGGAGGATGAGATGATGGCTTTGATTCCGTATATAGCGCGTCTGATCGATACGGGGCGGAGCGTGAATTACTACGACCGATATATTCATGCTGCGAGCATCATCGAGTTGGGTGAACTTGGAGGTTTTTCGCATCGTGATATTGGTCTGATGGCGGCGGTGTTGCGATTTGGGAATAGCAATTCCGCATCGATGTCGCGATACCGTCCCGAGTTGAAGAAGCGGGACAGGCCGGTAGTGCGACGTGCTGCGAGTGTGCTGAGAATCTCGGATGAGATGGAGCGACGATTGGGTGCGGAGCGTTATTCGCGGATCGGGATGGAGCTAGTTGACGATTGTTTAGAGGTGAGAGCTCCGGAGTTGAGTGCTTGGGATCCGACGCGATTTGCTGCTCGGTTCAAGCGGGTTTTTCGGTTGGGGTTTGCGGTTGTGCGGTGAAACGGACGCACAGACTCGATCTGTCGGCTACATTTCGACCGAACGCGGGCCACGAAACCAGGTTTAAGAACCTCAGTTCGGTAGCTCTTCGAGGTACCTAGCCAATTCGTCGCGTTCGAATGTGGTTATAGGTTGTCCGGGAGCTTCAGGGTCGGTTTGGATGCTTACCGAAGGTCGCTCACCTTCGTCTGACGGTTGCTCAGCGGTTCCGATGACTTGTGCTTGGATGTTGGATTCTTGGAGGGCGTTGACTACGGGACCTTGATGTTCGGGACCGACGGTTGCGATTAGGGCTCCGGAGGAGATCAGGCCCCATGGGTCGATCCCTAGGGCGTTGGAGATGGTTTGACAGAGGGGGAAGATGTTTACTGCGCTAGGGTTGATGGTGATGTTGACTTTTGAGGCGAATGCGAGTTCTTGGAGAGCGGTTGCTAGTCCGCCTTCTGTGGGGTCGTGCATAGCGGTTACGCCGCCTGTCTCGACGACGATCTGAGCATCTTTAACGACGGAGATGCCTGGATCCTCTAGGAGTTTGGAAGCGGCGTTGATGTCAGATGTCGGTACGCCGGCACGGGTGAGGGCTTCGCGACACTCGTTTGCGAGGATTGCGGTGCCCTCGATGGCGATGCCTTTGGTGAGGATTACAGCGTCGCCGGGTTGTGCGCCGGATGCTGTGACGGTGCGGCTGGTGGGTGCTTCACCGAGCATGAATCCGCAGATGACGGGTTGGGTGACGGATGGGGTTATCTCGGTGTGGCCGCCGGCGAGTTGGACGCCGAGTTCGGAAGCTGCTTCGCCGAGTTGGGTGAATATGTCTCGGACTTCGGCTTCAGTTGATCCTGGCGGCATCATGAGCGTGGCTAGGAACCACTTGGGCGTGCCTCCGGCGACGGCGATGTCGTTGGCGTTGACGTTTAAGGCGTACCAGCCGATGCGGTCGGTGGTGAAGGTAATGGGGTCGGTCTTTGCGAGGATGGTGTTTTCGCCGTACAGGATGTGTGCGGCATCTTCGCCAAGGCCGGGACCGACGAGCAGGCGTTTATCGTCGTCCGATTTGGGTAGACCTTCGATCAGGTTTTGGAGAAGCGGACCTGGCAATTTGCCAGTTTTGAGCACTCGGCTTTCGTTTGACATGGAAGTCACTCAAACAGATTTGCCATGAGGGTTTGAGCAATAGATGATACCGTTTTCGGCGGCATCAATCCTCGGGTTCAAAGGTGGGGAGTGCCGGTATAGGTTCGGCTGCAAAGTACGGAGAAACGGCGTCTAGGAGTGCTTTGGTCAGTGCTCCTTGCGTTTCTCCCCAGACTGTTTGTTGTCCGCCGACCCTGTACCAGTCGTCGCGGCAGAAGAATCTGACGGTTTCGATGCCTCGGAGGATGTAGAAATCGAGCCTGAAGGCGGTTTCGCATATTGCGGTGTTGCCGATTGGTATCGGGGTGTTGAGAGCGTCGATGAGGATTTGAACCTGTGCCGGGTTGTCGATGTCTTGAACTGGTTGCTCCTCTCCACCTGGGGAGCCGCGGTACAGGACGGCACGGCGCGCTTCGTGGAGTCGGAGGTCGTGGACTAGGTTGACGGTTGGTTGCACTCGGTTTGCGACATCGGTGCAGTTGGCGATGATGTCGTCGGAAAGGTGTGCGTTGCTCTTGTTCTCCGTGCTTGCGATGTGGAATGTGTAGGTCTTTTGCTCGTTTCCTATTTCTAGGATCCAACCCTCGACTGCCTGAGCGGGGTTGTTGCCTTCGACATATCCGCATCCCAGTGTGGTGTCTGGCCAGACGTGTTCTGTGACGCTCAAGATCTTCAAGTCGCCCTGTTCGATGCCTTGGTCGATGAGTTGACCTCGGGCGTAGATCTCGAGTCGAGTGGGGACCGTTGGTGCTGGCGTGGCCGTGACGGTTGGTGTTGCAGTTGGTTCGGGAGTGGGAGGGATTGTTGGCGTTGATGTAGGTGGTGGTGTGTTTGTGGCGGTTGGCGCGGGTTCGGGAGTGGGCGGGACTGGTGTGGGAGTGTCGGTCGGTGCTTCTGTCGGTTCAGGAGTGGGGGCGATGTCCGGGACGGGGGTGTCGGTAGCCGAGGGAGTTGGTGTCTCGGTGGCTGTTGCGGTTTCTGCTGTTGGCGTCGGCGTGTCCGCTTCGGGTGACGGAGTTGGAGTGTCGGCAATCTTTACAGCAGGCGGCTCGGTGGGTTCAGGGGTTGCGGTATCGGTTGGAGGTATGGGCGTCTCTGTGGGTTGAGGAGGTTGTGTAGGTCTTGGGGTGGGTTGTACGCCGACTTCTGGGTCGCGACTGTTTGCCCAGAGGGCTGCGAGGATGATGGCGATGGCGATGATCCCGAGGGCGACGACGATGATGAGGGTCTGCCTGAGCCGCGGTCCGTAGCCGGATGCGCGGAGGCTTGAGTTGTTTTGAGCGTCGGATTGCGCCATCTGAGTTGCCGTGCTGTCGCCGGTGCGAAGTCCGGCGTGCCACAACTTTCTACGCTAAATGATGAGTAGAGGATGTTGCGATATCAGGGCGCGCGTAGAAGGAGGAGATTTCCGTGGAATTTCGTGGATTACTTGCGGAATGCTGACTCTATGGGTAATAATTAATGCGTTGATGATTCGAGCGGGGAATCAAGACAGCCCATACAGAAAACCAAAACGAGGTTGTAACTAATGATAAGCCGTCGGGAGCCCCGCTCCTCTGCTCCACATCGCGTCGCGTTCATGCAGAGCAACAAGGCGCTCCATCTCATCACCTTTGGTCTTGCACTCTTAGCCTTGAGCGCGATGCTGATCGCATGCGGCTCACAACAGCAACCGACGCCCGTCGTAATTGAAGTCGAGAAGGTTGTCGAAGTCGAAAAACCTGTAATCGTCGAGAAGCAAGTCGTCGTCGAGGTCGAAAAGCCCGCTGCTGAATCCAATACTCTCACGGTTTACTCCGGGCGCAGCCAGTCTCTCGTCGACCCTATCCTCAAGGAGTTCGAGCTTCTCACAGGCATTCCGGTCGAGATTCGCTACGCGAGTACCGGGGAGATGGCAGCCACCCTACTCGAAGAAGGCGACAGGTCACCAGCGGACGTGTTCTTTGCTCAGGATCCGGGCGGATTGGGCGCTGTCAAGTCGCTCTTCATGACTCTGCCGGACGATATCTACGAAAGCTCCGCGACATGGGCCAGCGATCCCGATAAAAAGTGGGTCGGCATTTCCGGGCGAGCCAGAGTCATCGTATACAGCACCGAGAACGTCTCCGAGGGCGAACTACCCGATTCGATTTGGGATTTCACCGATCCTAAGTGGAGGGGCCGTATCGGATTTCCTCCGACCAACGGATCTTTTCATGTGATGGTGACGGCGATGCGACTGGATTGGGGTGAAGAGAAGACCCGCGAATGGCTGGAAGGCATCATGGCCAATGAGCCGATTTTCTATGCCAAGAACACTCCGACTGTGGCCGCGGCTGGCGCGGGCGAGGTGGATGTCGGATTCGTCAACCACTATTACCTCCACCGTTTCTTGGCGGAAGAAGGTGAAGAGTTTGCGGCGCGCAACTACTACACTTCTGCAAACGACGCAGGATCGCTCGTGATGGCGGCCGGGGCAGGAATCCTCGCATCAACGGATGCGCAACCTGAAGCGGAGCGACTGCTCAGGTTCCTTCTCGGTGTCACCGCCCAGCAGTATTTCGCCAATCAAACTCACGAATACCCGTTCAACTCGAGCGTGCAACAGTCCGAGTTCCTGCCTGACCTTGGCGATATCGGTGAACGTTTCGATATCGATCTAGGCCTGCTGGATGATCTGGCAGGAACGCAACAACTACTACAGGAGGTTGGTGCTCTTCCGTGACCCGCTCTAATGCGGAAGCAGCGATTCAGCCCGCTCTGAGGCCCCGCCGTGCCGTACGTCGCGGCACCCGCGGGGCCCCGGTCTGGGTAGCTATCGCGGCTGGTTGCGTCGTTGCGGCCGCGATGCTGCCAGTTCTGTATCTCTTTGTACGTGGCATTGAAGGCGGCGATGCCACCCTCGATTTCCTGACCCGTTCAAATTCACTCAAGGTGATTTGGCGGACGGTCTCCATCATCTTCGTCGTGACGCTTGTCTCGCTCATCGTTGCCGTACCGGCCGCATGGCTGACCATGAGGACCGACATGCCGTTTCGACGTGTGCTAGCCGTCGCCCTAGCACTGCCTCTAGTCGTTCCGAGTTTCGTGATGGCTACGACACTGATCGAGGCGTTCGGTCCAAAAGGGACCTTGCAGGGATTCTTACAGCCGATAGGCGTCGAACGCCTGCCCTCGATATATGGACTGCCCGGCGCGACCCTCGTCCTCGTCCTAATGACATACCCGTATGTTTATCTCACCGTTCGAGCCGCAATCGCGGGATTGAACCCGGAGCTGGTCGAAGCGGCAAGGAGCATGGGATACCCGGTGCTCGGAGCATTTCGACGAATCACGTTGCCTCTGTTGATACCGGCCATCGGATCCGGCGCGATCCTAGCATCTCTATACACCCTCCGAGACTATGGCGGAGTGGCTCTTATGAGGCATAACACTCTCACCGTATCCATCATGACCAACTATCAGACGTCTATCGATAGGACTGCGGGAGCCGCAATGTCGATGCTTCTGGTCTTATTCGCCGTAGCTCTGCTTCTAATCGAGTTGGTGATCCGTGGACGACGGAGATACGACGATGCGTCAGGCAACGTAGGCAGAACAAGCCGCGAGGTTCAACTAGGCATCTGGACTGTGCCGGCACTTATATTCACGTTGATACCGATAGCGGCTGGTGTGATCGTGCCGATCGCGGTGTTGTTGGAGTGGTTTATACGAGGATCAATCAAGGGGCTTGAGGGCTCGCCGATCTTGTCTCCGTTATGGAACTCGCTTCAGGCTTCGGCGCTTGCTGCCATCGCAACGATCATATTGGCACTGCCGGTCGCGTTCGTCACGGCTCGGTACAGAGCATGGATAAGCGATCTGTTGGAGAAATCTGCTTACATCGGTTTTGGATTGCCCGGGGTAGTCATCGCGTTGTCTCTCGTCTTCTTTGCCGTCAATTTCGCGCTGTTCGCGTACCAAACCATGCTCTTGCTTGTCTTCGCATACGCCGTGCTGTTCCTGCCGGTCGCGCTAGGATCGTTGAGGTCCGGACTGTTGCAGATAAACCCCAATCTCGAGGAAGCCGCACAATCTCTAGGCGTTACTCAGTTTCGAGCCTTCATCCGAGTCACGCTACCCATCTTGATGCCCAGCATCTTCGCCAGCGCCGCGCTTGTGTTCCTGCTGACCATGAAAGAACTACCGGCAACATTGATCCTCGGCCCGACCGGGTTCGACACCCTTGCCACCTCGATATGGTCCGCGTCCTCCGAAGCATTCTTCACCAAAACTGCCGCATCATCCCTCATCCTGGTAGCAGCCGCGGGAATCCCAACCGCTTGGCTGGTGTTGCGTGAACACGCGGGGGCACGGTAATAGCATTTGGGGTAGATGAAACTGTTTCGACGCCCCAAGAAGATCGAAGTAAACCCGATGCAAACGGGACTTAACCGTCCGTCGGGCATCGGCGCGATCAATCTTGAAAACGTACAAACCCGTTATCATCCCGACGAACCTCCTGTTCTCAACGGTTTCAACTTGCAGGTGCAGGATGGCGAGATTGTCTGTCTTCTCGGGCCTAGCGGCGTCGGCAAGACGACTGCTCTCCGAGTAATCGCCGGTTTCGAACGGGTCATTAATGGGTATGTGCGTTTGGGAGGCAGGTTGGTCGGGTCTCCGTTTATTCATGTTCCGCCGCATGAGCGTGCCTTGGGGCTAGTTTTCCAGTCCTATGCACTGTTTCCGCACCTGACGGTTGCTCAGAACGTCCAGTTCGGGATTAGAGACTCGTCCGATGCGGAGAAACGGAGGAGAACTATTGAAATCTTGGAGATGTGCGGCATCGCCGGGTATGCGGACCGTGATGTTCACGAACTCTCGGGTGGAGAACAGCAACGTGTAGCGCTGGCCCGCGCAATCGCACCTGATTCTGTCGCTGTCTTGCTCGACGAGCCATTCAGCAACCTGGATCCTAGCTTGGTCGGACAGTTGCGGAGACAGGTAAAGGAGATCATCCACGAAGCCAACAAGACCGCTATTTTGGTTACCCACGACCGTGAGACCGCGTTTCTGACGTCTGATCGTGTGGCGGTGATGCGCTCAGGCCGGGTCGCGCAGATCGGAACGGCGGAAGAGGTTTATGCCAGTCCGGTCTCCCCGCACGTGGCTCGAACGATTGGGAGTTCATCGTTCATAGATGGAACCTATCGCAACGGTAGCGTCTTTACGGAAGCTGGCGAGTTCCCGGCTGTTGCAGCTAACGGATATGAGTTGAAAGACGGACAGGAAGTCTCGGCTCTGATGCGAGCATCGGAGCTCAGGTTGCGCCATCACGACACCCGAGGGGAGGAAGAAGATGGCTGGACCCTCGAACCCTTCGCGCCATGCGGCACGGATTGTCGTTGTGTTGCCCGGATATCCTCTCGCGAGTTCCACGGAGAGTTCACCGATTTCAGCGTTCGCCTACCTTCCGGCGACACATTCGAGGTCCGCAACCGCTCTTACGCCGCCGTACTGCCGGATGGCGCGCCTGTCACCGTCACTGCAGTCCGTGGCGCAAAGGTAATTGTGTACCCAGCGGATATGCGGTGAATTCGGTTGGACGGGAATCAATTCTCCGACTCGACGAGTATTCGGGTTTTTCCCTAAATATCGGTTAGAAGCAGGTCATATGCGCCGGGACGGCAATCCCGCGCCATGCCCAACTCAATACACAGGTACTTCAATTTAGACGACGTATCGAAATTAGTGGTATAAACACATTCAAAAGATAGACGAAATACATAGAACAACTCGCGGGGGCTTGTCATGAATAGAAGAAGATTTTTGCCGGTCCTGATCCTAGCTGTGATCGCCGTAACTGCCATGGCTGGTTACGGATGCGAATCCGATGGAGGCGATGACGAACCATATCGTATCGGAGTGATGGAATCGTTGACGGGTCCGGGTGAGACGTATGGAACGGTGGCAAACCAGGCCAAGCAGCTGGCGGTGGAAGAGATAAACGCAGCTGGCGGGGTTAATGGGCGGATGATCGAATTGGTCGTCGAGGATTCGAAATGCGGTGCTCAGGACGCGATCACGGCTTACAACAAGTTGACCGATGTGGATGGTGTGAAGATCATCTTGGGAACGTCTTGCAGCGGCGCCATGCTCGGTGCGGCACCATTGGCTGAAGAAGACGGCGTCGTCCTCTTCTCCGGTCTTGCGACGAACCCGGATATCGCGACTGCTGGTGACTACATCTTCCGAACTTCGATGAGCGACGCGCAGTTGGGCGTCGATACGGGCAATCTATTGTGGGCCGATGGCATCCGCAATCTAGCCACCATCACGGAGTCGACCGACTACGCCGAAGGTGTGCGCCGCACTTCAGTTGCGCAGTTCGAGAATCGTGGCGGAACGGTAGTCGCTGAAGAACGTTACGCGTCTGATGTAACCGACTTCAGGACCCAACTGACGAAACTCATCAACGCCAGCCCAGATGCGATTCATCTGGCCGCGCAGTCGGAGTTTGCGGGCGGAACGATTGTCAAGCAGGTACGGGAACTCGGTTACGACGGTCCGATCTACAGCGAGGTTGTGCCGATAGGTGCGACGGCGTTGGAGATCGCGGGTGATGCCGCGACCGGGTTGAAGGCGGTGACTGCCGATCTCGATCCGGCAAACAACAAAGCTCAAGATGTTCTCCAGAGCTTCAGAGAGAAGTACGACTATGTCACGCTTCCGTGGTATCTGGGATCTGCATACGACGATGTGTACATCACGGCTGAGTGCCTGAAGCAGACGGAAGACGACCAAGACGCGGACGGGTTCCGTGACTGTCTCTACGGCATAACTTGGAGCGGCGCGATCGGCAACAACTACAGCTTCGATTCTCAAGGCGAAGTGGTTGGCTTGGCGAACATCGTCGCCGAGGTCCTGCCGACCGGCGAACGAACCGAAGACAACCAGGGCTACAAAGTCTTGGGTCCTGCACCGACCGAATAGGCGTTGGCCCGAACAGAGACGCCTAGGCAAAGCCTCCCGACGATCGTATGCACTGGTCGTTTGAGGTGACTCGCACACGAACCTTCTGGCTTTCGATTCCGATTGTCCTGGCAACAATCGTCGTCTTTACAGCCTGCGGGGACGGCGATTCGACCGAGCAGGATGCTTATCGTGTTGGCGTCATGGAGTCGCTGACAGGTCTGGGCGAAACCTATGGAACCGTAGCCAACAACGCCAAGCAAATGGCGGCAGATGAGATCAATGCCGCGGGCGGCATCAATGGCCGGAAACTCGAACTGGTAGTCGAAGATTCCAAGTGCAACGCGCAGGATGCTATAGCCGCGTACCACAAACTCACCGACGTTGAAAACGTCAAGATCGTTTTAGGCCCCTCGTGCAGTGCCTCAATGCTGGGTGTGGCTCCACTGGCAGAGAAGGATGGCAACATCCTCTTCTCAGGAGTGGCGGTGCATCCTGATATCGCTCATGCCGGCGATTACATCTTCCGCAACTCGATCAATGGGGAGAAGAACGGGACTGGTCTCGGCAATCTGATGTGGGAGGAAGGCATAAAGTCTGTGGCGACGTTGAGCGAATCGACGGATTACGCGGAGGGTGCGCGTCTCACCACTACCGAGCAATTCAAAAAGCGAGGCGGCGAGGTCACGGCTGAGGAAAGGTATCCTTCGGATACGACCGATTTTCGGGCGTTGTTGACCAAATTGATAAGCAGCAACCCGGACGCAATATTTATCGCTGCGCAAGCAGAATTCTCCGGCGGCACGGCCATTAAACAACTCGGAGAGCTCGGATACCAAGGCCCCATATACGGCGAGATCGTCGCCGTGGGATGGACGGCGCTAGAGATCGCGGGCGAAGCGGCTACTGGTGTCAAGGCGGTCGTGGCGGTCCTGGATCCGAACAACGAAAAGGGTCAAGAGGTGGTTACGAAGTTCAAGCAGCGGTTCGACTACATCACACTTGCTTGGTACGTCGCATCGACTTACGATGACATCTACATCACCGCGGAGTGTCTCAAGCAGACGGGGGATGACCAAGATGCGGATGGTTTCCGAGACTGTCTTTACGACTTGACTTGGAACGGAGCGATCGGAGAAGGGTACCGCTTCGACGAGCAAGGGGAAGTGACAAATCTGGCGCCGTCAGTGGTGGAAGTGTTGCCAGTGGACCAGAGAACCCAAGACAACCAAGGCTATCGTGTGCTCGGGCCAGCATCGATCGAGTGAGTGAATCTGGTAGATACTGTAAGCACGGTGCGACTAGGCTGGGCTAGTTTATATTGGGCTAGTTTTGGCAAACGGATCGAATCGGGTGACTGACGTTCGCAGCTACATATCCAACCGAGGCAATGCTTTGGCGGTGGTGCTCGTCACGCTCGTGGTGGCATATATCGCTTGGAAGATCACGGAATCTCCCAATCAGGCGCTGCAATTCGCGTTCAACGGCGTATCCGTCGGGGCAGTGTACGCGCTAGTGGCGATGGGGTTCACCATCGTGTACAGCACAGTCTGGTTCTTCGACATGTACTACGGGGCTGCGGCTGCCTTGGGGGCGTATGGCGTCTTTTATCTTCGCTCGTCTGAGACCTTGGGCGGTCTTTACGAGGTCAACAACCCGGTCGTTAATGGCATCTTCTCGCTGGTGGTAGTTGGAGTCGTTTTTTGGGCTTTGCACACGGCTCTGTATTACCGTTTGCGAGATCGGTACAGCGACACTGTGCTGCGTATCGGTTTCGGCGTGGTCGCGCTTATCGCGGGGGCGTACATAGACATTGTTCTGACGCGCCCGGAAAGTCTGCATATCACGTTGGGTCCTGCGATCGTCGTCCTGATCGCGGTCGGACTTGTCTGGATCGGACGAACCGTGTACGCGAAATTCATCTCATCCGGTACGCCCCGCGCTCTGACGATTGCGTTGGTCGCCGTCGGGATCGCGGTCGGGATTTTGGCGGCCATCTGGTTCTCGGGCACACCAGGATCGAAGCTGTACTTGAGCTGGGGGGTGTCTTGCTTTTTAGCGGGAACCGTGTCGCTGGCGCTGTATCGAGGGCTGTACGTCTTCATGCGAGAACGCGCACGTTCTCCGCTGGTGATGCTGGTGGCGACGCTAGGGATACTGCTGGCATTCAGCGCGTTGATCGTTATCGTGTTCGAATCCACGCCACGCCCGTTGCCGGAACCATTTGGAGGCGGAGCACATGAGATCGGTGGGGCGAATATCAAGACCCTCAACATCTTCACTATCGCCGTCGCAATCATCGGCTTCCTCGGGCTGTTGTGGCTCCTGAAGATGACGACGTTCGGACGAACGGTGCGCGCGATCGGTGACGACGAGGAAGTGGCGAAGGTCGTCGGCATCAACACCACGGTAATCGTCGCGATGGTCTTTTTCATCGGTGCGGTATTCGCGGCGCTGGGGGGCCTCCTGAGCGGTCACGACACGGCGATTCAACCTCGAATGGGACTTCTGCTGCTCTTGAAGGGGTGGATCGCGTCTGTAGTGGGCGGCATCGGCAACCTCCACGGTGCGATCCTAGGCGGTTTCCTCTTGGGGATGCTCGAGCAGTTCGGGATATGGGACTTGGCAGGCGAGTGGAGAGATGTAGTGTCCTTTGTCGTGCTCATAATGTTCCTGTCGTTCTGGCCCGCCGGCATCTTGCCGAGAAAATAGGCGATCACGATGAACAGCAGCCCCGTCGCAACAAACCGGTCGCTCCTCGAAAGAGGGATGACCACCCTCCGAGAGAAGGGCGACCTTGAACTGTATGCTAATGTGTTCGTGATCGCTTGGGCGGTGATCTTCACGCTCTCGCAAGGCGTCGGGTTCGCGGTCACGCTTGGAACGGTGTTCTGCATCTGGGCCATCCTGTCGGTCAGCCTCAATCTGGTGGTCGGATACACTGGCCTTCTCTCCGTGGGACACATCGGTTTCTTCGGCATCGGTGCTTATGGAATGGCGATCTTGACATCGGACACCTCCTACGAGCTTTTACGGACCGACCCGATTCCGCAGTTCGGGTTGTCCTTCTTCGCCGCGCTTCCGATATGCGTGCTGCTCGCCGGTGTAGCGGCCGTAGTTGTGGGTGTTGTGTTCAACCGCTTTCGTGACGATATCTACGTCCTGGTCTCTTTTGGCTTCGCAATCATCGCGTTCAACGTCTTCCTTAGTTGGCGTGCACTCACCCGTGGAGCATACGGCATTCCCGATGTGCAGAGACCGCAGATCGGTGGTTGGGTTGCCGACGGAGAGATGGAGTACCTCGTGGTGTGCGCCGTCTTCCTGCTGATCGTGGTCGGTATCTCGTGGTTCCTGGTTTCGTCATCGTTCGGGCGCGTATTGAAGGCGATACGAGAGGACGAGCAGGTAGCGCAGGTTTTCGGTTACCAGACCACTTACTACAAGTTGGCGATCTGGGTAATTTCAGCGATGATGGCCGGACTCGCTGGAGGACTATTCGGCAGCTTCACTTCTTTCGTCGATCCCAACTCGTTCATCCTGTTGGAGTCGATGCTTCTCGTCTCCATCGTCATCCTCGGTGGGCTGGCATCTATTCGAGGGTCGTTGCTGGGAGCGTTGGCCTTCGTGCTTCTCGAAGAG
>JAJEGY010000031.1 GCA_022819585.1 Dehalococcoidia bacterium | reverse complement strand
GATGCCTCGAACAAAATCGGGTTTCCCCCGCTCGCGGGGGAAATGTCCGAAGGACAAAGGGGGCCCTGACGGTAGGGGCGGGTCTGCGACCCGCCCGTGCACGTCGCAGGGAACCCTTCCTCTTCTCACCCACTCCTTCAGGAGGGGGCAGGGGGAGGCCCGCCGAAAGGCGGAAAACAACAGCAACCGCATGAAAACAACCTGAACCAACAAAACAAGACCGACCAAACCGACGCCCCGAGCGCCCCCGTCCGGCAGCCCCGGACGTTTCAACGCGTCTACGGCGTCAATCATTTACCCGTCGCAACGACGAATCTGTGGTATAAATCCCTTCACATGTCGGCATTCTGTGATCTCGCCGTTGATATTGGTTGTGATTCGACGCCAACGAGAGATCACGAGCCGAACTGAATCCTTTCAAGGAGGAGAAAATGAAGCATCTTCATAGCCGAAGACGATGGGCGGCTCTCATCCTGTTGCCCGTCTTGTTGGCGGTGCCACTCGTTATAGCGTGTGGCGAAACCGTCACCGAGACTGTTATCCAGACAGTCGTCGTCGAGAAAGAGGTCGTCGTCGAACGGGAAGGCGAAACTGTCGTCCAGACCGTTGTCGTCGAGAAAGAGGTTGAAGTCGAGGTCGAGGTGGTTCAGACGGTCGTCGTCGAGAAGGAAGTCCAGGTCGCTGGCGAAACCGTCGTCCAAACCGTCGTTGTCGAACGCGAAGTGGTCGTCGAGAAAGAGGGCGAACGCGTCGTAGAGACTGTCGTCGTCGAAAAAGAAGTCGAAGTCCCGGTCGTCCAGACCGTCATCGTGGAAGTTGAAGCGATGGCACCGTCCGGTGAAGTTGTAACTGGCAACCCGCAAGGCACGATGGTCATCGCCGAAGGCGGTGTAGGTGTTCCAGTCGGATATCCCGAACAGTGTGTCCCCGGATGCGGTAACCAGAAGTTCCGCATGGGCGCATACGAGACACTCCTTTGGCTAGACTCCAGCGCCAACGCAGTGCCGAGACTCGCCACCGCTTGGACCGTCGCAGACGACCAGTCATGGGTCGACTTCGACATCCGCCGCGGTGTCCAGTTCCACGGCGACTACGGCGAAATGACCGCCGAAGACGTCGCTTGGAGTTTCAACAACGCCAACCCGAACACAAACCCCGACTCCCGACACGACCAGGCCGGTGACTTCCGCGCCATGGCCACAGAGTTTGAGGTAATCGACCCGAGCAAGGTCCGAATGCACGTCAACCTCTGGGAAGTCGGAGTTCTCCGCCGCAACCTCAGCCCGTACTGGCAGAGCATGGGCGTCCACAGCAAGAAGGTCTTCGACGAGTTCGGACCTGAAGGCATGGTCGACCAATTCATCGGCACCGGCCCGTTCGTCTTCGAGACATGGTCGTCCGACGACCGAGCGGTCTTAAACTCTCAGTCCGCGCACTGGCGCAAAGTCCCCGAGATGGCGCGCGTCGAGATCCTCGCCGTTCCTGAAGCAGCGGTCCGCAAGACCATGCTCGAGACCGGCCAGGCACACGCCGCCAACATCTCGCTCAAGGATGTTCCCGGACTCGTTGAGGCAGGATTCACCGCCAACCCAACTGCAGCCCGAATGAACGGGCTCTACTTTGGCGGTAACTACTGGCAGACCCATCACTACGCCGAAGGCACCGAACTCGACCGTCCCGGCTACGACACCTCCCTACCGTGGGTGGGTGAGTACGGCAACGAAGAGTCGATGCAGAACGCGATCAAGGTCCGCCAAGCTCTAGCAGCGGCCGTCGACCGTGAAGGCATCAACGCCGCGATCCTTAACGGCCTCGGTTACGTCAACCACATCACCAACCTCTCCGTCAACTCATCGACGTGGGCAGAGAACGCCGAATCACACGGCTGGGCGTACAACTTCGACCGCGATGAAGCCAAACGATTGATGGCAGAGGCAGGCTGGGGCGACGGCTTTGAGGTCACGATCTGGACCGGCGTCGGCACGCACCAAGAGATCGTCGAAGCGATCGCCGCTGAATGGCTGGCGACTCTCAACGTCAGAGTCAGCCTCGACCACTCGCCATACTCCGAGCACCGACCCAACCTTGTGAACTTGTCGTTCAACCAGATCCAGTACCGGACCTGTGGTGACAGCTTCTCAGCTTTGAGCGTCGATTTGCCGAAGTCGAACGAGACCACCTCACACAAGATCGGCGGCACGATCTGCGCCGCGAGCATCTTGCCGAGATGGGACGAGATCTTCGATCAGATGACGAAGGAACTTGACCGACGCAGGCGTATCGAACTTGCCATCGAGCACTTCGACTACGCCCGTGAAGTCTCGATCAACGTCGGTGTGAATGAGCAACCTGCTTTCAACACCTTCGATGGCGACAAGATCCTGAGTTGGCCGATCCCGCCGCAGATGTGTATCGGCGGTTGCGGATGGTTCAACCTCGAAGAAGTCGACTGGCAACCATAAGAGACCCGCTATGGGAAATGAGACGCGGGGCCATTCGGTCCCGCTGTCTCACCGGCGCGCCGGCGTCTTTGCCGACCATTAGGTTTCAATGGCGAGACGTCGGCAGACCCTCGTTTAACCGATGCGTAGTTTCCTCGCACGACGCGTCTTGTACGGCATCATTGCCATCCTCGGCGCCCTCCTAGTCATCTTCGTCCTCTCGCGCCTCTCCGGCGACCCGTTGGACCTATACCTAGACGAGTACGGTGGCGCGCTCGCTGAAGAAACCCGTGCGAAATTCAGAAAAGAACTCGCGTTAGACCAACCCGTCGTCATCCAATACGTTATCTGGGTAGGTCGCTACGTGCGAGGCCAATACGGCGATAGCCTGATCCACCAACGCCCCGTCATCACCGTGGTCCAAGAACGATTCTGGACCTCGATCCAGTTGGGCGTCATCGCTTGGACGTTCGGAACTCTGCTTGGCGTCCCACTCGGCATAGTCTCCGCCGTTCATCGTGGTCGACTGCTCGATTACATTGCTCGCGGGATCGCCCTCATCGGACAAGCTGCACCCGTCTTCTGGGTGGGGATCATGGCGATTCTTATATTTTCGGGAGAACTGGAATGGCTGCCATCAGGCACTCGTGGCGACGGGTTCGCGGTCAGGAATTACATCCTGCCCTCAATCGTTCTCGGCTGGTTACCCGCGGCCGCATATCTCAGATTGACTCGTTCATCAATGCTTGAGGTCCTCGAATCTGAATACGTCAAGTTCGCCCGCGCCAAAGGTGTCGAGTCCAACACGGTCATCTGGAAACACGCCTTCCGCAACGCAGTGATCCCGCCGCTCACTCTATCGGGATTGATCCTGATCGGCTTCATCAACGGCACGACCGTGATCGAAACCGTATTCTCATGGCCGGGCCTTGGACGCGTAGCCGTTCAGGCGGTGCAGGGAAACGACTTCCCATTGATCTCCGCTATCACGTTCCTGACCGTCGTCCTCTATGTAGTGGTGGTGCTGACCATGGATGTCTTGTACGCGATTTTGGATCCGAGGATCCGGTACGCATAACCCTCCACGATGACAACCCAGAGCCAAGAAAGAACCGTCAGCGACGCAGCAGCCGCGCCGACTGTTGTTCGTCGGCAGTTCGCGCTCGGTTGGATCGGATACGGGTTTTACATCCTGCGCCGCTGGCCGATCATTCCCGCGTTGATCATTCTCACGTTGCTCGTGTGCGCGGTGTTCGCGTATCAGATCGCTCCTCACGATCCGTATGTGAACAACTTGCAGGACCGCAACACGGCACCATTGGCGACCGGTCCTTCCGGTCAGTTCTATCTCCTCGGCAGCGATTTCATCGGCCGCGATCTGCTCAGCCGGATCATTCACGGCGCGCGTATATCAGCTATGGTCGTGGTGGTTTCGATCACCGTAGGCGTGACCGTCGGCACTACGTGCGGTCTGTTGGCCGGATACTTCGGCAGACACATCGACGAGATCATCATGCGCATCGTCGATGTCTGGGCGGCTCTGCCATTCATCATGCTCGCATTAATCGTGGTGAGCATCTTCGGTCAAGACCTGAGGATCTTGATCGGTCTCTTGGCGCTGATCTCATGGCCCGGTGCCGTCCGACTCGTCAGGGCCCAAACGCTGAGCCTGCGCGAATCTGACTACGTTCAATTCGCCCGCGTTGCGGGTGCCTCTTCAACCCGCATACTCCTCCGGCACATCCTGCCCGGAGTCATCAACATCGTCGTTGTAAGCGCCACACTCGGTGTTGGTGGAATCATTCTCACCGAGGCAACGTTGAGCTACCTCGCAGTCGGAATTCCGCCGCCTACGCCGGCGTGGGGAGCGATGGTAGCCAATGGACGGGAATACATCGGTGATGCGTGGTGGTTGTCGGCAATCCCGGGTATGGCCATCTTTTTGGTAGTGATGGCAGGAAACTTCCTCGGAGACTGGATGCGTGATCGGTGGGATCCGAATTTGCGGCAGTTGGATTAGTGTCGCGTATCCGGTATTCGGACTACGAGTTCACACTCGGTCCATAGAACAATGAGCGCGTCTGAATCCTCAATCGACGAACCTGGGACTCCAAGCGACAACAGTGAACATGACGCGCAACCCCGACGCAATGTCGTCGTAAGAGCGCTGACCAGTCTCAAAGGTTGGCAGGCGATTCCTGCTGCCGTTATTACTCTCTACTTTTTTCTGGGCATCTTCGGGCCATCGTTGGCGCCACTCGACCCTGACAAGTCAGAACTCCCGCAACGATTTTGCCCGCCGCTGGCTATCGACGCGTTGGCGATGTCTGCAAATGTTTCTGGAGGCGGTCAAGATTGCAGGGCGAGCAATGTTCTCGGTACAGACCAGACTGGCAGGGACATCTTCTCGCGAGTATTGCACGGTGCGAGGACATCGTTGCAGGGTGTTGGGTTGAGCGTTTTGTTCGGGACGGTTGCAGGGACGGTAATCGGTGTTTGGGTGAATGGATTGCGGTCGAGGTTGCGGTGGGTAGGTTACGGTTTGGTCGTTGCGACGTTGGTGCCGTTCGGGGTATTCGTGTTGGTGCAGCCCTACACACTGTTGATTTTCGGGGTGATCGTAGAGACCGAAGGTTATGAAGATGCTTCGTTTTGGTCTTTCGTGATCGGGCAGGCCAGTGTCGCGTTTGTCGTCGCGTTTGCGTTGATAGCGGTTGGTTACTGGACAGACGATCGATGCGTGAGGCGTTGGATCAGTGGAGTGGAAGCGGAGGATCGTGCCCATGGATTTTGTTCGCTATTCCGACACCAGATCTTGGCGTCGGGGCCTTGGATCGCGTTGTCTGCGGTGGCAAGCGCGGCGTTATTGTTTCCCCACTCGGCGGCGCAGATCGTGCAGACTTCGGCGATTGCCTGGTGGATCGAACCTGAGTATTTGTTTGAACATCTCGGCATGTTCAGTCCGTCAGTCGCGATGGTTTTGGTGCCTATCGCGTTTGTGTTTTTTGGTGTTTGGTGGTTTTTGCGTCATTTGCGGGGAAGGATCGATACGGCTTGGGAATCGGTTCCTACGTCATTTGTAGGAGTTGACGAAAGTGTGAGGGTTCATTCGACCGACGATGGTGCGGTGCCAGAGGACGTTTCGGATCGATCCGAACTGGGGATAACCCACGACGACGGAGGAGGCGGCTCTGCGGATTCGGCAATGAGTGATGGGAGACGACGTTGGCTGTTGGCGGTGGTCGTCGGAATAGCGGTGTTAGCTGTGATCCGTTTTGGGGTCGTCGAGGCGTTACCGATCGTGAGAGTGTTGGCGCAAGATACATTCGGAAGTTACCAGAGTGCATCGGCGATTTCGTTGCAAGGTCGTTCCGATGCGTTGAATTGTGCGAACGAGTTGAACTCGAGGGTGATGACGTTGAGGTCGTTGCCACCCGAGGGGGTGGATATCGACGCAGGCCAGCGTTGCTTGGATCTCTACTATCAGCATCGGAATGCGCCGACGCACCGATTGACGATCGATTACGGATTACGTTCGGTGACGCAAGTCTTGACGCTTGCACTGATTGGGTTCGTCGTGGCCGTGGCTTTGTGGGACGCCTCGGGGCGGCTGAGTGACGCGTTGAGAAGGACAGTGGAAGTGTGCGTCGTGTTGGTGACGGTCGTTGGGTTGTCGATGGTTTTCGGGAGCGACGTATGGTTTCAGGTTGCGGTGCGATGGTTCGATCCTGTGGGACTGGCGTCAGACGGCAGGGCCTTGGCAATCTCGAGAACGGTTTTCATCGTCCGAGATTTGTCGGTCGCCTTCGGCATCACGTACCTGGTCTTAGCGGTCGCTCAACCTTGCATAGGGTCAGGAGATGGGGCGCTGAATGTCGATGCTGCGTCGAGCTGGGCGTCGTTTGTGTTGCCTTGCGTCTTGCTCGCATCGGGTTTACTCATCGTGTTTCACTACCCGTTTCCCTCGACTCTCTTGTTTATCGACGACATTTTGGGGGTCATCAGCGACCCGACAGAAGAGCTGCTCTATATTTCGGGACGAACTTTATCCCGCCACTGGTTGTGGACCTATTGGTTCGCGTCGATCGGGTACGCCGCGATGGTTGTGGCGTTATTCGCGGTCTCGATTTTAGGATTCAGGCGGTTGGCTCAGAGCGACGCCAACGTTGGTGATGATTTGACGATTGTCAGTCCAGATAGTCCATCTCAGGACGCAGATCCCATCTGAGGACATCGGGCGGGTCGATGTTTTTGGCCCATGCTTCCATTAGTTCTTGTTCGGACTTTAGGATGCGCATTCGTTCGGCGATGTGGTCGGGGTTCCAGCCGTCTAGGACGCGGTCTGTGAGTTCGTCTCGGATTCCCTTGCAGGTTGGGTCTTGGGCGCGGTCGTTTAGTTCGTGTGGGTCTTCGGCTAGGTTGAAGAGTTGGGGTTCGAAGCCGTGGTAGTAGTTGAGTTTCCAGTCGCCGGATCGGACCATGCGGTTTTGGACGCCGCCGGGTCGTGCGTGGATGTCTGCGCCGCCGAGGTTGGCAGACATTCCTGAGCCGACGGCGGAGTCGTTCATGCAATATTCGCTGAAGACTGCGTCTTTCCACTCAGCGTTGTCGGGGTTGTTGATGAGGTCGATGACGCTCATACCGTGGGACTGTGGTAGGGATTGTGCGCCTCCAGCTTCTAGCATTGTTGCGGCTAGATCGAACTGATCGATTGGGGCGTCGATGACCCGGCCTTCTGCGAGGTGGCCGGGCCATGAGACTATCGCGGGGACGCGTGCGGCGTCTTCGTAGAAGGTCTGCTTCCACCAGAGTCCATGTTCGCCTACCTGCTCTCCGTGGTCGGAGGAGTAGATGATGATGGTGTTATCCATGAAGTCGTTGGCTTCGAGGGCGTCGAGGATTTCGCCGATGAGTTGATCGGTGCGGTCGCACAGTGCCCAGTAGGCGATGCGAGAGCGCATGATCTCCTCGTCAGTTACCTCGACGATGCCCGTGCGTTCTCGCCACCATTGGATGTAGGGGTGGCAGTCCTCGATGGGTTCGGCTGGAACTGTGGGCATCGGGACTCGGCCTTCGTACTTGTCGTAGTCGACTGCTCTAGCGACGAAGGGTTGGTGTGGGAGCATGAGGCCGATGGAGAGGCAGAGGGGGGAGTCGTCGAGACCGGAGCGTTGAGTGATGCCTTTGTTGTTGATGAAGTCGACGGCGGATTGGGTGACGTATTCGTCGTGGACTTCGTATGCGCTTTGGCCTCTGCCAGAGGCTTCGAGGCTGACGCGTGCGGGTCCGGCAGTGCCGTGCAACTGTCCGTGATCTACTGGTCTTGGGCTGCCGGGGTAGTTCGGGCTGTGGTCGCCAACGTAGCGTCGGGAGAAGCCGTGGAGCTGGTCGACGCCGTTGTAGTGCATTCTGCCGATCTGGACGGGGTCGTAGCCGGCGGCGCCGAGGGAGTGGGCGTAGGTTGGGACGGCGGAGCTTAGGATCTGGTCGTTGGTCCAGACTTCGGTCTCGTAAGGGTAGCGGCCAGTTACGAGGGCCGTGCGCGAGGGGACGCAGATTGGGGAGCCGCAGTAGGCTCCTGTGAAGATTGCACCAGACGCGGCTAGGCGGTCTAGGTTTGGGGTTTCTACGATGTTGTCGCCATACGCTCCGATGACAGCGGGGTTGTGCTGGTCGGACTGGATGTAGATGATGTTTGGTCGTGAGTTGTCTGGCATGTTTTTGTTTATCGGGCGACTGGGGCTGCGTTGGCGGTTGGGAGTTCGTCGTACAGGTAGCAGCTTGCGACGCGGTCGTCGTCGATCTGGAATGCGGTTGGGTGTTCTGTGTGGCAGCGATCCATGACCTGGGGGCAACGGTCGGCGAATTTGCATCCCGTTGTTTCGCCTGACTCGTCTATTGAGAGGACTTCATCGACGCCTTCTTCCCATCCGCTGTCCGCCCTCATCTGGGGTATCGACTCGACGAGGAGTCGGGTATAGGGATGTTTGGGGTCGCGGATCACGCGCTCGACGCTGCCCTGCTCTACGACCGAGCCTTTGTACATGACTAGAATGTCGTCGCAGATCTGGTATGCGGTGGTGAGGTCATGGGTGACGTATACGACTGAAATGCCTAGGTCGCGGTTCAAGGTTCGGATCGATTCGAGGATCGTGGCTCGGAGCGAGGCATCGACCATGGAGACGGGTTCGTCGGCGAGGATGACGCGCGGTTTTAGGAGTAGGGCTCTGGCGACCATCATTCGCTGGCGTTGGCCGCCGCTTAGTTGGTGTGGGTATCTGCCGAGCATTTCGTCTGGGCGTAGTCCGACGGTTTCGAGGGCTTCTCTGATGAGATGTATCCGCTCTTCACGCGATCCGGCGAGTCCGAACTTTTCGATGGCGACGTGAAGGAGATGGTCGGCTTTGTAGAAGGGGTTGTAGACCTCGAACGGGTCTTGGAAGATAGGTTGGACTTCTCGGCGGAAGTTTCTGCGGTCGCTGCCTGACATTTTTGAGACGTCTTGCCCGTCGTACGTCACGCTACCGAAGGTCGGTTTGATCACGCCTAGGAGCAATCTCGCCAAGGTCGTCTTACCGCTTCCGCTCTCCCCTGCGACCGCGGTTATCGTGGGTCGATCTGCCGAAATGGCGAATGTGACGTCGTCGACCGCCACGGTGACGTTGGAGCGATTGAAGAGTCCGCCACCGAAGACCTTGGTGACGTTTTGGAGCTCTAATAGGTTAGCCAACGCCACGTCCCGCCATGTTCACATCTTCGTCGAATAGGTGACACATAACGTGCCGGCTGTCGCCGATGTCGATGTCTCTGGGTTCCAGTTCATTGCAGACATCTTCGACTGAAGGGCACCTCGGAGCGAAGACGCATCCGGGTGGGAGGTCTACCAATGGAGGCGGGATGCCGGGGATGCCCGTCAGACGCTCACGCTTCTCTTCGAGGTCCGGCACGCTGTTGATCAGCAGTTTGGTGTACGGGTGCTTCGGTTCCTCGATGATCTGCTGGACGGTGCCGATGTCTACGAGTTTGCCGGCGTACATCACGCCAATGCGGTCTGCGAACTGGGCGACTAGGCCCATGTCGTGACCGATTAGGATGACCGCTGCGCCGGTGTCGCGTTGGACGCGGCTCAAGGTCATCATTACCTGACGCTGGACTACGACGTCCAAGGCGCTGGTTGGCTCATCCGCCACGATCACTTTGGGATTCATGCTCGTGCCGGTGGCGATGGCAACGCGTTGCTTCATCCCTCCGCTCAACTCGTGGGGATACATTCGCCCCACGTTTTCGCGCAGTCCGACACGTCGGAGCAAGTCGTAGACGTGGTTTCTCAGGTTTTCTTTCGTGTCTCTTATGCCGTGGTCGATAAGGCCGTCGAAGATCTGGTCCTCGATTCGCATGACGGGGTTCAGCGCGTTCATTGCTGATTGGGTCACCAATGCGATCTCAGCGAGGCGCGCCAGACGCATCTCCTCGTCGTTGAGGGGAACGAGATCTCTTCCGTCGAGGAGGATTTCGCCGCCGTCGATGTATCCCGGCGGTTTGGTGAGTTTCATCAGCGCCATGCCGAGGGTTGTTTTTCCGCAGCCAGATTCGCCAACCAAGGCTAGGCGTTCGCCTTGTTGGAGGGTGAAACTGACGCTGTCCACCGCTTTTACGATCCCGGCTTCGGAGTCGTAGTAGACCTTGAGGTCGTTGACGTCGATTGCGGGTAAGGGTGAATCACCGATGCCCGAACGACGGAGTTCATCGATCGTCGTCGGCATCTCGAAGCGCCCAGATTGTGCGCGTTCCGTGGGGGCGTTAATGGTTGTATCGACTGCCACCTAGAATCGCCTCCGCAGACGCGGGTTCGCCCACTCGTCCATTCCGCGTGAGAGCATGAAGAGGCCGATGAAGAGGATGACGATGACGACGATTGGCGGCGACCACCACCACCACCAGCCGTTGACGAGGGATCCGTACCAGATGTTGTGGTAGATCATCATGCCCAAGGTGTTGGAGCTGAAGTCGCCTAGGCCTAGGGCCTCGAGTCCTATCGACGCCAAAATCGCTGATGAAACGGCGAGGACGAAGTTTGCGACGATGAAGGGCATGAGGTTCGGCATCATCTCTTTGAGGATCACTTCGGGACCGTTCATCCCCGAAAGTCTCGCCATCTCGACGTATGAGCGTTGCTTCATGACCAAGACTTGTGATCTGACGACTCTGGTTGGGCCAAGCCACGCGAGCATTGCGATGATGAGGGCAAGTTGAATGAATGTCATCTCTCCGCCGCCTACTTCTCTCCACGCGATGGTGATGATTATCAGGATCAATATGCCCGGGATGGTCTGAAGAGTATCGACGATGAACCTGATGGCGGCATCGAGTATGCCGCCGTAGTAACCTGCTGCGAAGGCTAGGAGTGTGCCGACGATCGTGCCCAGTGATCCCGCGATGAGGCCGATCATGACCGTTTGGGGGATTCCTTGTGAGAATGAGGCTAAGATGTCTTTGCCTAGGCGGTCGGTGCCTAGGAGGTGTTGGCGTTCTTCGTTGTCGTATGCGAAGCAGAGTTCGCGCGGATTTTCAGACGTGTAACAGGGATGGGGATTCTGGAGTGACGGTCGCTTGTTCGGGGGCGCAAACGCAAGGTCTTTCGCATCTTCAGGAGCCGTCATCAATGTGCCGAATGCCCAAAAGAGCACGATGATGCCGAGCAACACGAACCCGGCGATGATCGAGGGGTTTCGTTTCATGTAACCCCACAGACCCGAAGCGCGGTTCAATGTGTCTGAGGCGACGTTGCTGGCGGGTGCGAGCGGTTCTGTCGATGCTGTGGTCGCCATGATCTGTTACGCCGAGGAGTAGCTGATTCTGGGATCCAGCAACGGGTAGATGACGTCAATCACGAGCATCGCAAAGGCGATTGCCAGGACAATGATGTAGACGACGCCTTGAATGACGAAGTAGTCGAAACCAGTGATCGCTTCATAAAGGACACGGCCTACCCCGGGATATCCGAAAATCCTCTCGACCAATATTGCGCCGGAAACGACGTGAGGGAGAGTTAAAGCCAATGCAGTGGTTTGAGGGAGGACAGCGTTACGGACGGCGTAACGGAAGAATGACCTCGTTTTGGTTAATCCCTTCGCCTCGGCCTGCAACATATAGTCCTCGCCCTGCATCGTGATCATCATCGATCTCATGCCGAGGGCCCAAAACCCGATCGATGCCAGGACGATCGACAATGCGGGCAGAAGAGAGTGCTTGAATACCTCGAAAAGAAAACCGAAGTCACTCCAATCCGGTAGCGTAGTGGGCGCGTAGCCACCGCCCAGCGGTAGCAACTTGGCCTGGAATGCCAAAAGCCAAATCAGTATCAAGCCCAGTAGGTAGTACGGAACAGCGGCGAGGAGAAAGAAGGGAGGCAGGATAAGTTCAAAAGCCGCCTTCGGACCATGCTGCCAAGCCAAGACAGCGCCGCCCAAGGTTCCAACCACGAACGCTAACAGCGTGGAGGTGACCAGCAGACCGATCGACCATGGCATCGCTTGGTTGATCAGCTCGCCAACCCGCGTCGGGTATTTCGTGATTGAAGCGCCAAAATCGAATCGAACGGCAGAGGAGAGGTAAGTCAGGTACTGAAAGACTAACGGGCGGTCTAATCCGAATTTGGCGTTGTAAGTCTCGATGAGCGCCTTATAGTCTTCGGCTCGCGTCGTGACGCCTTCTGCCGCGAGCAGTTCCAATCGAGTGGCAATAGGGTCTTGGCCTGTGAACCTTGGGAGAAAGAAATTGAACGACGTGGCGACGAAAACAACCGCCACGAACATTCCGATTCGTCTCGCCAGATAATCTATCGTCATTTCAAGGACATACCGCTTCGCCGCGTCCTGAAGCGCGCTCCCGCCACGATATCAGAAGCTCATCTCGCGATTGGGCGACGATTGAGTTTCCGATAATTCACGACGCCGGTTGACGGATCTCTCAGTCCGTCAACCGGCGCCGAAACTATTCCGCGTTTCATCTAAAACGCGGACTATTCCCTGCCGGTTCCTTCCAGCTTGCTGAGGATGTACGGGAAACCGGTGTGCGGGTGGATTCCGTTCATGTACGGCTCGTACCCAGGTGCATCACCGGGCCAGTTCTCCCAGTAGTACTCGTTACGAGTTACTCGGTTGAAGAACTCCACAAGCGGGACGTCTGGCTGGTCTGCCAACCATATTCGAAGGGCTTGTTCCGTAAGATCCAGCACCTTGTCTACATCCGGTTCCTCGGCCATCGACGCGACGACTGCGTCGAATTCGGGATTCGAGTACGACCATCGGTTAGCTCCGGAATCGGTGGTGAACATCAGCAACGATCGATAGATGTCGCCTGACTGCGAACCGTTGTGTCCGACTAACGTGCACTCATAGTCTCCACCCTTGCCGTTTCGGGCCCAGACGTCGGGCGGTTGCGCCCATGACGACTCGATACCGTGCTGCTCAAGAAGTGCGGCAACTACTGGACCCAGGTCCGTAAAGTGTGCCGAACTGATGATGTTGCACTTGACGACATCACCATTGGCGTTGGCCCAGAAACCGTCGGAGTTCTTGGAGTAACCGGCCTCTGTCATCAGAGCATCAGCACCGTCTTTGTCGTACTGACCGACACCAAACTCTTGCCTCAAGGGTTCCATCGCCTCGTTGACGTGCTTCAGACCAGCGTACTGCGGCCATGGCCAGTCGTTGATACGGCCTTTGTTCAGGTAAGCCTGAGCGTTGAGGCGATCGCGGTCGATGTACTTGTTGATCGCCTTGCGGACGTTGGCGTTCTCGAGGTGCGGCTGCAGGTTGTTGAGGTGGAGCGAGATGGGCCACCATGAGACCATTCCGTATTCACCATCGGGGTCGCGTCCAGTGTAGGTGGTCGTGTTGGGGTTCTCTCGGAGGATCGTCTCGACAGTGTCGACACGGAGGTCGTGGGTCTCGTCGATCTGGTTCGTGATCATCGCCTGTGCGAATTGCGTGTCGTCGTCGATGTTGTAGAGCACGTAGCGTTCAACCTCTTGGAACGGCACAAATCCGCTGGCACAACCCCAGTAGTCTTCGCAGTTCTTTACTCGGTCAAGAACGCGGCGGAAGTTATCCGAGTATGACAGACGCCAAGGGCCTGTAGTCACAGGACCCGCTCCATCGTTGTAGGCATCGTACTCGGCCCAGTTCTTGTCGTTCCACACGTGCTCCGGGACGATGTAAGTGCCGGAGTCGCCCTTGTAGATCACTACTTCGGCGTGGAATCTAGGAGCAGGGAAGTTGAAGTGGACCTTCACCGTCAGATCATCGACGATCTCTGCTTCCTTGATGAATGTCTGGAACACGCCGCCGCCCCGAACTTCGCTGCCGAGTTCGGCGAGGGTGTTGAACGTGTATGCCACGTCCTCTGCGTTGAACTCTTCACCATCGCTCCAGAGAACTCCATCGCGCAGGTTGTAAGTCAACTCGGTCGCGGCGTCGTTGTAGGCGTGGCTTTCAGCGAGCCATGGATAGCTGTTGCCGTTCAGGCTGTCGGCATAGAAGAGCGGCTCGTGGAAGAAGATGACGCCTTTTTGGTGCGTACCGCCGAGTGCGTAAGGACTCCACATACGAAGAGCGATGCCACCGCCGAAACGAGTGCCCACGACAACGGTCTTGTTGCGCGGAACAGCCGAAACGACTTCGACCTCTTTAACGACTTCGACTTCCTTCTCGACCTCTACCTCTTTAACTACCTCAACCTCTTTCACCACTTCCTTCTCGACGACGACTTCCTTCTCGACCTCAACAGTCTCCACAACCTTCACTTCCACCTCTTTCTCAACGACCACAGTCTGGATAATCGTCTCAGGTTCGGAACTTCCGCACGCGATGGCGAAACCGATAATCGCCAATGCAGGCAAGAGCAACAAGCTCATCCGAGCTCTTTTCAAATTCAATTTCAAGTGTCATCCTCCATCAAGGCTAGGGATCACGCAAGTAGCTTCGATTTGATGTCAAAGCATCTAGGTTTAGCGCCAGAAAGGCGTAACTCCCAAATCTAACGCGTTTCGCAGTTCGAGTCAAACCGATACCAAGCTCACAGACGTATTGATTGAATGCGGATGTTTTACGCTGAAAAGCTTAACCAGACCAACCCAAGACACGATACAAATTGATCCGAATCGACCTTGAAACGTCGCCTTGTCGGCGTTCATATTCTGTTGCCATACCGATCGTCTCAGCGATCGCGATCTGCGCTTCCCTGCTCGCATTCTCGTGCACCAGCGAAGAACCCACCGCCACACCTGAACCTACGCCTCCGCCAGCGACCCCTATTCCCGAACCAGCCACTCAAGCGCAACCAGCGTCAGCATCATCAGGCGAATCGCTGGACCAGATGATGGAAGAACCCATCATGCCGTTCACGAACATAGCGCCTTTAGTCCTCGTAGATCCCGAAACCGGCGAAGAACTCTGGATGATCGAGAACCGTCATCCGGGCGTCGCCATCTTCGACTATGACCGTGACGGCGACATGGACTTCTACGTCACCTCTGCTGAGATCGATGCTCTACTGCCGGACACGACCGGTGGACCGAACCGGCTGTTCCGCAACGATGGCGATCACGTCTATACCGAGGTCGCAAAGGAAGCAGGAGTCGACCTACGAGTCGCGAACAGCACCGGAGTCGCCGCGTGCGACATCGACAACGACGGATACCAAGACCTATACGTCGCCTCTTACGGTCGCATCGGTGACAACTTGGACTACCGCGCTGCTCGTTACTACTCGGAACTACCGGCAATCATCAAAGACCGACTCTTCCGCAATTTAGGCGACGGGACGTTCGAAGAAATAACGGATTCGGCTTTAGGAGATGCGGCAAACATCCGGTCTGGATTCAGCGTTGGATGTTCAGATGTGAACAATGATGGTTGGATCGACATCTTCGTCAGCAACCGTTCGGACCAGGATTTCCTCTGGTTCAATCGTCCCGACCACCACGGTCACTACAACGTTCTGTACCTGAACAATGGCGACCTCACATTCACCGACGTTACCGAAGAAGCCGGATTGATCTACGGCCCGATCCTGATGCGTGATCCCTTTGGCGACGACATCGGTTGGCCGGACCCCGAAACGGGGGAAATCGTGCCCGGGTACAACCCTGATCTCATCGATGCTTCGGGCGAATACGTCGGCGATCCCACCGGTCAGACGCTCGCTGCGCTTTTCTTCGACCACGACGACGATGGTGATGCCGATCTATGGCTTGCCGACGACGGCAGTCGCCTAAAGATCTTCCGCAACGACTCGACAAAAGACGATGTCAAGTTCAGTCAGATAAGCCGCGCGATGGGCATCGACAGGATGGGCGCATGGATGGGCTTTGCCTTGGGCGATTACGACAGCGATCAGGACCTCGACATCTTCATCACCAATATCGGCTATCATCCGCTCACTCGCGAAGCACCAACAACCCCATCCGGCGACTGTGCCTACGGACACCAATACGGATGGGGAACCTGCTTCCACTTCTTGTTGCGCAACGATGGAGTGCGCGAAGTTGAAGGTGTCGGCATGGTCGGCGTTTTCAATGACATTGCGGGAGCGACCTACGTTGCGCCGAACGAAGTGATGCCACCGATGGCTCTCGACCCCACAAACATCGACGACGAGTGGCAGGTACCAACCGGGCTAGCAGCTTACGATTTCGGTTTCGGCACCGTCTTCTTTGACTATGAAAACGACGGCGATCAAGACCTCTACTGGCTCGGCGCTATGTCGGACCGCGGCGAAGCCCCATCCGGTCACCTCTTCCCGGGCGCAGGACGACTGCTACGAGGAAATGGGCAGGGCGATTTCCAAGACATCACTGTCGAGGCACGTGTCCTCGACATCCTCGGCGTCGACTACTCCGTCCTCGATCCCAGCGACTCCAACTTCAACCGGGGCGAGCAGCGCATTAGCCCTGCTTTCCATGAAAACGGCAAAGGACTCGCCAAAGGCGACCTCAACGGTGATGGATACGTGGACCTCATCGGCACCAACAGCAACGGATGCCGCCTCGTCGGTCAAGACGAGTGCAACTGGGAACCCGGACCTCTGTTCCTTTGGATGAATGCCGGCGGTGATCGCAACTGGATCACTATGCGTCTCATCGGCGGGATGTTGGATGGCGATACTGGAAGCAACGCCGATGGTATCGGTGCCCGTGTCTACATCGAATACACCAACCCTGACGGCTCTAAGGGTGAACAGGTCCAAGAGTTGACGGGCAGCTCAACTTTTCTCTCGATGAACAGTTTGGAACTCACTTTCGGAATCGGAAAAGCGGATAAAGTTGACTCCATAAAGATCGAATGGCCCAGCGGCCTTGACCAGGTCATCGAAGATATCGATGCCAACCAGCGCGTAGAGATCACCGAAGGCCAACCGTTGCCCTGATCGACCCGCTCCCTTAATCATCCGAGTATTCAGTGTTAGGCCCCCAACGCCCCAGCAGGCTTGATCCACAGATCGAGCGCGCCATCGCGATGACCCGTATCATCCGACCGCCGCGACGTTCGCTCGCGACGTTCGGATCTACTGTGATTCACTACCACGTCGTCTCCCAGCCCGTCTACGAAGGCATCTTCGAGGATGAGCATAAAGACACCGTAGTCCGATACGGGATGGTTCGTGCTGATCGACCCCAGATCGTCACTCCGGGCTACCTCTCACGGTCCGAAGGTTTCGGCCAAGAAGCCGCCGAATATCTCGATTACATCAGCAATCGCTACGGCGCGGACGCCGCCGGCCTGCTCTACAAATACAAGAACGAACCCCAGACAACCGAGACCGTATCCGGCGAGCCCCGGGAAATCGCCGCCAAGATCCGCGATGAACTTGAAGCCGACGATAAACCGCTTCACACGGTTCTCCTAGGTGTCGATGAGCTCTGGGACGTCTCCGTGATGAAGTTCATCTACGAGTTCACCAATCAATCGGCCAAGACGAACTTCGACGAACTGAACGAACGCAGCATGTTCGATGACGAAGGCGGAGTGCCGCGTGATGCCCGACGCCGCATCGACGACCTTTTTCAGAGAGCGGAACGCCGCGAAATCGACCCGTCAGACGTTCACGAAGAGTTGACGCGCTGGGGCGTTTTCGAGGAGTATCAGGAGCGGTTCTTCAGACTCTTCCGACGCTAATCGTCGCGTACCTCGACACCCGCCTCCTCCATCTCGTGGATCGCTGCTTCCGTATCGCCCGGCTGCAGATCCACTCCCTTCATGCAGCTACGGTAAACCGCTGTTTTGAATCCGCGCTTGCGCGCGTCCAACGCCGTCTCTTTCACACAGTAATCGGTGGCTATTCCCACAATTTCCACCTCCTCAATCCCGTGCTGCTTCAATATCGACTCCATCGCTGTATCCGATTCGGCTTCCGTCTCCGGATCGCGCACTGAGAACCCAGAATAACCGTCCTCTCCACCAGTCCCCTTCTTGACTACCCTCGCGTCCGAAACAACTTCGAGTTCCGGGTAAAACTGAGCGCCCCAACTATCCGCGACGCAATGTACCGGCCAAATGCCGCCATCCTTGGCAAAATGCGGTGTCACCCCTGGGTGCCAGTCCTGCGTGTAGACGATCAAACGGTCATCGTCACGAGCCGCGGAAATCATCGCATTGATGCTCGGAACAACCGATGGGGCATCCTTGATGCTCAAACCTCCTTCAGGATCAACGAAGTCGTTCTGCACATCCACTACGATCAGCGCTCTTTTCGAACTCGACGCCATACATCCCTCGCTCAATCTCGGACTACCGTTACCTGTCTACAGTTTCGCATATCCTATTTGGATCAGATCAGTGGACACTGACCTCCGACGCGATACGAGTGAAAGGCATCCCGAGATGACAGGTCGATACAAAGCTGCGATAGTGGGTTGCGGCGGCATCGCCCACGCCCACATGGAAGGCTACTCGCAGGTTGACGCGGTCGATGTCGTGGCATGCGTCGACCCCATCCCCGAAGCGCGCCAGATGTATATGGAGGATTGGGGCATCCCGAACTCGTACGCCACGCTCGAAGAGTGCGCGTACGACGCCGAGCCGGACATCGTCAGCGTTTGCACTTGGCACTTGTTGCACGATCCATTGACAGTTGAAGCGTCCAGCTATCCCTCGATCAAAGCGATCATCTGCGAGAAACCCATGGCAATCGGCATGAGACGCGCCAACCGCATGGTTGAAGCCTGCGACGCCAACGACACCAAGCTCGTCATCAGCCACCAACGACGTTTTACACCGGGCTGGAACAAAGCCAAGGAACTCGTCGAACAGGGAGCGATCGGCATTCCTCTCCGCGTCGATATACGCGTCAAAGAGGGTCTGGCAAACTGGGCCACCCACTCCATCGACGGCGCCAAGTTCATCCTCGGCGACCCCAAACCTCGCTGGGTCATGGGCGCAGTCACTCGAACCACCGATAAGTACGAACGCAACACGCCGATCGAAGATGCCTGCATCGGCCTTGTGATGTTCGATGATCCTCTACAGTTCTTCATCCAGTCCGACCTCTGGGACAACGATTGCGACGCCGGCAAGTTCTTCATCCGTGGAACCGAGGGCATGCTACACGTCCGTGAGACCGTGTTAAAGCTCTTCAACGCTGAGACCAACGGTTGGAAAAGCATTGACCTGAACCTACAAGAGGGCGACCAGGCGATCGGCGGGAACATGAATGCCCTGCAGGTCGAGGAACTTGTCCGCTGGCTCGATGGCGGACCCGAGCACCGCAACGCCGGACACATCGCCCGTGACACCGTCGAGATCATGATGGCGATGTATGAATCGGCTCGCCAGAACAAAGTCATCTACATGCCGATGGAAGAGCAGGAATACCCCCTCGAACTCATGATCGACGAGGGCAAGGTTGTCGTCGAAGAACCCGGACGTTACGATATCCGAGGTTTCCTGGACCGCAGCAACATTGACGAGGCGCGCTACACTCAGCTCAAACAAGACGGTGTGAGTCATCACCAAGCCATGCGTATCTTGCACGACGAGATGGCGCGCGGTTAGCCGTCGCGTAATGGCGACAAGTTTGGTTCGCGGTTGTTGCGGAGAATAACCAGCTTAATTTCCGCATATTTGCGGTGTTTATCTTGGAATGCGGAGAATATGTTGTATAATCTCCGCATATGCTCCGCGTTATCTACATCCACGAACTTCCCGACTGGCCGAACTTCACATGGCGCCAAGAAGAACTCATCGATCAGCTCGCTGAGATCAGATACCAACAAGGCCTGCTCCTAGGGCGCATGGAGGCTATAGGATTCGACCTCAAAACCGAGGCGGAGTTAAACGCGCTCACTGACACCGTCGTCAAAACCAGCGAAATCGAGGGTGAGGTACTGACGACTGACGAAGTGCGGTCATCTGTTGCTTCTCGCTTGGGTGTCGATATCGGCGGACCACCGCCTTCAGAAAACCGAAATATCGATGGCATCGTCGATTTAATGATCGATGCCGCCGAAAACTGCTATGCACCTCTCACAAAAGAGCGGTTGTTGAGCTGGCACGCGCAATTGTTCCCGTATGGCTGGGGCAACGCAGGACACATCACCGTTGGCGAGTGGCGCAAGCCGGGAAAAGGCCCGATGCGGGTGGTTTCCGGGCGGCCCAGGCGTGAACGCGTGCACTTCGTTGCGCCATCGGAAGACCGGCTCGAACACGAAATGCAGGCATTCATCACGTGGTTCAACGCCCTTCGGAGATCGGACAACATCCTCAAAGCGGCGCTTGCCCATCTGTGGTTCGTGACGATCCACCCATTCGACGACGGCAACGGCCGAATCGCCCGAGCGATCGCCGATTTGGCGCTGGCCAGATCCGACGGCGTTTCGCAACGTTTCTATAGCATGTCGGCCCAGATCCGCAAAGAGCGAAACGATTACTACGAGATCCTGCAACTGAGCCAGAAAGGGTCGATGGACATCACCAACTGGATGGTATGGTTCCTGGACTGTCTTGGGCGCGCTATTGAAGCCGCACATGACACCGTCTCGGCGAGCATCGCGAGGGTCCGGTTCTGGGACGGCCTGAGAGAAGTCGAGATAAACGACCGGCAACGCAAGATCTTGAGACGTTTGGTCAACGGCTTCGATGGGAAAATGACCACCATGAGGTGGGCAAGAATTACCCGATGCTCCCAGGACACCGCCTTGAGGGACATCACCGACCTCATAGGTAAAGGTGTCCTTGAAAAAGGAACCGCAGGCGGTCGGAGCACGAGTTACGCGTTGGTGAACGATGGATCGTTCTGAAACCAGCGTCGTCCGGCCCCTGAATCAAAACGCGCCCCATCCACCGACGTCGTGGATGGGGCGCTTGTCTAATTGGTCGGCTATTGGCTGCTTGGCATCTTCGAGTAGATGTGGTGCGCCAAACGTCCGATCGGCATCGACTGCAGCCACACTTTGCCGTGCCCTTGCAGCGTAGCCAAAAACAATCCCTCTCCGCCAGCCAGCATCGACTTGAGATTCCCGGCCCGTTGGATGTCGTAGTTGATCCCCTCTTGGAACGCCACAATACATCCGGAGTCGACCCTCAACTGCTCGCCCTGTAAGTCTCGCTCGATGATCGTGCCGCCTGCTGACATGAAGATGTGTCCGCTCCCCTGAACCTTTTGCAGGATGAATCCTTCGCCACCGAAGAACCCGGCTCCCAAGTTCCGCTGAAACGCGATCGTGATCCCAGTGTCTGGCGAACCGCACAGAAACGCGTCACGCTGCGCCAACACAGTGCCACCCAATCCTCCCAGATCGACCGTGACTATCTTGCCTGGCGCCTCCGATGAGAAGGCCACGATCTGACCTTGGTTCGCCACGTTCTTGAAATGCGTAACGAAGATGCTCTCGCCAGCCAACATCCGAGCTCCAGCGTTCATCAAACCGCCGAGGAGTCCGCCTCCGCCGCCACCTGGTCGCTTGCCCATCTTCGACTCGAACTCGATGCCCGGTTCCATGTACATCATCGCACCCGCCTCCCCGATGATCTCTTCGCCGGGGCCCAATCTGATCTCAAGCATCTGCAAATCGTCGCCGATGATCCGATACTGGAAATCGCCCGCGTTGGCTACCGCGGTCGCCTCGTTGGTGTGTTGCATTGTCGAACTCTCCATTGTTCATTGGCTCACTCGTACCCTTATAAAACGCTCTACGTAACTCACCGCTGAAATGTTCTGCGTTAATCCGCCGAATTCGTCTCGATGACAGCCACGATGCAGGCGGGTTCGCCCGACACGCATCAACGCCGTGCAACCGCCATGCTCAGCGCGTCAAACACCATGTTCGGGTAGTCGCGCCTGAAACCGATCCGGGCGAGCATATCCGCACCTCCCGACGACAGCACTGGATCACCGTCCCACTCTGCGACGACCACGCGACGATCAGAAGCAGAGTCCGAAATTCGTCCGATTAACGCTCTCATGGCCAGCTCCATCACGTCTTCCGTAGCTTGACCTGCATCGATACGGGCCCCGTTGGAGTAAGCGACCAGCGTGGGGCGACCATCGAAAAACATAACCCGAGTACTCGAGTTGCGGTTCAGTTCGAGCATTTCTGCCCCTGCTTCACGGGATATCGACGCCAATCGGCGATCAAACACGTACGCCGGGTCTGCCGCGGAAACTACCGCAATCGCGTCATCCTCTGTTCTCTGACGCATCAAGTCGACAAACTCACTGTCCGCAAACTGCACTCCCGGCAACCCGTTTACGAAGTACCCCCTCCGCACCTTCCCTCTCAGCTCCATCAAGCTCAACGCCGAGTAGATCGGTCGCCAATCCCATCCCAGTCGATCAATTTCTATTGCGCGCTTGGTAACCACGCCATGTCGGGCCAACAGTAGTTCCGCCCGTTGCTCCGCCAACTGTTCCTCGGATATCGACGATCCCATGAACGAAAATCGAGAAGTTGCCGACCAATTGACGCCCGGCTCCAAAATACCGCTCGTCTGCAATCGACGTTGATAGAACTGACGACGCACCGAACGTCTGTGAGCCATTCGACGCGACCTTCTTTGATTTGATGACATCGTTCTCTCGTTCGATGTCGTTGTCGTCAAAGAGCGCACAATCGCCATTGCCACCGCCCAAGAATCAGCGGTCACCAATCCCCTCAGCACCAATCCCTTCACCACCTCAGCCAGTTCATGCGATGCCGAACCACCCAACGCGGCAACCAGCGTCTCAGAACCCACTACCCCTTCACTCGATATGAACTCATAGATTTCTCTGGCCCGATCATCCAACTCTCCATCGCGCGTCAAGACAGCATCCACAACCATTGAAGGCAAAACACTTCTTCCCTCACCGGTCCGTACAAATGCCGCCTGAACGGCGGACCCCGAATCGGCTCGACAGATCACCCACCTAAACTCTCCATCCGCCAAAACATCGTTCAACACGTTGCTGGAAAATCCTTCCACCCTCGACGGCAGAACATCTCTGACCCACTGATCCACAACAATCGGCACCCCCTGCAACATAGCCAACGCATCGCAAATCAGCCGATAAACATCATCATCAACTTCCGGAGTGCCAATCCCATGCCTCTGCAGCAACGCCGCCTGGTAGTCCATCGGGTCCGACGGCTGCACCTCCGACCGCAAGATCGACAACGTCCGCTCCTGTATCCGCGCCAACGTCGACAGATCCAGCCACTCCTCAACCCCTGCTTCTGTGAAGAATCCTCTAGCGGCCCGCGCATCCGCCATCAACTCATCCAAAACATCCTGCAACACCTCTCGATCTATCGGATACCGGGCCTCGATCACTCCCAGCGGCACCGGCCCGCTTCTCGCGAGGTAGCGCGCCACGACCCGACGGGCAGACGCAAAGTCGCAATGCTCACTCGTCGCACCGCGATACTCATCAGCCAACTCTGACGCGATCCATCGCTCCTCAACCCGTCCATCCACTGCGAACTCGATCAGTTCCGCCCTCCCCTGCGAAGCCAACAGTCCAATCCATTGCCGCCACCCATCTTCGCTCCTTTCGCCAATCTCTTCATCGCTCAGATCGCCGACCTCGACCAACAGTTGCGCCAACTCCGTGGCGGTCCTGATCTGCATCCCTGACGCCGACCTTGCCACCATCGACGATACGTCTTCAATCGCCTCCGGTCTCAACAAACCCGCAGCCTCAGGATGTCGGAACAGAAGAGCCAGCGCGTCCCGATCAATATCCAACGCCTGCAAACCACGTTCGGCCTTCGGCGTGTCCCACTGATACATCCAAAACGCGTCAAAGTTGAACTCCAAAGCCCGCGCCACCGGCGAAGGAACATCCGAATCCACGAACCTCACCGAAATAGAACCCGACTCAACGCCATCCAAGACCTGCTCCAAGCCCGGCATATCCATGAAATCTTCCAAAGCGTCCCGGTACGTCTCCAGCACAATCGGGAAATCCGGGAACGACTTGGCGATGGCCAGAAGATCCTTTGATCTCAACCGCTGCAACCAAAACGGCGTCCGACGAAACTGCCCGGGGCTCGGCAACAGCAGCGCCCGATACGCGTTCTGCCTGAAGACCGCGCCGAAAAGCGGCGAATCGATCATACCGTCGAGAATGAGCTCCTTCGCCTCCTCGCTCGTCATCTCCGCGATGAAATCCACGGGCGCTGTATCGTCTGACTGTGGCAAACGAAACATCATCCCATCGTCGGAGACCTGCACTTCGGGCTCGATCTTCTTCCTCCGCATCAACTCACGAGATATCGCAACTGACCACGGACCATTGATCCGCCCTCCGAACGGTGAATGAACAACTATCCGCAGATCCCCAATACCATCCTGATACGTCTCAACTATCACCGTCTTCTCAGAAGAAATCTCACCGGCCCACCTCAGCTGTCTCCTGACGTAGTCGACGATCTGCCTAGCGCCAACCTCATCGACCGGATATTCCGACTGCAACCATTCAACCACCTCTAGCGGACCGACCTCTTCATGAATGTACGACCTCACCCTTTCAGCAATTTCTGACCTGAACCTAGCCAACGAATACGACAGATCCAATGGTCGCCACGGAAAATCTCCGCGCCAAAACGGCATCCTCGGGGCTGCTCCAGGTGCCGGTTCCGCGATCAACCGATCATCCTCGATCTTGGCCACTCGCCATACCTGACTCCCCAACATGAAGGCATCGCCCTCGCCCGATTCGTACACGAACTCCTCGTCCAGTTCCCCGATTCGGGTCTTGCGGTCCGGCAATAGCACCGGAAACGCTCCTCGGTCCACGATCGCCCCGCCATTGCTGATCGCCGTCATACGTGTCCCGGGCAGTTGCTGCAACACGTCTCGAGTCCGATCCCAATGCACTCGCGCTCTCAACGACGAAAACAATTCGCGAGGGTAGTACCCCGAAATCAATCTCACAACCCCCAAGAAATTCTCGTAACTCAACTCCACATACGGGTATGCACCTTTGACCAATCGATACACATCCTCCACCGACCAGTCTTGAACCGACACCGCAGCCACTATCTGCTGCGCCAAAACATCCAGCGAATTACGAGGCACCGACACTTCCTCGACCCGTCGATCCTGCATCCCCCTCGCCACGACAACCGCCTCTATCAAGTCCTCGGGATGCGTCGCATAGATCTTCCCCCAACTAACCGCTCCGACGCTGTGACCTGCCCTCCCGATACGCTGCAGCCCCTGAGTAACGGTCTTCGGCGACTGCAACTGCACCACCAAGTCGATGCTCCCGATATCGATCCCCAGTTCCA
Source organism: Dehalococcoidia bacterium (assembly GCA_022819585.1). Taxonomy (GTDB): domain Bacteria; phylum Chloroflexota; class Dehalococcoidia; order Lucifugimonadales; family Lucifugimonadaceae; genus Bin127. Next base: position 44,180 of record JAJEGY010000031.1, on the reverse strand, counting down.
GCGAACTCGTGCCCACGAGTGCAGGCAGATTCCCTGCCTTCAACTCGGCTTCGATCTCCCGGCGCAGAGAATCTGACAGACTGCCGTGGTGTGCCATGAACGGACCATCAACTCCATCTGAACTGTAATTACCACCACTCACAACTTCGCCCTCGTTCTCCCCGCTTTGCCTCGCTTGCCACGACGCATTCAATCGTTCCGCCGTGTTCTCCGCCTGTCTCCGGCTATTCGCAAACACCAGCGTCGTATCGTGCTCCTCGATGTCATCCAACACTTGAGGTATCAGCTTCGGCCAGATCGAACCCGGATCTGCCCCAGCAGCCTCCATCATCCCGTGCACGCTCACCTCGATCTGCTTCGAACCCGGACAGTCCACGATCGAAACGGGGCGCGCCGTCACCCGTAACTCCTCACTGCCACAGTCAACTTGATCGGCTGACTGTCCTCCCAACAACCTCGCCACCTCGCTCAACGGACGCTGCGTCGCCGAAAGTCCGATCCGTTGAAATCCCGGTGCAACCTGCTCCAACCGCTCCAATGTGATACTCAGATGCACCCCTCGCTTGTTCGCACACAACGTGTGGATCTCATCAACTATCACCGTCTCAACCGTCTGCAACATATCCCGAGCGCGCGGCGACGTCAAAATCAGGTACAACGATTCGGGCGTCGTGATCAATACGTGCGGCGGGTTTCTCAACATCCGAGCCCTCGCCGACGATGGCGTATCCCCGGTCCGCACGTCGGCCCTCACCTCGGGAATCTCAACTCCCAACTCCCGTGCTGCCTCCTCTATCCCCCGCATAGGCTCTTCCAAGTTCCGCTCAACGTCATAGCCCAGAGCCTTCAGCGGTGATATGTAAAGCGTCCTCACTCCCTTGCGCTTCGACAACCGAACATCCGAATACAACCCATCCAACGCCGATAGAAACGCCGCCAATGTCTTTCCAGAACCTGTGGGCGAGTGGATCAAAACGTTCTCGCCCTGCTTGATCAACGGCCACGCCTCGACCTGCGGTTCAGTCGCGGTCTCATGCCGCTCGTCGAACCACCTAGCGACAGGCGCGCTGAACAGATCCGAAACCTTGGTCTCTGTTGGAACGGCTCGCATCATGATTCACACCATCAGTACTAGTTTAAGCGCGAGCCTGCTCAGATCAAAACGGCACAATCCAGACCAAGTGCCAACAATTGCTGCTGACTAGGTCCCGTCAGCGTTCCACATCCGCCGTCCGACAATCAACGTCAGCACCGAATACAGCATATCCATCGCCGGGAAATAGATGATGTGCGAGTTGACCGCCAACCCGGTTTCGCTGTCCGGATTCAGCTGCCAGAACCATTGCCAGAAAAACAGACTCGCCAATACGATCCCTCCGTAGAAAACGAACGACGTCCGAAGGTACGTCAGCGTATCTACCTCCTGCCCATTTATCGCACGTTTACGCGCGATGCCGACAAGCAAGACGATTACTGCCCCGACCGCCATGAAGTAGTTCACGATCTCCCACACCGGATAGTCTGGTGAACCATCGTGATACAGCGGCGTCACAGCCAAATGCACAGCTACAACAATCCCCGTCACAACCAAGTAAACCGCAACAATCTTCCGCAAGATATCCATTTTCAACCCTCCTTGACTAGCTTGAAACGCATTATCCCACGCCATATCCGTTGGCGTAAGAAATAAACCACACCTCCGACATACAGCGGGCCCTGATCTACCAGAGCACCATCGAATCCTCAAACAACTTTCGCAACTCTTCCGCTCCTGTGGGCCTCGGCGCCAGCTTCGTAACTCGGTGCTGCGGCAATGTCCCTTGAACGAATGCATCGATATCTGATTCGCCGTAACCCACCCCTGATAACCCGTTTGGCATCTCCAAGTCTTGCAGCAGTTGAATGATCTGCTGGGCCAGAATCTCCCCGGCATCACTCTCATACGCGCCCTCAACATCCGCACCCATCAACCGCGCCGCCTCTAAGTGCCGTGCCGGATTTGCTGATGCCGTGTATCTAAACACGGCCGGCGCGTTCAGAATCACCGACAATCCATGCGGGATGATCGGATGCTCATCCGGATAGCCCTCAGGCTGAAAATCCCTTGCATTACCCGCTACCGGATACGACATCCCGTGCGGCAGATGCACACCCGCGGTCCCAAATCCCACTCCCGCCGCTGTCGCCGCCAAACACATATTCGCCCGCGCCTCATCATCCTCAGGATCATTCACCGCGCGCCGTATATTCGCGGACACAATCTCAACCGCCTTCGCCGCCCAAACATCGCTCATCGGGTTCGATCCCTGGTACGCCGGCCGATGCGCCGGATCGATCGGAGCTTCACGCCGCGTGTACGGCAAAGCGGTATAGGACTCCAATCCATGACACAGCACATCAAATCCGCTGAACGCCGCTACATTCCTAGGCATCGACCTCGTGTTCTCCGGATCCACCAGCCCCATGCTCGGCTTCAACGCCCGGTTGGCGATCCCCGTCTTCGCATGAAGATCCTTCATGTCGAAGATCGACACACCCGATGTCTCGCTGCCCGTCCCAGCCGTTGTCGGCACCGCGATCAACGGCTTCAAAGCACCGGGCACCGGAGTCCCCTTCCCTATCGGCGCATTCACATACTCCAAGAACTCAGCCGGATAAGTGTCGTATAGATTCGCAGCCTTAGCCGTATCCATCACCGATCCCCCGCCGACCGCCACATAGCCATCAAACTCTCCCTGCTCTGCAAACCGGATCGCATCTGCAAACGACGCATCCGTAGGCTCAACACTCACATCCGCATAAACCACACACTCGATTCCCTCATCCCTCAACGACTGCAACGATGTCGTAACCGCCGTGGTCTCCAACAACGACTGATCCGTCAGAACCATCGCCTTTTCAACCCCCAGCCGCTTCATCTCAAAACCCAACTCACCAGTAATCCCAAACCCGAACTTGATGCTCGCAGCATCCATCGCAAACGCCGTTTCCAAAGCCTGAGACATCCCGTTTCTCCCGTCGATTGCCTGCTTGTACATGTCTATCCCCGACAGTCAGCATTAAAGTATGCACCAACGCGCCAGATCCACATGCCTCCGTGCCCACGTACCGAAAAGAACTCAGCGTAGACCTCTACGAACTCACCATGTCTCAGGTCTTCTGGCGACGCGGCATGGACAACACCGCCACCTTCAGTCTCTTCTTCCGCGGCTATCCCAAAAATCGCAGCTACTACATTGCCAGCGGTATAGACGCCGCTCTCGACTTCCTCCAAGACTTTCACTTCTCTTACGAAGACATCGAATCCCTACGTTCAACATCTCCCCTGTCAGAAGATTTCCTCACCTACCTAGCCAACATCCAATTCACCGGAGATGTCCGCGCAGTCTCCGAAGGAACCATCGTCTTTGCCGACGAACCCCTTCTCGAAGTCACTGCGCCCTTAATCGAAGCCCAGATCGTCGAGACGATGCTCTTAAACATCGTCACCAGCGCAACTCTCTTCGCGACCAAAGCATCCCGCATCGTCCAAGCCGCTGCAGGACGACCCGTCGTCGACTTCGGATCACGTCGAACCCACAGCGAAGAATCGGCAATGGAAGCCGCACGCGCCGGATATCTCGCCGGTTTCGCCGGAACCAGCAACCTCAAAGCTGCCGCGCTCTACAACATCCCCGCCTTCGGCACAATGGCCCACTCCTTTATCCAAGCCTTCGGAGACGAGCACGACGCCTTCGAAGCCTACGCAATCGAGTTCCCCGACTCGACAACCTTACTGGTCGACACCTACGACACCCTTGAAGGAGTAAGAAACGCCATCCGCGTAGCCCAGACCGCTCGGAAAAACGGTAAATCCATCAACGCCATCCGCTTAGACAGCGGCGACCTAGCCCAACTCGCCAAAGACGCACGATCCCTCCTCAATCAAGCCGGCTTTCCCGAGATCCGCATCATGGCAAGCGGTGGACTCGACGAACACTCCATCCAAGACCTCATTGCATCGAACGCCCCTATCGACGCCTTCGGAGTAGGCACCCGATTCGGAACTTCCGCCGACGCACCGTACATCGATTCTGTCTACAAACTAGTCGAACTGGACGGCAAGCCCATCATCAAACGCAGCGAAGGCAAACGTACTCTCCCCTATGCAAAACAGGTTTACCGACAGATCCGCGAAGGTGAAATCACTGGAGACACGATCACTAAACACCCGCCACTCGATATACCAGAACTCCAACACGAATTGCTGCAACCAGCGATCGAATCCGGCAGACGGCTGCAAACCAGAGAACCGACCGCAACAATCAAAAATCGCATCACCTCAAACATTCAGCTACTCCCTGATTCGATCCGCCTCCTCGAAAACCCTGTCCGTTTCCCAGTGACCGTCTCTCACGAACTGCTGCTCCCGAGCTGGACAATGCATTGATGTGCCGGCCCACGGTGGTCATATGCCCATTGGCCAAACCCACATAATCAATGGAATAGCCACTAAAACGATAACCACAACCAACGGCATTCCGAGCCGTAAATAGTCCCCGAACTGGTAACCGGCAGGACCCATCACGATGGTGTTCGACTGGTGACCGATCGGCGTAAGGAACGCGGATGATGCACCGATGGCAACCGCCATCAAAAACGGATCCGAGTGCGCACCCAGAGTCGCCGCAACTCCGATCCCGATAGGAGCCATCAGAATCACCGCCGCCGCATTGTTGATCACCGCAGACAACAACATCGTCGTCACCAGCATGATCCCTAACATCGCCCACGCTGGGAACAATTCACCAACCTCCACAATCACCATTGCGATCCGCGCTGCTCCACCCGTCGACTCCAATGCCTCCCCAACCGGAATCATCGCTCCCAGAAGAATATTCACCGGCCAATCGATCGCCTGATACGCCGCGTGGAGCGTCAGAAATCGCGTCAAAAGCAGCACCACCGCTGCCGCCAGAAATGAGATCTGGATCGGTACAACATTGAACGCCGCCAACAAAACAGCCCCGGCAAACACCGCCAACGGGAAGAAAAGTCGCCGGCGTTGACCGATGCGCAATTCGCGCTCAGCGAGAGGCAACAGACCCAATCGTGGCATCGCTGCTTGAACCAGCTCCGTCCTCCCTTGCAGAAGAAGCACATCTCCAGCACGAAACGCCACATGCCCCAAACGACGGGCAAACCGTGTTCCCCTTCGCGACACTCCGAGCAAGTTGACTCCGTACGTTGCATGGAGGTGTAGGCCCCGAGCCGTTCTTCCGCGCGCCGTACTCTCCGGTTCAACTATCGCTTCTACAACCGTGACTTCATCCGAACTTACAGATTGGTTGAAATCCTCCCGCACATCTCTCGAACCTTCCAACACGAAGCCTGTTGAATCGACGAAGGATCGTAAGTCCTCCGGGTCAGCCTCGACGATGAAGATGTCATCGCCATCGATCACCTCGTAACTCGACGGTGCGCCGTATATCGTGCCGCCATGCAGCATACCAACTATTGCCACATCCTCTTCAGCAAGCTCCTCAAGATCACGAACCAGCTTCCCCACGAACCGCGAATCCCGAGGCACTCGCACCTCAGTCATATAGTCCTCGATATGCAACGTATCGGATAGTGCCAACGGCGCTTTCCTCGTCGGGATAAACCGCCAACCGACCAACGCGATGAAAACGATACCTACCAAGGCGACTCCTATCCCGACCGGAGCAAAATCAAACATCTGAAATGGAACCCCCGATTCCTCTCTCCGAAAATTCGAGATGATGATGTTGGGCGGAGTGCCGATCAGCGTCGTCAGGCCGCCAAGCAGCGACGCAAACGCCAGCGGCATAAGGTAACGCGATGGTAGTTGCCTGCTTCTGTTCGCTACCCTGATCGCAACAGGCATTAACAGACTCACCGCTCCTACATTGTTCATGAACGCCGAAAAGAACGCTGTCATACCTGACAAGCTCAACATCCGCAACACCGGAACGCTTGGAATCCGTGCATAACAATTGGCCATGACATCGACAACCCCCGAATTCTGGAGGGCACGACTCAATACCAAAACCGCCGCAACCGTCACCACTGCCGGATGCCCGAAACCGCGATACGCCTCCGACGCTGGCACGATACCCGCTAGCGCAAGTACCGACAACGCCAGCAACGCCACAACATCGTACCGCCACTTGTTCAGCACAAACAGGACAAGCGAAGCGGCGAGAACTCCGAAAACGATTAACTCATCCATCAATTGCGGAAACCTTCATCCACTTAACTGAGCCACGAGCAATCACTCGATCACGAGCGTGAGTCAATTCTCGCATGACTAACGCCCCATGTCTAAGTCATTATCTTCGGGACTCATCGACCAAACCGCTATCCGATCATTTTCCAAAATCTCTTAACATGGAGTGTCGCGCTGATCACGACTAGCGTAAATCGATCACTAGGAGTATTTCCCTTGCCCCTCAAAATCGCCGCCAATCTAACCATGATGTACAACGAACACGACTTCATGGACCGATTCTCCGCCGCGGCGCGCAATGGCTTCAAAGGCGTCGAATACCTCTTCCCGTACGACTTTCCTGCCGACGCGATCGCTGAGCAACTCGATAAACACAACCTTCAACAGGTCCTCTTCGACTTCCCGGCAGGCGATTGGGCAAATGGTGACCGCGGCATCGCTGTCCAACCCAGTCGCAAAGGGGAATTCCAAGACGGCGTGGGCCTCGCTATCGAATATGCCAAGACCCTCGGTTGTCAACGGTTAACCTGTCTCGCCGGCATTCCGGACGCCGGAACCGATCCTGAGCTTGCTGATCAGACTCTTGTCGATAACCTCCGCTTCGCAGCGGACGCTTCATCCGAAATCGGCGCTGTCGTCCTGGTCGAACCCCTGAACACGCGCGATGTCCCCGGTACCCACGTATCAGACTCTGCCCACGGCGCAGAACTGGTCCGCGCCGCGGATCGTGATAACGTGCGCCTCCAATTCGACGTGTATCACACTCAGATTATGGAAGGCGACCTCGCAACCAAATTCACCGACCTCCTGCCTTCCATCGGACACGTCCAGATCGCCGACAACCCTGGACGTCACGAACCCGGATCGGGTGAAATCAACTACCCATTCGTCTTAGATCACATCGCCAACAGTGGTTACGACGGTTGGATCGGTGCCGAATACATGCCTGCTGGTGACACCGAATCCGGGCTGGATTGGGTCAAACCCTATCTGTGAAACCTTCCCCTTGACATCTCTCACCTCCCCCTTGATGCTCAAGGGGGAATACAAGGGGGTTTAGAAAACTATGCCGTCGCCGCCAACCGCGGATCCTCTCCGCGTTGGACTCGCGCCGCAACGTCCGGGAAGTACGTGCCGAGTATCTGATCCACGATGCCCTGCGCGTCCAGCCGCAACTGCTGACGCTGATCCGCAGCAGTCCCATGCTCGATAAACGCATCCGGCATCCCGATCCGGTGCACCGCCACATCATCGAGTCCCGCGTCCTTCAAGACTTCCAGCACCGCCGAACCGAACCCACCAGCAAGCACGTTCTCCTCTACCGTCACGATTTGACCAGCTTTGCGCGCGACTTCGAAAATCAAGTCCGCATCTAACGGCTTCGCATACACCGGGTCAACGACGGCGCACGAAATCCCGTACTCCGCCAGTTGATCCGCCGCCTCTACAGCCGCGCTGTTCGACTTGCCAAGCGCGAATATCGCCACGTCCTCTCCCTCCATAATCACCTCGCCCTTGCCAATCGGCAACTCACGCAGCTCCGCATCGCGCGGTACTCCGACCGCCTCGCCTCTGGCGATCCGTATCGCAAACGGGCCGTCGTACTTGTACGCCGTGTAAATCAAGTGCTGCAAATGATTCTCGTCACGAGGCGCAGTAACGATAGCGTTCGGCAGACACCTCAAATACGTGATGTCAAACGCTCCGTGGTGCGTCTTGCCGTCCTCGCCCACAATCCCTGCTCGGTCCGCGATCAGTGTCACATCCAAGTTCTGCAGGCAGATGTCGTGCAATATCTGATCGAACGCCCTCTGCATGAAGGTCGAATAGATCGACACGAACGGCTTCATCCCATTCGACGACATTCCGGCCGCCATGCTCACCGCGTGCTGCTCTGCAATCCCGACGTCAAACACCCTCTCCGGGAACTCATTCATCACATCCACCAGACCCGTGCCCTCAAGCATCGCCGCGCTGATGCCTACTACGGACTCGTCCTCTCGCATTATCTCGGACAGCGTCTCCGAAAACACCTTCGAATATGTCGGAGCACCTGACCCTGAACCCAGCGGCGAACTCGGCTGGTGGAACTTCACCGGGTCCTCTTCCGCCAACTCGTAACCGTGCCCTTTGTGCGTAACCACATGCACCAAGGGAACTGCACCGCGAGAATCCATCGCCTGCCCTAGCGTCTGTTCCAACGCCTTCAAGTCATGACCATCGATCGGCCCAAGGTACTGGAAACCCATCTCCGTCCAGAACATCGTCGGTACGATCAATCCGGCCAGACCAGTATTGAACCGCTTCACGATCCGATACATCAACTCGCCAGTCGGCACCCTCTGCGATATCGACTTCATCCGCTCGATCATCGACTGAAACTCGGGATGAGTGATCAGGCGCTTCCGCCAGTTCGTCAAAAAGCCGATGTTCTCCGAGATCGACATCCCGTTGTCATTCAAGATAACTATCATCCGCTCGGGATTCAGATGAACGATGTTGTTCAGCGCCTCGAAGCTAGAACCCGACGTCATCGCACCATCACCCACCACCGCGACCGTCCATTCCTCACTCCCTCGGTTCACCGCGCTCTGTGCAATGCCCAGCGCGATCGATAGACCCGTCCCGGCATGGCCCGCGCAAAGCGTGTCATGCTCGCTCTCCATCGGCTCACCAAAGCCTGACAGGCCTCCGGCCAACCGGATGTCCTGAAACTCGTCACGACGACCCGTCACCAGTTTGTGCGTGTACAACTGGTTCGTCGTGTCCCAAACCAGACTGTCATTCGGGCTGTCGAATACCCGATGCAGAGCCAGCGTCAACTCAACGACACCCAGATTCGACGCCAGATGACCCCCGCGCTCCGTTATCACCGAGATGATCGTCTCGCGTACCTCATCCGCCACCTGCTCAGCCTCCTCAAGCGTCAGTCCCTTAAGGTCCTGAGGGGCGTCTATTCGATCCAAAATCCGCTCTGTCATTGGCTTCCTGTCTTGCAGCTTCTGATCAGCTGAAACCCCACAACCCATCACCGAATTGCGGGTCGCATCGTCTTACTTGCAATATACCACACCGATTCCGCCAAATCCGCTCATTCTGACGCCATCCTGCACGTCGCATCCCGAGGATTCCTCAATATTCCCTAACAGAATTGACAAAATCCCCGTAAAATGTCCTCACTACAAACTAAACGATACAGCGTATCCAAACAAAATCCAGTTGCAAAATATCGTCGAAAAGTTTCAGTTCAGCTATGATCTGGAAACCCTGAAAGGCGACATCTTTGGCGGACTGACTGCCACTGTCGTCGGCCTCCCCGTTGCGCTCGCTTTCGGCGTCGCGTCCGGACTAGGTGCCGTTGCAGGAATATACGGCGCAATCGCAGTCGGTTTCTTCGCCGCCGTGTTCGGTGGAACCAGATCCCAGATCTCAGGACCCACCGGGCCTATGTCCGTAGCTATGGCCGCGGTCGTAACCCTCGCCGGACCCGACAATCTGGGCGAGGCTTTCGCCATCGTCATCCTCGCCGGCATCATCCAAATCCTCCTCGGCGTTCTAAAAATCGGACGCTTCGTCGCCTACACCCCTTACTCCGTCATCTCCGGATTCATGTCCGGCATCGGTGTCATCATCATCATCCTTCAGATCCTCCCATTCATCGGACAGGAAGGAGTATCAGGCGGGCCGGTCGGCGCTATCCGAGCATTGCCCGAAGCCATTCCAAACATCGACTTCGACGCATTCATCATCGCCGCCGCAACTCTAGCCGTCGGCATCCTATGGCCGCAGAAACTCCATCGCTTCTTCCCATCAACTCTCGCCGCACTCGTCACCGGCACGCTGCTCGGAGTCCTATGGCTCACACACGCACCAGTCATCAGCGAAGTTCCCACCGGTCTCCCATCCATTCAGCTCCCCGAAATCTCCGGCGCATTCCTCGTGAAGGCCGTACAACCCGCTCTCATCATCGCCCTCCTCGGCTCCATCGACTCCCTCCTCACGTCGCTCATCGCCGACTCGATGACGCGCACCAGACACAATCCCAACAAGGAACTCGTCGGACAAGGCATCGGCAACACCATCGCCGGATTCATCGGTGGACTGCCCGGTGCTGGCGCTACGCTCGGAACGGTCGTCAATCTCCGCGCTGGCGGAAGTACACCAGTATCCGGTGCTATAAGAGCTGGGATACTCCTCGCTCTCGTGCTTGGACTCGGACAATACGTTGAAAGCATCCCTCTCGCCGCGCTCGCCGGGATCCTCCTTAAAGTCGGGTGGGACATCATCGATTGGCGATTCATCACTCGCATCCATCGCGTCCAACGTGAACACCTCATTGTCATGGTCATCACCATGTTCCTGACCATCTTCCTCGACCTCGTCACCGCGGTCGCGATCGGTCTGATCGCCGCGGGCATGGCGACTGCGAGACAACTTGAGCGTCTCGAACTCGACAGCATCATCTCTGTTCCCATCATCGACCAAGTCTTCTTCGCCGGATACCGCGCCGCGAGAACCATGGATATATTCGCCGCGCGTGTCGGACTGGTATCCCTCAGAGGAAGCTTCACCGTTTCATCCTCTAGTCGACTCATCACCATAATCGGCGAAGACATTCAACAACACGAAATCGTCATCCTCGACTTCACCGACACCGTCTACATCGACGACTCCGCTGCCCTAGTCGTCGAGCAAATGATCGACGTCGCCAAAACTGAACACTCCGAATGTCTCCTCGTCGGTCTAAGCGGTGTCCCCGAAACCGCTCTACGAGCCATGAACGCCATCGACGAAGTGCCTGAAGATCACATCGTCGACACTATCGAAGATGCAAAACTACTAGCCCTGGAAATGCTCGGCTTCGACACCACACCCGAAACCGCAGGCAACCAAGCATCCGCGATACTCGGTCAAGAAACCAACCCAGCACGATAAACCACTACCCTTACCCTCAACTAAAATCACCCCATGTCCGAAAAACTCCAACAAGGCGACCGCCTGCCAAAACTCAACCTCAAACTAGTCGATGGCGAGGAACTCTCTTTGCCACGAGGCATGACATCCCGCTACATCGCACTTCTCTTCTTCCGAGGCGCGTGGTGAAGCTACTGCCGCAGGCAGCTAGGCAGCTACCAGGAAAACCTCGAAGAACTCAATGAACTAGGCGCACAAGTCATAGCCGCGACTGGCGGAACACAAGAAGAGGTCAAAGCGATGCGCGACGACCTCGGCCTCACATTCCCGGTCGCATACAACGTCAACGAAACCGAGTTCGCAGACGTTGGCGCATGGTGGACAACCGACCACCACGGGCGCTACATGCAACCCGCCGAACTCCTAATCTCCCGAGGCGGCATAATCTTCGGTTCTATCTACGCGTCCGGACCGGTGGGTCGAATGCACGTGGACGAAGTAATCACCGCCATCAAATCCCGCGAAAAACGCTGATCAGCATCCCATCACCCGTTCGTAAACAACAAGGGGAACGGCAACTACGTTGGGGCCGTTCGAGAACGGCCCGGGGAGGGGCTGCGAAGGAAGCGAAGCGCCCTTCGCAGAATGATGGACTCACCCAAAAACCACATCTTCCTTCCCGCACCTCCAAAACCCCGACTAAAACCTCCATCAACCACGCACGTTCCTCCTCTCACGCAGTACTGTGTCCCCTCTCCCGCTAGGCGGGAGAGGGCCAGGGTGAGGGCAACCGGGGCGGACAAACGGGCGGGGCAAGGCAAACAACCAACAACGCACCCCAAATCCCAAGAATCCCACAAAAACCCCAACAATCCCCGTTCAAAAAACAACTTGACAACACGCCCAACACATGTTTCAATAAACAACAAGCGTTCAAGCCGACGGCCATCGGTCGAAACGCCCAGAGGATCGCCGCAACCAGGGGTCGCGCCCTTAGTGGAAGCTATCGTCGATTGAAGTGACATGAAACCGCGGACGGAGAACACATGAGAAGCGTGAAAGCAGGCAGAGAGCCCCGAGGCCGGAGGTGTAGAACCCCGAGGCGCAAGGCCCGATGTCGCGCTGCGCGCCTATCGCGACGGTGCCCGTCGACGTCTCTTGTTGCATGGAGCGACGCGGTGACAACGGTTAAGGAGAAGGATGTAGCTGCACGGTTCAGGCGGGGCGATGTACTGCTTAAGCCCCAACACGAGCCAGACGACGGCATAATCACGATGCGAGACGCGACGCGGAAGGTCAGGACCGCCTCTTCCATTCAGCGCAGAGACGGCGCACAAGGGATGCGCACGGGAAGGCGCAGACGCGGAGAGACAGGGACGATGACGCGGGGAGGGTGCAAAGGTGAAGAACAGGTGGCGCAGCCCGCCGCTTTCGCCGAGTGCGAAGAGACGTGGAACGACCCCCGACGAAACGTCGAGCATGTGATGAAAACCGAAGTTCAAGGCCTGGACGAGGTCTTCTCTTATCCACACAAGCCGATTCCGCTTCGTCGTGCGGGACGGCCAGAGCGCCAACGAGGGGCAAGAACCAAGTGATGGCGTGCGGGGTGCAAACCGAATCCGCACGCCGGGCCGTCGGTCTGGCGACGACGGCGACGCTCGAACTTTTTGAAGAAATAAGAAGTTATCGCCCAAAGGACCAAAGTCCAACGATCCCCAGGACCGCGGCGATGCCTCGAAACCGCCCGAAAGGGACCCGAACGGGCGACTCTCGCAGTCGCCCTCGTGCCGGGCAAGCACCAAACCACAGCAACCGCATGAGAAAAACCTAGACCAAACAAAAAACAAGACCGACCAGCAAGAGGGCAAAACCCAAATCGCCCTCCCAACGCCTCCCGAACACCACGCGAGGCGTTTAAACACGCCCAGTTGCGTCATTCCCGCGAAAGCGGGATCCCCTCTCCCGCTCGGCGGGAGAGGGCTAGGGTGAGGGTGACCGGGGCGGACAAACGGGCGGGGTACCCCAAACAACCAACACCAAATCCCAAGAATCCCAATCCAAAACCCTGAAGTATCATCATCAACGCCAACAACAGAGCTACTCAACACAAAATCGAAAGGTTCCTACTCAAATGGCAGACCGATCATTCGCTCCCGTCGACGTATCCGACGACATCCTCGACCGTTTCCGAAAGCTACCAGTCGCCACGACGTGGGCCGCCGTCGCAAACGTCGCTGGTGTTCCCCTGCCGTTCATGGAAGGCGTCCGAAACTTCACCCCCGGCAAACGACTCGCCGCTAGAGCACGAACTCTCCGCTTTCTCCCACCCCGACCAGACCTAGACGCCGAGGCCAAACGCGGCGAAAACTCTCCTGAATACCAGGCCATGGCACGATGCGGACCCGGCGATGTCCTCGTCGCCGACCTCATGGGCAAGCAGTGGGCCGCGGTAGCCGGCGATGTCAAGCTCATGCAACTCAAGATGAACAAGGCAGACGGCCTGGTAACCGACGGCGCGATCCGCGACCTCGGCGTCCTAGAAGACGAAGACTACGGCTTCGCGGTCTACGCCCAAGAGCGCAGCCCCTACGGCGGACGCCCCTGGGCCGACCCTGCATACGAAAACTGCGACATCCAATGCGGCGGCGCGCTCGTACGTCCCGGCGATGTCATCGTAGGCGACGATGACGGCTGCGTGGTAGTCCCATCATGGTTCGCCGAAGAAGCCGTCGTATGGGTCGAAGAGCACGAAGGCGTCGAAGGCTACGTCAAAGAGAAGATCCTCAACGAAAACGTCCGGCCTGGTAGGTACTACCCTCCGACGGATGCGATGATGCAGGAGTATTTGGACTCGCTGAAGTAGGTTCTCGCAATCCTAGAATAGAAAGCACATAACCAATCAGTAAGGCGGGACACAACGGAGGTCAATCAATGTCATTGATCGCCCACTACCTCGATGCCGACAACCAGATCCACAGCGACATCGACTTGGAGGCTGTGCTAACTGCCCGCAAGTCTAGATCCGGCTTGCTGTGGCTAGACCTTACCGGAGCGGGAGACGACGAGCGCGAGCTGCTGCTGGATGAGTTCAAGTTTCATCCTCTAGTCGTCGACGGTGCCATAAATACCGATGTTCGTCCCGCTCGTGTGGAAGACTTCGGCGATTACATCTTTGTAAACGCCAGAAGCGTTGACTACGCCGCGGAGACCGAAGTCGTCCAAACTACCGACTTGGGGATGTTCATCGGCCAGAACTTTGTCGTGACTGTCCACAATGAAGAGATGCCGAGCGTGGAGGCGGTCAAGCAACTTGTCGAGATCGACGGACGTCCGATGATGAAAGGCTCCGGCTTCTTCGCGCACGCGCTGTTCGACTCCCTGATCCAAGCCATTCTTCCGACACTCGACCGGATGGAAGACCATGCCGACGCCATCGAAGAGCAGGTCCTGGTGAACCCTGACAACTCGGCTCTGATCGCCCTGATGGCCATAAAACGGTCCTGTCTGAGCCTGAATCGAGCGCTGATCCCGCAACGTGAAGTCCTGAGCCGGTTGGGAAGACGTGAATTCGATCTCCTCGGCAGCGGAGTGGATATCTATTTCCGAGACCTGATAGACGACCTGCTTCGGGTGCAAACGGCCAACGATGTCATTCGCGAACGCGCCGACACCTCGCTCGCGACTTACCTCTCTGTGGTCTCAAACCGGCAGAACGAGATCATGAAGGTGCTGTCGATCGTTGCGACCATATTCCTGCCGTTGGGCCTGATAGCGGGACTATTCGGAATGAACTTTGTAAACATGCCGGGCCTTGGCTTCCGATGGGGATACCACATCGTTGTCGCAGCATCGCTCATCGCGTTAGCCCTTGTCATCTGGATGTTCTGGCTCAAGCGGTGGGTGATCGCGGGTGCCGGACTCTTCCGACCACGCCGCCTTACTCGCTTCGTTCCATCAGCCGTCGACCCGGTGCAACTCACTGGATTCCTGACTCAGACAACGGTTCGCAGTCTGCGTCGTGCTGAATCAGACATCACCTCGACCGCCCGATGGGTTCCATCGATCTTCCAGCGCATCAACCCGGTTAACCTCCGTCGCGAAACTGGCGAACGGCAGTCAGATTCGGATTGATCGCTACGCCGGACCACTCCAGTCGTAGTCCGGTGCAAAAGAAGATGGTTGATCCGGGGCGAGGTCATGCCGAAATATCTCAGCATCGCACGATCGATTGGCCTGATGATCGCGGCGATCGCGCTGTCGAGTTTGGTGGCCTGCGTCCAAACCGAAGAGTCGACACTATCGCTATCCCCCACCCCAGAGCCCAAGCCACTACTCGCTCTCACTCAATCCGAAGCCGATACTCTACGGCAATACGCGCTCAACTTCATCAACCAAGCTCGAGCCGAAGCCGACTTGAACGAACTGGTTCTCGACGACAACCCTGCCGCTCAATCTCATGCCGAACAATCACTGGCGCACTGCATCCGTGGACATTGGGGCAGCGACGGCATGAAGCCCTACATGCGCTATACGCTCGCCGGCGGGGAGCAATACTCCTCTGAAAACGTCTTCGCCATCGACTTCTGCCCAGATGACTTGGATCGATACACCTTAGAAACGCCAAGGGAACAAATCGACTTCGCGATGGACCGCTTCCTCAAAAGCCCGGGTCATCGCCAAAACATGCTTAATCCGCACCACCGCAAAGTCGGCATCGGTCTCACATACCGGCCTCCGACGATCTGGTTTGTGCAACTCTTTGTCGGGGACTACATCGAATACGAGAGCAAACCGATCATCGACTCCGGAATCCTCAGCCTCAGCGCCCAACTCAAAAACGGTGCACACTTCCCCGACGGATCGCCGACCCTCACCATTTACCACGATCCACCTCCCGAACCCCTGACCCAAGGTCAGCTATCTCGGACCTACTGTTACGGCAACGGGAAACCCATAGCCCGTCTACGTCCTCCGTTGGAACCCAGATCGTCTTACACCACCGATGAAATCACGATAGAAATCTCTTCAAAGCAGTGTCCAAATCCATACGACATTCCCTCAGACGCTCCACCACCGAAATCATCTGACGAAGCCCATAGCAATTGGCAACAAGCACGCGATTCCAGCCAAACCGACATCAGTCGTCAACTCACCTTCCCATGGATAACGGCAGGCGAATGGGTGATCGACGGGGACGATTTCACCATGACTGCCGAGATCGCTCGATTGCTTGACGCATACGGTGACGGCGTTTACACCGTCGTTCTCTGGGCAGAAATCAACGGGGAGCAAGTCCCCGTCTCCGAATACTCGATCTTCATTCCGTCGTTACGCTAAACCCTTCTTAGCTTTGTTTGTTGTTTTGTGACACTCTGGCTTGAGGAACTCCACGAATGTGCTATAACGTGGAGTCATGCGTGAACAGGAGCGCGAGACACAACTCGCTGAAAAGGTTATCCAAACCGATGACTCGAGGCTCTCGATCTGGACGATCCGGCCGGAATGGATCGGTTGGTTCTACCTGTTGTTCGCGCTGCAAGCCGCACCTCTGATCGGTACGCTGTGGTGGTCCGAAAACCAAAGCGGTGTGCACGATAACATAGCAAGCACGATAACTGCAGTAGTCGGCGGCTCAGCGTCTCTCATATTTGTAGCCGCCATCGTATCGATCATCGAATTGGAGGCAGCAATGGTTCTAAGACATCTTCTGATAAAGCGCGAAGCTAGGAAAGAACGCGAAAAACTACGTGCCGAGTTTGAACGAGGTATTGAAAAAGGTCGACAACTGGAACGCGAGCAACAAGCCGAACGTCGCAACGGCAACCAAGAGCAATAACCTGCCGTCCACGACCATCATCGCATAGGAGGCCCCGGTGGTTCTAAGAGAGTGGTACCGCGACCGCGCGGCGAGAAAAGAACGCGAAAAGGCTGAAGAGATCGAATGGGGAATCCAACGCGCGTATGGACAGCACATCCGAGAGGCATACGAACGGGGTGTCAGCGATGGATATGAACAGCACATCAACGATGCTTACGAACGGGGCCTTGACAAAGGTATTGACATCGGAATCGAAAAAGGCAGAAAACTCGAACGCGAGCAACAAGCCGAACGTCGTAACGGGGACAACCGCAACGGCAAAGACGAGAACTAACTCACCCCACCAACCTCCCCTTAACCACATCCATATCCAACTCCACGCCTAGCCCTGGTCCTGTCGGCGGGATGTAGTAACCGTCCTCGAACACTAGCGGCTCTTTGAAGATGGTCTTGTGAAGCGGGCCTTGGTTCGCCTCTGCAATCATGAAGTTCGGCGAGCAGGTGTCCAGTTGTATCGCTGCCGCGGCTGCAATCGGACCGCAATACATGTGCGGAGCGATCACCGCGTAGTGCGCTTCTGCGATCGCGGCTATCTTCTTAGACTCCATGATCCCGCCGCACTGGCCGAGATCCAGCTGAATGATCTGCGCCGCCTGCTTCTCCAACAGGTTAGAAAACTCAAACTTCGTCACCAACCGCTCACCTGTGGCAATGGGTATCGACGTGTGCGCCGCGACCCGTGCCATCTCCTCTATGTTTTCTGGTGGCACTGGCTCCTCGAACCAGAACGGATGATATTCCTCTAGGAAATCGGCAACTCGAATCGCGCTGTAAGTGGTCAACTGTCCATGGGTTCCGATACCTACCTCCAACTCGTTCCCAACCGCATCCCGGATAGCCTTCCATATCTTTGCCGCCTGCGTGATCTCAGGTAAACCGATGTCTCGGGGTCCGGGGAACAGCGGCGTGAAGGGATCGATTTTGCAGGCCGTGTTGCCTTCTTCTAGCAGCTTCTCGGCGATCGGTCCCGCCGCTTCCGGGTTCGCCATGAACCCACCCTCAGGCTGCGGCATGTACGCATAGGCTCTCAGCTTCTCGTGGAACTTCCCGCCAAGCAGGTTATAGATAGGTTGATTAGTCGCCTTACCCACGATGTCCCACAGCGCCATCTCCAGCGCGCTGATGACCGGCGTGGCGTACAGGCTGGGATGCCGAAAATCATGCCGTTCCGCATACATCCTCTGCCACAGCAACTCGATATTGAAGGGGTTCTCCCCTATCAGAACATACCTCCCGAACTCTCCCATCAACGAAATGATCGACCCCAAATCCGCTGGATTGCCCGAATAACCGCTACCGGTGACTCGCTCGCCGAGTCCTACGATGCCCTCGTCAGTGATCACTTGAACGAACGCCAAGTGCTTGCCACCGATATACGGCGGATCATTCTCGACAATCATCGGCTTGACATCGACGATCTTCATATCAAACTTCCTCTCGCTTGTAGCTGCGGCAATTCTAGCAATCCGAAAACCATCCGCTGTTTCTTCCGCAGTCTGAAACCGTGACTGCGCGTCTGGAAAGAAACGGTACGACGATCTGAATTAGAATCGAATAGACGCAAACCTCGCGAACGCAATCTCGTGGTGGGCGTAGTGTAGCGGTTAACACGTCAGGTTGTGGCCCTGAAGATCGAGGGTTCGACTCCCTCCGTCCACCCCACTCCACATTGCATCACCGAGGCATCAGTGCGCCCGTAGCTCAGGGGACAGAGCATCTGGCTTCGAACCAGAGGGTCGGGGGTTCGAATCCCTCCGGGCGTGCCACTCCTAAACCATCATCATCAAAGCCTCTCCACTCCCTTCTGATCAGACACCTCTACGTTTACGTCTGCTGAATAGAAATGTTTGACATCGCCCCAGGCATTCTGGCCGTCCTCGCATTCGGGTTCCTCCTCGGGCTCAAACACGCCACCGACGCCGACCACGTCGTGGCGGTAGCCAACATAGTCGACAAAGAACGAAACCTCTGGCAGTCGATCTGGATTGGGGCATCCTGGGGTGCAGGGCACTCGCTCCCGCTTCTCGTCCTAGGCACCGTCATTCTTATCGTCAAAGGCGTTGCCCTCGACCGATACGAAAGTGTGGCTCCGTACCTTGAACTAGGCGTCGGAGTCATGCTCATCTACCTCGGTGTCAGCGCCGCTTGGAACGTGCTCCGGGGCAACCTCCACATCCACAAACATAGTCACGGCAAACAGCCACACGTCCACGTCCACGCCTCTCACGAACCCTCCGCGCGACATCAAACCGGCCACGAAAACCATAACAGCTTCTTCATCCTTGGCAAACCAGTCTTCCGCGTCAAATCCTTCGCCATCGGCATCGTTCACGGGCTCGCCGGGAGCGCAGCAGTAATGGTTGCTCTGGTGCCCACCATCGACGCCGTATGGGTCGGAATCGGCTACATCTTGCTATTCAGCGTCGGCACCATGATCGCTATGGCTGCCTTGACACTGTTACTCGCCCTTCCATTCAAAGTCACATCCGCAAAGCAGACGCTCAATCGGTACATCGTCTTGGCAGCAGGTGGATTGAGCATAGCCGTCGGCGCAATCCTCATCGCCGAAATCACCCTCGACACCACGATCATGCCATTCTGAGCAACTTGTCCGTAGTCGATAGTGCTACCGGACTCAATTGCGTGGCCGTCTAACTCGCGACGGCTCCTTCAACAATCCCGTCGCACCACTCTCGCACCCCCCAAAAATCCCGGCGCGGCCATCTTGGAGCATCCTGTTCCAACATCCAAAGCATGTCGATAAACATGATCGCGATCCGGTAACCCAACGCGGGGTCCGGCGTCTCGTAAAACGTCACGCAGGAATCCATCAGATCGATCATCATTTCTGACGCTATCGCCGCTCTGCGACCATCCGTGACCTCGATCTCAAAATCGGAAACGGACGCGAAGAACCTATCGCAAATCAAGCTCAGATCCGCGCTTTCGACAATCCCTATCTCAGCCGCGACCGGCGATCCGATCACGTCCGAGAGCGACTCGCGCACCGCCGCTTCGGTCGCTGGCGATGGATCGTCGTTGTACCACACGCAGTTACCCCACATTCGAATGCCCGTCAGCGTGTTATCCAGCAGGCGCAGCTCCCTCTCTCCTATCGGATTCCACCACCCCTCCGGCAATTCCACAGAGGTCGGCGTCACGACCGTGAAATCGGTGGCGACCGCGTACGGTCCCCTGGTCTCAGGTGTAGGGTCTACGTTGTCGCTAATCGACCCACACGCCAACACCCCTAAGGACAGCAGACCCGCCAACACAAAGGCGGGCATCAATTTAAGCAATCTGATCAATTCAATTGGCCAGCGACGCTACCAGATTGGCAAGCGTGCGTGTCGGGGCACCTGTGGCCCCACTGGTTCGGAACATCCCACGGTTTCCCGTAACCATCGAGACTGAAGCGATATCGATGTGGACCCACGGGGTATCCTCTGCGAACTCAGAAATGAAGTGCGCCGCCGTAATAGATCCCGCTGGAGCGCCGCCGCTGTTCTTCACATCCGCGATGTTCGAGCGGTTTTGACGCTTCGATGTCGAATCCAATGGCAGACGCCACATACCATCGCCGGACGTCTCCGCAGCATCCAAAACCGACTTCACCAGACCATCGTCATTCCCGAACACCGCAGCATTACCAGTCCCCAGCGCGACTCGTGCGGCACCTGTCAACGTTGCAACATCAATGATTCGCGCCGCGCCGTTTTCTCGTGCATATCCGAGAGCATCAGCTAAGGTCAATCGACCTTCCGCGTCCGTGTTGTCTATCTCTATGTACTTGCCGTTCATCGCCTGCACGACATCGCCTGGTCTCTGGGCACCGCCACCCGGCATGTTCTCCGTCATCGGTAGCACCGCATGAACATTGATACGAGGCTTCTGCGTCCCAACGATCTTCATCGCACCCAAAACCGCAGCACCTCCACCCATGTCTCCCTTCATCGTAACCATGCCACGGGAAGGCTTCAGCGACAGACCACCGGAATCGAACGTGATGCTCTTACCCACCAACCAAATATTGTTGCTGGTATTCGACGGATCGCCCTCGTACGTCAAATGCACAAATTGCGCCGGACGATGCGAACCTTGGGCTACTCCAACGTAGGCGTTCATACCCATCGAACGGCACTCTGCCAAATCCAACACCCTGATTCCCAATCCATGATCCTCGGCTACTTTTCGAGCCGCATCCAACATCGCCTCAGGTGACAATACGTTGGCTGGTTCGTTAACCAAGTCACGAGCGAAGTTCTGCGCCTCTCCCGCCGTGATCCCGACACCGACGCCGACACGTACCTCCGGCATCTTGTCATCGTCGAACTCCACCACGTTCAAAAGCTCGAGCCGATCAGCCGAATCTTTCGATGTTTTTTTGTACTTGTTAAAAGAATAGGATCCGACTGTCGATCCCTCAGCTATCGCCTGCGATGCCTTAGCAGTATCTAGTCCACCGATCCCGGCTCCGTGGATGATCGTAGTAGCCGTCTTGGAGATGCCTCTTAACCTGTTAACCGCCACCGCTGATACTTCACGCACATCTCCGTATCCGAAACCTGTTGGTTTGCCAAGGCCCATAACCAACACCCGCTTTGGCGCAAAATCGCCGTAGCGTCCGGCAGGTGTATGGATCAACACGTTGTTGCCCCGCTTCCCGGTTATCTCCCTATCTTCGATCAACTCGCTGATCAAACCTCCCAGGGCACGATCGACCGCTCCGGTCGCGCCGCCAGGGCGCTGAACTCCCTCAAAAAGGTTCACTATCGCAGCGTCGGACGCGATCTGCGCAATGTTGCCGCGCATGGTGTGCAATGTCAAGGTCATTTCCGCGTTTCCTAGTCCAAAATTCCCCTCTTCAACGTCGTTTGTCAATTTTAGCCAAATCGGTTCAACCACGCTTACCCCTCGATTTCATGCGCGGTTTCGCGCGAATTCACCCAAAATGCTTGCTTTCAAGCACGATTCATTGAGTTTGACAGTGAAGCAATGAGCGCGAAAATGCTCTGCATCAGAAAATACAACTAATTCAAAATAAATTTCGTAAAAGACTTGATGTTATCGTGATTTGAGTCTAAACTAGAGTCACGACGCGGAGAAACACAGTCTCAAGACAGCCGAACCAATTGAGACACGCTCTCCTCGTTAGTCCAAAAAAGGAGGCTTGTAATGCTTAGCCAAGGTGACACTTTCCGGAAGGAGCAGCAGACCTTGAGCGAAGACAGCTCATCGATGCAGCATCGCATCCAACTCGCGAAGTCTGTCCTCCTCATTACGCTCCCCGAGATCGCTGGTGGTCGCAACTCTTTGACGGTCATCAACACGGGCACGCATCCGATGGAACCCATCTTCACTCGCGAAACCGCCTGAGGGTTTCGCGTCGAGAAGGGATCTAATTGCCCACATGGGATCCCAAGCAACTTTGCTGCCGCATCAGTAGAACGTCGCATCGAATCTTGGTGCAACACCCTATCTTCCTAAACGGAGCGCAAAATGGCCCGAGTGCAGATCAAACCAATCGACACAAGTCCCGTCAAACTCGACGTTACCTACGCCTACAACGTAGAAAAAGCTCTCTGGCGCGACTTCAATCTCAACGACGGTAAAAGCCCTACTGACCGCCAAAACCGCGTCACATTCGGAAACTACGCGGTGCAGATTAACGTCCCGACAGTCGAAGACGGCGTTTATGACATCTCTCTTATCGGCACCGGTATCGGCATGCACGACCCCATATTCACACGCGAAACATTGGGCGCCAAGACCAATCAACTTTTGAGGACCCTTTCCCCCAAGCTGGTAACCCGCGTTATCCTTCCGAGCCTCCATTTTCTGCACGCCGGCTACTTGATCTCCTACAACAATAGAGGCGATGCTGAACCAGTCTGCCCCAATGCCGAGTACATCATCCCACGCGAAGAATGGGACACAGCAATGGGCGAGCATCCTTTCCATCAAGCGGCATACCGCGAGGTACGCGCTGATCTCAAAATGCTACAGAAGCTCGATGCGAACATCACACTGGTCAACGATCTTGAAGCCGAAGTCGGTCCAGGCATCACGATGGAGCGCTGTGGCGGTGTCACACCTGCAAACTCCACCGTCACTATCGCATGTGGATCAGAAAAGATCATGGTCTCTCCACTGCTCTTCCCCACACCGTTCCACATCGACCCTGCCGTACAGTTCGGCTTCAGCATGAACCAGGCACTGGCCTACGACCAAAAACACCGCTTACTCGAGAAGGCCGAACGCGAACGCCAATGCGTTTTCTTCCCGATGGACCCGCTTCGTCGAGCCGTCTACATCGACCGCGACCGGAACGGCAACCAAGTCGGGTTCCCCTGCGACATCCTGTCCCAGCTGGACCCGTTCGTCAACTGACCCAAGCAGTTTGCCTATCGTGAAGGCGCTACCATCAAAGCGCCTTCACGATCACTGTCCCATCACGATCGAGCCGATCCAACTCGACAACCTCGATCAGTCCATCACCACCCGCGCGCTGACCTCCATTCTGCATCCGTACTTTGATGTAGTTATCGGTAAGCCCAGACTTACCGCGGCGCCCTTCCCACAACACTGGTCGAACCGCTCCTAGCATCGAATCCCGGAAGCGCTCAGCGCTTGCGGTCGAAACCTCCCGCAACTGCCCGGCGCGCTCAGTCTTGACAGACGCGTCAACGTGCTCAGCAAAGTGATTCGCACTCGTCCCAGGCCGCGCCGAATACGGAAACACATGCGCGTCCGAGAACTCGGCTGTTCGCATCACAGTTACCGACGCTTCATGGTCCTCCTCCGTCTCACCAGGAAAACCTGCAATCACATCGGTAGTGACCCCGCAACCATCAACACGCTCTCGGACCAACTCAACCTTCCGCAAAAACTCATCCGAAGAATACGTCCGATGCATCCGGCTCAGTATCCCATCGCTCCCGCTCTGCAAAGGCATGTGGAAATGTGGACACAACCGACCCTCTCCTTCGTTCACCCAAACATCCAACAACTCATCATTGATCTCCGGCGGTTGTAACGACGAAACCCGAATCCGCGGCATCGTAGTCTGAGCCAGCACGGTACGCAGCATAAACGCCAAGCCCACGCCATCATCCAAATCAAACCCGTAGTGTCCTAACTGAGTGCCAGTGAAAACGACCTCGCGGCAACCTGCATCTTCCAACCCACGGACCGTCGCCACGATCTCCTCAACTGAAACGCTCCGTTCCCGTCCCCTCACCTTGGGCACGATGCAATAGGCGCAGACCTGATCACACCCCTCCTGTATCTTCACCGACGCCCGCGTCCTACCTAAAAGCGCGCCAGCGGGGATCACGTCCCTCCCATCCGCACAAGGCGTCAACGCAACACTCAACCGTTCCGCAACCGTCGTAACTAGATCGTGCTTATCACGATTTCCCAACACCAAGTCAACACTGTTGAGGTTCGCAATCTCCTCCTGTGCCCTTTCCGGATAACACCCTGTCATCACCGTCAACGCATTCGGATAACGCCGTTTCGCTGCCGAAATCGATTGCCGCGCCTTCTTGTCCGCAACATGCGTGACCGTGCACGAATTCAACACGAAAACGTCCGGCATGGCTTCATCATCCCGTCCTCTCACTGCAAAACCAGCGCGTAAAAACTCCGCCGCCAATTGCTGTGAATCGGCGGTGTTCAGCTTGCAACCATGAGTCTCGATCTCAACCGTAACCATCACCAACAAGATTCTACGAAGTTGCCAAACCGTAACTATCCCAAGGGGAAATCCGCCCCAGATATATACTTCATTCAGCGCATCAGCGCCTCGTTTGCACCTACTCAACAGGGAACCAAAATACATGAATGACCGGGTAGTCGTCACCGGAATCGGGCTCGTAACACCCCTTGGTTCCGACCGCGAAACGACTTGGAAAAACCTGATCAACGGCGAATCAGGCATCGACTACATCGGAGCATTCGACCCCGAAGGATTCGAGTCCCGCATCGCAGGCGAAGTAACCGACTTCGACGCCAATACCATCTTGGGTCGACGCCAGGCCCGACGCATGGACCGCTTCACCCAATTTGCATGTGTAGCAAGTCTTGAAGCCCTCGAACACGCCGGTATCGAGATGGAAAACGAAGACGCCAACCGCGTCGCAATCCTCATCGGCAGCGGTGTCGGCGGCATTATCACGATCTCAGAACAGCTCGAAGTCCTCAATGATCGAGGTCCCCGCAGAGTCAACCCGTTCCTCATTCCAATGATGTTGGGCGACTTGGCCAGCGGTCAAGTCTCTATGATGATCGGCGCTAAAGGCCCCAACTTCTCCGTCGTCTCAGCCTGCGCGACGGGTACCGATTCCATCGGCGAAGCCGCCGAAATGATCAAACGCGGAGTGGTTGACGTCGCCATCGCCGGCGGCACCGAAGCCGCAATCTGCCCTATCGGCGTCTCCGGATTCAACGCCTGCAAAGCACTTTCAACCCGCAACGACGACCCGCAAGGCGCGTCACGTCCATTCGACGCCGAACGAGACGGATTCGTTCTCGGCGAAGGTGCCGGAGTGATCGTGATCGAGTCCCTCGAACACGCAGAAAAACGCGGCGCCAACGTCCTATGCGAACTGGCAGGATACGGCGCAACCAGCGACGCCCATCACGTCACTCAGCCCCATCCCGAAGGCGAAGGCGCAGCCCAAGCGATGAAGATCGCTGTCAAACAATCCGGCCTCGAACCTGAAGAGGTCGCCTACATCAATGCCCACGGTACTTCTACGCCTCTGAACGACAAATTCGAGACCATCGCCGTCAAAAAAGCCTTTGGCGACCATGCGAACGACCTTCTAATGAGCAGCACAAAGTCGATGACCGGCCATCTCCTAGGTGCTGCCGGTGGCATCGAAGCCGCATTCAGCGTCCTCGCAATCTCTGAATCAGTCGTCCCGCCCACAATAAACCTCGAAAATCCAGACCCTGACTGCGACCTCGATTACGTCCCCAATCTCGCCAAACGAGGCCGCGTTCCGGTCACCATGTCAAACTCCCTCGGCTTCGGCGGACACAACGCCTCCGTGCTCTTCAAGGAATTCGACAGTTGATATCGCGGCCAACAGCCGCGTCCCAACGTCACCATCGCACCACCGAAACGCCGGCTTCACTACAACCCATCGACACTCGCTGGCGCATCGTCGACCCTCCACCAGACGGGTTCTATCTCGATCTAGAGAACATCGCACCTAGCAATTCGCTTGCGTTAGCATCTTCCCTCCTTTACAACCGGAACATCCGAACCGACGCCGATGCCCAATCGTTCTTCAATGACGGCCTCGACGCAATGCACTCGCCGCAAGTCCTACCCGGAATGGAGCGCGCGGTAGAAGTAATCCTCGAAGCCGTTCGCAACAACGAAGGAATTGGCATTCTTGGTGACTTCGATGCCGACGGTATCACCGCCACCGCAATCATCGTTCTGACTCTCCGCAAACTCGGCGTCGAACCCAAATATCACCTCCCACACAGGGAAATCGAGGGCCACGGCATTTCCCTAGAGGCCCTTGATCGGTTCCAAAAGCAAGGCGTATCGGTCGTCATCACCGTCGACACTGGAATCACCGCCTTCGACGAAGTCGAATACGCCGACAAGGTCCTAGGCATCCGCACTGTCATCACCGACCACCATCTACCCCAAGGCGGCAAACTGCCTAAAGCAGCCGCTATCGTCAATCGCCACCTATCCGACGATACCCGACTCGCCGACTTCTGCGGCGCAGCAACGGCATTCAAGTTGGCAGTCGCACTCCTCGCAGAAGCGGACGTCCCTGCCGCGCCCGAGTTGATACCGCTTGCCGCCGTTGGCACTCTCGCAGACCAGACAGAACTTTCGGGCGACAACCGAATAATCGTCCGCGAAGGTCTGAAGATGCTAGACAGCTCCGCACCTCCCGGACTAATCGAACTTACCCGCCTCGTATCCAACCAGATCCGTCACAATGGCCCATTCGACGCGGAATTCATTACCTTCCAACTGGCACCCCGCCTCAATGCCCCCGGTCGAATCGACTCCGCCGAACCGAGTCTGAAACTACTCATCGCAACGGACATCTATCAAGCGATGCAACTCGCCAACCTGCTCGATGACGCAAACCGCAAGCGCCGGAGCATGGCTGACAAAGCGTGGCGTGCCGCTCAACCCAAAATCGACTCTGCGCTGAGTGAAGGCAACAACGTCATGGCCATCGAAGTAGATGCCACTCTGCCAATGGGCGTTTTGGGACCTCTCGCGGGAAACGCCTCAGACTACTCCGCGTCTCCGGCATTCGCCTACCAGATCGTAGACGGCACCGCACGGGCCAGCGCGCGCAGCGTTCCCGGTTTCGATATCCACCAAGCTCTCGAAGGCATCGCCAACAAACTCCAACGCTTCGGCGGCCATGCCGCAGCCGCTGGTTTCGCGGTCGACTCCAATCTGATACCCGAAATCACAGCGCATCTAGAAACCCAGATGTCGTGGTCGAACCTCAGTTCAACAGCCGACGAACGCGTCGTCAAAACTGCCGACGCCGAAATTGACCTCCACCAACTCGGACATTCCCTCTGGGAATTTATCAACATGATGGCACCGTTCGGACCTGGCAACCCGGAACCCCGTTTCCTCATTCGAAACGCCGAAACCGCCAACATCAACTACATGGGTCGAAACCAGAACCACGTGCGGCTCAATCTCAAAGACGATACCGGCCGATCATTCCGCGCCGTAGGCTTCGGCATGGCCGACGACCTCCCACCAACTCGCATCGTCGACGCCGTAGTGAGCCTCAAGACCGACTACTACCGAGGCGTCCGTCGCCACGAACTCAGGCTGCATGACATCACGGCGACCCAATGATTGTAGTACCTGATCCTCGGTGATGCGCATCTTACGCTTGGATGCTCACGCACTTTCGAAGAATCGTTAACGACGCAAATGATGGAAATTCACCGCTGCTTCTGGCTTGAGACTGATCACCTCGCTCCACAGCCTCAAGTCTGTGGTCATTAGTGGTGTTTCACGAGTAGCCAGTTCCAACAGCACCGTATCCGTCAAACCAAGCCACCGAAACTCGGGTTTTACAGATGCTTTTCTGCTCACTACGACAATCTCTTCGCTGTCTTCGATCATCGACCTCAACTCTTCAAACAGATCAGTATTGATGGATTCCGGACCAAACGGCAAAAGGTTGGATGTTTCGGTCAGCGTATTCGGGGTCACGTAGATCTTGCTCCGAGGCCTTAACTGGCTCAACAACAGGTCATAGTCCACAACCGAATACGCCTTCAATCGAGGGTGTCTATTCACCAAGCTTCGGCGCACATTTCCGACGATGAACAACACCAATAGGTTGGCATCAATGAAAAAACTCGAACTCACGATCCCACTGTTTGAGGAGGACCGAGTATGCGAGTTACAAGCGATTCGACCTCCTCGGTAACATCATCGATGCACATTTCTTTATATCAACGTTCCACCAAACCAGCTTGGTGCGATCTAACTGTCATTGGGACGCGTTGATCCCACGGCCGAGAAAATCCAATCGTGACATACCACTTGTCGTCATTGTCGTCGTATCGCACCTCCTCCAACCCAACGTTCACGATCTCCTCTTCAGCGTAAAGGTCGGTTAGATACTCTTTCGCTTTTCGGACTGCTTCTTTTACGTCCATTTCGATCTACCTAACTCAATTGAAAGCGATTCTACCAACATCGCTATTTCTGCTTTTCGGTTGGAAAACAGGCGATCGCTTGTATGTCACCGCGCCAACTCCCGACGCCTCTCACGTCGAGAACGACCCGCGGTAACCCGATCAACATCCACCACTTCACGCATCCGTCGGCGAGGAGCACCACCTCCGCCGATCCACCTGACCTTCCAGATGATCCAAGGAATCGTCACGATCCAAACCAAGATCGCGATCAAATGCGCTTCCTGCAATCCCCAGAACTTAACGTCGTCGAGCCTGACAAACTGAATCCCGAACCTCGCCGTCGCATACAGCGCCAGATAGATCATGAAGATGCTACCCGCGGGCCGCACCTTGCCTCGCAGCAAGAAGATCACACCCAAAATGATGATGTTCGTGATCATCTCGTAGACCACCGCCGGATGAACAGGCCGCTCAACATCGGTCCCGAACAACTCGGGATACTGATCGATCACTGACCTAGCCGGGCTGTCGATATCGGTGAAATACCACGCCCAAAACATCTCCAACGGACGCGACCAGTGCTCGCCATTGATGATGTCCCCGATCCGTCCGATAGTCTGCGCGACCAATAGCGGAGCCGCAGCTATATCCATGAAACGACCAATAGGCGCTTTCGCGAAATACGCATAGATCAATCCCGCGATCCAACCACCTAAGATTCCGCCCCAAAGGCCTATCCCGCCGTTCCAAACCGCAAAAATCGACAGCGGATCGTCTCCGTAGATCGACCAATTATCCAACACGTGCACAATCCGAGCACCCACGATACCACCTAACACTCCCCACAAAGCCGTGTTGTAGACCTGCTCCTGATCCAAACGCTCACGGATCGCCGCCCTACCCGACATCCAAATCGCCGTACCCACGGCAATAAACGTGAGGAACCCGTGCCACGAAAACGCAGTCGTCGTGCCGCCGAATATGTACGGGTCAAACGGTATCTTGATCGCTTCAAACACGCAGCATCTGGTCTCCATCAAGCATCGGTTGCTAGCTAGCAACCGATTCTATCGCGCACGACTTCAATCCCGAAATCGCATCCGGGCACCAAACCGTCGCCTCAGGACATCGATTGCACCGCCATGAACCTTTCCGCATCCGTCGTTTTTCTACGATTCCAGTCATGGATCTCCAAGTCACAGCGTTCCTGGAACACCTCGGCGGCGAACGCGGACTTTCCCAACACACCGTCAACGCGTACCGCAACGACCTGGCAGGATTAACCGCATTCATCGAAGATGCTTTCGGGACAGACCCGAACACCATCGATTGGGATGACATCGACGAGAAAGCCGTCGTTGAGTACGTGCAGGATCTAGACACGCGCGGATACTCCAACGCCACAAAGTCACGAAAAGTCGCATCCCTACGCTCCTTCATGCGCTTCCTCAGAGAAGAAGGCATCACCAGTGATCTCCCTACTCGTCGACTGAAATCGCCGCGCGGAGGTAAACCTCTCCCCAAGTCTTTAACCATTGACGAGGTGGGAAATCTCTTAGACCACGTCGCCGACGCTTCAACACCGACTGAACTTCGCGACCGTGCCGTGATCGAACTTCTCTACGCGGGCGGCCTCAGAATCTCCGAAGTAACCGACCTCGATATAAACAACGTCAACTTCGACAACTCAACCATCCGCGTCTTTGGCAAAGGCTCAAAGGAACGCATCGTCCCCATTTACGAGCCGGCAATGGAAGCCATCGCCGAATACCTCATCATCGGACGGCCCAAGCTCGGAAAGTTCCAAGATGAACATGCCATGTTCCTCAACGCACGCGGCTCACGCATCACCAGACAAGGCCTGTGGCTGCAACTAAAAAAGATCGCGACGGCCGCTGGCATAACCCGATACATCACTCCACACATGCTCCGCCACAGCTTCGCTTCGCATCTGTTGAACGGTGGCGCATCCCTCCGCCACGTACAAGAACTCCTTGGTCACGAAAATATCGCAACTACACAGATCTACACGCACCTCACCACCGAACACGTCCGACGCGAATACGACGCCGCACACCCGCGGGCCTGATTGTCTGCGTCTAGGCGTTGAATCAGGTGCTGCCCTCGACCTGGACCGTTACGATGTCCACACCGTGGAACTTCTGGTGTCGCACAGCAGAAGTATGGTGTCTCAACAGCCGGAGCGAAAGATCATCGAATGTCGGCAGGCTGGCCTCGTTGCTCAGATACGCCAGCTGGTCCTCAACGTTCTCCTGTCGCGTCGTCGCGACGAACTCCAACTCCAGCATTGTCCCCTGCGGCCGTGCGTTGACGATCAGGCGCGGATGCTCTGAGCTATCAGCATCGTTCTCCTGCGCCTGTATGCTGACAAGCGTTTCTTCACCGGCAGCGCGCAGCCGTAGCGTGGACGTCTCGTTCCATTTCAGTCTGGTTGCCAGCTGAGTAAGAAACTCATCGATCACGGGAAGTGAGGCCATATCCAATGTGACCTCAAGACGCGAGCGGCGCGCGTTGGTCGCTTCAAGCAGGAACGTCATGCCAATCGCGACTACCGCACCGATCGTGACTCCATTGCCAAGTAGACTACCCACATCATCGCCAAACAGGTCTCCCATGATGGGGTGATTGTGGAGACCTAAACC
This sequence comes from Dehalococcoidia bacterium, assembly GCA_022819585.1. Taxonomy (GTDB): domain Bacteria; phylum Chloroflexota; class Dehalococcoidia; order Lucifugimonadales; family Lucifugimonadaceae; genus Bin127. The sequence continues at coordinate 12,829 of JAJEGY010000031.1, read as the reverse complement.
CAGCGCGCTGGCGAGCGCGACCACCAGTACACGCCTAGGGTCAAGGCCGTCACGCAGAATCGTCTGCCAACCGCTCACAAAAAGCATCCCCATCGCGAGCATCAGGTACGCTCCCAACACGGGTCCGGGAATCGTCAGCAAGACGGCGGCAAGTTTTGAAAAGAAGGCCATCACCAGAAAGACGATCGCCACGCCTATGCCGACCCGACGGGCGGCGACTCCGGTGAGGTTGATCAGCGAGAGACTGAACGAGGAATAGGACATGGGCGGCAGTGTCCCCGCAATACCGGCGAGGAACATTCCGATCCCGTTGACCTTCACCATGCCTTGGATCTGTCGGAAATCGATCGATCGCGGCCGTCGCCTTGATCCCTGCTGGATCGCGACGCCGTCGCTGATGGTCTTGATACCGATCACTAGAGTGAGTATGGCGAACGTGGGTAGAAGCGCCCAGAACTCCTTGCCGGGCGTAAGATCGAAGCTCAACGCTGGCAGTTCGGGTACACCAAACCAGCCGGAGCTAGCTATCCGGTCCGCGTCGACCAAACCGAACGCAACTGCGACTACGCAACCAGCCAGAATACTGATGAACGGTCCTGCAAGACGCCATGGACCGCTGGCGCGCAGGATCATGATGACCGAGACGAGAAGCGTCGTTCCTGCGATCAACGGGCCGGAGATTGCGGGCGCATCGTCCGGCAAATCCTGAACACTGTTGAACGCGATCGGTAGCACGCTGACAGCGATCAGCATGGTTACGGTCCCTGTTACGACCGGAGTGAAGATTCGTCGGAGCGTTGGCAACCACCAGGCGAGCGCGATCTGGACAACGCAACACGCGACCACCAGGCTCGCGAAGGTCGATGGTCCTGCTGACGTCACGGTCGCTACCATGATCCCGATAAACAGCGCCGCGGGACAGGTGAGCACGATATGACCTGCGCCGAACCGCCAAAGTTGAATCGCTTGGAACGCTGTGATCGCGGCGCTGATAACCAACGCTGCAAATACGCTCCAATTCAGGTACGTGTCATCGAGTCCGGAAGAACGAACGGCGATCGCCACATTAAGGACCGTCGGCGCAAGTATGAGCGCAGCGCCCTGAAACCCGACCACCAACGCGGTCAGCGGAGGACAAGCCTCCTCGGGCTCAAAACGTATAGGCTGGTCGGTGCTCCCCGTGGTCAATGGTTGGCCAATCTCTCAAAGCGATAACCTTCTGCGTATCTACAAAAGAATGATCGCTATAGTGCCCACAACCGAGTTTACCGCGACCGCACGCCTCGCACTTCGAACCGCGTTTGCCCACATCACTACCGTCCTGTGCTATTGACACCTGTAGCGGGCAAACTCAGACTCATCTCATATATCCAACGTAGCGAAGCTGATCGCCAACATGATGTACTGCGCCAACGCGAAACCCAACGCCGCCGCGCCTAATCTTTGCAACCAAGTCGCCTCATACTGCCAGATCGAGGCAAGACCAAACAGCAACATCGGCGCTGGAGCGAAAACCCACCCCGTCTCTCCGACGTAATCCTGTAACGCTATCGCGGACGACAGCGTGATACTCACCAGCAGAGCGCCGTGAGCGAACCCGCCGACAGCCAAGATCAGCAGGACCGCGTACGAGGTCCTTTCATCGTCGTCCAAATCCTCAGACACGTCTCGGAAGAAGACATCCTCCTCTTCTTCCAACTCGTCGTCCAGCGCGGATGTTTCTGGATTTTCGCTCTCGGTCTCTCGCATAGGCTAACCCGATCAATTGATTGATCAGCAAGGCACCTGATCAATCCTCAAACTCAGCCCAGATCGACCTCGCGTACTCCAACGAACCGCCGTCCTTGTGCCATTGGTCTCCCAACTGCGTTCCCTCAATCGCCATGTAACCGCTGTACCCGGCATTCGCCATCGCCGAGATCGCGTACCGGTAATCGATCTCCCCGTCTTGCAAAGGCACACGCACGAACACTGTCCGCTGGTTCTCGGGATGATAGACGCGATGCATATTCTTGCAATGCCAATACTTCGAAATCGGCGCAAGAGCATCGATCGCGTCGTCGTAGTCTTCCTCCGGAACGTCGTACGTCCACACAATGTTCCCAATGTCAGGATTAATCCCGAAATTCTCTCGGTCGATCTGATCATGCAGATAGACCGCCGACCACGAGTTGTCGACCGGAGAATTCTGATGCACCTCAACCGTCACATCGATCTCACCGTTAGAGTCGCAGACACCTTGGAAGACCGACGCCAACTCGTCGTAAACCCACGTCTCCGCATCCTTGCTCGCGTCCTGCGACTTCGGCCAACCACTCACGCTGCCTGGAATCGACCCCGGAGGATGACCCGGATATCGTGCCGGCGCGCTCAACGCGCCATTAACGACCTCCGCACCAACGTGACCCGCGTACTCGGCCGCACGCATCAACTTCTCACGGTTCTGCGGTCCATGCCTCGCTTCCGTCAATGTTCCTCCCGCACGAATCGCTCCCACCTTCAACCCATGAGAACGCACGCGTTCGCCAAATTCGGAGATCGACTTCGCATCCCCCAACTTATCCAGCACCTCAAACCCGCACTCGAGGGCGTCGAAACCCGTATCTTTCGCCTTGTCCAAAAACTCCGGAGTGTAGTCATCAGGATGCAAATTCCAAGAGTCAATGGAATTCGGATACAACGTGAAACGTCGGTGGGCATAGCAGAAGCGCATGGCGTGCCTAGATTCCCTTCATTCTTAAGGTCGTGCCGACAACCGCGACACATCTCATTCACTGCGTTCGCAGTTTAACACCCCATCACCACCGAAACGACATCAAGCCGCCTCAACTACCTCCGATGATTCCTCAACTCGCGGCTCAACCTCACGCTCGATCCTCTCACCCAAATCTCGCTCAGCCACCTTCAACGAATACAGACTCTGCAGATCCATCCAAATCTTCGCTGACGTGCCGAAATAACGCGACAACCTTAACGCCAATTCGGCATCAACCCCTCGTTCCCCATTGACAACCTCGCGCAACTCGTCGGAGCTAATTCCCAACGTCGCGGCTAACGATTCGACCGTCAGGTCAGAACCCTCGATCTCCTCGGCCAGGTACTCGCCAGGATGCACCGGCCTCATTTTGTTCTCAATCGGCATGATTTACCCGATCATTCTACGTTTAGTGGTAATCAACAATCTCAACATCGTAAGCACTACCGTTTACCCACTGGAAACATATCCTCCACTGACGATTGATCCGGATTGAGTATTGACCCCGACGGTCACCTCGAAGCCGTTCCAATCGTGAACCCGGGAATCTTGTCAACTCATTCAACGATCCCGCTTGGTGCAACAAGTTGAGCCGACGGGTCGCTTGCGATGCAAATGCTTGGTATCGCCGAACCGAATACCCGGCGAACAGGCGCTCCGCATCCCGGTCGCGGAAACTCTCTATTGGCATAGAATACCCTTCTCATTCTAACACTTGTACATATTCATGACATCACACCGCCTCAAATCTCTGTGTACCATGAACCCGTCACTACCTCCAGACACTTTGGCAAACCACATGCCAACACCCTAGGAAACAACCACCATGAAGATCACCGACCTCCGAGCATACGTAGTCCGCGCACAAGAATCCCGACCATGGATGTTCGTCGAAATCGATACCGACGAAGGCATCACCGGATACGGCGAATCCACAAACGTCGGCGGTGGCGGTGCAATCGTCATCGCACAGACCTACGCACTCCTCAAAAACGACCTCGTCGGACAAGATTTCTCCGACGGCCTAGTCGGACAAGACCCCAACCACATCGATCGCATTTGGCACCAGATCTACCGACGCTTTGGCACTCTAGGGTCTCGAGGTTTCGCAACAACCCTCGCCAGCGGCGTCGACATGGCACTCTGGGACATCAAAGGAAAAGCCCTCGGACGCCCCGTCTACGACCTCCTAGGCGGCCCCATGCGAGACTCAGTACCTCTCTACTCCCATTGCGGCCCTGCCGACGACATCGACGCATGCGTAGCCGACGCCAAAGCACAAGTCGCACTCGGATACCAAGCCCTCAAACTCGACCCCTTCTCTCCAGAAATGGGAGCCAAACATCGCGGATACATCGACGGCAAAATCTCCGCAGCAGCAGCAGCCCACGCCGAAGACCTCATGGCCGCGCTCCGAGAAAGCCTCGGCCCCGACATCGAACTCATGATCGATGCACACGGAAACTTCGACGTCTCCACTGCCACCGACCTCTGCAATCGCATGATGCCCTACAACCTCACATGGTTCGAAGAACCTTTGCAACCCGAGAGCATCGAAGCCCACCGACAACTCCGACGAAACACTGACATCAACCTCTGCATAGGCGAACGCAAATTCACCCGATGGGACTTCCTCCCATACCTGACCGAAGGCCTCGTCAACTACATCATGCCCGACATCTGCTGGACCGGCGGAATCTCCGAGATGAAGAAGATCGCTCATCTCGCCGAGACCTTCTACATCCCCATCTCGCCACACGACGCGTCCGGTTCATTCAACGTCATCGCCGGTGCCCAAGTCCTGATGAACGTCCCCAACATCTACCGTCTCGAAATGAGCCACCACTCGGTCCCTGCCTACAACGCGTGCTTGACCGAGCCCCTCGACATCCGAGACGGCCACCTACACCTCTCCGACAAACCCGGGCTTGGCTACGAGCTAGACCGCGACTACATCGAAGCTCACCTAGACACCCAGTGGGCGGCCTTGATCTCCTAACCCCTCACCGTCGTTCAACGCAGACGGCCAACTCATAGTTCACGTAGCAGATCAGTTGACCCGTTATTGCGCTTCGCCGCGAATCGCCTCTGGGAAGATAAATTCCGAGCCGTAGTCAACGTGCCGCGCCTCTACCCTGTAGTCTCCGCACACCCCCAAATCGTAGGGATCAAACGTCCAATACATCTCGTAGTTCATGATTTTGAACTCCGACGTGTCAACCTCCATCTTGACGTAGACCGTCTTGTTTTTGCTCCAGCCGACACGCACGTCCCCACCGTCCAACAACGTCTCCAACGTCATCAGATCACCTTCCCGCGAGACCACCTTCATCTCCAAATCTTCACCGTAGATGTTGATGCTAGACAGCAGCACAAGCGGGTTGCTGAAAGAATCTCTGAAACTCGTCAGCCTTGGAACAGTTGCGACCGACACCTCATGCCATTCACCCGCAACCTCGAACCAATACCGTAAAGAACTCATCGGAGCCGGCGTCCTGATCATGTAATAGTTGACCGACTTGTTCTTGAAGTGGACCCATCTCGGCGTCCGCGGACGAATCCCACCTATCTGGTACTCCGCCCAATCGAAACCTGAACCGCAACTCGGCCATCCGCCCTTGATTTCGAAGATAGCTGAACCCTCATCCATCAGCCGCGCGTGCGCCCACCGGAGTATCCCCCTTACCGACATCTCACCCGCCACTGGCGGATCCACCAACTCATCCTCAAACACCAGCAACTCCCCGATCTCATCAAAACTCATTCCCGGACGAACCAGCGGATGAGAGGCGATCCTAATCAGCTCCGAATCCGTTTCGCCCAGCGTGTTGTAGTCCAACGCGTCGTAACTCATCACGCTGGTTCGATCATCGTGCCTGTGCAACATCCCGGTCAAAACATGGATCAGCTCATGCAACGCAATGCTGTAGATCAGATGTCTGCGACTGACTTGGTCGTGGCTGGTCAACGGCGGCCACACAACCAGCTCCGCTTCTTGAATCGTGCGGTCCGAAGCGATCTCAAACCACGCGCATCCGGCAGCGCTATTGCAATTGAGATTCTCAAGCCTTGTATCCCGGCGCGGCAACCCTAGATAGGCCGACAGTTGGGCGCTAGATTTCGCATCTACCGGCATGAATTCGAGGTTCAATAGCGGACCTATGTCATCCAACACCTCATTGAATATCGATTGGTATTCATCACCACCGCTAGTCCACACTCTTACAGGTTCCCCGACCGGCCACTTCACGACAAAATCATTCCGCCAACCTCCGCAACCCACACCCGAATCCCTGCTCGAATGACGCCGAAGATTCGACGTATCGCTGAGACACTCCCAGACCTCCCGATCGACACCCAAAATCCGCTGCGGCACGACAGCATCGGCCATCAAAACATCCTCTTCACCAACCGCAAAATGTAACTCCGTTTCTCCCGACGGCACCCTGAACGTATGCCGCGTCACACTGCTTTCATCCTCCCCATCAACCGCAACCACATACTCTCCTCCACATTCCTCAATGACCTCACCATCCTGCAAACACGACACCACAACCTGCACTTTACCACTCACCATTCCGCTCCCCACATTCTCAAGCCTCGTCTCAAACACCGCATTCGCCGACCCATCGCTCCAGTACTGCAACTCCTGAGCATCCGAAACCGCCGACAACGTCCACTCAAACGGTGGTGAATCCGGCACATCCAAGGTGGTGCCTGCAACATTGCCATCACCCCATCTGAAACCATCCTCATTCGCTCCCGCATACGCCGTTACCATCACGCTCCCAACAGGCACCCAGACCTCCAACGTCACCGACGTCGATCCACCAGCCACGACCGGCCTCGCAAACTCCGATCCCGAACACTCCTCTTCAACACACTCGATCCCAACCAAAAACTGCACACTGTCATTCACACCCACGTTGCTGATCCCAACAGTCACCGCCACCAAACCCCTGCCCTCCGCGTGCCACCGCAACACCTCTGAGGACTCCACCACTACGTCAAACTCCACGTACTCCACCTCACGCTCTACAGCCAACACATTATTCTCCAACGCCGCTTCCGTCGATGCCGTCGTAGCCCTCAACTCAAACCGGTATGTCCCTGGTTCCACCTCAAAACTCACCAACTTACCCGCACTTCCGCCAACATCAATCGACTCCGCGAACAACCCAAAATCGACCTCGCCGACCTCGCCATCCTCAATCCTTTCCCAACTGCCACTCAGTTCCACTTCACGCGCCACGCGCTCACCCTCGTTGTCGACACCGACATCGAACTCCACAAACCCTCCTCTGACCACATGCTGCGCATTGACCCTAACCGACAAATCCGCCGCTGACACATTCACCCTTGTCTCATGCGCCACATCTCCTACCAACAACCCCACTATCCGCTCTCCCGGCTCCAGTTCAAACCTGAACTTGAACTGTTTCTGCCCTCCTGCATCCAGTCCACTCACCACATAAACCAACTCCCGATCACCGCCATCCACCTGAAGATCGATCCGTTGAGTTCCCACAAAATCCACATCACCTGCATTCCCAACCGTCACCAACGCCTCATACAACACAACCGATTTTTCCTCACCAACCTCCATTATAACCACATCTGTCACACGAATCAAGTCGTCTGAACCTTGGGCTGCCACCACACTCGTCCAACCCAAAGCAACCAACACACCTGACACAACACCTACCAAAACCGAACTGACGATCCGCGACCTCATACGGACCATCCTAATTCGACGATGTCAACAAACCGGCGAACGCCTCAGTTGCCGATCACCCGCGATCCGCCTCGCACCTCAGACGGCACAACCAAGCTTGCACCATACTCAATCAGATTCGCCTCGACCTCATACTCGTCGCAGGCCAAGCCACGAACCCCGAACAACCACTCCATCGCAAACGTCGTCACCTCGTAATTCGTCAAATCCACCTTGAATGTCGCTGACAATAGCGCCTCATCCGCCCAATCCGGAGCCGCATATCCTCTGATCCGCTCGATCCGGAACTCAATCTCATCCTCGCCACGGTTCAACTCAACTAACGTATCCGTCCCGAAATACAACACCGACGCAAGCAGAGCCAACGGGTCCGAATACTGGGGCGCCCACGCCGTCTCCTCCGCCAAATCCTGCTCGTTCGCCGCCGCGAACCGTCTCCAAGACCGCGTGCTCCCATCCCAGAACTCCGCACGACCACCTTCCGACCTCCAGAACGCGTACAACCGCTCCGACGCATCTGTGATCCGGTAATGCAACCCTCGATGAGAGCTGAACTCTGCCACCGTCACCTGAGACGGACCAAAGTTGTCGATGCAAGTCCCGCCAGACCAACCTCCGCTCATGTTGTATAGCGCAGAACCCTCGCTGTGCAACTGCAACCAAGCCTTCTCGACGATCCCCAAATTCGATAACCCTGCAGGCTCCTCCGGGTCTAACACTTCGTCCGCAAACACCACCAAACCTTCAACATCCGCCGTTGTGAATCCCGTCTCAACCAACGGATGCGTCAACAACCGCACAATCTCACGATCCGACGCACTCATCTCCGGGATTCGGAACCCCTTGTCAATGCTCATTACGCTGTCCGGCACATCCCGATAGCCCATCGGCACCAAGATCTGCAGCAACCCGTGCAGCATCGCATACTCCACCGTCTCGTTAATCACCCCGAGCTGACGCAGTTCCGAGTCCTCAACACGGAACAACACGACCTCCGCCGCGAAAATCTCCCCCTCCTCGTTCAGTTCGTAATCCGCACAGCCCCAAAAACCCTCGCACCTGATGAACCCCAGCGCACGCGCTTCCTCATCACTGATACCCACATACGCCGCAATATCCGCCCGACGCTCCTCTGCCACAAGCTGATATGAGAAATTCAACTCCGACGCCAGCTCCTGAAGCATGTCTTGGAAACGCTCGGAATAAGCCGACAGACCATTGATCCAAACCGTCACTGGACGGTCCTGCGACCACTTACGAATCACTTCACCATCCCTGCCGCTGCAATTCCCGCGCGGGAACTCTTCGCTCTGCCGCGTCTCCGTGAAACATCCCCAAAGTTCACGATCCACATTCGCAATCTTCGCCGGAACCGAAATGTCAATCGACGTCGCCAAAACCTCATTAACACCCGCAACCTCAGGACCTTCCAACCGCAACTCGATCTCCCCTGCCGGTGCCCTAATCTCAAGCGTCCCTTCCACTGGACCATACCCATCCCGCAATCCCAGCGTCACAACATCACCGCATCCCGATATCGCTTCACCATCCTCATAGCACGAAACCGCGATCGGGTAATCCCCCGGAATCGGCTCAGCACCGTCGTTCCTTAACGAAACATCCACCGTCACCGACGCTTCGCCGTCCCTGTAGTACCCGCTCAACAATGCTCCTGCCGCAAACACCGGCTGAATATCCGGCTGCAACGGAACTTCGAGAGTCAACGGGACCGCATTCTGGTCGCCCCACAGATACCCATACTCCAACTCGCCCGCAAACAACACAACCGACGAGATCCCCTGTGGCACAACCGCCTCTATCGTTCCCGATACCTCGCCGCCCGGCGGTACATTCTCCACCACATTCTCACCCGCGCAAGACCCGATATCCGCGTCAGGACACGCAACCGCAACGATAAACGACCCACTGTTCGCAACCCCCACATTCCTCACCGTGTAATTCACATCGATCTCCGCAGTCCCTCCACGGATAAAGCCACGCACACTAGCACTCTCGGCGCGCACATTCAGCGTGACAAAGTCGATCTCGATATCAAACTCCGCCGTGTTATTCGACAGATTGGCCTCTCGTTCATCCGCCGACGCCGTCACCTCTAACGTGTGTATACCCTTCTCCAACTCGATATTGAATGTCACATCCTCAGAAGCACCTGGATCCAGTGGTTGCACCGTCGCAACTACGTCGTTCAACGCAATAAGCTGCACCGGACGCGACGGCAATGTCCCATGATTCGTCAACGTCACCCGCACTGCGACAACCTTGTCCGCCAACACCTGATACGAAATAGGTGATATCGAAACATCCGAAACCAGAAGATCCAAAACAACCAACGAGTCCGAATCATCCACCCTCAGCTTTACCTGCTGCTCTCCTGAGTCCAACCGCACATCAAACACCAACGTCGCCTCCTCACCACCAGACAAAGGCGGAATCTCCGCCACAGGATCAACCTCCACACCATTCACCGTAGCCATTACCGGAGTCCCTTCAGTCCGACTGGCTTCACCCTCATTCGACACCTTCAAAGTAAACCGCACCGCAATCTTGTCGCCCTCAGCACCCCGAACATCCCAATCCAAAGCCTCTATGCTGTAAGACGCTGGAGCCGGAGTTGCTGTAGGCGTGGGAGGTACAGGTGTCGGTGTTGGCGGTACAGGAGTAGCTGTAGGAGGTACCGCAGTGGCAGTAGGAGGTACCGGGGTAGCCGTTGGAGGAACTGGCGTATTCGTCGCTGGTACCGAAGTAGCCGTTGGGGGAACTGGAGTCTTCGTCGGAGGTACCGAAGTAGCCGTTGGGGGCACCGGAGTATTCGTCGGAGGTACCGGAGTAGCCGTAGCAGGCACTTCCGTAGGCGGCACTGGCGTAGGTGTCCGAGTAACAAACGGCTCCGGCGTCGGCTCCTCATCTTCGGCACACCCGATCAGCACAACCGAAACCATCAACAACACAACAGCGACACCAACAAACAACCGAACTGCGCGGTAACCCCGCGCAGTCCGATCAACCAACTCTGACGCCAACCAATTCAACTGGCAAATATCGCCCTTCTCAACCTCGAACAGCAACCATCAACATGAGTCTAGACAACTAACATCCACCAATTCCACGCATGACCATGCGATTCCCTGACATTGATAAACAAACCCGACATCAGACAATCTCCGGCCGTTAGGCGGGCTGGGAGGGGGAATCCCCTCTCCCCCAAACACCCGTCAACAGCGGGAGAGGGTCAGGGTGAGGGTGACCGGGCGGACAAAGGGGCGGGGCACGCCAAACCAATACATTCTCATTTTCATGATTTGCAATACAAACTATTTTGCATTACAATACAAAACACCACTTCCCCCACCACAGGAACTACCCCATGACCAATCAAGAAAACCTCTCCCCCGAAGCCTCACTCAACACCATACACAGCACCATCAGCCAGGCGCAAACCTCCATCTACCTGGCTGGTACCGCCACCATCCTATTAATGTGGGGATCCCTGACCGCTATCGGTTACCTCGTCGATTTCGCCATCACAAATCTCGCCCCCGACTTCGCCAGCGAATATCCATGGTTCCGCGCCCCGGTTTGGGCAGGCATCATTATCATCGGAATGATCGCCAGCAGCGTCATCGGATCGCGTGCCTCCAAACAGCTCACAGATCCATCTACTGCCCGCCGACTCGGAATCAGGGTCTTCACCTTTTGGGTAACCGTCGGCACCGCCGCGTGGACCATTCCGGGATTATCCGGTCTCTGGACGCTCACGGACCCCGGTCAACACATCGCCGGCGTTGCTATCGGCATCGTCGCTCTCGGCTACATCCTCTTCGGACTCTTCACGCGAATCGTCATATCCATACTCGGCATTGGAATCGCCCTCGCCTACTACATCCCCTTTTACTTCGCCGGAGAAGCCGCCTATCCAGCGACCGCCGTCCTGATCCTTATCCTGATCGCTGCTGGTGCCCTATGGCTTAAAAAGAACGGCATCCAATGACCAACACCCAACCAGTCGTCCTCAACGAGACGATCCATCAACCAACCCGTCTCCGAATCATGACGCTCCTCGTTTCACAACCCGGTCCCGCGCGCCTGACTTACGGATTCATCCAAGACAACCTCAGCCTCACCGGCGGAAACCTCACAACCCACCTCCGAAAACTCGAAGACGCCAACTACCTACAAATCACAAAAGAGTTCCACAACAACAAACCACGAACATGGATCGAAGCCACCGACACCGGTCGAAAAGCCTTCGCCGATTACTACGCCAACCTCCAAAAAGTCCTAAACCTAAACCCCAAAACCAGCAACGATTAAACAACCCTCCCACGCATCCCAACAACCATCCATGTACAACACAGGCGCACATCATAACAACCGTCCGTGAATGACACGGAGGGGGAATCGTAGGGGCCGTTCGAGAACGGCCCGGGGATGGGGCTGCGAAGGAAAGCGAAGCGAACCTTCGCAGAGCGACGGACTCACCCCAAAACTACCACTACTCTCACACCCTCCAAACATCAACTAAAACCGCCATCAACTAAGAACACATCCCCTCTCCCGCTGGGCGGGAGAGGGCCAGGGTGAGGGCAAGGGGAGGTGCACCCCAAACAACCACCAACGCAACCCAGCGCAATCCCCCGACAGCGCAGCAACAGAATCCCCAGAATCCCCCTCCAATCCCAAGAATCCCGATTCAGACAAAAACGCCGGCACACCCGAAACCGACGGAATCCGACGCCATCGATCCTGAAACAAACGAATCCCATCGCAACGTCGTTCACCACCAACCCGACTCCGCAAATCCGAACAAATCTGCCAGAACAGCTTGACAACACTCCGAAACACCTGTAGCATTAACAACAGTTTGATCGACAGACATGCGTCGCACCGACGGTTGCGGCAAACCCAGCCCTGGAGGCTGCCTGGGATCGTGTTGGAAGCTGGAAGAAACTCGCCGGAGGCGGGAGGAAACTCAGCGACCTTGGCGTCGCCCCGCAGCTCCTGACGAGCGAGTTGAAAGGCCGAAGGGGTCCATTGTGTGAAGCGCACTCGGGACTGGTTCACGGTCGCGGCCAGGAAGGCTATCCAGTGGTCGCCGTGCCGGCCAGCGCCGAACGCCTCTCCCTTCATAAGCAGGAAGGAGAGCGGAGAGCTTCCGCCGACGCCCGGTCGGGTAGCGGTCAGGAGGAGATCCGTGGGAGGCAAGTAGGTGATGAGGGATCGGGAGAGCGTGCGTGGACGGTGGAAGACGTCGAGTCCTGTTCGCCACAGGACCGGCTACAGCCCGAGGACCTCGGTCCGATGGGAAGCAGCGACTCGTT
>JAJEGY010000039.1 GCA_022819585.1 Dehalococcoidia bacterium | reverse complement strand
GGCGATACATCGACGCTACAGTTGGCGAAGGCGGGCACGCGCGCGCGATACTCCGCGCCGCCTCACCTGGCGGGCAGCTGATGGGCATCGATGCCGACCCCGAGGCCATAGCATCTGCGAAGGCGCGCCTCGCCGAGTTCGGTTCAACCGTCCGACTGGTCAACGAAAACTTCGTCGAAATGCAGGCTGTCGCTACGCGTTACGGATTCGCGCCAGTGCATGGTGTCTTGATGGACCTCGGCGTTTCATCCTTGCAACTTGACCGGGAGACCCGTGGATTTTCTTTCCGAAGGTCCGATCCGCTAGACATGAGGTTTTCGGCCATCGGCAATGTAGACGCGAATCACATCGTTAATACGTATTCAGAAAGAGAGCTTGGCGATCTTATCTTCCGCTTTGGCGACGAAAGGGCTTCGCGCCGCATCGCGTCTGCGATCGTCCGAAACCGTCCGATTAAGGATTCTCTGCAACTTGCCGAGGTAATCTCGGCAGCGAAGCCACGTGGCCGCAGCAACATTCACTCGGCAACGAAGACGTTTCAGGCCCTGCGGATCGCGGTCAACGACGAGATGACAGCTTTGAGGACCGGACTGGAACAGGCAGTGAATGTAACGGGAATAGGTGGACGGATAGTCGTGATTTCTTACCATTCTTTGGAAGACAGGATTGTGAAAAACTTCATTCGCACAGCCGCATCCGACTGTGTCTGCGATGTCGAGAGTCGTCGATCTCCCGTCTGCACGTGCAATCATGTGCCGACATTGGAGGCCGTTATCAACGGTGCATTGACGCCGACGGCATCGGAAGTAGAAGCCAACCCACGTAGCCGTAGTGCCAAATTGAGGGTAGCTAGGCGGATCTGACTGCCTGACAGTCGCGATCTGTAAGAACTGAAGGAGCATCGGACCAGATGTATAACGAGGACATTCGACTAGCTATCGACGTAGGTAGCAGCAAAGTTTGTAGCGTAGTCATCCGTCGGGACAACTTCAATGAGCCCGAAATCTTGGCGATCAATATCCTGCCAAGCGAATCGATCCACGATGGCGACGTGATGAACCGTAGCGAAGCTACAGCCGCGGTGCGGACATCTATCAGCGAAGTCTCGAACCAGTGCTCATTGGGCTTTTCCAAGGCATACGTTGGTTTTGGCGGCAAGCACGTCTCCTCATATTCCGGCTGGGGGAAAGTATCCGGGTTCGATTTCGCCACCGGCATCACCGAGGCAGACATTGTCGAAGCGGTCAGGATTGCAGCGTCCGAAAGGGTGGAATCGACCGATCATCTCCTCTACGCCACGCCCACGTCATACAAGGTTGACGACGATACCGAGTTTCGAAAACCACCCGTGGGCATGCATCCCGACAGCCTGGAGGTTCAAGCACTTCTGGTCGTTTCCGACATGGCGCACTATCGCACCGTGTTCGATGCCGTGAGCAACGCCGGCGTAACCCCCATTCATGGTGGCTCCACTCTCGTCGCAGAAGCGGAATTCCTGCTGAGCCAATACGAACGCGATGCGGGAGTGGTTTTGGTCGACATCGGCGGCAGCGATACCGAGATCGCGGTATACAACCACGGCCGCGCAGGTCTCTTTACCTCGCTGCCAATCGGCGGTTTCCACTTCACCAATGACATCGCATACGCCTACGAATTGCCTTACGAGAACGCCGAGGCGGTAAAACTCGCCGCTGGAACTCTTGTCGGCGACGCATTGGGCATCGACGACGAAATCGATCCGACATCACTCTCAGGATCCGAAAGAGTCCTGGACGTTGAGCGATCCTTGACCCGCGTGTCCGTCTCGAACCTGCTCAAGGAGAGAGCAGAAGAGACGATGAAGATGTACAAATCCCGCATTTCCCAAGTCTCTGGTCTGCCCGATACTGACTTCCTCACCGTGGTCTTCACGGGCGGAGGTTCCAAACTCAACGGGATTACAACATTCGCGAAATTGGCAATGGGACTTCGTGGTCGCGTCGAAGTTCGCAAACCCACTGGCATCAAGAGCCTACCGGATGACGTGAGCGACCCTGCGATGTCCGGCGCAATCTGCATGGCGCTCAGGGCGTTGGAACGTATCGATAGAGACAACCACGTCGAGCGCAAGCCGATCACTATCGTTCATTCGTCGGAATCAGATGAACCGGAACTAGAGCCCGTTGCCGCCGCCGCACCCTCTGGAGTCGGCGCCAGAATCCGGGCGATGTTAGGTCGTTGATAGCGTTCAGTCCTCAACGTTCCGGGGGCCAGTTCCCTGTGTGCTTGAAGATTATTGACGGGGATGCGCGAATCCTTGCGATGCTCGATAGAGATCGAATGGTCCCGCATTCCCATGGGTGTAAAGTTAAACTGAACGGCGCAAAACCTTAAGCCGCCGATTGGTCGAGTGGGTAAAGCACCAGCTGATGGCTGGCATGCCTTAGGACGTATCGGTTCACATTGACTACTTCGTTATCAACGTCGATCAGACGTAGACGAATGCCATCGGTCAACATCAAGGTCGTTGGCGTTGGGGGTGGTGGTGCCAACGCGCTCACGCGCATGTACCGCAGCCGGATTCCCAGCGTCGAATACATCGCCGCTAACACCGATGCCCAAGCATTGGCACACACCGATGCATCAATACGTCTGCGCGTCGGCGACCGCATTGCCGGCGGTCTCGGTGTCGGAGGGAATCCTCAACTCGGACGCGAGTGTTTCATCGATAGCCGTGAAGAGATACGCGAAGTCCTGACGGGCGCAGACCTTGTCTTCATCGCAGCCGGAATGGGAGGCGGCACCGGGACGGGGGGCGCGCCAATAGTCGCCAATATCGCTAAACGGGAGCTGGGCTGTCTCACCATTGGTGTCGTCACCAAACCTTTTCCTTTCGAAGGCTATCAACGCGAGCAGCAGGCGCTCGAGGGGTTGACACGCTTGGCAGAGGAAGTCGACACCATGATCGTAATCCCCAACGAGCGGCTGCTCTTGGTCTCGTCGCCCGACACCTCGGTTGAAGTCGCATTTCGTATGGCCGACGAGGTGCTACGCCAAGGCATCCAATCAATCACCGAGTTGCTGCTCCTCCCCGGCGAGATCAACTTGGACTTCGCTGACCTCCGTACCGTTATGCGAGACAAAGGCGCTGCGTGGATGGCGATCGGTAAGGGAAATGGAATTGATCGCGCAGAGGCAGCCATATCATCGGTTCTACGTTCACCGCTGCTCGAAGTCAGCGTCGATGGGGCCACCGGAGTGTTGTTGAACATCACGAGTGGACCGGACCTGATGATGGCCGAGGTGCGCAAAATCTCTGAAACGGTAAAGCGACAGGTTCATCCTGATGCCGAGATCATTTTCGGAACAACTCAGGACATCCGGATGGAGAATGAGTTGAAAATCACCATAATCGCCACGGGTTTCGAAGACATATCTCCCGACGAAGCGTTCGGCGAACACCCTGTCGAAAATGATGAGACGGAGTCGGAAGATCCAGGCGATCAACCTACCCTGATCCCTGATTCTCGGCTAGAACGAGAGTATCAGCGCTTCTTGCGGGATCGATAACCCTCATCTAGGGCGTTACTGATCCCGTCCATCTCCCGAACCTGAGGGCGCAGTTTCATAACGAGCCCCTTGATTCGAATTTCGACTACGCCGCGGCGAATCCCAAAAACTCCCGCGAATTTCCTGAGAAATTAGGTCTTACCCCTTGTGCATCATCAAACTTGTATGTAGTATATTTCAGGCTACGACCACTAGATATAGTGTTCGCAAGGCGGAAGATCGCAAGCCAAATAACATACGATGAAAGCGTAAAGCATCCTAAACGATGCATTGTCCAGACTGTAGACACCCGGATACCAGAGTGCTCGACACTCGGGTTAGAGACGAGTCGATTCGGCGCAGACGTGTATGCAACGAATGCGCGTTTCGATTCACTACGCTAGAACGTGTGTACAATTCGAAATTGCTGGTTGAGAAACGAAATGGAAAGTTGGAGGAGTTCTCTACTGCCAAGTTGACTAGAAGCATAGAGATCGCCTGCGCCAAGCGTTACCTGCCAGTAAGAGCTATCGAAGAAACCGTGGAAGAGATCCGCGCCCTAGCGATGAGCGATGGACGCGAGCGCATCGAGTCCGGTGTCATCGGCGAAATGGTGCTGAATCGTCTGCGCTCCCTCGACCAAGTCGCATACATGCGTTTCGCATCGGTCTACAAGGACTTCGACGACTTGGAGCGATTCACCGCGGAAGCGACGAATTTGGAGCAGCCAGATTCTGAGGTGTCGCGAATCCAAGGCATGTTGTTGCCCAGCCCAGCATCGCCGGCGCAACTCCATACGACTGCACGCCGCAATTGAAGAAGATTTGAGGAACACTTTTCGGATTTAACCGAATATCGACAAGGTGTCACGACGACAGGGGATGGTAATGGCCCAAACTACAACTGGCAAATGGACTTTCGACGTTGCTGCTGATGGATTCGTTCCTGCGGAGATCTCTGAAAACGCGAAGGTCATCTTGGAGAAGCGCTATCTCCAGCGCGACAACAACGGAAACATCATCGAAGACCCGCAGGGCATGTTCCGACGCGTCGCCTACGCTATCGCAAAAGGCGACACGCTTTACGGTGAAACACCCGACGGGGTCGAAAAGACCGCCGACCGCTTCTATCAGCTGATGGCGAGTTTGGACTTCCTCCCCAACTCCCCCACGCTCATGAACGCGGGCACAGGCCAAGGCACCCTGTCTGCGTGCTTCGTACTACCGCTGAAGGACACTATGGAGGGCATCACTCGCGCCTCGCACGACCAAGCAATGGTCCAGAAATTCGGCGGCGGCACCGGATTCGCCCTCTCCGAACTACGTCCCAAAGGCTGGTCCATCTCCACTACACACGGCAAGGCATGCGGCCCAGTCGAAACTCTGCGATACCTCTCCGCCACCTCAAAGCTGGTAACTCAAGGCGGCAAACGCGACGGAGCCAACATGGCCGTGATGGATGTACATCACCCCGACATCCTCGAGTTCATCTCATGCAAAACCGTTGAAGGCGACATCCACAACTTCAACATCTCCGTCGGCGCATCCGACGAGTTCATGCGCGCCGTAGCAGACGGTACCGACTACCCCCTCTACTTCCGCGAGAACCCGGCCGATCCTGAAAGCCCCGGTGTTGAGGTCAACCGCTTGAACGCACGCGACGTCTTCGACCAGATCATCGACGGCGCATGGCTCAACGGCGAACCTGGCATGATCTTCCTCGACGAGGTCAACCGCAACAGCCCCGTCAAAGACATCGGCATGATCACCGCGACAAACCCCTGCGGCGAACAACCTCTGCTCCCATACGAGTCGTGCAACCTCGGTTCGATAAACCTTGCCAACTTCGTAATCGGCGAGCTCGCCACCAGCGTCATTGAACGCAGCCCTTCGCAACTCGATCTTCTACGTCCCGAGTACGCGGGTATCCAAGCGCACTCTCTTGGCAAGTTGCCCGGCATCGATTGGGATCGTATAGGCAGAACTACCAAACTCGCTGTCCATTTCCTTGACAATACGATCGACGTCAACGAGTACGCAATCCCAGAGATCCGATCGATGAACCTCCAAACCCGCAAGATCGGGTTGGGCGTCATGGGTTTCGCAGACATGCTCGTCAAATTGGGCGTCCCTTACGACTCCCCGGAGGCCGTTGCCGTCGGACGCGACATCATGCGATTCATCATGGAGCAGGCCGACTCAGCGTCTGCGTACCTCGCCGATATCCGCGGACCCTACGGCGCGTGGCACGAAAACGGCGTCTCACATCCACGCGTCCGCAACGCCTGCCGCCTGACCGTCGCCCCGACCGGAACGATATCCATGATCGCCGGATGCTCAAGCGGAATCGAGCCGATATTCTCCCTCGCATTCCGCAAGCACAACATCCTCGGCGGTGACACCACTCTCGTCTACGCAGATAGCAACTTTGAGCGCGTCGTCAAAGCTCGCGACAACTACAGCGAAGACCTGCTCGATGCCCTCGCAGAAGGCGAATCATTGCAGGAACGCACCGACGTGGATCCCGACGTCAAAGAACTCTTCCACGTCTCTTCCGACATCGCGCCCAGAGACCACGTCCTTATGCAGGCCGCATTCCAAGAAAGCGTCGATGCCGGCATCTCAAAGACCATCAACTTCCCCAACGAAGCCACCCGAGGCGATGTTGAAGAGGCCTACATCCTCGCTTGGGAAACCCGCTGCAAAGGCATCACCGTCTATCGCGCCGGTAGCCGTGAGAAGGAAGTTCTGACCGCGGGAACATCGGAAAGCGCCGACAACAACCTCAACGGCCACGCCGAAACCGGTGTCGCAACAGCGGAATCGACCGCAGTCGCATACACCAATCGGATGCCTAGGCCCGCAGTCCTCGAATCAAAGACCGTACAAGTCGAAACGGGACGAGGCAAGATCTACATCACCCTATCCTTCACCAGCGACGGCCACCTCTTCGAGGTCTTCACCAACCACGGAAAAGCAGGAGGAAACGACAGCGCGATGGCTGAGGCCCTCTCACGCATGATCTCCCTGTCCCTCCGATCCGGAGTCTCCCCTGACCACATCATCGACCAGTTGATCAACATCGTTGACAACCCGATCATCACCCGTGGCCAGCACATCTTCTCCGTGCCTGACGCCATCGCGAAGGTTCTGCTGGAGCATGCCTACTTGCCACCTCGTGGCATCAACGCCGGCGAATCCGATCCTGGACAGATCGCTCTGCTCAACCCGCCGAAATCCAGCGAAGTCGGCATGCCGCAGGCAACATCGAACGCCATTGGCCCGGGGTACAAAGGCAATGTCACCACCGAGAGCTGCCCAGACTGCTCAGCACCCAACATGGCCTTCGAGGAGGGTTGCATGAAGTGCTACGTCTGCGGATACAGCAAGTGCTAGCGCTTCGCTGCTCCCGAAGACCTCAAAAGAGAGTGACAGCAAGTGAGAACGTCTACAAAACCCCTGTTGGCCCTCACACTAGGTGATCCCTCCGGCATCGGACCGGAGGTCGTCGTCAAAGCCCTTGCCGACCCCGAGATCAACGACTCCGCCCGGATGTTCGTCGTCGGAACTGAGCGCGCCGTCCAACAAGCAACTGCCGAGACCGGCATCAACATCCCCGTTGAATGCATCGAAGACCCAGCTGACACTCCAGATACGACCGAAGTAATCCCCGTCCTGAGCGTCGGGGACTATGAAGAGGTCGAGTTCCCACAAGGGAAACACTCCGAAGAATCTGGACGCGCATCCCATCTCTGGGTCGAAACCTCAGCGAAGATGTGCCTCGCGAACGACATCGACGCTATGGTCACCGCGCCTGTCAACAAAGAATCTTGGCAAATCTCCGGCGCTCCAGACCTCGGACACCAAGAGGTCTTCAAACGCCTAACCAACAGCGCAACCGTCTACACAATGCTCGTCAGCGGCATCCTACGCTGCATGCACCTCTCAACCCACAAATCCCTGCCCGAGGCCTGCGCATTCGTAACCACCGAAAACATCCTCACCGCCGTCCGCATAACCGACGATCACTTCAAGCGCTGGGGATTCATCAGCCCACGAATCGCAGTCGCCGCCTTGAATCCTCACGCATCCGATAACGGCCTAATCGGAGACACCGAAGCCAAAGAGATTACCCCCGCAATCGAAGCCGCACGCATGGACGGCATCAACGCCACCGGACCTCACCCCGCCGACTCCGTCTTCAACCAAGCCATTGACGGAATGTACGACGTAGTCGTCGTCATGTACCACGACCAAGGACATATCCCCATCAAAGTCCACGGCTTCGAAGAATCCGTATCCGTAAACCTCGGCATCCCCTTCATCCGCACCTCCGTAGACCACGGCACCGCCTTCGACATCGCCGGCAAGAACCTCGGCCAATCCACCAGCATGGTCGAAGCAATCAAACTAGCTGTAGCCCTCGCAACACGCCGCGGAATAGCCTAACTCCCCGTCGACAGGTAGTGCCTCACCCCGATCCGCCAAACCTGTAACGACATCAACAGAAACCCGATCCCTATCAACGGCGCCACGTACTGAAACCACAACGGCGTCCCCAACGGATCCGGCACACCCATGATCGCCAACGCCGGGAAGTAGCTCACCGTCGCCAACGGTATTCCGAACGTAAACAGATTGCGGAACCACGGACGGTAGATGTTGATCGGATACTGCGTCGTCTCTACGCCTCCGTAAGTCATCGTATTCATCATCTCCAACGTCTCCGTCGTCCAGAAAGCCAGCGTCGCCTGCAACACGATCAACCCCGCGAACAACGACGCGCCACCTGCAACAGAAACCATCAACAACCCGACATTCGCAACCGTCCAGTTCAATTCCAGATTCATCGTCGCCCACGTCAGAGCCAACAAGCCCGGTGTCAATCGACTGATCCGACGCAGCGTCAACTCTTGACCCGCAAGTTGCAACGCGGTCGATCGAGGACGCGTCAAGATACGGTCAAAATCGCCCGACTTCACCATATCGCCGAACAGATCGAAGCCTGTAGTCAACGCATCCGCCACCGCGAACGATATGTTCACGATCCCGTAAATGAATGCCACCTGATAAACATTCCAACCAATCAACGAATCGAATCGGTCGAAGAGCACCAATATCGCCATGAACTCGCCCGCAGTGATGATCAACCGACCACCCAACTGCATAAAAAACGACGCCTTGTACTGCATCTGAGCTCGAATCGACACGCCAAGAAATCGCCGGTAGACGTAGAGGCTGTCCAGCACATTCATCCGCCTTGCACCACCACTCTTCTCAACGCGCGAGCCATCGCGATCCGACCGGCAACCACAAACGTCAATATCCAGACCAACTGGTGCGCCAGAACTCCTGCAAACTCAGACAACGGGATGTGACCCAGATACAGCCGGTAGGGCGTATCTACAAGGCCCCTGAACGGCATCGCGTTGATGATCGGTTGTGACCAGTCAGGGTATAGCGGGAGCGGCACCAGCATCCCGGAGAAGATCAACACCAACCCAAACGTCATCTGAGTAATCCCATCCCCAGTGATCGTCCAAAGCATCGTCACATTGAGGAACGTAGTGATCGCGCTGCTCAGAACAATCGCCGCGCACATCGACACCGCGAAAGCCAAACCCGCACCAACCGATACCGGCGGCGACATCCCCATCAACACAAACGCAAACACCAGCAACGGCACCGCACGCATCAGCATCGGAGCCGTCCGCCAAGAAAGCGCCCTGCTCAGCCAATACCAGTAAAGATCCACGGGCCGCACCAACTCATACCCGATCCAGCCAGACCGGATCAGCGCCCTCAAATCGGTATCGATATTCCAAGGAAGCGCCGCAAGAAACGCCTGACCCAGCCAGATATACGTCTCCACATCGCTCCCACTCATCGGCTGCTCAGCATTCGTCGAACGATAAAACGCCTGGAAAATCATCACCCGGATCAACCCCCAAACCACCTGCGTGATCAGTCCGGCCAACGCCGCGGACCGGTACTGCAGCAGACTCCGAAACCGCGCGCTCAATATCGCCCAGTAACTGATCATCCCCTCTGATCCCGATATATCTGAGCGATGACCTCCTCAATCGGCAGGTTCTCCACAAAGATGTCCCGTACCCGATTGTGGGAAGTTACATGCGATATCAACTCAGTCGCAGATACTCTCTCAGGATCAAACCGAATGTTCACTCTGTGCCCGTTCCTGCTCGAAACCACCGCTTCAGGATGAACCACCGGCAACTCATCTCCATCCAAATCCACAACCAGCCTGCGCTCCAACGTCACCTGCCGCCTTAGATCATCCAACGTCCCATCCGAAAGAATCTTCCCATCGCTGATGATCATCACTCGATCACAGATCGCCTCGATGTCATCCATGTCATGCGTCGTCAATATCACCGTCGTACCCCGCTCCTCATTGAACCTCTTGATGAACTCGCGAAACGCCAGCTTCGACACCGCGTCCATCCCAATCGTCGGCTCATCCAGAAACAGAAGTGCAGGGGAGTGCAGCAGCGCCGCCGCCAAATCACACCGCATCCGCTGACCTAAACTCAACTGTCGCACTGGCACATCCAACAGCCCCCCGATATCCAGAATCGAGATGAATTCGTCCCGATTAGCAATATATTCCCCGCGCGGAATGCGATAGATATCCCGCAAAAGATCGAACGACTCGATCACCGGCAGGTCCCACCAAAGCTGCGTCCGCTGACCAAACACCACACCAAGCTCTCCCACATGCTCGTTGCGACTCCGCCAAGGCACCCGACCCAAAATCTCGCACCTCCCGGAATCCGGCACCAAAATCCCCGACATCACCTTCACCGTCGTCGACTTGCCTGCACCATTCGGCCCTACATACCCCACCAACTCTCCTGGCTCGATCGAAAAACTGACCCCGTCCAAAGCCGTCACAGTCTGATACCGACGCCGAACCAGTCCTCGTACAGCGCCCCACATACCCGCATCCCGCTCCGAGATACGAAATCGTTTTACGAGGTCTTCAACAACTATCTGCGGCATCCCGCAATTCCTAGGCTAAAGAAGCCCGAACGCGCAAAAAGACCCGACATCCGTGATCAGGCGGATCGTCAGGCTGTTCGCGGCGTCCCATGACGTCCACAAAGGCCAACCGTTATGGGATTCGCAATCATACAACCAACGAGCCGCAAACACGATTAGCCAAGATTCCCGAACCTTATAATCGACAACACGGCAACAAACCCCTGCGAGGCAGCACCTTGAACGTCTCATTCATCGGCGGCGGAGTCATGGCCGAGGCCATCATCTCCGGTATGAAAAAAGCCGGACTCGACGCAAACATCACGGTCAGCGAACCGATACTCCAACGCGCCTCGTACCTCGCCGAAACCTACGACGTTGAAATCGCCAAAAACAACATCATCGCCATCCGGAACACCGATCTCGCCGTTCTATCGGTAAAACCACAACAACTCGGCGATGTTGCGAGGGAAATCAGCACTTTCGTTCCCGCCCTTGAACGCCTTACCTTCATGTCCATAATGGCCGGCGTCCAATCCAAGACCATCATCGAACAGATCGGTTGCGACCGCCTGATCCGCATCATGGCAAACACCCCCTCGCAAGTCGGCCTCGGTGCCACCGCGTGGACCACAACTTCCACCGTCTCCGACGAGATGCGAGACTTCTCCGCCAAGATGCTCGCATCATTCGGCGAGCAGGTCTACTTCGAAGACGAAAAACTCGTCGATATCGCAACCGCACTCAGCGCCAGTGGACCCGCATACGTCTTCGTATTCATCGAAGCCCTCATCGACGGTGCCGTCCAACTCGGAATGACAAACGCCGATGCTCGAGCCCTAGCCATCCAAATGGTCCTTGGAAGCGCCGCCCTCGCCAAAGAGACCGGCAAACACCCCGCCGAACTTCGAAACATGGTCACCTCCCCCGGCGGAACAACCGCCGCCGCACTCAGCGCACTCGAAAACGCAAACTTCCGCAAAGCCACCATCGACGCCGTTCTAGCCGCATATCAACGCGGCGAAGAGCTGGCGAAGCTGACCGACGCCTGAAATATACTTAAATGTTTGGCGCTCAAACCCGCGTTTCCCGACTCGTTCGGTGCCGGAAACTGCGCCCCACATACATAGTCCCAATCACCGTCGCCGCAGGAATCGTAACGCCATGAACCCAACCGAGATCCTCAAAACACGCCCAACGGCGCAGATCGATGAGTTCCAACCCGGCGACACCGTCACCGTAAACATGGTCATCCGGGAAGGCGACCGCGAACGCGTTCAGGCATTCCAAGGAAACGTCATCGTAGGACGATACCGCGACGACAAAATCCCCAACCCCGGATCCACCTTCAAAGTCCGGCGCGTCTCATACGGCATCGGTGTGGAACGCATCGTCCCATTCCACAGCCCAACCCTCGAATCCGTCAAAGTCACCCGACGCGGAAAAGTCCGACGCTCGCGCCTCTACTACCTCCGAGGACTAACCGGACGACACGCCCGCATCAAAGAGCGACGTTGAATCTCAACCTGCCTGCCCCTTTCGCGAAGTGAAGGGGGCGCGCAAGCGTAGCGAGAGCGGGGGATGCCCGTTGGGGCGAAGGCTACCGATACTCCTCCCTCGCGAAAGCTAACCTTAGTTCCATGCGGGGAAATCCCGCAACGTGTAGCGCTATCAATATCCGCGCCAACACGCACGCACTAGTCATGTTCGTCAACGTCGCAGTCGACTTCTCAGACCAAGACCGACTCCGTACCTACACCTACGCCATTCCCGAAGGCGTAACCGTCAACACCGGCGACCTCCTATGGGTCCCATTCGGATACCGACCCATCCAGGGCATCGCCGTCTCTGTCTCCGAAACCACCGAAACCGAAAATACACGCGAAATCGACAGCGTAATCCCAGACGGCCCATTCATCAACCCAAACCTCCTCAAAACCGCCGTATGGATAGCCGATCACTACCGAACCAGCATCTTCAGAGCATGCGTCGCCATGCTCCCTCCGGGTGCTAACCAGCAGCTTCACCTCTGGATCCAACGTAGCGACATCGCCGACCGCGCAGACACCGTCCTAACTGGCTTCTCAATCTCCCCGGATCAACACGAAGTCCTAAACGAACTCCCAGCCAAAGGACGCGTCCGCCGCGATCGGCTAGTTCGCAAAATCGGCCGCAAAAATGAACGACATCTAGATGCTCTGATCCGTGCAGGCATCGCCATCGAGGAATCGATCTGGGAACGACCACGAGTAACCGCGGTCTTCAAGTCCCACATCAAACTCGCCGACGAAATCGACGTAGACGAGGCGATCGACGCATACAAGAAAAGACGTGCAAACAGACGTGCCGACCTCATCCGTCAGCTCGCCGCCACACCGGAACCCATCCCCCGCGCCGACCTCTCAAAACAGTTCACCTCCAGCATCATCAAAGCCGTCATCGACGATGGCAACGCCCAAATCGAGCAAGTCCGAATAGAACGTGATCCTCTAGAAGACTACGCTGTCCAAGAGCCGATCGAAGTAGACCTAACCCCAGAGCAAACCTCCGCTGTCAACGCTGTCTCAAACAGCATCGCATCTCACCAACCAGCTGAATTCCTCCTCTTCGGCGTAACCGGCAGCGGCAAAACCGAGGTCTATCTCCGAGCCGTAGACAAATGCATCCAATCAGGGCGCCGCGCAATCATCATGGTCCCCGAAATCGCCATGACGCCTCAAACGCTCCAGCGATTCGCAAGCCGATTCCCCGGACAGATCGCACTGCAACACTCCGGCCTCACCCTAGGACAGCGGTTCGACCAGTGGCACCAGATCAATTCGGGGCGCTACAACGTTGTCATCGGCTCACGCTCCAGCATCTTCGCACCGATCGAAAACCTCGGCCTAGTCGTAATCGACGAGGAACACGAGTGGACCTTCAAACAGTCCGACCGCGCACCCCGCTACCACGCCCGAGACGTCGCCGAACACCTCTGCCAACAGACCAACGCAACCCTAGTCCTAGGCAGCGCAACCCCCGACATCGGTACATACCGCAGATCAATAGATCCCAAAGCACCCAACCCAATCACCTTCTTAGAACTACCCAGACGCATAAACGAAGCCCTACGAACGCGGGGCGGAATGGGGCAACCGTCCCCTTTCGGAACGAAAGGGGACGCGAGCGAGCGAAGCGAGATCGCAGGGGCATGCGGGGGCGGAAGTGGGGCACCTCCCCTCTCCCCCAAACACCCGACAACAGCGGGAGAGGGCCAGGGTGAGGGTGACCGGGGCGGACAAATGGGCGGGGTACGGCATCCAACTAACAACCCAGCCCCACGCCACAACACCCAATCCCAAATCGTAGACATGCGCCTCGAAATCCAAGACGGACACCGAGAGATGCTAAGCCGGCCATTGCTTGATGCCCTCCGAGAAAACGTCGACCGAGGAGGAAAATCCATCCTCTTTATCAACCGTCGTGGCAGCGCATCATTCGTTCAGTGCCTATCCTGCGGAACTATCCGACACTGCCCGAACTGCCATACCCCCCTCTCCCTGCACCGGCGTCCCAGACGTGGCGGAGGATCACGCCTCCAATGTCACTACTGCAGCTACTCCGTCGGTGCCGCCCGTCAATGCCGTGCTTGCGACGGCACCGGCATCGCACGCCGCGCCGCCGGAACCGAGGGCGTCGAGGAAACCGTCCGCGGCTTCTTCCCCAATACCCCGATCCTCCGATGGGACTCCGACACCGCCCGAAACGCCAGCGAGCACACCAAACTCCTCGATGAGTTCCAAAGCCAAGGCAATCACATCCTCATCGGTACCCAGATGGTCGCCAAAGGACTCGACATCCCCGACGTCTCACTCGTCGGCGTAGTAGCCGCAGACATCGGACTCGCCGTCCCCAGCTTCCGATCATCAGAGCGAACATTCCAGATCCTCTCCCAAGTCACCGGCAGGGCAGGACGTGCCGACACCCCAGGAAAAGCCATCATCCAGACTTTCCAACCCCAACACTTCGCAATCGCCGCGGCCGCTGCACAAGACTACCAAACCTTCTACCAACTCGAAATCCAAACCCGGCAGCAATACGACCTTCCACCCTTCGCCTCATACGCCCGCCTAGCCTACAGCTCATACGACTCCAATGAAGCCCAACTAGAGGCCCAAAGCGTCAAAACTCGACTCGATCAATACAACAAAGAAATCGGCGAAGCCGTCGAAATCACAGGTCCATCCCCCGCCTACCCGGCACGCCGAGCCGGACGCTACCGCTGGCAAATCCTCCTAAAAGGCCAGAACCCCGCAAAAATCCTAGACCAAGTCCCCCTAGCCCCCGGCTGGACAACCGACATCGACCCATAGAGATGAACTAAACCGATCTCTCCGATTTCGCCGCAAAGTGCAAAGAGGCGGGATTGTAGGGCTAGGTTTCAAACCTGCCCGAACCCCCGACAAAATCAGAAACCGAGAAATCGCAAAAACAAGAAAATGCCGGAAACGCCCAGTTAAACGCCTCTATCACGGAACCAAAAAAACACCCCAGATAAAATCACCCATAACCATGGCCATTCGCGAGATCCGCAAATTCCCCGACCCCATCCTCCTCCGCAAGTGCCGCGTCGTTCGGCGCATCGACGACGACATCCGGAAACTCGCAACCGACATGGTTGAAACCCTCATCGATGCCGACGGTGTCGGACTCGCCGCAAACCAAGTCGGCATCCTGAAGCGCGTCATCGCCATCCACCTGCCCGAAGAAGACCCGTACTGGCTCGTAAACCCCCAGATCATCAGGACCGAAGGCAATCGAGAAGTCGAAGAAGGATGTCTCTCCCTCCCCGGATACGTCGGCCTCGTCAACCGCTCTGTGAGCGTGACCGCCAGAGCCCTCGACCAAAACGGCTCGAAATGGCGAATCACCGCTGAAGAGATCCTCGCCCAAGCCCTCGAACACGAAGTTGACCACCTGAACGGAATCATGTTCATGGACCACCTCCTTGAACACGAACGACTCCGAGAAGTCGGCGAAGAACCCGAACAGGGCGAAACCCACCTCCACGACGTCAACTACAACATCCAAGCCCACCACCATGAAGGCGACGACGATAACCCCGAACTCCTAGTCGCCAAAGCCAAACTCAGCGAAGTAACCCCCCAACACTCAATGTCAGAACTCGCCTACGACCTCCAAGAGCCCAAAGAACAAGATCCCAGAGGCGAAACGACTGCAAAATGAAGAGCGGATATCAAGGGTAGGGACGTAACTGGCGCGGTGCTATACTTTGATGTTTGAGGCTTCGATTCACACGTTGTATCGAAGTCCTTTTTGTGAGTAAGGCCCTGACGAGTGTCAGTGGCTAACGGACAGACCAGATTCAGAGTGGACAGCGAACCGCAAGACGACCGCGTGGCGCAGGGCTATGCGCGGGTGCGACGGGACGTGCGCTATTTCGGTTGATTACACGTGTTCCGTGATTTAAGAGGTCTGATCTTCATTGCGGCGCTAGTTGTTATCGCCGTCGTAGTCATCGCAATCCCGCGCATTAACTTCAACATCTACAACTTCGAGTTTGATCGCGGCAACGACGACGCCTTCCTCGGCCTCAGCCTCGGCCTGGACCTCCAAGGCGGTACTCACCTCGTATACGACATCATCCCACCCGAAGGCGAAGCCCCAACCGCCGAAGATGTCGAAGCTATCCGCACCATCATTGAGCGCCGAGTAAACGCATTTGGCGTTAGCGAACCAACCGTCCAAGTCATCGGCAACCCGCCTGACCGCATCCTCATCCAACTTCCAGGCCAGAGCGAATCATCCCTGAACCTCACCCTCGAAGAGAGCGAGGCGACAATCCAAGACATCGAGAACTTCTTCGCAACCGACCTCGGCAAGCAAAATGTCGAAGTCTTCGAAAACGAAGACGGCTCCATGATCGT
Source organism: Dehalococcoidia bacterium (assembly GCA_022819585.1). Classification (GTDB taxonomy): domain Bacteria; phylum Chloroflexota; class Dehalococcoidia; order Lucifugimonadales; family Lucifugimonadaceae; genus Bin127. The sequence continues at coordinate 88,887 of JAJEGY010000039.1, read as the reverse complement.
CACCTTCAACAACTTCGACGGCCGCGACGCCGAAATGTGGCGAACCCAGTTCCAAGAGAAATACCCCACCACAATCCGCGCCACCTTTGAATACGAAATAGTCGTCCCCGAAGCCACTCCCACTCCCAGCGACCCTGCCGCTGACGAAAGTCCTGCAGACGAGCAGACCCCATTGCCTGATCCCGAGCGGATAGCGCCTACAACCGAAGAGGTCCAAGCCGCTTTTGAAGCCGCGGGCTTCACCGACGTCACCGTCAGCGATGGCACCGACACACTCTTATTCACAACCGACGCCGCAGGCGGCTTCCAGCAAGTCGATGCCATCTACTTCGAAGCCGATTTCACCGGTCAACTCAAAGACCGCACCTTCGACAACGCCGGCAACATCCTTCCATCAGACGCGGAGAGATTGACGCGTGAACTAGCCGATGTTGGAAACTTCGCTTCTCTGAGAACCCCCGGCAGAATCGCGCAGTGGACCGTCTCTGGCGGCGTCCAAGAAGCCAAAGCCCTCATCGGCTCCACCGCCCAGCTGGAGTTCCGTGAACGCAAGTGCGGTCCCATCGTCCCGCCATCAGACGTTCCCGCTGGAGAGTGGCCGCCCGACGGACTCTCCGAGACCGAATGGCTCCTCCTCCGCTGTTCATCGCCCCTCTACTTCACCGAACAGGCCACGAACATATCCGCTGATGACCTCGATGACGCATTCCCATCGATCGAAGGCACACCGCCAGAGCCAGTCGTGACTATCGTGTTCAACGAATCGGGCCGTGATGCCTTCTTCGAAGTCACGGGCCGCGTCGCCCGAAACCGAGACATCCTCGCGATCTATCTCGACAACGTAGAACTGGTCGCCCCGACCGTCAACACACCCGGCGCACAAGGTATCGCCGATGGCCGAGCCATCATCTCCGGTGGCGACTTCACCACCGAACGCGTCCGAACGCTCGCCATCCAACTCCGATCAGGTGCGCTACCAGCAAATCTTGAACTCTCCGAAGAGCGCAGCGTCGACGCCATTTTGGGTGCCGACTCCCTCCAGCGCAGCCTGGTAGCTGGCGGTATCGGCCTCATCTTGCTCGTCATATTCATGATCTCCTACTACAAGATCCCCGGCATAGTCGCCAGCATCTCCCTCGCCTCGTACACGATCATGCTGCTCGCCATATTCAAGCTCGTGCCCGTGACCATGACTCTCTCCGGCGCGGCTGCTGTGATCCTGTCTCTCGGTTTCGCAGTAGACGCAAACGTCCTCATCGCAGAACGTGCGAAGGAGGAACTGCGAGCAGGTCGGGACCTCCTCTCTGCCCTCAACACCGGTTTCGACCGCGCATGGCCCTCGATCCGAGATGGAAACTTCTCTACCATCATCACTGCCATCGTGCTCTTCTGGTTCGGCGACCGCTTCAGCACCAGCATCATGCAAGGCTTCGCATTGACACTTGGCATCGGCGTGCTGCTCAGCATGTTCACGGCATTCTTTGCCAGCAGATTGATGTTGAGATTGATCGCACGAACCGGCATCGGCAATGCCCGTAACGTATTCGTGCCCGTAGCAGATCCGGGGGCAGACTCATAATCCGCCAAAACACCCGCACCCTTACCCAACCATGGACTTCGTAGCACTCCGAAAGATATTCCTCCCGATCTCGGCGGTCATCGCCGTGGTATCGGTGGTGCTGCTATTCGTGCCCGGTCTTAACCTCGGTATCGACTTCGTATCGGGAACTAGCACTACCTACGACTTCGGTAGTGCCGACCCCGGCTCCGCGTCCGTCAATGACGCGCTCGTCGCGGCTGGGCATCCCGAAGCCATCGTCCAGAACCTGGGCAACGGCCAATACTATGTGCGGACCAACGACCTCGGCAACGAGGGCAAAAACGTAATCGACGCCGAGTTGACCACGCTCACGGGTCAGGAACCCATAACCCTTGAAACCGTCACCGTAGGATCATCAGTCGCCGAGGGTACAGTTCGCAACGCCATCACCGCCGTCGTCGTGGCTGCAATCTTCGTGATGCTCTACATCATGTATGCCTTCCGTACCGTTCCCGGTTCCTACCGCTACGCCGTTTCAGCAGTCATCGCTCTCATCCACGACGTCCTGATCGTCCTTGGCATATTCGCCATCCTTGGCGTGCTCATCAACGTCCAAGTCAATGCAATCTTCATCGTCGGCATCCTCACTGTCATCGGTTACTCCGTAAACGACACCATCGTCATCTTCGACCGCGTCCGTGAGAACGTCATACTAGTACCGTCCCGCGACTTCCGTCTCACCATCAACGCTTCTATCCGTGAGTCGATCATCCGTTCCCTCGGCACCAGCATCACCACAGCAACAGTGATCATGGCGATGCTGCTCTTTGGCGGACAAAGCCTCCGCGACTTCCTCATTGTCTTGCTCCTAGGCGTCATCATCGGAACCTACTCCTCCATCTTCATCGCCGCCCAAGTCCTCGTCTCGTGGGACGAAGGCGCGCTCAGGCGATTCACCCGCTTCATTCCGAGACTCCGACGCCGCACTAGCTGATTCAGTCAACTGATTTGGTTGGCAGGAAAGCGGTTTACACTTGCATTGAATAGGTGCCTGAATCAAAGGTACGCGCAGCTAAGACAATCGGACGGAATTCCAATGCAAATCGGTGCTCACGTAAAGACTTCAGGCGGTGTAGACAAAGCAGTGGGCCGAGCCATAGACATCGGTGCCGAGTGCATGCAGATATTCGCCGCTTCTCCCCGCATGTGGCGAGTTACACCAATAAAAGACAAGCCGCTTCAGAGCTACCACGAGAAGATGGCCGAATCTGGATTGGGCCCAACAATCGTCCACGCCAAATACCTCACCGCCCTAGGTTCACCCAATCCCGAACTCGTCGAGAAAAGCCGCAAGTCCCTCACCGAAGAGTTGGTCCAGACCGAACGTCTGGGCGCCCTGGGTTTGGTCTTCCATCCCGCAAGTCATCGCGGTGCCGGACTAGACGCAATCTTCGATCAGTTCGTAGAGGGCGTAAACCAAGTGCTGGACAACGCCCCGGGTGACGCGTTGCTCATGCTGGAGACTTCGGCTGGTTCCGGTGATCATATCGGCTCAAAGTTTGAGGAACTCGGACGGTTGATCAAAGCGATCGACCACCCCCGCGTCGCCACATGCTTCGACACCCAACACGTCTGGGCATCGGGATACGACGTCGTCACAAAAGACGGCCTAGACGAAACGATGGAAGAGTTCGATCGCGAGATCGGTTTGGATCTTCTCCGAAGCGTTCATGCCAACGACTCTATGCGCGACCGTGGCTCATCCGTTGACCGTCACGACAACATCGGCGAAGGTCTGATCGGCAAAGAGGGATTCCTAAACATCCTGTCGCATCCAGCATTTGCAGAAGTTCCCTTCTACCTGGAAGTGCCGGGATATGAGAAAGATGGCCCTGATAAGCCCAACGTCGACGCACTCAAGGCGATCCGAGACAAAGCATCCGCTTGACGCTCCCATCTCGGCCACATTTCCGCGATGACGTACCGAGTTTCGCCCGAGGAGTTTGACGGTATCGTCCTTGACGCCATCGAACAACTCGACGCTGAGTTTTACGAACGGCTTCAAATCGAAAACGTCGATATCGTAGTCGAACCGGAGCCGACCCTGCACCAACGGGCCGACCTCGGGCTCGAACCACACGACACGCTGTTCGGACTATCCGAGGGAGTATCGCTAAGAGACGGCGGTTCCCACAACGCGTCAATGCCGTCCAAAATAACGATCTTTCAACGTCCCATCGAGGATCAAGTCGATTCGATCGAGGAGCTAGAAGAAGAAGTGCTTCGAACTGTGTGGCACGAAGTAGGACACTTCCTCGGATTTGACGAAGACGAAGTCGCTGAGATGGGTTTGGGTTGAAGCGGAGATCAGGTCCGTTCTGAGGCGAACAAACCGTCGCGTAGCACGATGGTTCGATCACCGAATGAAATCGTCGCCGAGCGGAAAGCTCGCAATATGGCGATGAACCTCAACATACGAGAATCTTCATCATGCAATTCGGGTCGGTAAGCCGGTGTGCCCCAGAAGGTGTGCTGCGATCCACTCAGTATCGTCTGCTCTAGCTCTGATATTGCTCGACCAAATGTCTCTTTCGAACGTTCATCCAACGGATCATTCTGGCGATCTGCGAACCAGATGGACAACACCATCTCGCCGTTGGGAGTGTGTTCAACGTCGGTGACAAGAAACGGCCCCTGTTGATTGGAAAACAGGGATTCGACCGGTTCCCCCGCCGCCGCAGTCTCCCTTACTGCGGCCTGCAACGATCTGAACAGCGAAGATAGATTCGAGACCTTGAACGGAGGTTGGTGGAGGATCAAGGTGAGTTTTTCGTTGGTGGGCGTCACCTTAGCTTCCTCATGTCACCGACGCGCATGGTCACATTATCACGGTCGAGTTGTTCGAGCAACGCGAGCGAGTATTTCCGGCTAGTACCAAGAAGTTCGCGGACGTCATTAATCGAGACTTCGTTGTTGGCATGACAGAAGTTGATCACCGCATCGCGCATCTCATCGAATACCTCAGCTGCGAAAACGACATCGGGTCCGGCACTGACTACTTCGCGGCGATCTGCAAGGGCGCCGAGGAGATCTGCGTCGATTTTGTTCCACGCGGGCGGTGAGAATCTATGCTCTCGCAAGACGGACAAAAAACGATCGACTTCGCGTTTCTGGTCCTCCGAAAAGCGAACCTCGTGATCGGGCAATCTCAGGGTTGTTCCGTCTTGATTTATTGCACCTTCCTTGATGAAGTGCTGCACGACAGCGTCGAAACCAGGGGTTGACAACTTCAAGCGGTTGCGCAGTTCCTGCCGCGGCATACCACGGCGTAGCGAGTATCGCTGGTGGTATTCGGCAAGCGTTTCGATCGATTGATTAAGTAGTGAATCCAAGCGAGACGTTGTGATGTGTAGGGCCGAGGAACCTTCTGTTAGGCGAGTTACACGCCCCTGTTCAACCAATCCTGAGACGTCTCGTTCTATATCGTTTCGCAGCATGTGGGTCGAGTCAGAGATTTGGTTGTTGTTTGCCAAATCGAGAAGATTCAAAGCGTGCATCACGATTTCTTCTGATCGGCCTTCCGCAAGGATTTGAAGATGCTTGACCACCGCAGGGTCGTTTCGGCGGTGGCGCGGAGCATCGACGACTAGGACCACCCCTCCACCTAGAGTGTCATTGCTGTCGCGGATGACGAAATGGTCGCCTTTGATAGTTGGACGGGGCTTGCCCATTTTGATTTGAGCCCAACCTTGCTCGCCAGCCTGCAATCGATCCGCATTGAGCAACCGAACCGTAGCTGGCTCCTCCCACGTTCCACCGTACAGAGTAACGCGATGATTGTGTTTGATAGGCCGCTTGACGCCCGCGATTGCCCTCAGCGAAGCGTCGAACACTGGAGTGGTCTTGAAGTCACCACGTTTGACTAGGGCCTCCCCGCGCTCGATCTCGGTGTGAGAAACGCCGCTCAGGCTAACAGCGACCCGGGTTCCGGGCAAGGCAGTATCGATCTCCGATTCGTGGCTTTGGAGGCCGCGAATGCGTGCATTTTCGTTTGAAGGGAGAAGAGCGACTTCATCGCCGATATTCAGTTGTCCGCCGTCGAGAGTACCGGTGACTACAGCCCCGAAACCTGCCACGCTGAAGGAACGGTCGATGAACAGACGGGGACGTTCGTTACCAGTACGAGGTGGTTTTTCGCGGACGAAGTCGGCGATCATTTTCCGGAGGTCATCCATGCCCTCGCCAGTTTCAGCGGAAACTGACAGCATAGTTGATCCTTCTAATGTGGTTCCCTCAAGTATTTCGGATATTTCGATCTCTACCAGCTCGATGAGGTCAGGATCGGCAATATCCGATTTGGTGATGACGACTATGCCGTCTCGCACCTCTAAGAGGTCCAAGATGGCTAAGTGCTCGAGCGTTTGCGGCATGGGACCTTCGTCGCCTGCGACTACTAGGAGCGCCAAGTCGAAACCTCCAGCGCCCATAAGCATGGTTTTGACGAAACGCTCATGTCCTGGGACATCTACGATGCTGACCTCGGTGCCGTCGCCGAGATCGAGCCATGCGAAGCCGAGTTCGATGGTCATCCCGCGCGCTTTTTCCGCGCTTAGCCGGTCGGGGTCGATGCCCGTGAGCTTTTCGATGAGCGTGGACTTGCCGTGGTCTACATGGCCCGCGGTGCCGACGACGAACATGATGCGCGAAAGGAAGTTACGAGGATTTGCCGATAAGTATGGATTATCGACGGAATCGAGGAAACGTTCAGTTGTCGAGCATCTCTAGGCGCGCGACCAAGATCAGAGGGAAGTGCCACCAGAATTGTCCTGACATGGTCGAAGATGATTCCTCTTGTGCTTTGGGAGGAAATCTTGGTTCTTCCAGGACTGTGAGAGCGAAACCTTGCTGCATGAATACGCGAAGCAGATCGCTGATGGGTCGGTGGAAGTATCTATGGGCTCGTGGTTGTCCGTTGATACCTACTCCTAAGTAAGTGCAGGCATCAGAGTAGGGTGGCACAGAGACTCTGAAATCTTCGACGACGCCATTCTCGGTGAATTCACGTTCCATTGAGTTTCGTGTTCCGTTGGAGTTGAAGACGGGATGCGTGACGCTGAAGACAAACTTGCCGCGCGGTTTCAGCAGTTGCGGCAGGGATTCTGCCAATGGGGTGATCACCGCCATATCCATCAAACCCATGGTGCAGACAGCGGCGTCGAAAGGTGATCCTGGGATGGCTGCTAGAGCTTCGCGGTTGGCCGCGTTGACAACATGGAAATCGATGCGATCTTCATAGCCATAGGCGCGTTCTTTCGCTCGTCGGATGAATTTTCGGGAGTGGTCTAGAGCGGTGACATGAACACCTTGGTCGGCCATGCGACGAGTGAACCTTCCCGCGCCGCAGGCGATGTCGAGGACGTGGTCGCCTGGTTGGAGGTTGAGCAGCTTTTCTTGAGTTGGTTCGATCAGATAGTTCTGCGCCTCGTTGCCGTCTCCGATGCGGTCGTCCCACCATTCAGAGATTTCGTTCCATATTTCGACGGCTTCGTCAAGATATTCTGGGAAATCGATTCGGTTTGATTCGTGCATGGCTGTCTCAACCTTCGCCATCTGTGAGGATGAATCGCTCAAAGACACTGTTTCCCAAGAGTCTGCCGCGACGCGTCAGCCTGACTCTGTCAGATACGCGTTCGATTAGGCCAGCGTGTGCGAGTGACTCAATTTCGTGTCCGTAGACTGATGTCAGTGTCTTGCCGAAGCGATGTTGGAAGTCTATGTCTGATATTCCTTCCACCAGCCTCATTCCGAGCATCATGGTTTCCGACATCGCCATTGCGGAGGATGTGGTTTCCACGAAGTCGATGGCGAGTTCCCCTTCAGCGATTGATAGCGCAGAGGAATGGCTGGGATACGATGTTGCCGCGATCGTGTCGATGTAGCGGCGAGGCGATTTCATGTTGGCGAACCGTTTGCCGAGCATCGATGAGTGAGCGCCGGGACCTACACCTACGTATGGTTTGTTGAGCCAGTAGGCCAGATTGTGCTGGGATCGGTATCCCGGTTTGGCCCAGTTCGAGATTTCGTAGTGATCGTATCCAGCATCACCCAGGGCATCCATCGCCATCTCGTACATATCGGCTGCTAGATCATCGTTCGGAGTTGGAACGATGCCGCGGTTGACATCGCGATGCAGAGGTGTTCCGGGTTCGATTTGAAGGCCGTAGAGTGATAGATGTTCGGTTCCAAGTTCTACAGCGCGCTCAAGGGTGCTTTCCCAGATAGTCAATGGTTGATTTGGCAGGCCGAACATCAGGTCGATGTTGACGTTGGCGAATCCGGAGTCGCGTGCTGTCGTTACGGCCTGGGCGGCGTTGTCTGCACTGTGACGCCGCGACAAGGCTGAGAGGATCGGGTCGTGGAATGATTGGACGCCGATGCTGATGCGGTTGAAGCCGGCTGCCAGCCATGCCTTGGCTTTGCATGGGTTGATGTCGTCGGGGTTTGCTTCTAATGTGATCTCTGAGTTTGGCGCGATTTGCATAGAGGCGTCGATAGTTTCCATCAAACGAGAGATCAATTCGGCGGAGAGATACGACGGGGTTCCACCACCGAAGAAGATAGTTGATACTTGGGGGCGTTTGAATCGATCTCCCCAATGACCGATTTCAGCGGATAGAGCATTGACAAACGAAGGCATCAGATTTTCTATACCTTCGTAAGTGTTGAAATCGCAGTAGTTGCACTTGGAGAGGCAAAAAGGGATGTGGACGTAAAGCGCGATAGGCGGATCCAGCGCGTTTGAATGAGCTTCGACTACCGGTTGGGTTTGAGGAACGGTGGCCATGACGTAAATGCTACGCGCCCACCCAGCCCTCGCAGGTTAACCGGGCGTCCAGAGACCGCCGGAGGATGATTGCCCTTCTGCAGTGTCGCCACTGGCTTGTTGCTGTGCTCGCTCCATCATCTCGCGTCTGGCCTCTTCCATCTTTTCGCGGAGCCACCGCTCGAGTTGGTCAAGTTCCGGCGGAGAAACGATGAAGCGTTCGATCCGGTCGGGGATCGGGAGTTGTGCTGATACAGCAAGGACCACCGAGGTTTCGTCGTCCCCGATAGCATCGTTAAGGCGTTTTCTCAGATGATCGTCACGGACACCTGCTGCTTCTATTTGGCCTGACTGAACTACGGTGCGAACCTTATCGGACATCAGGTTCTGGGATGCGCATTGTCCCCAATCAATCAGTTCGGCGAGTAGTTCCGTGTCTTCGAATTCTTCGACGATCGCTCCGCTCGCGACCAATCCTCGGACGAGGCTTGCGCCCTGCGGATTCATTTGCTGTAGTTGGACTACTGCGTCTTCGCCTCTGCCCGTGACGGTTTCGATGAAAACGCGTCTGATCGGGCCGGATGTCATGGCATGACGGTCGACCTGCGTCTTGACAGCAGACCAGTAGTTGGACAACATGGTGTCGTAGCCTTCAAGCCCAGGGAATGGTTGGACTAGCCTGATAATGAGTAGAGATCGTGCCATTTTCGATACCTTTGGTGGTTGAGTGCGGTTGTTGAGAATTCGGTGACTATACGGAGAAGAGGAAGTTCATCAAGTCACCGTCGGCGAGGACGTAGTTCTTGCCTTCCTGTCTCAAAACTCCCTGTTTGCGCGCTTCCTGCATACTTCCGCAGCGCACGAAATCATCGTATGCTACGACTTCTGCCCGGATGAATCCGCGTTCCATATCTGAGTGAACTACGCCCGCGCCTTGAGGGGCAAAGGCGCCGGCAGGGAAGTGCCACGCGCGGGCTTCGCGGTCTGAAGCTGTGTAGAAAGTCTGGGTTTTGAGGCATCGCAAGCACGCGTCCATCAGGAGTTCGCTGTCATCACGCTCTATACCTAATTCCGCTCTGAGTTCCGCGGCCTCGTTTTCATCCATTCCCCGCAGTTCTTCTTCGATGGAAGCGCAGATTGGCACTAAGAGAGTTTGTGGATCAATCGTCGTTTCGCCTAGATTGTCTATCGCCTCGGATCGTAAGATCTCCGCATCGATACCAATCTCGTCTTCGCTGACGTTTACTGCCACGACAATGGGCAGGGCGCTCAAGACGAAGATGTCGGCGAGGGCACGAGATTGTACTTCGTCAAGGGCCATTGACCTGATAGGCGTCCCCTCTTCCAGGATCTGTTGAACTTCTTTAAGAGCTTCCACATTTGCAATCGCTTGGGCACGTTCGGACGATTTCAAGGCCTTCATGCTCGTTTGGATACGCTCTACGCGCCGGTCGAGCAACTCGATATCCGCGAATAGGATCTCGAACATCAACTTTTCGAGATCGCGAAGCCAACCTATCGATCCTTCAGGATGAGGCGTAGCGGGGTCTTCAAACTTTCTGACCACCGCCAGCAGTGCTTTGGCTTTTTGGAGAGAGTTGACAGTTTCCCGAGTTAGAACAGCCCCTGTCGAGTGGCCTACCGGCATGTCCCAGAAGGTCATCTCGGCACGGACTTTGCGCCGAGCATTGAATGCCTTGTCAATGAAATCTAATCGGACATCGGGTTTTGCACCCACGCCTATATTGACCGATTTAGCGCCACCATATTGACCCTTGTCAACCGCCCCACGCGTCAACGCGTTGAATATCGTTGTCTTCCCGGCGGCGGCAAGGCCGATGATGGCTGTGGACATATAGAGTTGATCGGATTGCTGCGCGTCGAGAACCAATTTTGATTATAGAAATCGCGATTTTCATGAACTCAGCCGCATCACCGACACTGGTCGAGGTTGCACCTCAAGCGGGTTGGATTATGCTGGATTCAGCATGATCAGATTGATACATGGTGATGACGAATTCACCATCGCCAACTCACTTGAAGCCCATCTTGACGCGTTGGGACCACCAGAGTTGCGTGCGCCCAACACGACCGTTTTCGAGGCGCCTAATGTGAGTATGGCCGAGGTCTTCGCGGCGGCCAAAATATCGCCGTTCCTGACCGATCGTAGGGCAGTGGTGGTCAAAGGAATGCTCAAGCCCATGGACACTAGAGGCGAGCGGGTCCGTGCCGACTGGGAAGCGTTCGGAGATCGGGTCGCGGCGGAGGTCAACCAGATAACGAACGAGTTGATATTCGTCGAGAACATCCCTCTGAAACTGACGTCGGCTCCGCTGAAGAGACTGGCGTCATTGGCGGAGGTTGAGATACACCGAGTTCCTGATCGACGTGAACGAGGTGACTGGATCCGTGGGCGTTTCGAATTCCATGGGGTGCGAGCATCGGCACGCGCGTTGGCTAGGTTCAACGATGTTGGTGGCGACGATGTTCGACGCTTGGACGGTGAAATCCAAAAACTCGCGATCTACGCCAATGGTCGCACACTGGAACCGCAGGACATCGATTTGATGGTGACCGACGCAAGCCAGGACCGCATATTCAACGTGATGGACGCCATCATCGAGGGGCGTACCAGTCAAGCACTGAGCGGAGTCCAAAACCTGATCGCAAATGGCGAATCGATCGAGGGCATATTCGCGTTGTTGACAAGGCAAGTTCGCATTCTGCTAGTTGCGGCTGATCTTTTAGAACGAGGCACGAGCAGCGCGCAGGTGGGGCAACGACTTCGCATCAATTTGGGCTGGTTGGTCGACAAGACCTGTAGGCAGGCTTCGAGGCTCGGATCACAACGCTTGAGGATGATGCACCTTCACATGCTGGAGGTCGACACCAGCATCAAGACGGGGCGTGCGGATCGACGTTTGGCCGTTGAGATGTTGGTTTCTGGTCTTGTCAACGGTTAGGACGGCTTCTCTCTACAGGGTTTGTTAGCCCTTCTGAGAACTGCGATGCTTCCAAATGCGTATCCTTGATTCAGTTATGGTCCGAAAACTTCGCGCCGCCACAATTTTCTTCTCACTGCTCGCGCTGTCATCACTTGTCGCAGGCACCATATCAGCTTGCCAACAATCTGAACCCACACCTGCTCCGACCGCGGTACCACCTACGGCGACCGAAGTAGTGATGCTGCAGCCATTCAGTACGCCTACTAGCGCGCCTGAACCAACCTCGACGTCGACACCAACTGCGACACCAACTGTCTCGCCGACGCCTGGCACGCGTGAGACGGTCGGCATGTATTCATCAGCCCATCGCACTCTTGATCGTGGGGAGTTCAAGGACGCGGAGAGGCGCTTCGCAACCATCGTGGAAATCGAACCGGAGTTTGCGCGAGCTTGGGCAGGGCGCGGGCAATCTCGAATGATGCAGGGCGAACTCGAAGACGCGATGGTCGACTATGACCGAGCGGTATCTCTACGGCCTAGAGTCGGATCGATATACGGCGAACGCGCGATGGTCCGTGTTTCAATGGGCGATTTCGAAGGGGCGAAACGAGACGCGTTGCGCGGACTAGAGCTTGATGATGAGTTGCTAAACGCGCATCTAGTTTTGGGTCGGGTTCGAGCAACAGAAAACGACTATGATGCGGCGTCCGAGCACTTCAGAACTGCTATCAGGCTTGCTCCTGAAGAAGGCGGTGTTTATTGGTGGCGTGGCAGGTATCACCGCGACATCCTCCTGGACGCTGGGGCCGCGTACTCCGATTTCACATACGCAATTGAACTTAACCCGGCGCAGGCCTCCTATTTCTTGGATCGCGGCATTCTCCTCGCCCGCGTCGGTAGTTGGGCAGAAGCGAAGTTCGATCTGGAAGAGGCGATCTCCCTCTCACAAGATCCCAAGTTGCCCAGTGTCATCGAGAGTGCAGAGAACTGGCTTGAATTGATCGAAGAACGCGCCCCGGGTGTTGAGCCCGCCGAACCGCCACCCGCGCCACCGCCAGTCGAATAACCTCGCTAGGGATTTTCCGGCAATCAGCCCAAACGGCAGATGTAGATCATTTCCTCGCTGCTTTGGCTCAGCGGTTCACCGTTGAAGTCGCCGAAGAAATCGATCAACTTTAACCCGGCTTCAGCCAGCATTTCTTCGACTTGGTGGTGATGCAGGTATCTGAAAGCAACGTTTAGCTCCTCGCGATCGATCAATTGGCCGTTGCGATCAAACGATTCAATGGTCTGTATACAGTAGTTGGTTTGGGCCTCGGTGTCGAAGTTGTTTATGCCGGTCAAGACGTGCCTCGTGCCATCGTCTTCGTTCACGACGACGCCAAGTAAGAACCTTTCGCCTGATTCGTCATGGATCAGGTCATCGCTCGGATTGAAGAGGTTGAATATCAATGTCGCGTCTGACGCCATGTGCATCGCGCAACGTTTCAGCGCCGCAAGTTGGCGAGTCGCTTCGCTTACTAATGCGAGAGTGTGTGCGGGGACAATCACGAGATCGAAGTCTCTCTTCGGCAACTCCAACTCACACATGTCAGCCTCAAGCAGTTCTAATGAGCCTGCCAAGGAAGCATCACCAAGTTTTCCTCGAGCACGTTCCAGCATCGGGCGATTTAGATCGACACCTGTCACGTCGTGTCCCATCATGGCTGCCGGGATTGCAATCCTGCCCGTCCCGACACCTAATTCCAACACTGATCCATCTACCCGTTCGATAGCATTCAGATAGAACTCGAGCTCGCCTTCGGGTGCCGCCTCGTAGAAGATGTCGTATCGTTCGGCCCATCTGACGTAGTCCATTGAGAAATCAGTTGGATTCACAGCGGATTAAGTATCCTTTGATTGTTGCGTCTGAAAAGGCTTCGGCCTGAACTTGAGGGCGCAGTTCGGCAACAGACCTCTAGTTAAACATGGGTTGAGCGAGATTGCCCAAATCACTAGCATCCCGACAAGACCGTCTAGGCACTGAAACAGCATTCCTGACACTGGCGCGAGCCCGAGAACTCGAAGCGCAGGGGCGTCACATAGTGCACTTGGAGATCGGCGAGCCCGATTTCGACACGCCAGAGCACATCAAAGACGCGGCGAAGAGTGCTCTTGACGACGGTTACACGCATTACGGACCATCCCCGGGCGAGATGCCGGCACGTGAAGCGATTGCCTCACATCAGACGGAACGCCAAGGATACGAGATCGGGCCCGAACGGATAATCGTCACTCCAGGTGGCAAGCCAGTGATGTTCTTCTCGATACTCGCTCTGATCGAGGAGGGTGATGAGGTAATCTACCCGAACCCCGGCTTCCCGATTTACGAGTCGATGATCAACTACGCCGGCGGAACCGCGGTCCCGATCCCGTTGGAGGAGCGTTTCGACTTCTCGCTCGACGTCGACCGTTTGGAATCGCTGGTCACGGAGAATACCAAGCTGATTATTGTCAACTCGCCGAACAACCCATGTGGGAGCGTGATTACAGACGAAGATTTGGGACGAATCGCCGAGATAGCTGTCGAGAATGATCTTGTCGTGCTGTCAGACGAGATCTACAAGGACATGTATTACGAGGGTTCACACACGTCAATCACGAAGTTCGACGACATGGTGGACCGAACCATCATCCTCGATGGCTTCTCGAAGAGCTACGCCATGACTGGTTGGCGATTGGGATATGGCGTGTTCCCAGAGTTCATGATGGATGCGGTTACGAAGTTGATGACCAACAGTGTGTCATGTACATCGGTCGCCGTGCAGATGGCGGGTATTGCCGCGTTGCAAGGACCGCAGGACTCCGTGGCAGAGATGATGGATGAGTTCCGTATCCGTCGCGATCTTGTTGTGGACGGTATGAACAATCTGCCGGGGGTGTCGTGTCGTACGCCCGGAGGCGCGTTCTACGCATTCCCCAACATCAGCGGGACAGGCTTGGACAGTCGCACTTTCGCGGACAGAGCCATGGATGAAGCTGGCGTAGCGTTGCTTTCGGGCACTGCGTTCGGCGAGTATGGCAACGGATACATCCGCATCTCGTTCGCGAACTCTCAGGACAATCTGCGACTAGCGATCGACCGATTGGGAGAGATGCTCTCTTAAGGTGCGTGTTGGGAACCTTCCGCGCTTCTCGGCGGAGATTTGACAATTCGAACACCGCATGCTTTCATGACATCTCGTGTGTTCGCTTTGGCGATTGCACGCAATACGTGCGTAGTGTTCCTTTGAATCTGCTTTTGAACGGCTGAAACAACGGTCTGTGAATTTTCGTCCATCAATCCCCAGTAAGGCGGTAATTCAGCGCGGGTGATCAAACCTTTAGGAGCCATCACATAGTGGAAATCTGCGCACGCTAAGAAGGCTGGATCGTGGAATTTCGTGGAGAACCGGAGGAGGACACGTTCCTTGGCGGCCATTCGTTCAGCTATCTCGCAGTTTTCTCGCTCAGCCGATTTATACGCCGGGTCTTCTCGCCAATCTGAGCCGTCTCTCGTCGCATCTACAGCGTGCTCTCGCGTCTGATCAAGGACCGCGGCTGTCAAGCTGGCGGCATCTTGCAATGTTGCAAGTTGATGCAAAGCCTGTTTGAGGTCTTCGTTGGTCTTGTCGTCGCGCCGCAGATCCGCGCGTGAAGACTTAACCTCGACGATGTATACAAGGTTGTCTTTTCCGACACCGACGAGATCGACGATCCGGCCATACGGACCTTCAAGTCTGACCTCCATCCCTATCGCTCTGCACTCGGCAACCGAGTAGAGCCACTGCCAAGCGGCCCATTTCAGTTCGTAAGTCAGATCGGACTCTGTGCGGGATTTCAGGGCGCGTGAAGGCGAGGAGTTGCCGTGGTTCAAATTTTCGCTTGCGCGCGTTTGTCCTTCAGTGTTCTTCATGTCGAACTCAATCTACGCATGTCAAAAAAATCTAGAATGCACTTGCATTGTAATAGTAACAGTGTGCTATAGTGTTAATTGAACAGAGATGCTATCGGAAATGCCGACAATGCGACGCGACAGGAGCGCAACATGACGATCATACGAGATGGACGCAATGGTAAAGCAGCGAAGGAGTTCGTCATCATAGGGGTTGGTGGCGCGGGCTCAAAATCAGCAACCGAGTTGTCCAAGGTGCTTGGTAATCCTGACGATGTGATCGCTGTGGACCGAGAAGCAGACGATCTGCGGCCCCTAAGCATCGGCAGGCGCATCTCGATAGGCTATCCGGTCTTCGCCCGCGAAGTTGAGAACGGCGATGATGATCACTTCGCAGACACCAGCGACTTGTTCCGACTTAAGACAGTTATCGGTAAAGCTCCAATCGTCTTCGTCATGGCCGGACTTGGCGGCAACACCACTCTCGAACTGATGCCGTCGGTTCTTCGAACTGCGATGTCGACTGACGCGATAGTGCTGGCAATTGTCACGATGCCGTTTTCATTCGAAGGCAGGACACGCTCGAATACCGCTGGAATTGCTTTGGAGCGCGTTAAGCAGACAGGATGTCCGTTAGCGTTGATCGACGCAGACAGTGCGATATCAAATGCATCGATCGCGGGTGATCTAGCGGCTGAACTTTCGACCGCGCAGGCGCGAATAGTTATGAATGTTTTGTCGGCTTCGAGTGCGGAGTCGTTGAGTGCTCTCAACAGTGCACCAGAACTGCTCGACGCGATAAAAGGCACCGGTCCGACTTTTGTTTCCTACGCTTCATCTGAAGTTGCAAGCGAGTACCGCAAGATTACTCGCGAAGCGATCAAAGCCCCAATAACTTCCGGGCTTGAACTGGGTGAAGCGGACTACGTAAGCGTTATTGTGGCGGGACCGCCAGACACTTCGATCAAGACGTTAAACGCCGCGGTGGCTATTGTCCAAGCTGAGACATCCGATGATGCTGTTTTGTCGACGTCGTTCATCCCGAACGCCGAAAACGGCAACCTGAATCGACTGAGAGTCACGATATTGGGTGGGAAACGATCCGAGTGCGACTCCCAGCCCTCAGAAGTCGGGGTTTCAGACTTTGAAGCAGCAGATACATCTGACTTGGAGCAATCCGTCGTTACTGAATCAGTCGAAGACGAGGTAAACGATCTGTTCGGTGCGCCAGATTGGTTGATCAATAGCCCCAGAAACGAGGAGCGAATGCCCGTTCTGCTTTAAGTGGATCGATTGGTCGTTTCGCCTTAACCGCCATGTTGTGTGCTCACGTTCGGCAAATCAGTGAGCCACCATTGGAACGGCAGGGAAGGGTGTCGGTGCTAAAAGAGATTGCTATTACGTCCCGGGTTCAAAGCCTCCTTACCCGAGTGACGCCTCAATCGCTCCGATAAATGCCCTTCCCGCCGTGTTTCCTTAATCTCCGACTTTCCCTGGACCTGCGGGATCATCGATCGTCAGGTTCTGAATGATCTTGTCGGTGAATTTCAGTTCAGAGTCGTCTTCCGGTTCGTAACCTAGCACTCGACGAGCCGACTCCAACGACCAAAAAGCTCTGGTGTTGTTGCTGATTCCGTAGACGACTTGCCAAGGTACGCCGTGTTCGTTTTCGATGTTTGGCGTCTCAATAGCTTTTGAGAAAAGCTGTCGAAGGTCACGTTCGCTGAAGTGTGCGCCTAGTCCACGTTTATATGTCGATTGACCGGTGCCGCCGTGGAGGGGATCCGAGTTTGCCAAGAGCGCGTCGGCGTCAGTTTCGCGGGGATTTCCGATGCGTACCTGCACGATTTCGAGCTTTCGTCCGAACGCGCCGCAGGCATACGGGTGGGCGAGCAATTCATACGCTGCCTTAGCCCAACCGTAGAAGTTGTCGGAGAGGGGCATTTCGTCTTCGAAGACCATCTCCTTTTTACGGTTGTGGATCAATGCGTGCTCGTACCAGTCGGCGGCGTGGTTGGAGCTCGCGACTACGACACGCTTTACGCCCGCGTCTAAAGCGCATCTGTAGATGTTGTTCGCCATCTGAACGTTTTCCAGCTCGGTAGCGAAACGATCGATCTGTGGGATAGCGTCGCCGTACACGCCTCCCGGACTCGACCTCTTGTATGCGAGGTGAATGACTGCATCTTGGCCCTCGAAGAAGCGTTCGTATCGTGAACGGTCGGTGTCGATCAGGTCGACGACCTGGACACCTTCTACGGAGTTTCCATGGGCGTCGTTGGCAATCGCGTCGATGAGCGTGAGATCGTAGCGCTCGCGGTATGTCTTGAGCATTTGCGAAGCGATATAACCGCTTGCACCTGTGATCAGAACTTTCAATTTGTCAGACATGTGTAATCTGCCTCTCGATTAAGAAAGGGTCGGTTGGTGGTTCATCCGACCTGTTGTTGCTCGCGATGCGTTGGCTGTTCTCCCGAAGTCAACGTTATCGCGTAAGTGCCAACCATGAGGTCGTGCAGTGCACGGTTGTCGTTTCTCAGGATGAAGAGGTAACCGATGTAGAAAATCGCTGTTGAGACGATGGTTGCTAATGCCCGGCCGAATGCCAAAGGGATGCCGGGTATGTTCCCATTCCCATCCAGCACGTAGACGTTGAGAAGTCGTTTCCCGATCGTCGTTCCGAACATGCCGACGAGGATGCCGTTGTAGATCGTGGTGACTGCGAATGCGAGGGCCAAACCGGCAAATACGTCGAACACGGATTGCGGTTCAGCGATGTCTGCGCGTGGCTCGTTAGTTTGTGGTGGCCCGCCATTCGAGCCCAAAACTGGAGTAGCGGTGGGCAAGGCCTGCTGAGATGCGGCTTCGAATTCGGATGTGATGCCCTCTACATCAATGTATGGACGACCAAGGATGAAGGGAAAAAGAAGGCTCAAAATCACAATAGTTACGGCATTGTCGATCAGGTAGGCGATTACTCTTCGCCCAAATCCGGCCGGCGACCCGAAATTAGCGACAGCCTCAGGGTGGCCTCGATCCGTTTCAGCTTCAAATTCGGCGTAGAAGGGTGGGCGTTGATATTCCAGATCGGTCTGCGGTTCCGATTCCTCGAAACGCCGACCCTGCCATTCTTGGTCTTCCTCCCTTGTTGGTTCCGAAACTGTGTCGGACCAAACTGGTTCTACCTCAGTCTTCTCTTCCGCGGAGAAATGACCCGTGTTGACGGGTTCATATTGTGTTTGAGGGCGATCAAGAAGTACGTTGCGAAGGTCATCTGGATGCGGCGGAACTATTTCCACGCCGCCCAGATCGGTATCGGACTGGCCGTCTGTCGAATCACGCATAAAGTCAATTATGCGAAACGGCTGGTGGGCATGCGCGACAATTGCCATATATACACCCTGTCAATGTATCGAACGGAGCAACCGATGGCCGCATCCCAAAACACCGCAACTTCGTACGCCGGAAAAGTGCGGGCACCGGAATTTCCGGATGGTCTTGAGTGGATTAATGCATCACAGCCAGTAAAACTCGCCGATTTGCGGGGCAAGATCGTAATCCTCGACTTCTGGACCTACTGTTGAATCAACTGCATGCATATACTTCCGCAGTTGCGGAAGCTGGAGGAGAAATACGCCGACACGCTGTTCGTTATCGGCGTCCATTCAGCGAAGTTCGACACTGAACGAGCCACAGAAAACGTGCGAGCCGCGGTGAGTCGTTACAACGTGAATCATCCGGTTGTGAACGATGTCGAACTTCAAGTGATGTCGGCCTTCGCGGCCCGAGCTTGGCCGACGTTGATGTTCATCGACCCGGAAGGCAAGGTGATTGGGAGGCATGAAGGCGAGTTTCAGCTTGAGGCGATGGATCGTGTCTTGACGGCGATGGTCGAGGAGTTCGATCTTTCTGGGGTGTTGAACCTGGAACCTGTGCCTTTTGAATATGGTTCGGAGGCGGCGAGCCACGGAGTGCTCTCATTTCCTGGCAAGATACTCGCTCCCGACGATGGCAACCTATACATTGCGGATTCGAACCAGCATCGCGTAATCATCGCGTCAGATGACGGCGTGATCTCGGAGATTATTGGCAATGGTGAGAGTCCGTTGGCGGTCGATTCATTCGAAACACCTCCGGGGATCCTCAACCCCATCGGGAGCGAATGGGGATACGACGCATCGCTCTTCGACAATCCGCAGGGCATGGCGCTTGATGGTCATACGCTGTATGTCGCGGATGCTGGGACACACACTGTCAATCGGGTGGATTTGGAGAAGCGGACGGTTTCAGTTGTCGCTGGAACAGGGGAGCAATCTTTGATACGTCATGGCGGTGGTGATGCAACCTCGTTCCCGCTGAATTCACCGTACGATTTAGAGTTCGCGGATGGGATCGCCTACATCGCGATGGCTGGAGCGCACCAACTTTGGGAGTTGGACATCGGTTCTGAGACGATCGAACCATTCGCCGGGACAGGGGCCGAGAACATTGTCGATGGTGCCCGTTTGGAAGCCTTGCTCGCGCAGCCCTACGGCTTGGCGCTGGATGGCAACAACCTTTTCTTCGCAGATTCGGAGACTAGTGCGATCCGTGTCGCCAAGATCGGCGAAGGCGGGCGTGTAGTCACGTTGACGGGCACTGGATTGTTCGATTTTGGAGATCGCGATGGCGTTAGTAAGGAAGCGATGTTGCAGCATCCTCAGGACGTAGCGTCTGCGCCGGGTACGATCTATATTGCTGACACATACAACCACAAGATCAAGTGCATGGATCTGTCTACTCTTCGCGTCTCGACCGTTGCGGGGAGCGGTTCTCAGGGATTGGTCGACGGCGAGGCTTTGAGAGCGAGTTTCGACGAGCCAGCGGGGATCGCGTATCGGGACGGGATCGTGTATGTGGCGGACACGAACAATCACTGCGTCCGGAAGTTCGATGTTGAACAGGGCACGGTCTCGACGCTCGAGTTGACGGGCGGTTAGGAAGGTAGTATCGTGCCGAATCGATTAGGGCAAGAGACCTCTCCTTACCTGCTGCAGCACAAGGACAATCCTGTGGATTGGTATCCGTGGGGCGAGGAGGCGTTTGCGAAGGCGAGGGAGTTTGATCGACCGATCTTTCTGAGTGTCGGCTATTCGTCGTGCCATTGGTGCCACGTGATGGAGCGCGAGTCGTTTGAGGATGACGAGATAGCGGGATTGATGAATGATCTGTTCGTGAATATCAAGGTGGATCGAGAGGAGCGGCCAGATGTCGACTCGATCTACATGTCTGCAGTTCAATCTATGACAGGGCATGGGGGATGGCCGATGTCGGTGTTCCTTTCTCCTGATGGGAAGCCGTTTTATGGGGGCACGTATTTCCCGAATGAAGATCGCGGCGGGATGCCGTCGTTTCCAAGAGTGTTGACCGCGGTTGCGGAGGCATATCGAGATCGGCGTGGTGAGATTGAAGAGAGTTCAGCGCGGATCGTCAATGCAATTTCGTCGCAGTCCAAGGCTCGGATGAGCGTTGAGCCTATTGCACATGGGATGTTTCACTCGGCGTATCGTCACTTGGTGCCGGAGTTTGACTGGCAGCACGGTGGGATTGGGATGCAGCCCAAGTTTCCGCAACCGATGATGTACGAGTTTCTGCTTACGCACTCGGTTTTGCAGCAGAACAGTGCCGCGCAAGAGTTCGTTGAGTTGACGCTTGCCAAGATGGCGAGAGGCGGCATCTATGACCAGATCGGTGGAGGGTTCCACCGGTACTCGGTTGATAACGTCTGGCTGGTTCCGCACTTTGAGAAGATGCTTTACGACAATGGGCAGCTTGCCAGTCTCTATCTCCATGCGTGGCAACGAACAGGGAACTTATTTTTCGGCAAGATCGTAGAGGAGACGCTTAACTACTTGGATCGCGAGATGCGTCATCGAGAGACTGGTGCCTTTTACTCCGCGACTGATGCCGACTCGGAAGGTGAGGAAGGGAAGTTCTTTGTTTGGCAGACGCAGGAGATGGAATCGGTGCTTGGTACCGAGCTTGCGCGGGTGGCGACGGTCTATTGGGATGCAACGCGATTCGGGAACTTTGAGGGGCAGAACATTCTGTACATGCACCGGAGTGATGAGTCGGTCGCATCGGAGCTTGGGTTGTCGGTCGATGAGCTGATGTCGAAGATCGGCGACGCGAAACGATTGCTATATGCCGCTCGGTTGGGGCGAGTGCCGCCGATGACGGATGACAAGGTGATTACTTCGTGGAACGCGTTGGTTATGCGAGCTTTTGCTGAGGCTGGAGCGGCGTTCGATCGGGATGACTGGGTGTCTGTGGCGGTCCGTAACGCGGAGTTTATTTTGGAGCGATTAGTTGGAGAGGATGGTCGGGTGATGCGGAGTTGCAAGGCCGATTCGGACGCGCCGGCAAGTATCTTGGGATTTCTTGAGGATTATGCGTATCTCGCCGACGCGCTCACTCACCTTTACGAGGCGACGTTCGATTTGCGATGGTTGGATTGGGCGGAGCGGTTGTGCGACGGGATGATCGAGTTGTTTTGGAACCCTGTCGATTCGGTGTTTTACGACACGGGATCGGATCAGGAGGAGTTGGTAATTCGCCCGCGGGATACGTTCGATAATGCGCAGCCTAGCGGCGGGGCTGCTGCGTCGATGGCGCTCTTACGGTGTGCTGAGTTCACAGGCAACGCGGATCTTGAACGGATTGCGGCGGCCAACCTAAGGTCGATGCGGGACCTGATGGAACGAGCACCTTCTGCATTTGCTTGGTGGTTGCAGGCAGCGGAGTTTTATGCCAATCCGATTAAGCAGGTAGTGATTGTCGGGGAGCCGGGAAATCCGGAGACCGAAGCGTTGCTGGCTGAGGCGAGACGTGGGTTCAATCCTGACCGGATTGTTGCGCTGATGTCTGCTGATGACGATATGGCGATGTCGTTGCCGTTGTTTGAATCGAGGCGGATGGTTGATGGAAAACCGACGGCGTACGTGTGTCGGAACTACGCGTGTGAGTTGCCGGTGAATGATGTTGAAGCGTTGGCGGCACAGTTGGTTGGCGGCAACTGATAGAATCCCAATGACGACCTGATCTGGCGTAACACACACTTCCGCGACAATTGCGGACGATTCCACCGCGTCCATTGCGGAATCGAATACGAACGACGAGCCCCCGATGCCCCTTTACGACTATAAGTGCGAGAATGGCCACATATTTGAGGAGATGCAGAGTTTCTCATCGGAACCCGTGGCAACGTGTAGCGATTGCGGTTCCTCTGCAAGGCGGCAACTCTCGGTTCCGATGGTGCTGTACAAGGGATCGGGTTTTTACACGACTGACTATGGGCGGAATGGTTCGTCCTCTCGGAGCAAGTCTGAATCTAACGGCGAGGCTTCTGAGTCGAAATCGAAGAAGAAAGAGACTGCGAAGAGCAGCTCGTCATCCTCGGAATCCTCTGACTAGGGCAACGACGACAGTTGAGATTCGTGATCCAACGCTCGACCGGGGCCAAGGTTACGGTCGAAGGTCAGGTTACCGGCGAGATCGATAAAGGTCTGGTGATTCTGGTCGGGGTCACGCATGACGATGAACAGGCGGATATCCACTACCTCGTCAACAAGACGGTGAACCTGCGTATCTTCAAGGCGGTTGAGGGGGAGTCTGGGTTTGATCTTTCGCTGCTGGATGTGGGTGGTGGGGCGCTGCTGATCAGTCAGTTCACTTTGTTTGCGGATACTCGGAAGGGGCGTAGGCCTGGGTTCACTGCGAGCGCTCCGGGGGATGTTGCGGAGCCGATGTTTGATCGGGTTGCGGAGGCGTTTAGGGATGCTGGGGTTGATGTTCAGCTGGGGGTGTTTGGGGCGATGATGGATGTTGAGTTGGTGAATGAGGGGCCGGCGACGTTTATCTTGGATTCGACGGACCGACACCGGGGGCGTCGTCGGGGGTGAGTGGGTTTATTGGACGGTGAAGTCTAGGGAGATGTCTAGGGCTGGGACGGAGTGGGTTAGTTCGCCTACGGAGATGATGTCGACGCCGGTTTGAGCGATTTGGCGGACGGTTGTGAGGTTGATGTTGCCGGAGGCTTCTAGGAGCGTGTCGCCGGTGCGTTGAAGGACGGCTTGGCGCATGTGGTCGGGGGTCATGTTGTCGAGCATTACGATGTCGGCACCGGCTTTCATGGCGTCGATGGCGTCGGGGATGTTCTCGACTTCGATCTCGATCTTGATGGAGAAGGGGGCGTTGGCGCGGGCTTGTCGGACGATGTCGCCGATGGTCATTCCTTGTTGCTGCATGGCGGCGATGTGGTTGTCTTTGATGAGGATGCAGTCGGCCAAGGACATGCGGTGGTTGCCGCCTCCACCGGTGAGGACGCTGTATTTGTCGAGGAGGCGGAGGCCGGGTGCGGTCTTGCGGGTGTCGACGATGGTGGCGTTGGTGCCTTGGATGGCGTTGACGTATTTGGCGGTGAGGGTTGCGATGCCGCTCATTCGTTGGAGGAGGTTTAGGGCGGTTCGTTCGGCGCTGAGGATTGCGGCGGCGTTGCCGGTGATGGTGGCGATGTTGCTGCCGGGTTCGACGGGGTCGCCGTCGGTCAGGTGGGGGGTGAAGGAGGCGTGGGGGTCGAGAGCGCGGAAGGTTTCTTCTGCGACTTGGATGCCGGCGATGATGCCGGGTTGTTTGGCGACGAGTTGGGAGTTGGCTCGGGCGTCGGAGTCGCCGATGGTTGCTAGTGTTGTGGCGTCGTTGAATGCGGCGTCCTCTTCGAGGGCGTTGGCGACGACGCGTCGGACGTAGTGGCGTGATAGGGGCATTTCGCCCTAGTCCTCGGATTTAGGAATTTTGGTCTATTGGGCGAGGAAATCTTCTAGGACTTCCTCGGGGAAGTCGGCGTTTGTGAAGACTTTTGAGACGTCGTCGAGTTCTTCTAGTTCTTCGAGTAGGCGTAGGGTTTGTGCGGCCTGCGATTTCTCGAGGAAAACCATGCTGTTGGGGATCATGGCGAGTTCGGCGGATTCGATGCGGACGTTGTCGAAGGCTTCGAGTTCGGTTTTGGCTCGTGCGAATTCGCTGAATGGGAATGTGATGCTTACGAGGTCTTCTTCGATGTCGACGTCTTCGGCACCGATGTCCATGACTTCGAGGGCGATTTCTTCGGGGTCTGCGCCTTCGACTTCAAGGGTCACGAGTCCCTTCTGCTCGAAGTTCCATGAGACGGCGCCGTTTGCGGCGAGGTTTCCTCCGCCTCGTGTGACTTTTGATCGGATGCCGGATGCGGCGCGGTTTCGGTTGTCGGTGAGGGTCTGGATGATGAATCCAGTTCCGCCGGGTCCGTATGCTTCGTAGGTGAGTTCTTCGAGAGCGGCGCCGTCGGCACCGATGCCTGCGCCTTTAGCGATGGCGCGCTCGATGTTGTCCTTCGGCATGTTCTGAGCCTTGGCGTTGTCGACGGCAAGCCTCAGTCGGAAGTTCATCTCGGGGTCGGGAGATCCTTCCCTGGCGGCGACGGAGATTTCGCGGGAGAGTTTAGTGAAGAGCTGGCCGCGCTTTGCGTCAGCGGCACCTTTTTTGTGCTTGATGGTGCTCCACTTAGAATGGCCTGACAATTTCGTCCTCCTTTCCTATGAAGCAGAGTTTGGTGGGTTGAAGTTTATTCGACGTCGATGCCTGCCCGCATGTTTGATTTTGTTGCGGCGACCCTTAGCAGGGACTGCATGGCATGGACTACTCGTCCTCGGCGTCCGATGACTTTTCCTTTGTCGGCATCGGCGACTTTGAGGTTGATGTTGAGGCGTCCGTCGTTCCAGTTTGAAGTGACTTGGACGGCTTCGGCGTCGTCGACGAGGACCCGTGCGATGTAACCGATCATGTCTCGCATTTCGGCTTCGCCCTCGACTTCGCCGATGTGGTCGTATGGATCGAGTTCGGCTTCAGCGTCTTCGGCGATTTCAGCGTCTTGGAGGTCGAGCGTATCTTCGGCTAGGGGTTCTTCAACCACGGGTTCTTCGGCTACGGGTTCTTCGGGCGGAGTTTCGTCTGCGACATCCTCGTTTTCGGGAAGGTTTTGATCTTCACGCATTGACCTTCACCTTTTCGAGAATGCCTTTGGATTTGAGCATCCGCTCGACGGGTTCGGAAGGCTGAGCGCCTTTTCTGAGCCAGTCGAGGGTTTTGTCTTCGTCGAAGTCGATCTGCGGCGGGTCTGGGAAGGGGTCGTAGAAGCCGACTTGATCGATGTATCTTCCGGCTGCTGCGGAGCGCTGGTCAGCGACGACGATGCGGTAGTAAGGTCGGCCTCGGGAGCCGATTCTCTTGAGTCTGATTCGAACCATGGAACTTTCGGGAGGTTTGGTGGTGGTTTGGGGGCGAGATGTGTGTCGCCTGATTAGTTTGGTGCGCCTTTTGTGTTTGGCGCAGGTGCTAAGTTTCGATTTTATCTCTTTGGGGGTGTTGGCCGCGTAGCAGCTTTTCTTTTGTTGGGTTTTGGGCGTGTATGTATGGCCACTTGGGGGTGGCTTGGTTTTTGTTCCTCCCCCTGCGCCTTTTCAGGGGCGCAGGGTTGTCTTTGCCCTTTGGTTTACGTTGCCATCAGGTGTGACTAGGAGGTCGGGTCATGGGGCCGAATGTACTGCCCTGGTCCTTGAGCCTCGGTCTTTGTACTTCGACCTCGGCTCCTTCCCTCTCCATCGCCTCTTCCGTTGCCGGTTGAGGACGACCCCGGAGAGGGGTCAGATGCTGCGCAGAACGGTGTGTCAGACCGCTAGCTTCCATATCCAGACGCGGCACGCGTCGCCAGACCGCGTGCTTGGTCCGCGGCGCGGTGATTGGGGACACCGTTCGGAGTACGCCGCCTTCCTTCGATTCACCCTCGCGGGATCCTCTCGCGCTGTAGCCTCCCTCCTGTGGTGGACAGGAGTAGACGTCCGTCGGCTCCACGTGCGGTCTCCCGGCCCTTGGCATGGCATCCCCCGCGGACTCGCTTCGCTCGTCCGCGCCCCCTTCGCTCCGCGAAAGGGGCTTGAGGGGATGCCTGCTGGCTCGCTGTGCGGCGCAGGACTGATGCGTCGCGCTCCGGGAACTGTGCCTCCCACGCTTCGGCACGGACCCTCGCGGTCTTGCGGCGGACTTCCGATCCGCCGAGGGACGCCACCAGAGGACGCGAAGACGCAGTGACTCGACACAGGTGTTGACTGTGCTTTTCTTGTCGACTTTTGCCTTCATGTCCTCACGCTTTCTCCCTGTGACCGTCTGGGTCGGGGGGTCTGCACACGTCTGCGCAGCACTGTGTCGATCCGTCGATCTGGTTTCTATATTACTACATATGTTCGCGATGTCAAGCGCGAATCAGCGAAGTCTATGAAATCGATTTTCTCAGATCTGTACAAGATCAGAAATCTCTGATGTAGCGGGCATAAGTCGCGTTGGGTGTCAGTTGGGTTACCATCGGATGACGATTTGACGAGGCAGGTTGATGCAGGAACCGGACCAAGAGACTGTTAAGCGATTGATCATTTTGGCGATCGATGATGCTTGGCGCGGGTTTCGGGCTTCGTTCAACGAGTTGCGGAGCGAGGATGCGGTTGTTCCCGGGGCCTGCGGTGAGTGGTCGGTTTATCAGGTGCTATGGCATGTGAGCGCTTGGGAGGAGCTGTTGATGGATGCGCTGGAGACGCCGGATGATGGGTATGACTATCCGGAACCGGATGTGGATGCGTTCAACGAGGAGGTTGTGGCGGAGATGGGGGATGCGTCGCCGCGGGAGGTCATCGAGCGGTTAGAGGCGACGCATCGTCGGTTGCGGGATGTTCTTGCGGCTACTCCGGCGAGTCATTTTCTACAGGAGCATCCGAGGCGGCATCTTATTGATGAGTGGTCGATGCTGCACTACGAGGAGCATGGGGGGTCAGATTGGGGGGTGGAGGGCGGCTAAGGAGAATTGAAGGGTAATCAAGAAGGCGCGAAAAACTCAACGTCGACTTGAACGTCTTCGACGACACGCTGCGTGACCTTGACGCCCAGCCCCAACTCTTTCAACAGTTCCACCAAAGCTTCGCCATCGATCAAATCAATTGGAGGAGCGCCATCTCTAGTCGCTTCTACTTTTGCGGCCGGAGTAAACCCACCAGTAGTGATGAACAAACCCTTTTCGGCTCGACCTTGCATTGCGCCGCGGAAGTCCCTCACATCGCGAGCTGGGACGTTGCTTGTATACCTTTTGCATTGGAAAGAAACGGGAAAACTGATCAATCGCTCCAATCGGATAATCCCGTTTCCATCGATGCCTCCATCTCCGGGGCGGCCAGTGACTTCCACCTCGATGAAGCCTGATTCACGCAACAAGCGCTGGCATAACCGCTCGAACGCATCCGGTGGCATCACTTGGAGTCGACGCAACAGCGAATCTCGCCATGACTCAGATTCGTCAACGGGTATGCCATTCTCCTCCCCACCGACATCGTCTCCATTTTCATCAGGTACCGGCTTCTTCAGCGAGCGCAGGTATTTCGATTGCGCTTCTTGGGCATTTATCTCTTCAACGGCTAAACCTTGAGACGTTAATGTCCACACGCCACGTTGGGAGTTATTGATATATCCATTGAATTTCAGGATCGTACGCGCCGATGCCAAATGCCGCGACAATGCTGGCGTGCTTTCATCCTTATATGGTCGTGTCGCAACATCTTCGCTCAATTCCAAGTCATCGATCACTTGATCGACAATTTCGTTCACCTTCGCACTCCCGCCGAGTTCGCGTATGGCTTTCAGAGTCGGGTTAATAAGGTCAACTAGCGAAGGAACTTTGTCAATGGTGGGATCAGACATTCACGTGATACCAGACGCTCAAGACTTGGGTTCGGACCTTTCTTTTGCGGGATATCTTAGGCGGGGACCCACTTGCGGAGGCTGGTTATTTCGCGGGGTGGGTTGAGGTTTGATCCTGTGTTTGTGTAGGAGACTTCGGCTACGTAGACGGCTCCTGTGGAGTCGGTTGCGATACCGTGGGAGGCTATGAATTGGTCGTGGCCTTCGCCGGCTAGTCCTGCGCCGAATGAGTCGACTTCGTTCAGGTCGGTGTCGAGGATGACGACGCGTTGACCTAGGTTGGGGACGCCTGCTTGGACAGCTGGTGCTCCGGCTTCGGCGATGTAGATGCGGTTGTCGTCGCCTCGGCCTGTGGACGATGCGATGGGGCGATGCATGTGTTTCTGGCCTAGGTAATCGCCGTCCAAGCTGAAGATCTGGATGCGGAAGTTTTCGCGGTCGGCAACGACGATTTTGTCTCCGCCGAGGAGGCAGATGTTGTGGGGGAGGCTGAATTGGCCGTCGAGTGCGCCGGGTTCGCCCCATGAAGTGATGTGGTTGCCTTCGGAGTCGAACTTGTGGACGCGGGAGTTTCCGTAGCCGTCGGAGATGAAGATGTTGCCGGTGGGTTCGTGGACAACGATGTCGGTTGGCCGGTTGAAGGGTTCGCCTTCTTGCCAAGGTGCTGGTTTTCCGCGCTCTCCGAGACGGAAGATGATCTTGCCGGACGGGGTTCGCTTGTCGACGAAGTGGCCTTCGTCGTCGGCCAAGTAAAGGTTGTCTTCGGCGTCGATGAAGATGCCGTGGGGTCGGTCGAACTCGCCTTCGCCCCATGTTTCGATGAAGTTTCCGTCGGCGTCGAAGATGATGAGTGGCCAGTTGCCGCGGTTGAAGATGTAGACGCGGTCTTGGGAGTCGACGGCTACCGATGTTGCCTCTTTGAAAGACATCGGGTGTGGGAGTTTGGCCCAGTATGGGACGGGGGTGTATGGCATGGGGGAGGCTCCTCTGCTTTGTAGTTTGGTGGGTAAATCAATCGTGGTTCGCCAATTTCAGGCGAGACGTAACAGATCGATGTCAATCGAGATTTGGGTCGCGATCCCCTGTTGTCGGGTCGCCTGATCGATCAGTCGATTGAGAGGATCCAGTTTTCGGAACCTTTTTTTTACGAGCATCTTCGAGCCAGTTATGGGCTCGAGCGCCCTTGATCTTTATTGGGCGTTTGGGTTTGACGGCTTTTGCGGCCACGATATCCACCTCAGTTTTCGTTCCCGACGCAACTGCATGAAAAAGCATCTGCGATTTCTTGCGGTTCCATGCTTCGGTAGTGATTCAGTTTACAGGCGACACTCATTGCACTGACTAGTTTCGCGAAATCCTCGATATCCTCGGTCGCGTGCCAATCTCGCCATGCGACCTGCACCAAGTCATCGTCGAACGCGGCTCTGACTTGGTTGATCGCAACGATGCCCGATTCGTTGAAAGAGTGTGGATTTCTAAAGTGTTGGCAATCGTAAAGGATGCTGTGCACATTTCCCACGACTCTCCTAAAGACTTCCCTTTTCAAACGCAATTTCTCGAGGTAATGCTGCAACCACACTGCGCCGAAGCCTACTGCCACTAACGTAGCGGCTGATACTCCGATCCCGGTTGCTGCCAACCAATCCGATGTGTTCATTCGGCTAATCATCCTGAAACTTATCTGTCAACTTCTGGACCGCTTGATCAGTCCGAAATGACATGATACTACGCTTGTTGCGTAGCTCCAGGATGAATGGCAGACAGTTATTGTCCGTTGACGGGTTGCCACTTGCGGAGGCTTACGATTTCTCCGCGTGGCGGTGTGTCCATGCCGCAGTTTTCGGGGCTGGAGTAGAAGTTAGTGTAGGCGACTTCTGCTACGTAGACGTTGCCTTGGGAGTCGGTTGAGATTCCGTGGGGTGCGGTGAATTGGTCCACGCCCATGCCAGGTTGCGGGTTGCCGAGGCGTTCGATGAGTTGTCCGTCTTCGGTGAGGATGGAGACGCGTGCACCGAGGTCGGGGACGCCGCGTTGGACCGCGGGTTGGATCATGTCGCCGATGTAGATCTTGTCGTCGCCGTTTTTGCCTTGGGTAACGGACATCGGGTGGTGGATGTGCCACTGGTCGACGTATTCGCCGTCGAGGGTGAAGATCTGTACGCGGAAGTTCTCGCGGTCGGCGACGATGACTTTGTCTTCACCGAGCATGGATATGTTGTGGGGCAGGCTGAATTGGCCATCGTATGTGCCGGGTTCGCCCCATGAGAGCATGTGTTTGCCGTCGGGATCGAAGCGGTGGACGCGGGAGTTTCCGTAGCCGTCGGAGACAAAGAGTTCGCCGGTGTCGGGATGGATAGCGATGTCGGTTGGTCGGTTGAAGTAGCCTCCGCCCTGCCATTCGCATGGTTCGCCCTGGACGCCGATGGTGAATTGCTCAACGCCTTCTTGGTCGAACTTTCGGACGTAGTGGCCGTCGTCGTCTACGACGTAGATGTTGTCGTCGGGGTCGATTTCGATGCCGTGTGGGCGAGTGACGGTGTCATGGAGCATCGTTCGTAGGAGGTCGCCTTCGGGAGTGAATACGCAAATCGGGTCGGTTCCTCGGTTGAAGACGTATACGTTGTCTTGGGAGTCGACGGCTACGGAGGTTGCGTCGCCGTAGAATGAGACGCCCATTGGGAGTTTTGGCCAGTGAGGGACGGGTTCCCATTTGAGACCGTGGGGGTTGGAGATTGATGTTGAGGATGGCATAGGGATTTTTGGTGCTCCTTGAGGCGCATTGGTCTGCGCTTTTGGTAGGAAGGATACGCTATCGTGTGGGTTGGCGAGCCCTGCGGCGATCCTCTTAGAGTTCCGCTCGCGCGGCTTGGCTAAGCGCGGCGTCGTAAGTCTTCAATTCGTTGGCGCCTCTGCGTCGGCAGGATGCGAGGTGGCAGAGGTCTCTTGCGCTTAAATTTGGGTGGGATTCATGGAGATGCGCTGCTAGGATCACGTCCTCAGGGTCCAGCGACCAAACTTCGATTTTGTAGTCTTCTACCAACTCAATCGCTGCGCTGAACCGATAGGACCTCGCGACCGGTAGATACGCGTGGAGTAATTCCTGTATCACCTCAGCGGATGTAACCAATCGAGTGGTTTCGTTTATCGAGTTGGCGAAGAAATCGATGGCTGCTTGACGCAAGGGATGACGTGTTCCGACAGCGTACATGAAGACATTGGTATCTACGAAGATCAAGGCTTGGGTAAGCCTCTCATCTTCGATTCATTGATGACAGCCAAATGTTCCTCCCAATCGGGTTCACGCTCAGGCTCATTTTCGTGACCGTCGAGTGCTTGGATTCTCTTGAAAAATGCCCTCACGTCATCGCCAGTTTTGAAACGACCGACTTCTCGTCGTTTGGCCAACCGATCTTTTGCGGCGGCTCGGAGCCATGCGCTCAGAGATAGGCCTTCTCGTCGTGCCTGATTGACATAGCAATGCTTGTCTGCGTCGGGGATTACTAGTTGAACTCTTGCCATGACATGTGCCTCAATGGATATGATGTGTAAGTTTATTACACATACCTAGCGCCTGTTGGTTCACGGCTCGGAGGGTTTTAGTCGCGGGCCGATTCGAGCCATGCCGCCCATTGGTCTGGCAGCCATTGGACCATGTTGATACCGGATTCGACGTCTTCCGTTAGTAGTTTGCCGGCGGCGTGGGTGGCCTCACGGACGCTGTCTTCGGCGGCTCGGACTTCGGGGTGATTGGGGTATCCGGGGTAGCCCATGGATTGTGCGAGGTCGTTGGATCCGAATGCGATGAGGTCGATGCCGTCGACTTGGAGAATTTCGTCGATGGTATTTACGGCGTTGGCGGTCTCGATCTGAGCGGCAACGGTGACTTGTTCATTGAAGCTTGCCATGTAGTCGGGGGATTCGTGGCCTGCCATACCGTATTCGCGTCCGCGGGAGGTTCCGAAGCTACGCTCGCCTTCTGGACCGAAGCGTGAGGCTTTTGCGATCTGGGCAGCTTGTTCGGCGTTGTCGACGTGGGGGCATAGGATGCCCATTAGGCCGCGGTCGAAGGCACGGAGGATGGTGTCGGTCTCGGTGTTTGGGATGCGGGCGGTGCAGGTCATGCCGTGGATTTCGCCGGCCCGGCACATGTCCTCAACATCGTTCCAGTCGAAGACGCCGTGTTCCATATCTAGGTGAAGGACGTCGAAGCCGGCGTAGCCAGCCATTTCTGCTAGGGCTGGTGATGGGAAGGTGAAGGTAATGCCGTAAACTTTGGATTTGTTCTCAATGGCCGCTCTGATCTTGCTGGTTCGCATCATGTCTCCCGATAGTGTTGTCGATGGTTGTCGTCGTGAAGTTTATCTGTTGAGTGGGTGGAGTTTGTCGAGGATTGCAGGAACCGGGTAGTCGGCTAGATAGATGAATCCGTTCCGCTCTGTTCTTCGCCTTTATCGCGGCTATGTTGCGGCGCTTTTGGTTTTTCTTTCAACGGGGTTGGCGATTGGGATGACGCAGTATTCGTTTGGTGAGTTTGCAGGGCCGTTGCAGGAGCGGTACGGGTGGAATCAGACGGAGTTGAACCTTTCGTTGACGTTTGCGTTTATCTCGGGGATATTGGCTCCGGTGATTGGGTATTGGACGGATCGGTTCGGGGTGCGTCCGGTGATGTTCGTGTCTTTGGTGTTGATTGCGGTCGGGTTTGCGTTGCGGCCTTTGATTACTGAGTTGTGGCATTGGTATACGTTGTCGGCGTTGGTGTATGCGGGCTTTCCGGGAGCTACGGTGTTGCCGGCTGGGAAGATCGTCGGGCTTTGGTTTCCGGACTCGATGGGTCGGATGACGGGGATTGTGGTTTCGGGGAATAACTTTGGGGGGATGACGATGCCTCCTTTGGCGGCGACGATCATTGCGCTGGTGAGTTGGGAATGGGCATATATGACTTTTGCGATCGTTATGGTGGGATTGGCGGCTGCGGTGATGTTTTTTCTGAAGGAGAGGCCGCGGGAAGTGGAGGTTGAGATGAGGCGGACGCGAAGAGCGAGGCCGTTAGACGGTGGGAGTGCTGCTCGTGCTGGGATGTCGGTTAAGGCAGCTATTCGGACTTGGGCGTTTTGGCTGACTCTGCTTGGGCTGGTTGCGGCGACGTTTACGTATCAGGGGGTGTTGACGCAGTTGCGGCAGCATTTTGGAGAAAATGGGTTTGCTCCGGCTGCTGCGACGTCGGCAGTGACGTTTATCGCGAC
The DNA here is from genome assembly GCA_022819585.1 of Dehalococcoidia bacterium. Lineage (GTDB taxonomy): Bacteria > Chloroflexota > Dehalococcoidia > Lucifugimonadales > Lucifugimonadaceae > Bin127. The sequence continues at coordinate 55,610 of JAJEGY010000039.1, read as the reverse complement.
GATGGGGATTGCGTCGAAGATTGCGTTTGGTCGGGCTAGTGAGCGGTTCAGTGCGAGGCGGATGACGGTGTTGAGTATCGGGTTTCAGGCGGTTGGCGTGGCGATGATGATCTTGCCGTTTGGTGGTGTGCCGTTGATGGTAGCCGGGATCGTTGTGTATAGCCTGGGGTTTGGAGGGCTTGGGGCTTTGATCGTGTTGGTTGTTCAGCAGACGTTTGGGTTACGGGAGTATGCGAGTTTGATGGGGTTGTATCAGTTTGCGCAGATTGTTTCGATTGCAGGAGGACCGGTGTTGGCGGGGCGGGTGCATGATGAGACGGGTGGATTTGATCTGGCGTTCGCAGTGATTGTGGGGATATTTGTGTTGGGTATGGTGACGTTGTGGTTGTCTCGGCAGCCGAAGTGGGAATAGTTGATGATTGGCGTGTTGATTATGACGGGCGCGTTAAGAGTCAGTTGATAACTGCGTCGTATAGATCTGTTTGGCGTTGGATTGCGGACTGATAGAGGTCTTGATGGTCGGTTTTCGGCTGGTAGATTTTGGCGATTTGGGGCATTACATCGTTTAGACCTGTCCAGGTTCCTAGGGCGTTTAGGGCTAGGATTGCGGCGCCTCGGCTTGTTGCTTGTTCTTCGGTGGGGACGTGGATTTGGGCTTGGAGGACGTCGGCCATTGTTTGTAGCCACCATGGGGAGTTTGTGATGGCGCCTCCGCCGGCGATGAAGATGTGGTCGGGATCCATTTCGGGTTTGAGGAGGTTGGCGACTAGGGAGAAGCGGTAGGCTACGGATTCCATTAGGGCTTGGAGGATGTCTAAGCCGGAGGTTGAGACGCGGATGCCTTGGACTACGCCGGTGGCGTTGGTGGACCATCCGGTGGCGCGTTCTCCGGCGATGAATGGGAGGATGGTGAGGTTGTGAGCGTCGGGGGTTGTGTTGGATAGAGCTTCGTTGAGGTGTTCAAGGGGTGGAAGGTTGAGGGTGTTTAGAGCCCATTCGACTACGTTGCCTCCTTCGCTGAAGGCTCCGCCTAGGAGAGTGCGATCGCCTCGGAGAATGTATCCCCATAAGCCTTTGGGGACGGTAGGCGGAGGTTCGTCGTCGGGATGATCTACTACTAGGCGCATTGCGGCGGTGGTGCCGACGGTTAGGGCAACGTTTCGGCGGTCGGTGCATCCGGAGCCGATGTTTACGGCTGCGCCATCGCCGACTGCGAGGAAGAATGGGACTTCGGTGAGTTGGGGCCAGCGGAGGGTGTAGACGGGGCAGAGTCCTGTTTGTGCTTCGCTGTACGGGGCGAGACGTGGGAGGTTGGATGGTTGGAGGCTGATGGCTTCGAGGAGGTCGGTGTCCCAGGTCAGGGTGTGTCGGTTTAGGAGGCCGCTCCATGCGGAGACGCTATAGGAGGCGGGGATATTGGTTGAGCCGAACCATCGGGTGAATAGGAATGTGGAGATGTCGGTCCATTTGGCGATGCGGGAGTAGGTTTCAGGGTCGGTGCGTCGGAGCCATAGGACACGGCCGGGGACGTAGGAGGTGTGCTGCATGACGCCGGTTCGTTGGTAGGCGGCGTCGATGTTGATGGTGGTTTGGAGTTCGTCGATGTCTTGGGATGATCGGGTGTCGGCGTAGGTAAAGACGGGGGTTACGGGGTTGTGTCGTTCGTCGACGCCTAGTATGGTGCTGGCCATTGCATCGAATGCGACGGCGGCGATTTGGTTGGCGTCGTCGCCTGCGAGTTCCAAGGTGCGGTCGATGGCGGCTTCGGTGGCGTGTTGAATTGTCTCGGCATCTTCTTCGTGGGTGCCGTCGGCTGCGGTGCGCTGCTGGTGGGGGATGGATGCTTGGGTGTGTTGAAGAGCGCGTGCTTCGGCGTCGTAGAGACCGGCTTTGACGGCGGAGCTGCCGATATCTACGGCTAGGATGTAGGGATTCGAGGGCACGTCGTCAGCGCATCATCTAGTGGGGAATGCGTAGGTTTCTAGGGCGTCTTCGTCGACTTCTACGCCTAGGCCGGGTTTGTCGGTGACTTTGTAGTAGCCGTTTTCTGGTTCGTAGGGGTGTTTTAGGATGCGGCTCTTGACGGCGTTGGCGTGGTGGGAGTGCTCCATGATCATGAAGTTTGGGCATGATGCGGAGAACTCGACGGTTGATGCGACGGAGAGGATGCCGCCACCGCCGACGTGTGGGGCGACGGGGATGTTATAGGTGTCGGCGAGGGTTGCGATGCGGTGGCCTTCGGTGATGCCGGTTCGTCCGATGTCGTGCATGAGGATGTCGTAGGCGCGGCGCTCGAATTGTTCCCGCATTTCGTATCGGGTGCGTGTCCACTCCCCTATTGCGACGGCCATGTCTAAGGCTCGGGTGATTTCGGCTTGGCCGGGGATGTCGTCGGGGACGGTTGGGGATTCGAGCCAGGTGAAGTTTAGCTTTTCGAGTTCGCGTCCGAGGAGGATGGAGTTTGCGATGGTCTGGCGCATGTGGGTGTCGACCATGAGCATGATGTCTGGGCCAACGCGTTTTCGGACTGCTCTGGCGATTTCTGCCACGCCTTCTACGTCTAGGAGGAGATGGAGTTTGAATGCTTTGTACCCGTATTGGAGGTGTTCTTCTGCGGTGTCGGCGACTTTTTCGGGGTCGGTGCCGCCCATTCCGGCGTAGAGGAGGATTTTGTCGCGGTATCTTCCTCCGGCGATTTTGTGGGCGGGTTTTCCGATGGCTTTGCCGACGATGTCGTAGAGGGCGATGTCGGTTCCGCCGATGGCGTCGATGTAGAAGCCTGTGGGGTGTCCGCGTTCTCGCATTGCGCCGTAGTTGCGGGTCCAGATGGCTTCGATGTCGAAGGGATCGCGGCCCATGATGAGAGGTCGGACGAGTTCGTGGACGATAGTTGCGGTTGTGTTTGGGGAGACTGGGGATTGGGCTTCGCCCCAGCCGACGATGCCGGTGTCGGTCTCGATGCGGATGACGGTGGTTTCGTGGTGGTGGGAGTAGATTGATGTGAAGGCGGAACGATCAACGTAGTAGTCGCCGAATTCGATGGTTGGGGGGCGAGTCGAGCCTTCGGATTTTTCGTCATCTCGGTGTGAGATGCGGATGGGATAGGCCCGGATGTCGGCGATTTTCATAGGTGTCTCCGTTTTGAGAACTATGATGCGAATGATGGGGAATGATTTTAATGATGTTTTTTGAACTAGGAGGTGAAGGAGTTTTAGGGATTGGAAGGATGGGGTGTGCCCTACTCTGCGCATAAGGCCGCAGGTGGTGGTTGCCAAAACGCACACATTGTGCGATAATTGAGTCATGAATGTCAGTTTTGACTGGAGTGTTGAGAAGAACCGACAACTGATTGACGAACGGGGAGTTTCGTTCGACCAGGTACTAACCGCTATCATGGACGGAGCCCTGCTGGATGTTCGCAGACACCCGAACCAGGAACGCTATCCTTCCCAGATGGTCTACTACGTAGAGATCAACGATTACGTATACCTCGTGCCTCTCGTTGTCAGGGGCGACGGCAGTGCGTTCCTCAAAACGATTATTCCCAGCCGTAAAGCAACGAGAGATTATCTAGGGAGATGACGCACGTGGAAAACGATCTGAACAAGGAAGAACGTCAGCTTCTCGAACTGGTGGATCGTGGCGAGTTGGTGCGAGTTCCCAACGTTGAGCAGGAAAAGGAATACGCCCGGCAAGCCGCGCGCAACACGCTCAACAAAACCAAGCGCGTGAACCTGCGCATGACCGAACGCGACTTCCATCTCGCACATGCCAAAGCGAATGAAGAGGGGATTCCCTACCAAACCCTGCTGTCAAGCGTCATACACAAGTACCTCTCTGGGCGCATGACAGAGAAGGGGTAGGAGTTGCTGGTTGATGATCTACTCCAAGAGGATTGCGGGCGTTGACAGTGTGATCACTTCCGGCCCCGATGGCTGGTCTTGGGTTGGTTGGATGTTGGAGAGTTCGGCTAGCTGGTTGGTGATGCGGACGGTTTCGACGCTTACGGTGGTGACGCGTTTTAGGAGGTCGATGACGTGTTCCTTGTGGTCGGCGAAGCGGTAGGTGTTGAAGCGTTCGCGGATGGTGGGATCTCTGGGTTTGCGCTCTTTGTATTGATCTAGGACCCATTCGAGTGCGGAGCGGCTGCCGAGGCGGTATTGCCAGGCGGAGTCGGGGATGCCGGTTAGTGTGGTTTGGTTGTCAAGGGTGATGGTGCCGTCGTCTTTGTTGGCGCGTAGGCGGGAATTGCCCGGCGGTTTTTGCTGCTCGACTTTGTTCAGGTTCCAGGGTGTTGCGGATTCGTAGCCGATGTGGAGGTCTAGGAGTTCTTACCCTAACCTTGCCCACTCATAGAAGTTGTCGTGAAGAAACAGGCGAGGAAACTCTTGCAAGAGATCAACGGCATAGGTTTCGTGATATTCGGGATCGTGCAGAACGGCGTAGGTGTAGGCGAAGATGTCCTCGGCGGTGATATCGTCCTTTCCGTAATGGTCTCGGACTTGCCTCAAACCCCACTCGGTGATGTTGCAGATTCGTTCGCCTTCGGGCGTGTAGCGGTAGAGGGGGAGGCAATGTGTATCGCCAGTGAAGTGCCAGTCGGTCAATCCGTTCGCTACAAGGACGTAAAAATGCCTGCCGTTCCTGCAAAGATTCAAGACTGAGTTTTGCTCGCGCAAATCTTGACCGAATATTTCAAAGTGGTTTCTAGTTAAGACATCGTTCATCACAGAGTCTGCGAAATGATGTTTCTTGACGAACGGCCTGTAAAAAGTTTCAAGCCTGTTGGCATCGTCGTATGTGATGCGTCTGCCACGCCGAAACTCATTGCGCAGATCGCGGCTCCACTTGATCGCCGTGTCGAATGAATCGTCGTCATCATCCAGCAGTTCGTTATATGTGTCGGAAAAGAAGAACACTTTATCCCGCAGATTAGGAACAGCGAAGTCGTAAACCCATTCATCCCTTGCCGTGTTTACGCCTAATGCGTTCAACTTGAAAACAGCATTTTCATTGGATACCGCTTTGGCGTACTTGGTTTCACGATTAGCGATTGGCATGAGATTAGTGAAATCGCTGTCGGACTGATTGAGCCATGTACCTCTGCTGTCAGGGACAATGCTCTGGAAATCAACGCCTTGCAAGTTGGTTTCGCGCAAAAAAGCCAGTTTCTCCACTGCAAGTTCCGCGTCCTCTCGTCGAGCGTAATGGATATCACATCCGTTGGGGTTGGATTTCTCTCGCACGAAGAAACCAATGGCCACTCCGGTTTGGATGCCGAAGACGTTGTGTGTCGTGCCTGCAATCTTGGGATTCCGGCGGACGTCCGAACCTAGATCCAAGACATATAGATCGCTGAATTCCTCAGCGGCGATCTGGCGGAACCCATCGTCTTGTCGGGTGTCCAGATAAGCTCGATTAGTGATGAATGCGATTATCCCGTCGTCGTTCAAGCGGTCAGATGCCCAGCGGAGAAACCGTTTGTACATGTCGTATTGTTTGGTCTTTTGGGCAGTGCTGGCGGCAATATAGGTTTCACTGATGCGACGGTCAATGTCGGGATAGGTACGATTTCTGTTGTTGTCGTTCTCGTTCTGTTGGTTGGCGTTGTAGGGCGGATTCCCGATGATCACGCTGATTGGTTTTTCGTTCTGTTCTTGGATGCGAATCCAGTTGTCGACGGAGAGTCCGCCGAGATTGAATCCGCCCTGCCGAGTTACTGAGCCGCTGGTGCTTCCGGTCTGCTGCCAGTCCATGTTGTCGAGGGTGTCTACAAAGCAGAGGTTAGGGAATTCTAGGTATTCGCCTGTCTTCTCCCGATAGCTGTATTCGATGTTGAGGTTCGCGATGTAGTAGGGGAGGATTGCGACTTCGTTGGCGTGGATTTCGTTGCGGTATTTGTGTTCGAGACGATCGGCGGGGAGGTAGTCGATGAGGCTGGTGATGAAGGTGCCGGTGCCGGTTGCGGGATCGAGGATCTGGACATTTTCGTCGGCCAAGGTTCGTCCGAAGTGTTTTTGGAGCAGATGGTCTGTGCCTCGGATGATGAAGTCGACGATCTCGTTGGGGGTGTAGACGACTCCTAATCGGTCGGCGGCTGCGGGGTTGTATGTCTTGTAGAAGTCCTCGTATATGGCTTTGAGGAACTGCTGCTTTTCTGAGTAGTCGGCGATCTCGTCAGCGGCGCGACCGATGGCTCCGTAGTATGCGCGCAGACGGTCAATGGCCTGTCGCTTTACATCGCCGGTGAAGAAGGTTTCTTCGAGTGCAGTGAGATGTGCTGCGATGTTGTTCTCGCGGTGGAACTGGTCTTCTGCGAAGACGCGCAAGAAGATGTCTTGCGTCAGGATGTGCTGAAGGAGCATTTCGCGCACATCGTCTTTGGAGACGGCCGGGCTGATGCTCTGTCGGCATTGTTCGAGGAATTCGGCGGCGTGTTGCTGGTACTGGGGATTGCTCGCCTCTGCCTCTTCTACGGATTGCCTCAGATTTTCGAGGACGGTTGGGAGGTCTGTCTTGAACTGCTCCTGTGCAGCGCGGAATTCCCCGATGTTGGGTAGTTCGTAGTTGAGGAAGCGGAGAATGAGGCGATTCAGCTGCGCGGCGTCGGTCATGTCGACGCGCATCGCCTCTTCGCGGTTTTGGAATAGGACGGCGGTTTCGGAATCTTCGAAAAGGATGTTGTCGCGCGGGTATCCGCGGTTGAATTTGGCTTGGATTTCGGCGTCGAGGTCGTCGTGGGTGTCTTTGGCTTCCCAGTAGCCGCGAGCCATGCGAAGGGTGTCTTTGACGGTGCCGTCGGGTATGCCTCCGGGTCCGGCGAGTTCGGAGATTAGTTTGAGGTTTTCGCGGTGGTCGGAGCAGTATTGTGAGAGGCAGTTTTGGAATGCCGGGCGGATGTTTAGTTCGTTGTCGGAACCGCCGAATTGGATGATGTCTTCGAGTTCCTTGTAGTAGGTCTCGATGTGGGGGAGGGTTGGCATGGGGGAGATTGTATTAGGTGGGGTTTTGGGGATGCGTTTTGGTTTGCGGGAATGGGTTGGTGGTGGTTTGGGGTTTCCCGCTTCGGCGGGCATCCCCCGCTGTTCGTTGGTGACGGTTTGGGCTCCCGCGCCCCCTTCGCTTCGCGAAAGGGACGTACCCCCTTTGTCCTTCGGACATTTCCCTCGCGAGCGGGGGAAACCCGGCTGCGCCTCGCTCCTCATGGGTTCCCGCTTTCGCGGGAATGACGTTAGGAGTGCAGGGATGACTTGGTTGGTGTTGCATACTTTGGTTATGGATTACTTGGGGCGAGCGCTTGAGTTGGCGGAGGGGGTTGTTGGTGGTTTGGCGCCTCGGCCTGCGGTTGGTGCGGTTGTTGTTGGTGAGGATGGGGTGAGTGTTGTTGGAGAGGGGGCTACTCGGCCGCATCCTGGTCCTCATGCTGAGGCGGTTGCTTTGGGCGTGGCTGGGGAGAGTGCGAGGGGTGGGACGATGTTTTGCACTTTGGAGCCTCATCAACATGAGGGGACTACTCCGCCTTGTAGTCGGGCGATTATTGAGGCGGGTATCGCTAAGGTTGTTTGTCCTGTTGAGGACCCGAATCCGGTTGTTGCTGGTCGGGGATTTGCGGAGTTAAGGGCTGCGGGGGTTGAGGTTGTTCGGGATGTTGATGATGAGTCGCTACGTCGTGCTGAGGAGTTGATTGAGGGGTTTGCGAAGCATATGCGGACGGGGTTGCCTTTTGTGACGGTGAAGTGGGCGATGTCGTTGGATGGGAAGATTGCGACTCGGAGCAGGGATTCGCAGTGGATTAGCGGGGATGAGGCGCGTGCTCATGCGCATGGGTTACGATACCGGTCGGATGTGGTAATGACGGGGATCGGGACGGTGCTTGCGGATGATCCGCGTTTGACGGCTCGGGATTCTGTGACTGGAGAGAGACTGGGAGGTCGTCCTAGTCTGAGAGTCGTGGTGGACAGCGGGGGGCGGATGCCTGCTGATGCGGCGCTATTGAAAGAAGAAGGAGATGTTGTCCAAGTGGTGACATCTGGAGAAGCAGGGCTTAGCGACCGTTGCGAGGTAGTGCGTTTGGGAGACGATCACAGGGAAGCCGTGGACCTCTTGGCGTTGATGCGTCATCTGGGAGAGCGGGGATGTCACAACGTTTTGGTGGAGGCTGGAGAGCGGTTGAACGGGGCGTTGTTCGATCTCAGGCTGGTGGACAAGGTGGTTTCGTATATCTCACCAACTAAACTGATTGGAGGAGTGGACGCGCTTTCGCCGATAGGGGGACGCGGGCCTCGACACATGGGAAAGATAACTCGACTGAGAAACGGTAGAACCGAACGGTTAGGTGCAGACGTGGCAGTTATCGGCTATGTCGATCATCATCAAGAAGGGTAAGCATGTTCAGCGGCATTGTGGAAGAGATCGGGATGGTTGCGGAGCACGGGATGTACGATGGCAAGCTGGTGATAGCGGCTGCGCGTGTGGTTTCGGGAGATGGCAAGCTGGAAGTTTCGGATTCGGTGTCGATCAGCGGCGCGTGTTTGACGGTGACGGATATCCAAGGCGGGTGGTTTTCGGTGGATGTTGCGCCGGAGACGATGCGACGGACATGGTTCTCTGATCTGCATGTGGGTTCTCATGTCAATCTTGAACGTGCGCTGAGGTACGGAGACCGTGTCGGAGGGCATATGGTGCAGGGGCATGTTGAGGGAGTGGGTCGGGTTGCAAAGGCATCGGCCGAGCGGGATACGAAGCTGATCACGGTTGAATGTGAGGAAGATATGGGACGGTACGTGGTTGAGAAGGGGTTTGTCGCGGTGGATGGGGTGAGTCTGACGAGCTTCGATTGCTCTCCGACGAGTTTCACGTTCACGATGATCCCATACACGGCGGTGCACACAACGCTGGGCGGTCTACGTGAGGGCGACTTGGTGAATATCGAGACGGATCTGACCGGGAAGTATGTAGAGCGGTTCGTGTCGGAATAGAATGAGACAATCGGAGGATTCCGATTGGTTGTTGTCTGAAAGATCAGCTGTGCCGTGAACCCCGCTGCCCGTCCCCTCTGGATTCCCGCTTTCGCGGGAATGACGTTGGTTTACACCGATGTCTACTGAAGCGCAAGCATTACGTCCTGAAGTTGCGGCATCGGTTGAGCGCGCCATCGAGCGGGTGCGGTCTGGCGGCATGGTGATTATGGTGGATGATGAGGACCGTGAGAATGAGGGCGATTTTGTGATGGCGGCGGAGGATGCGACGGCGGACAGCATCAACTTCATGGCGGTGAATGGTCGGGGATTGATCTGCGTGCCGATGGAGGGGGACGATCTGGATCGTTTGGGGATGCCGATGATGGTTCGGCACAACACGTCACCGCACTCGACGGCGATGACGGTTGCGGTTGATGCGGCCTACGGGATTACGACGGGAATTTCGTCTGCGGACCGTGCGCACACGATCAGGTTGTTGTCGGAGCCTGAGGCGTCGGCTGAGAACTTTGTTCAGCCCGGGCATGTGTTTCCGCTCCGGTATCAGGAAGGCGGAGTGTTGGTTCGGGCCGGACATACCGAGGGTTCGATTGACTTGGTCCGGACGGCTGGGAAACTACCTGCGGCGGTTGTTTGCGAGATTATGAATGATGACGGGACGATGGCGCGACGGCCGCAACTGGAGGTGATGGCGGAGGAGCATGACATTCCGATTGTTTCGATTGCGGACATCATTGCGTATCGCTTGAGTCGGGAGTCGTTTGTGCAGCGGGTGACTTCTACGCGTTTGCCGACGCGTTGGGGCGAGTTCAAGTGTGTTGCGTATCGGAGCAATGTGGACCCGGCGGAGCATGTTGCGTTGGTGATGGGTAGGATCGATCCTGAGACACCGGCGCTTGTGCGGGTGCATTCGGAGTGTTTGACGGGTGACATCTTTGGGAGTCAGCGATGCGACTGCGGGGAGCAGTTGGATGCGGCGATGTCGCAGATCGCGAGCGAGGGTGTGGGGGCGTTGGTTTATATGCGGCAAGAGGGGCGCGGGATCGGGCTGATCAACAAGTTGAAGGCGTATCGCTTGCAGGACAATGGGATGGATACGGTTGAGGCGAATAATCAGCTAGGTTTCCAGACTGATTTGCGGCATTACGGGGTGGGGGCACAGATTCTCTTGGACCTGGGAATTCGGAAGTTCAAGTTTTTGACGAACAACCCGAAGAAGGTTGCGGGATTGGAAGGGTTCGGTCTGGAGATGGTGGAGCAGCTACCGCTGTCCCTCCCTGCCAATGATCACAACCGGAAGTATCTTGAGACGAAGCGTGACCGGATGATGCATCAGATCGAGTTGGGGAGTGAAGAGGACGAGCCGAGTGGGCCGGTTGTTAGTCGGCGTCGGACGCAGTTGGGTGGTTGATTATGGCTGATGTTGAGAAGCGGGCTGGTGAGTCGCCGGCGGAGTTTTTAGATGGTTCGGGGTTGAAGATCGGGATCGCGGTTGCGCGGTTCAATTCGGATATCACCTACGAGATGCGTGATCTATGTTTGGCGCGGTTAAGGGAGTTGGGTGTGAAGGTAGAGGAGTCGCAGGTTTTCGAGGTGCCGGGATCGTTTGAGTTGCCTTTGGCTGCGCGGGCGTTGTTGGATCCTCCGGTGTCAGCAGATGCGGTGATTGCGATCGGGGCGGTGATCCGCGGGGAGACGGCGCATTTCGAGCATGTAGCGAATGCGGCTTCTCAAGGGTTGTTGCGGGCTTCGGAGGATAGTTTGAAGCCAGTGATTTTTGGGGTGCTGACTACGGATACGGTGGAGCAGGCGGTGGCGCGGGTTGAGCACGCGTCGGGGTATGTGGATTCGGCGGTTGAGATGGTTAATCGGTTGAATCAGCTTCGCCGAAGACCCCGCAGCATCGGCATCCGCTGACGCCGCGTTCATCTCCGTATATCCTGACGTCATTCCGGCGAACTCCGGAGGACTAGGGGCAGAGACTTCGTCGCCTCAACGACGGCGACCCTGAAAACGACATCAGCGACTTCGCCCGACGAAACCACCCCAATCAAACCAAACGTTCCACCCTCCCAAACAACCTCGGCAGATTCTGCTCAAGAATGCGGAAACCCGTCCCGTGGTTCCTTGCCGCTCCGCTTGGCCTCAAGTACATTCGAATATCGATCGTCACGATGCCATTGGCGAATCCATCCCTGAAAGTCAGCGAACTAGGCTCGGACAGAATCTCCGCCTCGTCGTAGTGAAAATGCTCTTTACCGTCAATTATCTTTGAATCGGCATGGACAAACAACATTCTTTCGAACTTTGTAACGAACTTTCCAACGATGTAGTACATGTCCCAAGATCCCAGCAACGTTTCACTAGGCACATGCGTCATAAACAATTCGTTGCCGTCCTCGGATACCGAGAGTTGCAATCCCAAAGCGTTTGTATCTGTAGCCGAGACCGTCGTGTAAAGCGCTGGGCGATCTCTAGCTTCGTCGAAGTAACCCCATGTCTCGACAAGCTCCTTGTTCTTGAACTTCCAAACTGCCCGGTTGAACGTGAACAGAGTGATCAGATTATTCGTATTCGATCGTGTCGCTTTAACTTCGACCCGTCCGCCGATATCCGGAATCGGCAGGTTGTTCTCGGACAATCCTAACCGAGTTTCAAGCGTATGCCCGATGCCCGTTGGCCCCGATCTCTCCGTCGGAACAAACCCCTCGGCGTTGAGCCGCTGTAAGCGTTCGCGTAGTTCCGACAATCGCATCGTCAACCCATCTTCCGACTGACCACGATAAATTCCGATTTTATCGTCTTGCCCAATTTACCCGGAACATTCGTCGGAGAGTTCATCGACGGCATCCGTTTGTTCGGGATATTCCGGTGGAAAGTATCAACATGCTCGAAACCGTTCATTTCGAAAAATGCCGCCGTCGATTCAGCTGTCGGTATCTGATAACCCTTCACCGTTCGGTTCCCAACGACGTAGCAAGCGAAACCACCAGGACTTACCACATCAGCGACGTTGCAAATGGACTTTCGATAATCTAAGAAAAACGATGCCACCTCGCCAGCTCGTCGAGGGTCCGCATCGGCAATCTCACCGATTACATCATCCAGTTCCTCGAATCCGAACTTCATGTTGCCCGTGAGTTTCGCGCCACCCATGAGTGCGTTATCCACACGGTTGGCGTTGTCATAACCGAGCCACTGGGACGAAAGTCGCGAAAATTGACCATACGCCACAGTCGTCTTCGAATCTCCGTACGGCGGCGATGTGACAACGAGATCGACCATCTCAGGGGCAATGATCTCTTGGGGTATCTCAACTACGGTATTGAATCCGTAGACCCAAGGAACTGCGGGTTCATCACCAAGAGCCTGATCGAGCGATGCGAAAGCCCGTCTGTTGTCATTTAGCACATCGACCATCGTCGAAAAGACGTCTGGATCGTGATCCTCGATACGCTCGGGTGTCATCCTCACGAGTTTGAATTCGGAGTTTTTCGTCCACGACACCTTCCGCACTGTCAAACTGAACGCCACCCTGAAGAAATCGGCAATTCGAGCTGATTCGATCCAGTCGATGTGACTGCGGATCAAACCCAATTCACGTTGCACGTTCTCGCTGAACCAATAATCGATATTCGGGATGTCGGGTCGGACGGTTTGACCGCCACGCAAACCTGCGGTAACGAGTCCGAATTCGCTGAAATCCTTTATCTCACGGTCAAGGAGGTCGAGATCAATCGGTGCGGTCTTGGTTCTTGCGATGAGACGCGCCAGAGGATTGAGGTCAGTACCGATCGCATCGAGGCCCGCCAACATCCCTTCGAGCAACGTCGTTCCGGTCCCGCAATAAGGATCGAGAAGAATGCCTTCCCCTGGACCATACTCGCCGATCAATCGCCGCGCCACCTGGGGGATCATCATCGCGGGGTAGGGATGAATTCCGTGCGTATATTCCTTCGTGTTGGCGGTCCGGTATTCCCAATCCCCGACGAACCGACTTTGGACTTTCAGCATCGGCAATCTCTTGTGTCGTCGAATTTCATGACCATTCGGGACAACAATGTCAACCCTGTGTCCCGACAATCCGCTCCTAAGATGATGTTAGCGCCACTGCCCAAGTTCGGCCTGACTGGATGGCAAACTGTATTTAAGTGGTTCGATAACTGCCGAATGCTGCTGGGCGAGATTAGAAACCCTCAGCATGAGGCGAATTTTTCAATGCATCTCATTTCCCACTCTCCGCCATGACATCCACTAGTTCTTGAACCGCGTCTGCCGATGCTTGCAAAGCCGTCTGTTCGGCTTTGCTCAACTCAACCTCGATGATTTCTTCTACGCCGTTGGCTCCTAGTTTTATGGGGACGCCTACGTAGAGGCCGTTTATGCCGTATTCGCCTTCTAGCATGGCGGCGCAGGGGAGGATTTCTTTGCGGTCGAGGAGGATTGCTTCGACCATTTGGGCGCTGGCGGCTGAGGGGGCGTAGTATGCGGAGCCGGTCTTTAGGAGGGCTACAATTTCGGCTCCTCCGTCGCGGGTGCGTTGGACGATCTCTTCGAGCCGGTCAGCTTCGATGAGTTCGGAGACGGGGACGCCACCGACGGTTGTGGCTTTGATGAGGGGGACCATGGTGTCGCCGTGTCCGCCGAGGACGTATGCGGAGACGTTGGTTACGGAGACGTTGAGTTCTTGGGCGAGGAAGGTGCGGAAGCGTGCGGTGTCGAGGATGCCTGCCATACCGACGACGCGTTCTTTGGGGAATCCGCTGACCTTCTGGGCGAGTTGGACCATGGCGTCGAGGGGGTTGGAGACGATGACGAGGATGCTATTTGGGGAGTATTTGACGACCTGCTCGGTGACGCTCTGCATGATGCGCATGTTGGTGAGTAGGAGGTCGTCGCGTGACATTCCGGGGCGTCGTGCGATGCCGGCGGTGATAACTACGACGTCGGATTCGGCGGTTGGTGCGTAGTCGTTTGCGCCAGTGATTTGGGCGTCGGTGCCTAGGACGGGTCCGGATTCGAGGATGTCTAGGGCTTTGCCTTGGGGCATGTCTTCGACCACGTCGACTAGGACTACATCGGCGTATCCGCGTTCGTAGATGCGTTGTGCGGTTGTTGCGCCGACGTTGCCGGCGCCTACGACGGTTACTTTGGATCGCATTGTCTCGGGTTACTCCGTTCGGTTTTTGTCGGTTAGGTGGCGTTGACGTACGACTGCCATTTCGATTCGAGGTTGGGGTCGTTTACGGTGTCGGCTACGTAGGCTCCGTATTCGTCGCCGGTTGCTCCGGTGTCGCGGCCAGTGGTTACGATCTTGCGTTCGTACTGGCCGCAGACTTCCAAGGCCATGTCTAGGCGTCGTCCGAGGTCGGCGTATCCGATGTGCTGGAGAAGCATGGCGGAGGCTTTGAGCATGGAGGATGGGTCGGCGTATTGGGCGCGTCCTTCGGTGACCATGCGTGGAGCGGAGCCGTGGATGGCTTCGAACATTGCGTATCGAGTGCCGATGTTTGCTGCGCCCGCGGTGCCTACTCCGCCCTGAATCTCGGCGGCTTCATCGGTGAGGATGTCGCCGTAGAGGTTCGGCATGACGAAGACTTGGAAGTCGGAACGTCGGGCCGTGTCTAGGAGCTTGGCGGTCATGATGTCGATGTACCAGCCGTCCCATTCGATACCGGGGTATTCCTCGGAGACGCGTTCTGCGACTTGGAGGAAGCGTCCGTCGCTGAGTTTGACGATGTTGGCCTTGGTGACGACGGTCACTCGGTCGCGGCCGTTCTGTTTGGCGTGCTCGAATGCGGCGCGGATTATACGCTCGGAGCCAGGTTCGGAGATGAGGCGGAAGTCGATGGTGAAGTCGTCCGTGACGTCGATGCCGTCGGAACCTAGAGCATAGAGGTCTTCGGTGTTTTCTCGGAAGAAGACCCAGTCGATGCCTTCGGATGGGACGCGTACGGGTCGGACGTTTGCGAAGAGGTCAAGTTCCTTCCTCATGCCGACGTTTGCGGATTCGAGGTTTGGCCAGCCGTCGCCTTTTTCGGGAGTAGTGGTCGGACCTTTAAGGGTGACGTCGCACTCTTTGATTTCGGCTAGGACATCGTCGGGGATGGACTGAAGATGGGCTGCACGGTTCTCGATGGTCAGGCCTTCGATGTCTCGGAATTCGATCTTGCCACTGGCTACAGCGTCGGAAAGGAGGCGTTCGAGGACGCCGCGTGCGGTGTCGGTGATTGCGGGTCCGATGCCGTCGCCGCCTAGGAGGCCGATTTTGATGGTGTCGAGGGCGTTGTAGTCGATGAAGCCGCTGGACTCCTTCATCGCTGCTACGCGTTCGATCTGCTTTTCGAGTAGATTGCCGAAGTGTTCTTTGGCACGTTGTATTGCGGCGTCTTGGGCTGCGTTTTGCATTCAGAGTTCCTTTAGCGCGGTGGGATCATTCCCATTTGTGTGGTTTGCCTTCTTTGGGAAGGAGTTTGCCGGTGTCTTGCCGGATGGCGTGGGTTTTTTCGGTTTTGTTGGCGTTTTTGTTGGTGACGTATCGGACGCCTTCGAGTCCTGCTGTTCCTAGGGCTTCGACGTGTCCGATGGCTACGAAGAGGACATCGGCGGCTTCGTTGAGGACGCCTGAGGTGTCGTCTTCGTCAACCGCTTCGGATAGTTCACGGACTTCTTCTGCGAGGATTTCTTTACGGCGGGCGATGATGCTGGCAGGCGTTGCGTCTTTGAAGTGGCCTGAGCCGAAACCCCATCGGTTGTGGAAGTCCCAGACCTCACGCGCCATATCGGAAACTGTTTTGACGAATTCTTCTTCGCTCACGGTGTTTGGAGCGTAGCGCGGTTGATCGGTTGTGGTCACAGAGGGATGTTTCCGTGTTTCTTGGGAGGTAGGTCGTCGACTTTGTTGGCGAGCATGTCCAAGGCGTCGATGACTCTGGTGCGTGTGTCGCGGGGGTCGATAACGTCGTCTATGTATCCGCGGTTTGCGGCGACGTATGGGTTTGCGAAGCGTTCGCGGTAGTCGGCGACCAACTCTTGTCGTTTGGCGTCAGGGTCGTCAGCGGCGGCGATATCCCGTCGTCCGATGACGTTGACGGCACCGTCGGGTCCCATCACGGCGATTTCGGCGGTGGGCCATGCGAGGTTTACGTCGCAACGGAGTTCTTTGCTACCCATGACGATGTATGCGCCGCCGTAGGCTTTTCGGAGGATTACTGTGATTTTTGGGACGGTTGCCTCGGAGTAGGCATAGAGCATCTTGGCACCATGGCGGATGATGCCACCCTGCTCTTGTGCGGTGCCGGGCATGAAGCCGGGGACATCAACGAGGGTGAGGATAGGGATGTTGAATGCGTCGCAGAAACGGACGAAGCGCGCTCCTTTGTCGGAGGCGTCGATGTCGAGGACGCCTGCGAGTTCATTGGGTTGATTAGCGACGATGCCGACAGTTGAGCCTGCGATGCGTCCGAAACCGACGACGATGTTTCGGGCGTACTCAGCATGAACTTGCATGAAGTCTGCGTCGTCGACCAGTTCCTCGATGATGTCGAGGACGTCATAGGGCATGTTGGGGTCGTCGGGGATGACGGATGCGAGTTTTTCAGATCGTCGGTCGGTTGGATCTTCGCAGGGGATGGTTGGGGGTGAAGATGCGTTGTTGGATGGTAGGAGGCCGAGGAGGCGTCGGACTTCGGCGTAGCAGGCGTCTTCGTCTTGAGCGGCGTAGTGTGCGACGCCGGAGGTTGTGGCGTGCATGCCTGCTCCGCCAAGGTCTTCGTGGCTGACGTCTTCGCCAGTTACTGAGCGGACTACGTCAGGTCCGGTGATGTACATCTGCCCTATCGACTCGACCATGAAGATGAAGTCGGTCATGGCTGGGGAGTAGACGGCACCGCCTGCAGAGGGTCCGGCAATGACGGTGATTTGAGGGATGACACCAGATGCTAGGGTGTTGCGTCGGAAGATTTCGCCGTAGCCAGCTAGTGAGTCAATGCCCTCTTGGATGCGAGCGCCACCGGAGTCGTTGATTCCGACGACGGGCGCGCCTACCTTGATGGCGTGGTCCATGACCTTGGAGATTTTCTGGGCGGCGATTTGGGATAGGGAGCCGCCGAGGACGGTGAAGTCTTGGGCGTATGCGAAGACGGTGCGGCCTTCGACTTTGCCCCATGCAGTGACTACTGAGTCGCCTTCAAAGCGTTGACGGTCGAGTCCGAGATCGGTTGAGCGATGGGTGTTGAAGGTGTCGATCTCGGTGAAGTTGCCGTTGTCGAACAGCTTTGACAGACGCTCGCGGGCGGTGAGTTTACCGCGTGATTTCTGAGATTCGATGCGCCGTTCGCCACCGCCCTGCTTGGCAGTTGCTCTTCGATCTTCCAATGCAGATATGCGGGATTCGAAGCCGTTGGTTTCGGCGGTTATTTCGGATTGCTGGGTGATGTTGCTTCGCCTTGATCCAGATGGTGAGGAAGGTTTGGATTTTTACCTTCGATTTCGTGTTCGTGCCAACTTAGAATCCTAATTTACAGGCGCAAATCGTTGTTGACCTCTATGAAGGTCTACGGGGAGACCGAAACGTCTCAAATGCTTGAAAAAACACACCAACCGGCCGTTTTGAAGATCGGGAACTCTACTTTTCAGTGGGGTTCTCGCACTTACATCATGGGGATATTGAATGTGACACCGGATTCGTTTTCCGGAGATGGTACGATGCGGAATGGGCTGGATTGGGTCGGTGCGTCGGTAGATGATGCGATGCGCATGGAGGATGAGGGAGCAGACATCATTGACATTGGCGGTGAGTCGACGCGGCCAGCTTCGGTATATCCGGATGCGCGTCCAGTGTCGGCGGATGAGGAGATTGAGCGGGTATTGCCGGTGATCGCGGGGATCAAAAAGCGGTGCGATCTGCCTATCAGTATCGATACTCGGAAGGCGGGGGTTGCTGACATTGCGTTGGCGGAGGGTGCTGATACGGCGAACGATGTTTCGATGTTGTCGGATCCAGAGATGGCTTCAGTTGTGGCTAGGCATAAGGCGCCGATTGTGATTAGTCATATCCGCGATCAGGCGCGGTATGAGGATGTTGTTGAGGAAGTCGGCGACGAATTGGCGGGGGCTGTTGCGTGTGCCGAGAGTGAGGGAGTTGATCGGGGGAAGATCATCGTTGATCCTGGGATTGGTTTCGCCAAGAACGCTTCGCATAGTTTGGAGGTCTTGAGGTGTTTAGATGTGATCAAAGCTAGGCTTGGAGGGTTGCCTATGTTGGTTGGGGCGTCGAGGAAGTCATTTATCGGCGCGATTTTGGATGCAGAGCCTGAGGATCGGGTCGAGGGAAATGCAGCGTCTACAGCTTTGGCGGTTGCTGCGGGAGCGGATATTGTCCGGGTGCACGAGGTTAGAGAGATGGCGAGGGTGGTGAAGGTTGCGGACGCGATTGTTCGAGGTTGGGATGTTGAAGTTGGTGAGGTCAAGAGCGAGCGTGTGCGTTTGGCGGTTGAAAGGGAGAGTTGATTGGTGGATAACGGCAGAGGAACGGTTGCATACATCGGGATCGGCAGTAACCTCGGAGATCGAATAGCCCACCTTCGAGATGCGATCAAGGCGGTTAAACAACTCGGTGGTTTGCTCTCGGTGTCTTCCGTTTACGAGACGGAGCCGTTTGGAGTTGAGGATGAAGAACAGCCAATGTATCTGAATATGGTAGTTACAGCCTGTACGGAACTGAAGCCGTGGCAGTTGCTTGATGAACTAGTGAAAATCGAGCTTGCGAATGGTCGTGTCAGGCATCATAGGAACGAGAGTCGGACTTTGGATTTGGATATTTTGTTGTACGGGGATGAAGTGATCGAGCTGACGGAACTAGAGGTGCCCCATCCGCGAATGCATCAACGGGAGTTTGTGATGGTGCCGTTGGCGGAGATTGCGCCGGATTTGGTGGTCCCGAAGGTAAATCTGTCAGTTTCAGAGATCGCGCAGGGTTTGCCGAATCAAGGTATTCGTCGCGTCGGGAGTATCGACGGGGTGGCGGAGCAGGTTCAGGTTACAAGTCTTGCCTCAAGGCCTGTATGAAGATGAACGCGGCGATGGCGATGAAGATTGCCCAGATGAAGATTCGAGGGTTGATTTTGTTGAACACTGTGGATCTGAAGGACTAGTCGATATGAGTGACGGGCCGTTTTCAGCAATCGTATCTGACATCGATGGGACGCTTTTGACGCGGGTGAATGACCGGATTTCGGAGCGGTTGAAGGCGGCGGTGGCGGAAGTTACAAATCGGGGGATACCGTTCTCGTTGTCTACGGGCCGAATGCGACGGTCTGCTTGGAATGTGCACCGGGAGATCAGTGCCAATGCAACGATGATCTGCTATCAAGGTGCTATGGCGGTGGATGCGGAGACGAATACGCTGCTGCGGCACGAGCGGTTGGATGAGTCGACGGCGTTTGCAGCGATTGAGTTTTTCAAGGGGCGCGGGTTGGACATCCGTGTCTATGTGGATGATGACGTGTTTGTTTCGCACCAGAACGAGGAGGATTTCGACTACGCGCAGCGGAACCACGCGACGCTGGTGAAGGTTGACGATCTGTTTCCGCTTGCAGAGCGCGAGCCTACAGTGGTTCTCGGCATGTGTCCTCCAAGTGAGATGGCGGAGCATGTCGACGATATCGCTCGGTTGCTTGGGTCAGCTGCTGAAGTGACGCACTCGTTGCCTCACTTCTGCGAGGTTGGATCACCACGAGCGGGGAAAATTCGGGCGTTGCGTTGGTTGGCTGAGCGGCATGAGCTTGAACCGTCGGACTACATCGCGTTCGGGGATGGTCTGGGGGACCTAGAGATGCTTCGATGGGCGGGACGCGGGTACTCCGTGGGGGACGCCCATCCGATGGTTATCGACACGGCAGACGATCATGTGGCGGGGCCGGATAGCGAGGGGGTGGCGCTGGAGTTGGAGAGGTTGAGTGGGGATGGGACGTTGACATCGTCAAGTTGAAAGCTTAGACCGTTCGACAATCTGAATCTGCGTTGCGAGATCCATCGGTTCGCGTATAATGCGGCGCTAGCCGTCGCTTTCATCTTGTGTGATGAAGTGCTTCGTCCTTCTTTAACCGCAAGACTGATCGAAAACTCGGAATGTCCATAACTTACCTCCTCAAGAGAGTTGGACTATTCGTTCTGGTTGTATGGCTTGGAGTGACGATCAATTTCTTCTTGCCGAGGTTGGCACCCGGCGATCCGATTCAGGAGTATCTGGGTCAGTTGGCGCAGGCGGGAATGTTTGTAGGTGACCCATCGGCTGGGTTCGTGGAAGAGTATCGGGCGAAATTTGGTTTGGACAAGCCGTTGTGGGAGCAATACGTCAATTACTGGATCGATGTTTCTCAGTTCAACTTTGGCTTGTCGGTGGTGGACTATCCCGTGGAAGTGACCAGGGTGATACGCGCTGCGTTGCCGTGGACGTTGGGGTTGCTTTCAATTGCAACCATGATCGGGTTTTTTATCGGCACTTTACTGGGTGCACTGATGGTTGCGGCACCTGGGCGTTGGAAACACCTGCTCAACTGGTCGATGCCTATCGTCATGATCGTCCACTCAATACCGTATTTCTTGCTTGGCATCATGCTGATAGCGCTGTTCACGGTCACCTGGGCGCTCTTTCCAGTTGGCGGCGGCTACACTCTGGGCGAGTCGCCAGAGTTCAGCCTCAACGGACTTTTCACTCTGGCGAAACATGCATTTTTGCCCGCGCTCTCGCTGGTTGCGGTAGCTGCCGGCGGTTGGGCGATTGTGATGCGCTCGATGATGGTGATCGTGCAAGGTGAGGACTATGTGCAGATGTCGCGGGCCATGGGGTTGAAGTCGTGGAGGGTTTTTTACTCGTACCAGGTGCGGAACGCGTTGCTACCACAGATCACGTTCTTGGCGCTGAGTTTGGGATTTATCGTGTCGGGATCTGCACTTGTGGAAGTGGTGTTTTCATATCCGGGAATCGGTTACGTGCTCCTTGACGCCATTACTGTCAAAGACTTGCCCTTGTTGCAGTTGATTCTTTTGGTGGTAATCATCGTGGTGACGTTGTTCCTTGTGTTGCTGGATGTCATCTACCCGATACTTGATCCTCGGATACGACACGAGACTGAGTAGCGAAGCGTTTTTCCGATGGTTGAGCGGACCAGCATTGAAGTTCCTTCTGTGTCACTGGCGACCAGATTTTTCCGTTTGGTCTCAGGCAACGTACTTTTATTGATGGGACTGATTCTTCTCGCAGCGGTAATTGCATTCACGGTGTTGGGCTATCTCTTCGTCGATCTAGAACTGGCGCGTCTCAACTCAGCACCGCTTCGGCAACCGCCATCGATGGAGCATTGGTTCGGCACCGACGCGGTCGGCAGGTCGATCCTCGCGTTGCTCGTGATCGGTACGCCAAAAACGCTGCTCATCGGATTGCTCGCAGGCATTTGCGGTATCACCATTGGCACGTTTCTAGGATTCTTCGCCGGATACGTGCGCGGTTGGGCCGACACTTTCATCCGCATCATCTCAGACGTGCTATTCGTTATCCCGATCCTGTTTTTGCTCGTCTTCATCATTGAATACTTCCCAGTAGGCGCGGTGTGGATCATGGGAGTAGTCATCGGGCTATTGTCTTGGATGGGCACCGCGCGAACCGTGCGAGCTCAAGTCTTGACGCTCCGCGAACGCGCGTTCATCAACATGGCACGCGCATCTGGGGCTGGTACTTGGCGAATCATCTTCGTCGAACTCATGCCCAACTTGACCTCTTACCTAGCAGCAAGCTTTGTGCAAGCTGTCTCTGGGGGCATATTGTTCTCGATCGGCTTGGAAGTGCTGGGACTCGGCCCCTCCAACTCGCAGACGTTGGGTTGGTCGATCTGGTGGGCGAATGACTACGGCGCGGTATTGCGGGGCTACTGGTGGTGGTGGGGCTCGCCGGTAGTGATGATCGTGATTATCTTCCTAGGACTGTTCCTGACGTCTCTGGGCCTCGACCGTGTCGCCAATCCGAGATTGCGAGCATCGTCGTGACGTCACAGAACGACTGGCCGGTCCTGAAGGTGAACAATCTGACGGTGGAGTATGAGACGCCGCGGGGAATGTTGCGCGCAGCTGACGATGTTTCGTTTGAGCTGTGGCCCGGGCAACGATTCGGACTTGTCGGAGAATCTGGTTCTGGGAAGACTACGACCGCGCTCGCGTTGATGCGTCTGACGCAGCTTCCGGGACGGATAGTTGGTGGCGAAGTGTTGCTCGATGGCGTTGATCTGCTGTCGTTGTCGGAGAATCGGATGCGCGAGATGCGGTTGGCGCAGATCTCTTATGTGCCACAGGGCGCTATGAACTCTCTCAATCCGGTTGTGAAGATTGGCAATCAAATTGCCAACGGTTTCAAGGATCACGTAGACAACATCAGCAGTTCAGAGATCTCGGAGCGGATCGTGGAAGTGTTGAGAAGCGTAGGGCTGGATCCGGCGGTATCTAGGATGTATCCGCACGAGCTCAGCGGAGGGATGAAACAGCGCGTGGCAATCGCAATCGCGGTTTCGCTCGGTCCTAAGGTAATCATTGCGGACGAGCCTACCAGCGCATTGGATGTTGTTGTTCAGCGAGAGGTCATGCTGACGCTAAGGCGTTTGCAGGAGGAGATTGGCGCTGCAGTGCTCATCGTGGGTCATGATATGGGCTTGATGGCGCAGTTCGCGTCGCATGTGGGAGTGATGTATGCAGGGAAGCTCGTTGAGGTTGGGCAGGTCTCGGATATCTTTGATGATCCATTTCATCCATATACGCGGGCCTTGATCGGTAGTCTACCGTCGACGAGTCGGAGGCATCGTTTAGCCGGTATTCCGGGGCTTCCTCCTGCCCTGCTTGAACTGCCCGGGGGATGCTCGTTCAACCCGCGTTGCGATTCCGTGATGGATGTCTGCAGATCAGTGGATCCGACTTTCGATCAGCTTCGTGACGGTCGTTGGGCGAGTTGTCATCTCTACGAGGAAGCAGGTGCGGCGCGATGAGCGCAGTCTTGGAAGCCGATCATCTGACGCGTGTGTTCAGTCGCGGTTTGTTCAACAAGGTTGAGAATGTCGCGGTCAACGACATAAGCCTTCAGGTTGACGATGACAATCCGAGCATCACTGTGATCGCGGGTGAGAGCGGGAGCGGGAAGACTACCTTGGCATCAATGCTGTTGGGGTTCATGCGGCCGACACACGGTGAGATCCGATACCGGGGACGCGACATCTATTCACTAAAAGGCAACGATTGGCGAGAGTTCCGACGCAACGTCCAGCCGATATTCCAAGACCCTTTCGAAGTATTCAATCCGGTTTATCGAGTCGACCGAATCCTGACCCAACCCGCCCAGCTGTACCGTATAGCTGAATCTGAGGATGAGGCACGTGAATTGGTGGAAGATGCTCTTCGTCAGGTCGGATTGCGACCCGCGGAGACTTTGGGCCGGTTCCCTCACCAATTGAGCGGAGGTCAACGTCAACGCATCACAGTTGCTCGTGCTTTCCTATTGAAGCCGAAGGTGATTGTGGCGGACGAGCCAGTGTCGATGATCGATGCCTCGTTGCGCGCGACGGTTTTGGAGAGCCTTAGAGAGTTGAAGACGGAGTTGGGGATATCGATCATCTACATAACGCACGATCTCACGACCGCGTATCAGGTAGGGGACACGATCTATGTGCTCTACCGAGGTTCAGTGGTAGAAGCCGGGAATGTTGAAAATGTGGTGCAGGATCCATCTCATCCATATACGCAGTTGTTGATGGGCTCGATTCCAGTTCCAGATCCTCGAGTTCCGTGGGGCGAAAACTTGGCTCCGATCACGACGGGCAATGAGCGGGAGATGACAGTTGAAGGTTGTGCATTCGCGCCGCGGTGCCCTCACGCTTTTGATCGCTGCGCAACTGATCCGCCACATTTCCAGCTTGTAGACAACCGAGCAGTGAAATGTTTCCTACACGAAGACCGTCCTGTGACGGACCTTGAATCGTTAATGTCGACCGAGACGGCATCATCTGTCTCGTGATGAACTCAAATGATTTAACTTTCTACCCTTAGAACCCCTAAAGCTGAGGAACACAAGCAAAGGAGATATCCGAGATGTTGAGACTAAATAAGCTTCTCGCGATCGCCGTCTTGAGCGTTGTCGTGTCCAGCCTCGCGGCGTTCGCTTGCACCACAGAGAAGATCGTCGTCCAGACGGTTGAGGTGCAAGTTGATCGTGAGGTACGCGTCGTCGAGACGGTCGTCGTGGAAAAAGAGACGATTGTGGAGGGCCAGACCGTCATCCAAACAGTCGTCGTTGAACGAGAACGTGTTGTCGAAGGACAGACAGTTGTCGAAACGGTGGTCGTTGAAAAAGAAGTCGTCGTGCAACAAGAGGTTGCCGTAGAGGTAGAGAAGGTGGTGACCGCCACTGTGCAACCTACCGCAACACCTCCGGCTGCGGCAGGCACTGAAGGCTTGAGAGACGTACCAAGAGACCGGACGCTCGTCATCGCGATCGGTGGTCAGCAACTTGACCCGGCGAATATGAACCTGCTATCCGGCGGTGGATTGAGTCGGATCAGGACTTTCTCGAACAACTCGTGGCTCGAGTTTCTCTTCTACTTCGGTCACCACGACGGCAAGGTCCGGCCGTGGTTGGCGAAGGATTGGGCGTACAACGATACTCACGACGAGATCACGATCACGTTGCGTGACGATGCCCACTGGTCTGACGGAACTCCGTTCACGGCCGAGGACGTCCGCTTCACATGGCAGGATCTGATCATCGACAACCCGTCGAGTGCATTCCACTTCCGCCTTAAGGGCGCAGTTGAGAGCGTTGAAGCTCCCGATGACTACACAGTCAAGCTGAACCTGACTCGACCCGACCAGCGCATCTTCTTCATCTTGTTCCAAGAGAACTCTGAAGAGCAGCTGCCGGTCCTGCCTAAGCACATCTGGGAAGGCAAAGATCCAGAGACGTTCGAGAACGTGGACATTGCTCAGGGATGGCCTGTCGGAACTGGTGCGTTCAAGCTCGTGAAGGCTGCACCAGAGGCGTTGATTTTTGACCGCGACGACAACTGGTGGGCCGCAAAGGCTGGTGTTGCACCGTTGCCAGGTGTGGAGCGCATCGTGTTTGCGCCTTCCGGTGACGAGCAGTCGATTGCCTTGCGATTGGCGAGGAATGAAATCGACCTGCAATTCACGTTCCAGCCAGGTCTATTCGAGTTGACCCGCGTCAGGAACCCGAAGGTGATCTCGTGGCAGGACGACCCGTTCATCCACGACCCCAACGGTTGCATGATCTCAATGACGATGAACAACAAGGTTGCGCCGTTCGATGATCCTGCAGTCCGTCGAGCGCTGAACTTCGCTATCGACAAGCAATCGGTTGCGAATCTTGCGTTTGAAGGTACGACGATGCCAGTCGCAGTGCCATTAGCGATCGGTTTCCCCGGACCGGCTGCGTACTACGAGAAGATCCGAGATCTGATCGAAGCTGACGGTACAGACCAGCACAACCCTGAGAAGGCTGCTGAGATTATGGAGGCCGCGGGATACACCAGAAATGACGACGGGTTCTGGACGGACGCGAATGGCGAGGTTTTGAAGATTGAACTTTGGAACCCGTCACCTGGCTACTGGAAGATGTCGCGTGCTGGCACGGCGGTCGTGGAGTCCGCGCAGCGCGCTGGATTCGACGCGGTGGAACGCCGTGGTCTGACCGGATTCTGGGGCAAGCAGGCGGTCGGAGACCTTCCGTCATGGCTGACTTGGCACTGCGGCAGCACGGTCGAGCCGTACCAGACCTACGTGCACTGGCATTCCAATAACTCTGCGGACATCGGCGAGACGGTCGCGTACTTCCTCTCGGCTCCTCGATACGAGAACGCTGAGTATGATGCTCTCGTCGACCAGATGGGCGTGTTGGATGCGTCGCCGGACAACCAGGAATACATCGACCTGTTCCGGCAAGCGACTGAGATCATCTTGCGTGACATGCCAGAGATCCAGTTAGTGATTGATGGTCACATCAACGCGATGAACACAACGTACTGGACCGGTTGGCCAACGAGCCAGACTTCAGACCTGCGCTCCGAGCGCATCTGGGCTGAGTTCTACCACGCGATCATCCGCTTGCAGCCTACTGGCGGTTAATCCGTCGGTCCGCAAGAGCGAGTGACGCTGAAGGACAGGACCTGCCTATCAGGGCGGGTCCTGTCACTGACTGGTGCGGATACACTTAACGCCCGCCTGTCCCTCCGATAGCGCTTTTGGGAGCGACATGGACTTAAGCATGTCACATTGCGTTTTCGCATGAACCAATTAACCCGTCGCACAGTCTCATTCGTCGCAACGGTCTTCCTTGCTGGTTCCCTGACCTATCTTGTGCCGCGTTTGCAAGCTCTTTGGACGGAGTACGGATCATTTCCGACGGTTTTAGATTTTGTCGACTGGTGGATGTGGGTCTTGCAGGGCGGGTTCATCAGTGACAAGGTGACTCAGGCTGTGCCTTGGACATTGGCGTTGATGGGTCTTGCCACCGCGGTTTCGTTCATCATCGGATCGGTTGCGGGAGCTTTGATGGCGTCTCCGTTCGGGAAGATTGGGCAGGTGGCGCGCTGGAGCACTCCCGCAGCGTTGGCTATGTATGCGACGCCCTACTTCATATTTGGGATGGTTTTGATCTGGTTGTTCGTTTGGTTATGGGAGGTGTTTCCTACGGGCGGAGGTTACACGTTGGGCGAGACACCTACGCTGACCTGGGAGGGGATTCGTACGCTGCTATGGCATGGAACTCTGCCTACGTTGAGCATCATCCTTACAGGCACGGCGCATTGGTTGGTCTTGATGCGCGGAATGATGGTGACGATTGAGGGCGAAGACTACGTCGTCCAATCGAGAGCTATGGGATTGAGAGATTGGCGCATTTTCGCCTGGTATCGGATGCGGAACTGCGCTTTGCCCCAATTCACGCAGCTGTTTCTGAGCATGGGGATCATCTTCACCGGTGCTGTAATGGTGGAGATAGTCTTCGCGTACCCGGGCATCGGATACCTTTTGCAGCAGGCGATACTCGGGAACGACTCGAATACCGTACAGTCGATCGTGATCACGACGGCGATCATCTTCGCCATTTTGCTGGCTGTAATGGAAGCGGTTTACCCGTTGATTGATCGGCGGATCGGGCGCTCGTGACCGACGGCGGGATTTCTATGGCTCGACTAGGATCTCTTTGTCGTAGCGCGCTCTCAGGTGGATGTCCCCGTTGACGGCATCTATGCCTACTATGCCGTAACCGTAGGGGACTGTGTATGGCAATGGGTCGGTATCGAATTTGCCGCCTATTTGGATGGCCCAGATTTGGCGTTGCATTCGGGGGGAGTCGGGGGTGTAGAGGTCTGACTGGGTGAGTTCTTGGAGGCGGCGGAGGCGCATGATGCCGGTGCGGACCCGGATCTGGTCATAGCCTGCGAACTCGATGTCTTGGAGAACTTCGTCTAGGGAAGCTTTGGCGATATCGATGGCTTGGGACTCGGTGATTGGAGGCTCGGGGTCGAGGGTTGGAGGGATGTCTTCGGGGTCAGTGGTGCAGGCGAACGCGGTTAATGCGATTACTAGCGAAAGGATGATGATCGGCAGAAACAGCCGGAATGTGAACACGGCGTGCTTGTCGGCTCTTCCAGGGGTGAAAGCCGACTTTGCTTGGGTAATCAGCTTGCTACCCTACCGGGATGGAGTCGACTTTGCGGACGATGTCGCGGGTGTTGACTAGGTGCTTGCCGAGGCCAAGGGTCTTGGTGTCTATGCCCATCACTAGGCCGAGGAGCTGCGGTAGGTGGATGATGGGGAGATCTGCTTTTCCGCGGTTGTTTTGGCGTCGGGCTTTGGGTTGGTATCCATCGAGATTGAGGTGGCATAGGGGGCACGGAGTGACCATGGCGTCGGCCCCGAGTTCGCTTGCTGTGCCGGTGTGGTTGGCGACCATGCGAAGGGAGTTGCGCTGGTTGATGAGGAGGATCGGGAAACCACAGCAGGCAGTTTTACCGGGAAAGTCGACCACTGTGCCGCCGACCGCTTCAATGACAGTTTCGAGGGAGGTTTGGCGCTCGGGGTGTTCGTCGAAACCTAGGGCGTCGGACGGACGGACGATGTAGCAGCCGTAGAAAGGTGCGAGGTTGACTCCTGAGAGTTCTTTGACGAAGGTCTTTTGTAGAGTTTCGACGCCGATGTCTTCGACTAGGACCCAGAGGAGATGCTTGACGGTGGTGTTGCCGCTGTAGGAGAGGCCTTCTTCTGCGAGGTAGCTGTTGATCTCTTCGAGGTAGTCAGCATCGCGGCGTACGCGTCGATCTGCTTGGGACATGACTCCTTGGCATGTGGAGCAGATGGTGAGGACGGGAAGACCAAGTTGCTCAGCCATTGCCAATGTGCGGATATTGAGGATGTCGCCGAGTTTCTGGTCTTTTTCCTGTAGGACACCTGCGCCTGTGCAAGCCGCGCCTGTGAGTTCGACCCACTCAATGCCGAGGCGATCCATTACTGCGACAGCGGAGTCGAAGAGCTCGGGTCCTGCTCCGCGTGCTACGCAGCCCGGGTAAAAGGCGAATTTCATTACTTACGCTCGCTCTCTACTCGTTCGAAGATGCGGGTGATTTTCTCTTTGTCATCCGCCTTATGCGGCACGATAGGTGGCATCTTGCCTTTGAGGGTGGATCTGATACCGATCTCTGCGAGGTCGATTAGGCGCGGGACATTGGTGTACCCGGCCGATTCGACTGCCAGTCTCGCTTCGTCAAGGCGACCGTGTTTCTTGACGGATTTGTTGAATGACTCTGTGTGTCGGTAACCGGGGGTGTTGGTGTTTCCAGCTTCGATCGCCATGTCGCGCATCTCCATAATGCGGTCCATGGGTGCAACGTCTTTCGGGCAAACCTCTACGCATTTGAAGCATCGGGTGCAATCCCAGATGCCGCCTTCGACATCGTTAAGCTCTTTTAAGCGTTCGTCTCGCTGATCGTCGCGTGGGTCTTCTACGAAGCGCCATGCTTTGGCCAACGCGGCTGGACCGATGAAGGCTTCGTCGACCTCCAAGACCGTGCAGTCTGAGACACATGCACCGCACATGATGCAGTTCATGGCGGTGAGGAGGTTGACCATCGAGTCGTTGCTGGCGACGAATTCGCCCTGGTCTGGCTCTGCGTCTGGCTGGAGATACGGGTCGACTTGGCGGACTTTGTCGAAGAAGGGATCGAGTGAGACTACTAGGTCTTTGATGATCGCTTGGTTTCCCATCGGTTCGACGACAATGGTCTCGCCATCTTTGAAGGTGTCGACGATACGAGTTTTGCAGACGAGTTTGGCGTCGCCGTTGACGCGCATCCCGCACGATCCGCAGATCGAGGCACGGCAAGCGCAGCGGAGAGACAGGGTACCGTCGACCTCTTCTCGGATCTGGATCAGGGCATCAAGAACTGTTGCGCTCGGATGGACATCTAGTTCGAACTCGTCCCAGCGTCTCTGGCCTTGGCCCATAGTCTCAGGGTCGAACCTGCTTACTTTCAGTTTTGCCTGCATGATTATCAGTAGACCCTCTTGACCGGTTCCCACTTGGTGATCGTGACTGGCGACGTTTCAATACGCACACCGTCTTAGTTGTCGGCGTCTTGGTACGCGAGCGTGTGTTTCAGCCAGTTTTCATCATCGCGTTCAGTGATGTCGGTGCGGAAGTGCGCTCCCCTGCTCTCTTTCCGGGCAAGCGCAGAGTGAACGACTGCCTTTCCGACATCAGCCATGAACTCCATCTCCAAAGTGAATATGAGGTCGGTGTTGAAGACTTTGCCCTTGTTCTGGACCGAGATCTTGTTTATCCGCTCATCTACGTTGTCGATGGCCGCTTTTGCGCCTTCCATCGACCTTTGGTCTCGGAAGACGCCGATGCCTTTAGTCATCTCGTTAGCCATGAAGTTGCGTACCGCAGCCCAATTCTCGTTTGGTGCCCGGTCGAGGAGCGATTGGATGCGGGATTTGGTCTCGTTGAGATGTTCGTCCGATCCTGAACCTGCATCTACGGATTTGATGTAGTCGGCGGCGTGAACAGCTGAGCGGCGTCCAAAGACGACGGTATCGAGGAGCGAGTTTGCGCCTAATCGGTTGGCTCCATGGACGCTGACGTTGGCGCACTCACCCGCGGCATAGAGGCCGGGGACGATTGTTGCGCCATCGACATCGGTCTTGATTCCGCCCATGATGTAGTGGACACCAGGACGGACCGGGACTGGTTGTTCAGCGAGATCTATACCTAGGAACTCGACTGAGACCTCTTGGAGATAACCCAAACGATCTTCGATGAACTCTCGGCCCAGGTGTCGGAGGTCTAGTAGGACGTTGCCTTCAATGCCTCGCCCTTCATTGATTTCGGTCTGTTCGGCGCGGGATACGACGTCGCGAGAGGCGAGTTCCTCGTATTGGGGCGCGTACCTGAGCATGAAGCGTTCGCCCTCAGAGTTGAGGAGATGTGCACCTTCACCGCGTGCCGCTTCTGAGAGAAGGATGCCGGTTCGTGCAAGCGTGGTGGGATGGTATTGGACCATCTCCATATCCATCATCGGGACTCCAGCGCGCCATGCAAGGGCTAGACCGTCACCTGTGCAGATAATGGCGTTGGTCGAGGGTTCGAAGACTCTCCCAGCACCACCTGCGGCCATGATGACCGCTTTGGCCCAGATCGAGTGCAGTTCTCCAGTCTTGACATCGAGGGCAACTACACCGACGCAACGCCCATCTTCGACGATGAGGTCGGTGACGAACCACTCTTCGTATGTGTTCAGGCCGTGCTTGAGGGCTTGTTCGTAGAGGACGTGTAGGATGGCGGAGCCAGTGATGGCACCGACGAAGAAGGTTCGGGCAACCAACTGACCGCCGAATCTTCGTGTGCCTAGACGACCATCTTCTCCTCGACTGAAGATGACGCCCATACGTTCGAGTTCGATAACCGCGTCGCCAGCTTCGCTCGACAT
The DNA here is from genome assembly GCA_022819585.1 of Dehalococcoidia bacterium. GTDB lineage: Bacteria > Chloroflexota > Dehalococcoidia > Lucifugimonadales > Lucifugimonadaceae > Bin127. The sequence goes on along the minus strand of JAJEGY010000039.1, from coordinate 24,595 downwards.
GATCTCGACGGCGTCTTGGTCGGCAAGGTAGTCGCTGCCTTTTATGGTGTCAAGAGCGTGGCCTTCCCAATCATCGCCGCGATCGGTGAGTGGGGCATTGATGCCGCCTTGAGCAGCGTTGGAGTGGCTGCGAACCGGGTGGACCTTGCTGATAACGGCCACATCCAAACCCAACCTCGTCGCCTCCACTGCTGCCCTTAATCCCGCCAATCCGGCGCCGATTATCAGGACATCATGCTTATACATCCGCACTCCTAGCTTCGTCGAGAAATGCGGAAGCACGAGTGACCGCCGCAATTGTCAGCGCATCGTCAATTTCGCCATTCATGCACATTCGCCGCAAGTCGTCGACAGTCGTTTCAACAACCATGATGTCTTCAAGTTTATCTTGCGGCAAAGGGTCGAATTCGAGACCGGTAGCGACGAAGCCGTGGCAATACTCCTCGCTGAATCCTGATGCTGGATAGAACCCGCCGATCGGAGTGAATTTAGACGCCCTATAGCCAGTCTCTTCCCGCAACTCGCGAGCCGCGGTTAGTTCGGGCGCTTCATCTCCGTCCCGTGTTCCAGATGGCAACTCTAATGTGTAGCAATCCTGCGCCACGCGCCACTGCTTGACGAGCAATACAGTTCCTCGTTCGGTAATAGGAATCATCGCAGCCGAGCCTGGGTGAACGACGATTTCCTTGTTGGCAGGCGAACGGTCACCCATCTTCAGCGTGTCGACGCGCAAATCGAACTTCTCGCCACGGTATATCGTTTTCGAAGCTAGTCTTTCGGTTTTAAGCGGTAACTTTTCACCATCAGAGATGCTCAACTGCCCGACTCCTCGCCTCGGCGTACCGCGCCGATTCTCATGCCCAATCGATGGGATAGCCCTTCCCAGAATGCGCTCTTTGGTTCTCTACGCAGGAACTTCGCGGAGCGCTCGCTACGCGATAAGAGAACGGAATCACCATCGCGCATAGTCCGACTTATATACCCGTCAACGGTCAGGGTGGCATCCGTCGATGAACCCAGCGTCAGCTCTAGACTGCTGTTCGAATCTAGGATGACTCCACCGAATTGGCTCATGTGACCGGCGATGGGTTTCAGCAGGAACACGGGCGAGTTCGGGTCGATTACCGGACCTCCTAGTTGGAGGGTGTAGCTCGTCGACCCGGTTGATGTTGCGACGATTAGACCGTCGCCGCGGTAGGTGGACAGCTCTACGCCGTCGACGACCGCTTTAACTTCAATCATCCGAAGTTCTGCCCCTCGGTGTACGGTCACGTCGTTAAGAGCGTGGAGGGAATCTTCTGTGTCATCGCCAAGTGTGACCTTGAGCATGACGCGTTCGTCTATACGGCCATTTCCGTCGAGGTACCACTTGATGCCGTTGAGGGCGTCGCCGGAATCGATTTCGCTCATGAATCCGACTCGTCCCATGTTGACACCTAGAACTGGTATGCCGTAGAGGGATGCGGCGTGCATCCCCCGAAGGATGGTACCGTCGCCACCGACCGTCACTATCAGGTCAGTGTCACGGAGTCGGTCGTCCGCTTCCTCGTGTGCCAACGTTGACTCGTTGGCAGTCCACCATCGGCAGCGGTCCTTGTATCGGTGGGAGATTTGGGCGGCAAGCTCTGCAGCCTGCGGCAACAAGCTGTGATGGGCGATACAGACTACGTCGAAATTGCTCAAATTTAGCCGTCCAGCCAGCAAGTTTCCCGGCAAGATACCATCTCAACGCCCGTCAGACGATGGTGATGGAGTCGTCGATCAACTGAAGAACCAACCATGGCACGACGCCAAGGACAATGGCTCCTGCGATACCGACAATCACCGCGGCCATCTCACCAGGTGCAGGTTTGATCGGATCGGTATCTTCCGTCTCTCCAAACAAGATTAATCCCACGATCCGGAGGTAGTAGTATGCGGCAACGACTGTGTTCACGACGGCTACAACGGCGAGCCAAATCAGTCCCTGATCGACTGCGGTACTGAAAATGACCGCCTTGGCCATGAATCCGACGGTCGGCGGCATCCCTAACAGCGATAAGAGGCCGATCGACATGAGCACTGCGAGCACTGGCGACCGTTTCACGAGTCCGCCCAAACCGGCGATCGTGTCATCGCCTGTACGGTGAATGATCGCGGTGAAGCCTAGGAATACTGCTAGGTTGGTAAATGCGTATCCAGCCAAGTAGTACATGATGCTCTGCGGACCGGATGTGGCGCTACCACTTGAGGATGCTATCGACACCGCTGCGAAACCGACCATAATATATCCGGCTTGAGCAATGGTCGAGTACGCCAGCAGACGCTTCATGTTGGTCTGAGACAGGGCAAGGAGGTTCCCGACCGTCATGCTCGCGGTTGCAATGAGGGCGAAGAGGATCTGCCAGTCTTGGGCGACTGCTTCGAAACCTGCCATGGAGTAGAGGAGTCGCATCAGCACGGCGAATGCAGATGCTTTGGATGCGACGGACAGGAATGCGGCAACGGGGGTGGGGGCACCTTGGTAGACGTCAGGCACCCACATGTGCCAAGGAGCGATAGCCATCTTGAAACCGAAACCGGCGACAATGAGCAGGACGGCGAGCATCACGGCCAATGAACCGAATGGCACTCCTGCCTCGAACGGGAGTGTTGCCAATCGTGCGACTATCTCGTCTATACGCGTGGCTCCGGTGTATCCGTAGAGAAATACGAGACCGAATAGCAGCAATGCGGTTGAGAGTGCGGAAAGTATGAGGAATTTGGCTCCGGCTTCGATGGAGAACCCATCGCGTCGGAGCGCGGCTAGAGCAACTGCGGGAAGCGCGGTGGTCTCGAGTGCGACGTAGATCGTTATCAACTCGCTCGCTCCAACGAGGAGCATCATTCCAGCGGCGGCAATCAACAACAACGTGAAGAACTCGCCAAGGGAATCGCGGAACTGTTCGAGATACGGAACCGACGCCAAGATGACTGCTGCAGTAGTGCCGATTATGAGGAACTGGAAGAAGAGCGTGAAGCGGTCGGCTGTGAAGGTGCCGTATATGACGGGGTCCGAGGTCGAATTGCCTAACCAACCGAACCATAGGTTGAGTGCCAGTATGGCCGGTCCTAGAAGGCCAATGAAAGCGATCCACGACAGAGCTCGTTTGCTGCCGAAGCGCCTTCCACCGAACATCCTCTCGGCGAGGAGCGCGTCTGCCGACAGCAGCACGATTGCTAGTGCTGCCATCGCGATGACGGGCGATAACGCCCAGTAGTCCTGAGCATTCACTAGCGCAGTATCCCCTCAATGCCGATCTTGAACACATCCACAACCACTTTCGGCCAGATGCCGATCACAAATATCGGTATCGTAAGGACCAATATCGGTATGAGGTCTAACGGCTCGGCATCTGTCAATTCTTCATACTTGTCGTTAGGTATGCCTCCTTCGGCGGGCCTAGATCCGAAGAAGGTGCGTTGAATCATCCACAAGACGTATCCGGCTGCCAACACGACTCCGAACGCTGATACGCTCGCTGCCCACGGCCACACCGGGAACGAGTTCAGGAACACCATGATCTCGGAGACGAAGCCTGACAGCGCGGGTAGTCCTAGCGAAGCGAAGCCTGCAATGAAGAAGAAGATTCCGATGATGGGCATCCGTCGCCACAGGCCGCCCAAGTGAGGAATGTGTCTTGTGTGAGTTCGGTCATAGGCTAATCCGACCATCAGGAAGGCGAGGCCGGTGATGGTTCCGTGAGTGAACATCTGGAGCGCCGCGCCGTTGATCCCCCCGAGCTGGTTTGCCGCAGTGCTACCACCGATAGCTGTCAAGCCCAGGAGAACGAAGCCCATGTGGCTTACGGAGGAGTAGGCGATTAGTCGTTTCATATCCGTCTGGCGAATTGTGACGATCGCGCCGTAGACGACGCTGACCGCGGCGATCACCGAGAGAATGCCGGCCGCATCGTGAACGGTGAAGCCGTTCGTTTCTTGGAAGAAGCCGATGTTGATGCGGATCATGCCATACCCTGCCATCTTCAGCAGGACTCCGGCAAGCATGACGCTGACCGCGGTCGGGGCGTCAGTGTGAGCGTCGGGCAGCCAGTTGTGCAGAGGCCAGACAGGCAATTTCACCGCGAACGCGACTAGGAAGAATGCGAATATCAGCGATGCTGGTGCGATGAGGCTGACGCCTGAGATCTGTTCGGGGATGCCAGTTATCCCAAGTTTCGGCACATCAACCATCGTCAACGTGTCAACCGCGCCTGTTAGATATACGGCGAAGATTCCGACGAACATAAATGCACCGCCACCTAGGGTGAAGAGCACGAATTTCATCGCCGAGTAGCGCGGGCGTCCCGTGCCCCAGATCGAGATGAGCATGTACATCGGGATGACTTCAAACTCGAAGAACACGAAGAAGAGGAGCAGGTCGAGGCTGACGAACACGCCCATGACTGCCGCTTCTAGCAGCAGCAACCAGATGAAGTATTCAGAGACTCGCAGTTCGATGTTTCGAGAGGCGAATGCCGCAGCCATGCCCAACAATCCCGTGAGCAGGACCAACGGAGCGCTCAAACCATCGACGCCCAGCAGATACGACGATTTGATTGTCTCCGCCGACAACCAGCTAATGTGGTCGATGAACTGGACACCGCCAGCATCGCGGTCATAAGCCAAAAAGATGATCAGGGACAGGACAAACGTCGCGACGGTGCTGAGGATGGCGAACCAGCGGATGATTCGATCCTCTAGATTGAATGGTTTGGCAAGCAGTATGACCAGCGCCGCCAACGCGGGCAGGAATACAGTTACCGTCAATATGCCGTTGAATTCGCTCATGCTCTAGGTGTCATCACGCGATTACTGTGCCACCACTACGAAGATCACTATCGCCACTATCAGGCCGACTACTGAGACGATGCCGTAGGTTTGGACTTGGCCGTCTTGAACCTTCGCCAAGGCGCGTCCCGCACGGTCAGTCCAGCGGTAAAGCTGGATGTTTACGTTGTCGAAACCGGAGATGTCCAGCCTATCTACAAGTCGTGCGAAGTAACTGTAGAAGCCTCGGGAGACGATCAAGTCTTCATACAACTCGTCGAAGTAGTACTTCCGCCTGAGTAGGTTTTGGAAAGGCAACGTCATCTTCTCGACAGAAGCGGGGATGACGCCTGTCCGTGTGGCTAACAACCATGCGATGGCGATACCTCCAATCGCCAACACCGTAGAAATACCGGCTATCAATGGATCGAACTTGGGTTCCGAACCGGCGTGAACTTGTGCTTCATGGTCGTGGAAGACGTCGGTGTTCCGTTCGACGACGAAAGTTGCGAATGCGTGCTTGTTTGCGAAACCGAGGTCGAAAATTGGGTTGGTAAAGAAGCCGATGACAATCGCTAGGAAGGCCAGTATCGCTATCGGCACGGTCATCGTCCATGGCGATTCGCCAAGGTGAACGTGCTCTAAGCCTTCAGGAGGTACTTCGCCCGATGCTTCGATGTCTTCACGCTCCTTGCCGCCGCCGCCGCGGAACTCGCCGTGGAACGTCTTGATGACTGCACGGAACATGTAGAACGCGGTCATCAATGCGCCTAGCAATCCCATAAGCAACGCGAACATCGCTATTCCAGAGTCTCCATGTGCTGCGTGGGCCAGGATCTCGTCCTTGGACCAGAAGCCTGAGAGCGGTATGATCCCCGCCAATGACAAACTCGCGATCACCATTGCCCAGTAAGTGATCTTCATGTGATTTTTCAGGCCACCGAGGTAGTTCATGTTGAACGTACCGCCAGCGTGGTGGACTGAACCTGCTGCGAGGAAGAGGCACGCTTTGAAGAAGGCGTGCGTGAAGAGGTGGAAGACGGCTGCGCCATATGCTCCGACTCCTAGCGCAAACATCATGTAACCGAGTTGGCTAACGGTGGAGTAAGCCAGAACCCGTTTGATGTCGTCTGCCACCAGCGCCATTGATGCTGCGAATACCGCTGTTACTGCGCCGACCACTGTGACGAGGAACATGATGTCGCTGTGTTCGAATAGTGGGAAGAAACGAGCGACTAAGAATACGCCTGCGGTGACCATCGTCGCGGAGTGGATAAGTGCGGAGACTGATGTGGGGCCTTCCATCGCATCGGGCAACCATGAGTGGAGCGGGAATTGGGCAGATTTACCCATTGCGCCCAACAGGAATCCTAGGGCTATCCACGAGGCTACCGAGACGGCCATGGCTCCGGCAGTGATCGCGTGATACATCTCCTGGATGTCTAGCCAAGACGGGTCGACTGAATAAAGGTAGAGGATTGCGAGGAGGAAACCGAAGTCGGCGAAGCGTGTCATGAGAAACGCTTTTTTGGCTGCTGCCGCTGCTGAGGGACGGTTGAGCCAGAAACCAATGAGGAGGTATGAGGAGATGCCGACGAGTTCCCAGAAGACGAAGAGTTGGATTACGCTTCGTGCGGTCACGAGTCCGAGCATTGACGCGGTGAAGAGCGCCATGTAGGAGAAATAGCGCGTGTAGCCGTCGTCACCGTGCATGTAGCCGACGCCGTAAAGCTGCACAAGGAAACTCACACCGCTAACGACGACGAGCATGATCGCTGTCAGTTGGTCGAGCATGATGCCGAACTGGATGTCGACACCACTGATGGCGATCCAGCTTCGCATGTCGAAGTACTGCGTTCCGTCGGACACGACTTCTAGGAGGGCCAAGAAGGACAGGACAAACGACACGCCCACCGCGACAACGGTCAACCAGCCCGCGAGATCGGACTTCTTACCCGTCAACCTGAAGGGACCAGCGGCGATCTCAGGCAACCATCGCAGCAGCAATCCGTTGAAGACGAACGCGAACGCGGGCAGCAGGATAATCAGCCAGATTGTCAGTTCTGATGCCAAATCGAGTGTCGCCTAGAGCTTTCTGATGATCTCGTCTGCTACGTGTTCCCTACCTTTGGGAACCATCACCATGAACGGAACGTCCTCTGCCCAATCCAAAACGTCACCCACAGGCAAAATCTTCGCCGGCAATCCTTCGCCGTCGAGCAGATTCTTCCAGCTCTCGGCGATCTTCAAGGTCTTAGTTCTCTTGTATTCGACCCACATCGTTTAGTTCTTCATTTCCGCAGCGTCGGTGATTTCAACGGACTGCTTCGCCCGGTAGAAGGCGAACACAAGGGCGAGAGCGAGTGCTGTCTCTGCCGCGGCGATCGAGATGACGAATACTGCGAACATGTGGCCAGTCAAAGCTGAACGAACTGCCGCCTCGGTGATGCCACCACTCGCATCCATCAGGGCGGCAGGGGCGGTGAATCTCGAGAAACCGATGGCGGCTACTAGGACTCCGTTGAACATCAACTCAAGGGACATGATGACTGCGATGATGTTGCGCCTGGCCAAAACTCCGAAGAGTCCGATCGAGAAGAGCGCACCTGCAACAACGAGGACGATCTCGAGCGTCATGCCGCGTCGTCCTTCTGTCTGCCGCGGATAACGAGCAATGCGCCGATCAGTGCGGCGATGAGGAGCAACCCCAAGGTTTCGAATGGCAGGACGAAGTCGCTGATCAGCGCCGGTCCGATGTGGGAGGAACCGTCAACTAGTGCCCCACCTCGCGAATCTTCCACATCGCTATTCACGGCTGATATGACGTTCTTGTCGTCCGACGTTCCTGCAACTTCGTAACGACCAGTTAAGCCGGCCACTGCGTCGGCATCGGTCACGTCCTTGATATCGGTCCAATCGGTGTTATACGCCACAAAGATGACTGTTGCTAGAAGCAAAATCGCCGCTACTGCCGAGATCAACCGGCTTTGCGAAAGCGTGCCCGCATTTGCCAGGTCGCCTATGAACATCACTGCGAACGCGATCAGGATCGAGATCGCGCCTACGTAGACAAGCAGTTGAACGACGCCGATGAATTCGGCGTTCAGGATGAAATAGATTGCAGCCACTCCAACAAACGACATCGCTAACGCCACGACAGCGCGCACCAGGTCTCGTTGGGTAACGACGATGAGCGCCGAGGCGATGGTCAATGCCGACGCTAGGTAGAACGCCAGCGTCGCAATCGGTCCTGAGTCGAATGCCGCGTTCATCTCTCTTCGACCCAACGCTCGTCCAACGTCTCTTGGTCTGGTTTCTCGTGGCGACCGACGCTGTAGTGATCGGTGCGTTCGCCGTCTCGGAACGGATCATACTCCCGTTCCTCGAATTGCGGCCTGAACCACGAACTGGGTTGCTTCAATGCCTCGCGCAACTCATCAACCGGTATCACGAGAGCGTCGCGCTCGTATTTGCTGCGCTCGAATCGGCTTCCCATGTGAAGGGCGTCGTAAGGACATGCCTCAACGCACAATCCGCAAAACATGCAACGTCCGATATCAATGTCGAACACATCAATCGCGTAGCTCTCACCCTCTTGCACGTCGAAACCGCCAGGGCTAGTCACAATCTCGATGATTCCAAGTGGACAGTACTTAGCGCACGAGGCACAGCCAGTGCAACGGTTTTCGTACCAAGTGAATTCGTTTCCTCGGAAGCGTGGGTTCTGAGGGATGTTGACGGGGACTGAATATAGGCTCATAGCCGCCTTTGCGGCGGTGACGGGTTGGGTTGCGACCAAACCCACGGGCGACTTGCCCTCATTCTTAGCAGCGCCAGCGATACCCACCTTTCGGTCAGGGTATTGGATAGTGAATGGCGTCTTGAGCGCGTTCCTGAGCGTCACGCGCATCGCTTTGAGTAAACCGAGGCCGATCATCGTGTCGCACCTCCTGTGTAAGCAACTTCGTCGGGAAGTTCGTCGGTTGCCACCGGGTATGCCGGGCGGTTTGGTTGTGGTGTCGGTGCACTGTAGTCGGACGGTCGCAGCAACTTGCTGACGAGCCAGACCGAGATGAAGAATACGATCCAGTTGATGACGGACATGATCAGCAGTTCGGTCATCCCGGGATCGGGCCATATTGCGATCAAGATCGCGGTGACGAAGATGTTGATCAGCGTGAGTTCGAACAGACCTTTCCACGCCAAGACGAGTATTTGGTCTACTCGCAGACGTGGCCATGAGAAGCGCATCCACATGATGAAGAGCAGGACCAGTACTGTTTTGCCAGCGAACCAGACCTGCGACGGGATTGGGTCCCATCCTCGCCATCCGCCGAGGAAAAGGGTGACGATCAGCATCGATGCCACGATGGTGGCCAAGAACTCGGCTAGGAAGAAGATGCCGAATTTCATGCTGCTGTAGTCGTTGAGGTAGCCAGCGGCGAGTTCCGATTCTGCTTCGATCAGGTCGAACGGCGTGCGACTTGTCTCTGCTTGTGCAGCTATCAGGAAGACGAACAATCCGAGCGGCTGCACCAATATGAACGGGAGATCTTGGGCTTCGACGATTGCCCCTAACGACATCGAACCTGCCAGCATAAGTACGCCGATCAAGGACAATGCCATAGGTATCTCGTAGCTGATGAGCATCGCTACAGAACGCATGCCAGCGAATATGGAGATGCGGTTTCCTGATGCCCAGGATGCGAGGACCACGGAGATGCCGGACACTGAGGTGACGGCGATGACGAAGAGGATGCCTACGTTGATGTCGACTACGAAGGTACCGACTCCAAATGGGATGACGGCCAAAACCATCAGGACAGGGAAAACCATCAGGATAGGTGCCAAGTTGAAGAGCCACCTATCGGCTTCATCGGGGACGATGTCTTCTTTGAAGAGCGTCTTGATGGCGTCTGCGACCGAAGTGAACATCCCGAATGGTCCCCAGCGGTTTGGACCTGTGCGGTTCTGGATGCGTCCCAATATCCGTCTTTCTCCCCAGATATAGACGATGACTGCGCCCAAACCGGCGTTGATGACGATGTTGATGATGATGAAGGCGGTGATGGCGAACGCGAGCCATTCGAAACCGGCAGGCAATATCGCGGTGTCGTATCCACGCGACGCACAACCGTCACTTCCGCCTGCGAGATAGCAGTAGATGTTGCGGAACAGGGAGTTGTCGAGGAACGTCGAATTCAACGGTCCACCTCGCCCATATTGATGTCGACGCTACCAAAGCTGACGAACATATCCGCCAGCAACTCACCGACGAGCATGTCGCGGAGCAATGTCAGGTTGATAAGGGATGGTGCCCTGACATGGCATCGGTACGGCGAGATCGAGCCGTCGCTTACCAGATAGAAGCCCAGCTCACCTTTGGAATGTTCAATGGCCGCGTATGCATCTCCGACTGGCGGGCGCAATAGCCATGGGACATCGTCGTGTTCGGGTCGGATCGGGCCGGGTTCGATGAGTTGTTCACACTGGCGGATGATCTTGATGCTCTCTCGCATCTCCTGCACTCGCACCCAGTAGCGCGCGAAGTTATCGCCTGCGGTGTGTAGAGGCCGATCGAATTTGACTTGATCGTAGTAGTCGTACGGGTCGCGGTGCCTCAAGTCCCAGTCCACCCCTGCCGCACGCAACATCGGACCAGTGATCGATGCATCGATCATCTGTTCCGGTGTCAAAATCGAGACCCCTTTGGTGCGTGAGAAGATGATGTCGTTGTCGGTCAGCAGGTCGTCCAAATCGTCGATTCGGGGAGGCAACTCGTCTAGGACTTCGTTCATCGCCGGCCAAAACTCCTCGGGGGCGTCCATGAAAACGCCGCCGGGTCGCAAGTAGGAGTTGGTGATCCTTGCCCCACAGAGCATCTCGAACAGATCGAGAATCTTTTCTCGCTCGCGCATCGTGTAGATAAGCGGGGTTCCCCAAGCGCCTAGGTCTTGGATCAGGAATCCGACGGCGACTAAGTGGCTAGCGATTCGCTGCAATTCCGAAGCGATCATGCGTAACCAGACGCCTCTCGGAGCGGGTTCTACTCCAGCCAACTTCTCGACGGCCAGCATGTAGGCCTGGTTGTTGAGCATTGAGCCAACGTAGTCCATGCGGTCGGTCAAGGTAACTACCTGCACGTAGGTTCGCTCTTCAGCTAGCTTTTCCGATCCGCGGTGGAGATAGCCGAAGATGGGTTCGACGTCGATGATTTCCTCTCCGTCGAAGGTGACGCGCATCCGGAATACGCCGTGGGTAGACGGGTGCTGGGGACCGAGGTTGACAGTGATCGGCTCTGTGCGAACTTGCGTCGTCACTACCCTTGCCCTTCCTCAACCTCATTGGCCACCCCTGACGGAACGCGTCGTTCAGCCTCGGGGACGATGGACTGTTCGTAGGTCGCTAAATCCTTCCGCAGAGGATGACCGGGGAAACCTTCCCACAGCATTATTCGCTTGTGGTTCGGGTGACCCTCGAAGATGATCCCCATCAGATCCCAGACTTCTCGTTCTTGAAGGTCAGCACCTCGCCAGATGTCAACCACACTAGGTATACGGGCCTCGTCGCGGCCAAAACCGGTCTTGGATTTGATTACTGCGGTTGCGTTTCGTGTCAATGATGTCAGGTGGTAGACGATCTCGAAATATGAGATGTAGTCGACCGCGGTGACACTGCTGAGCAGTTGGAATTGGAACTCGGCGTCGTCTCGCAACAGTCGCATGACTTCGAGAACAGAGTCGGGTTCGATCCAGATATCTGTTCCGTTGGCATCGACAACAACGTCGGGGATCGACTTGTGAATCGCCTCGGCTAGCTTGGCGCCGTCCCACGCCTTGCTCATACGCCACCTGCCGGGTTGTCTGTGAGAGAGTAGCGTCGGATCTTGTCGTGCAGTTGCATGATCCCGTATAGCAACGCGTCGGGTCTAGGTGGACAGCCAGGAACATAGACATCGACTGGCACGATGTGGTTCACGCCGGGGACCACGGAGTACGACTGATAGTAGGGGCCGCCACTCGTGGCGCAGACACCCATCGAAATCACCCACTTGGGCTCCGCCATCTGCTCGTATAGACGACGCAAAGGCACGGCCATTTTCCATGTAACTGTGCCAGCCACGATCATGAGGTCAGCTTGACGAGGAGTGGCTCTAAACGCTTCCATTCCGAATCGGGAAATATCAAACCTGCCCATTGCGGTGGCGATCATCTCGAAGGCGCAGCACGCCAATCCGAACTGAAGCGGGAAGAGGGAAGATTTGCGTGCCCAGTTCAAGAGGTAATCGACTGACGTGACGATGACATTGCGAGAGTGGTCATCCTCCATGCCGATGATCGGTTCAGGCAGCGGGCTAAGGCGAGTCGCCTTCATGAGGTTGACTTCGTCGCCCTCGTCCCGGTCTAAGTCCCACGTCACGTTGAAGAGCGGGTTGCGAGGGTCGTGCCCTATCGGGACTCCGTAGGTGGTTTCGATCTCGGAAGTCAATTTTCCATGCTCCTCGTCCATTCAAGGGCACCTTTTCGCCACGCGTATAGATAGCCCAGTGTGACTACAACTAGGAAGACCAAGACCGCGAAAAATGCGATCAAGCCAAACTCTTTCGATAGGACGCCGTATTTGATCGCCCATGGAAATAGAAGGACGGTCTCAACGTCAAATACGACGAAGAGGATCGCGTAGTAGTAGTACCGGATGTTGAAGAGCCGGGGTTTTGGGCTGAAGGGACGCAGGCCGCTCTCGTATGAGGTTCGTTTGACGATTGATGTCTGCTTGGGCCTGACGCGGATGAATTCCGCGGCCCACGACATCAAGAGCATCCCGATCGGGACACCGACCGCAACCAATAGGAACATCACGAGTATCCCGTACTGGCGAAAATAGTCTTCAAGCATCTGGGATTTTCGTCGGTCTCTTGATGTCGCAGGTCGAGACGCGCACTTAGCCCACGTGGGACCAGCGCGTCACGTGTCGATAGTTGATTTTACCCTGTCAATTCGCAGATTGGCGTTGCACTCGACAACACACGCGAGAATCTACTCAGGAGCTAATTCACGCCCTCGAAGACAATGACACCGCGCCCGTCTGCGCCTCGTTCAAGATCTTCGTACGCTTCGTTAATCTGGTCGAGGGAGTACGATCGCAAGGCCAAACCGCCGATGTCGAGTTTCCCAGATTGGTAGAACTCGATCAACTTCCTGAAAGTCTCGTGAGGCGAGGCTGAGCCGTAGTAACTGCCGACGACGGTCTTTTGATTTCGGACGATGTCGACCATCGGAATATCGGCGTCCGATCCCTCTGGTGCGAGGCCGATAACGACGCAGGCCCCGCCCTTACGCGTCGCGTCGTATGCGCTCCTTGTCGTCATGCTGTGACCGAATGCGTCAAAGGCCATGTCGACTCCTCCATCGGTCATCTCGATGATCTTTTCAACCGCGTTTTCGGCGCGTGAGTTGATGACATCGGTGGCTCCGAACCGGTAGGCGAACTCGAGTTTGTTGTCGAGGATGTCGACCGCGATTATTTTGGATGCGTTCAGAAGCCGCGCTCCCTGCAACACGTTAAGGCCGACGCCACCAACACCGAAGACGGCTACCGTCATACCCGCTGTGGCGTTTGGCTGATTAATCACACCGCCAACACCCGTGGTCACTGAGCAACCGATCAGTGCAGCAACATCCATCGGCACATCATCCGGGATTGGATAGACGGCCTGTTGTGGACACACTATGCTCTCCGCAAATACTCCCAACTTGGCGAACTGGTGGATCTCGACGCCTTCGTCATCGAAAAATCGGAAGGTGCCGTCGTACTGCCGTGTACCTGTCAGTCGATTCGTGTCGCACACATTCTGCAAACCAGTTCTGCAAGACCGGCAATAACCGCAACTCGGTACGAACGAGAGGATGCAACGATCTCCAGGCTCGATTCCAGAGACGCCCTCCCCTACTTCATCGACGACACCAGCTCCCTCGTGGCCCAAAATGATAGGCATCGGAAAGTTCGTTTGTCCTTTCATCACATGATGATCAGACGCACAAATGCCAGCCGCGCCGATTTTCACTCGCACTTCGCCGTTGCGAGGTGGCAATTGCTCCAGATCTTTGATCGGCATCGGCTCATTGGCCGCGTAAAGCACCGCTGCTCTAACCATGTCTTTCCTTAACTGATCTTGTTGTGGAGTTGATCCAAGGCTTTTATCCGGATTCAAAAAGATCGCGCCTATCTGGCGCGATCGATGCCGGCGTTATTGAGGCAATGTGTTTGGATGGTCTTCCTCGAACCAGTGAAACCTTGCCGTGTTTCGGAGATCTCAACGAATGATCCGAGGAAGACCTAGGACCTCAGTTCATCTGGATCATCGCGCCAGACTGAATCATGTTGGCGACTTTGGCTTTGAGCTCTTTGACTTCCATGATGTGAGGTGACTTGCCTTGGACTTGCTTGTCCCACAAGACTTCACCGTCTACGGTCACTTTGAACGCGCCGGAGTGACCTGGGGTCAAGCTGATCGCGAGCGCCGGGCCGGCAGCTTGGAACAACTCGGCGGCCATGTAGGCTGCTAGGTTGGCGTATCCGCAAGGCACGCAGTATTCGATGTCAGCTTCCATCTTCCAGTGGTCGGACATTCTCTATGTCTCCTTTTTGCTTTAGCGCCTGCTATTGGCAGGTCGCAATCTCAAACTCTATCAATGGCACGTTAAATCCGCAAAACTGCCATCGTGCGATAATGAATTCAAGCGTTCGCGGCGAGAAATTCATCTCGCCTTCACCTAATCAATCTATCTTCAGTCAGGGGGTACGCCTAATATGCCATCAAGATGTGAACTACGTCCAGTGATCAGAGACGATGTGCAACGGATCGCGGATTGGCTGAAAGATCCCGAGGTTTCGGACAGTTGGTTTGGTCGTTACACCTATGGCGACGCGGCACACCTCGGATATGAACCCGAGGAGATGCTCGACGCTACTCAAGAGCAATGGGACGAGGTGTTCCACGACCCGCACCACGAACCCCACCGCGACATATTCTCCATCTACTCCGAAGAAGGTGAGCACATCGGCGAAGGACAGTTGTCGATCGACGAACCGTTGGGCGATGCGCAGATCTCCGTACTCATCGGCGACAAGACCAAGTGGCACATGGGCTACGGGACTGCTGCTGCTTTAGCCATGCTTGAGCACATCTTCGACCATCTCGGCCTTTACCGCGGCTGGGTCGATGTGCCTGCGTACAACACCGCCGCGCGGACCATGTTCGAGCACATCGGATTTGTTCATGAAGGAACTCTCCGAAAGAGTCGTCCCCATGAAGGAGCACGTCACGACTCCGCGATTATGGGTATTCTCGTCGATGAATATCACCAGCGCTTCCCCAATGGGGTAAGCAGCCACGTGATTGGTTGGGAGGGGAATGTTTAGGCGAGGCTAGTTGGCGTCCTTACGGGCACCCATTCCCTCGGGCAACATATCCAGATACTTGTGCCCGTTCCCGGTTACGAGGAGCACCACACTCTCGTCTCTTAAGACCAATCCACGTTCGATCAATTTCCGCAGTGCCGCCAAAGTCGCGCCGCCTTCTGGCGCCGCGAAGACCCCCTCCGTTCGAGCCATTTCGACCATTCCGTCGATCATCTCATCGTCTGTAACCGTGATGGCGGTCCCGCCGCTTTCCTTGACCGCACGGATCACCAAGAAATCTCCTATCGCTGCGGGGACACGCATTCCAGCGGCTAATGTATGAGGATCAGGGAACGGGTCAGCGAACTCCTCGCCTTTTTCATATGCCGCCACTAAAGGTGCGCAGCCCTGGGCTTGAACGCAGACCATTCGCGGGCGTTCCGACCCGATCCACCCGAGCTCTTCCATTTCTGCCATCGCCTTCCATATGCCCACTATCCCTGTGCCGCCCCCGGTCGGATAGACGATCACATCAGGGACTTCGAAACCCATTTGCTCGACGATCTCGTAACCCATGGTCTTTTTGCCTTCGGCGCGATATGGTTCTCTAAGCGTTGATACATCGAACAGGCCCAGTTCGGCCGCGGCTTGTTGGGACATCTGCCCGGCATCGGTGATGAACCCATCTACCAAGGTGAGTTTCGCTCCGTATGCTTCGCACTCAATCTTGTTTGCGATAGGTGCGTCTTTGGGCATGAAGACGTGTGCCTCCATTCCTCCTGCTGCGGCATAAGCAGACATCGCTCCGGCAGCATTACCCGCAGATGGCATCGTCAATCGTGTCTGGCCTAGCTCCTTGGCCTTGGATACCGCTGCACCTAGACCACGTGCCTTGAATGAACCGGTTGGGTTGACGCCCTCGTCTTTGATGTAAACGGTATTTAGCCCTGTCGCTTTCGCGAGGCGCTGGGCATTGAGAAGCGGGGTGCCGCCCTCCCCTAACGCGATGATGTTGGCGTCATCGATAACCGGCATGACTTCCTGATAGCGCCACATATCTCTGCGACGGTCAGCCAGCGAATTTTTCGTAAGCGTGGCCTTCGCCTTTTCAAGGTCGTATCGAGCGAAAAGAGGTTTGCCGTTGGCTGGATTTATGCGATGCGGTTGCGATGCATCGAAACTCACACCTGTCAAGGTGCATTCGAGGTGAGTCAATGTCGATTCGTACTTCATTCTTAAGTCCCATCCTCAACGGTTACCGACAGAATGCGGTGAGGGCTGACCCCGGTGGACAGCGCGTCGACCTGTTCGAAGGTCATCAAGACGTCCAATCCCTCGATCACCCGTCCAAACACCGCGTAACAGATTTCCTCGGGATCAGCGCAGTCCTTCATCTCACCATCTACATATGCGTCCCAATCCGATTTCGGCTCTAAAGCGAATACAAATTCCGATGAACCGCCGTTCACGATCTTGGAAACCATCGAAATTGTGCCTGGTGCATCGTGCAACGCCTCAGGGTGAAACTCTGATGGTATGTAGTACCCGGCGGTGCCGCCGAAGGCATTCAAGGTCGATCCACCAAAGACTGCCGATTCGACGTCTACGGTGTGAAAAGCCAGTCCATCGTAATATCCCGCCTTAGCGAGATTGAGGAAGTTTTCCACCGTCACTGGCGCCAGATGGTTGTAGAGATCGATCCGCACATCTCCGCGAGTAGTCTCAATCAAGACCTGATATAGGCCCAAGGTTCCAAACGTCTCGTCTTCATGCCTTGCCGAATCAACATTTCCTGTGGGGATGGTCAGTCCCTCGCTTCCCAACTGCCTTTCGACAGGGGTAGGCAACTGCAGAGGCTGCGGCCGCCATGCGGTGACCGTTGTCTGGAACTGAGGTCCAAGCGCGCGCCTTCTGCCCGTCCCATCCATATCCATCAACCACATCACACCCTCTTCCTCATCCACGAACGAGATTTCTGAACCGTCTGGCGAGATGGAGGCGATGCCCACATTCAATCCGCCAACATCGACCTCATCAACTTCACCAGTTGACAGATTCGCGAGTAGCAACAGGTTCTCCTGCCCATCTTCCACATCCCGCTGCCCTGAGATCAGGATCCGCTGACCGTCGGGGTGCCAATCCAAGCCGTTCGCGTTATCGGCTTCAATGAGGACGGCACCATAATTCTGTACGGCATCAACAACCGTAGTACGCAGTCGGCCGTTACCGAATGTAGTCGTGAACATTACGAGGTCGCTATCGGGAGACCAGCGCGGGAACAGGTGCTGCAACTGCTCGCCCTGAGACAGCAGCTGTGCATCATCGAGTGTCAGTACTCCCGAGATTTCCCCATCTTCGTCAAACTCGAAATCGGCCACGTAGACGTTCGTAGCGCCCTCGCTTCTTTCCACGAATGCGATTCGGTTCCCATCAGGGGATATCGCAGGCATCGTCAAGTCATTGTCGGTAGAAACCAACAGCCTGACGTCATTGGTGAAGGGATCGATATCCCAGATCTCACGATTACCGTTCGCATCGCTTGAATACGCCAACCTGGAACCGTCTGGCCACCAAGCTGGCGAGTCCTCAGTGGACTCGTTGGATTCAATCTCGCTCGAAACCGGGACCAAATCACCAGTCGCAAGGTTGATCATGTATACAACGCCGCCTCGCGGTCCCACGATGTCTACGGCCAAGAAATCAGAACTCCGTTGACGGACCTCGATGTCCATTGACTGCTGAAGCAATGCTTCGTTACCAGCATTGCCGGCTTCGACTCTTGCGATGATCGCGTCCTCGTACATCCCGGGTTCAAAGCCTGCTGCGAATGCGAAATTCGCGTTCAACCTCCCGCCTTGTGTTACCTCGAGGAGAACATCAACGTCGTTGATCGAATTACCGTTCTCGTCCAACACCATCAATGGGATCGGCGAACTTGAACCGGCGGGGACTGAATCGAACTCGTTCCAGAATTCGATCGCGACCGCGGTCGAAGGCAGGATCCGAATCGGCACGCTAGCGAATATTTCGACCCCATCTAATACGCCACGAACGCGAACGGTGTTTTCCGGGAACAGACCGGACTTGCGACCGGCGGTAAATAACCCATCGGCGCTGAAGCTTCCTATTTCGGGATCTTCAACTTCCCATCGCAACTCATCCAACTCCAACTCGTGTCCGAACCGATCGTAGCCGACGGCGGTCAACTGCACCTGATCGCCGGACTTCAGATCCCAAAGGTTTCCTTCTACTTGAACATGATCCAATATCCCCGGTCTGACGATGCCCTTTATGATCTGTTCAATTGACACATCGCCGACTGTGCCAGTTACTAATACCAGCGACGCATCTTCGCTGGAGATCGTCTCGTTTGGCGTGTAATGTCCGGTTTGATCGATCTCGTCGCCGGGGCGTAATACCTCCCATACGATCTTGGCGTCCTCTAGCACATGCCCAGCTTGGTCCAACACCTCGGCGTTCATGTCGACTGCCCAAGTCACTCTTGTGTCGATGATTTCTGGTGTGACGAGCAGCTCGGTCGGAGGGCCGTACACAACTGATACCGGGATAACGTAGTTAGCGGTGAAGTTCCCGCGCGTGAAGTCGATCCGTACGCCCTCGACTGCAGATCCGACTGCGTTACTGGCTGTGAACAGTCCATTCTGATCGATGCTCCCGGTAGCTGGATCGGCATGCCACACCAAGTCGGGGTCAAGTACAGGATTTCCGAGGTGGTCAAATGCCTCGGCATCAAATTGGAAAGTTTCACCACCCTCTATCTCGAGTGCATCGGCGTTCAAGATCAGCCATCCTGCATCTCCGGGTTGGACCATGATCGTGGATTCTGCGATTTCAGTTTCATCACCACGGGAGGCTGTCAGCTTTACCGCGAAGGTTCCTGCATCAAGGTACGTGTGCCGTGCGGTCGTTCCTGCGGCGGAGTTACCGTCACCAAAATCCCAGAAGTAGGATGTGCCGTCCGTGAAGTCCTTCGCCTCGAACTCGATATTCACGGGCGCCATCACCGTGTTCGCTGTCATCCCGATATCCACTACTATCGGCGGCATTGGCGTCGGGGTAACAGTTGGTGTTGGTTCTTCGGTGGCGCATGCTATCGAGACCAATGCTGTCGACAACGCCAAGCCGACAATCCAAATTGCGCGCTGATTAGGGATCGCGAATTTCATGGTTTGCTATACGGAAACCGGCACCATCGCGGATTGAATATCGGCAACCTTTGATGCTGGTTGCCAATCAAGCTCGAAGAAAAGAATGTCGGCAAAGGCCGCAGCCCAATCGCGGGCGACATACTCAACATCGAACTCGTCACCTGTCTCTTGCTCAATCGAAGTCATGTCCAAACCGGGCATACCGCACGGCACTATGTTCGAGTAGTAGCTGAGATCAGTGCTCACATTGAGTGCCATGCCATGCATCGCTACGCCACCGCTCAATCGTACCCCTATCGCCGCGATCTTACGACCCATTGGGAGCTCTCCTTTTGGCGGTTTGTCGCCGGGCTCTCCCTCAATCCAAACGCCGGTTTTTCCGACTACGCGGTGTCCACGAATTCCGTAGTCGCGCAGAACCTGGATGATGGTCTCCTCCAATATCCTGACGTAAGCTACCGGTCCCATCTTCAGCTCGCGGACGCTGATGATGGGGTAGGCCACCAGTTGGCCGGGACCGTGGTATGTCGCTTCTCCTCCACGATCCGTCTCGACCACTTCGGCACAGTCGTCCTCGATGATTCCGTCACTCGTTCTCAGGTGCGTCTCGTCTGCTCGACGTCCGAGAGTGTAGACATGATCGTGTTCGAGCAGCAGCAAGGTGTCTGGGATCTCGTCCACTTGCCGTTTTTGGACGAGTAACTGCTGTAACTCGTATGTCGGGTGGTATGGGACGCGGCCCAACCACGAGGCGCGCATGACGGAACGCTCGACGACCATCAGGAATCGATGTCCTGTGAAATCGATTCCAATCGGGTCTTGACGTCGTTCATGAACGCCATGGCTTCTGCGCCGTCGATGATGCGATGGTCGAACGACAAGCACATGTTCATCATGGACCTGATCGCTATCGCCTCGTCGCCGGTTGGTGTGTCGACTACGACGGGGCGTTTGACTATTGCCTCGGTGGTCATGATGGCGGCCTGGGGATAGTTGATGATCGCACCGCCGAGAATCGATCCCAAAGCACCGGTGTTGTTGAGTGTGAAGGTTCCGCCTTGGACATCGTCGAGATTTAACTTTCCCGCTCGGGCTCCGTCCACGATCCTCGACATTTCCGATACTGTTTCTTCTAAAGTCAGGCGATCTGCGTTGTGGAGAACTGGGACTATCAATCCTTGCTCGGCGGCTACGGCGACGCCGATGTTTATATCGCCTTTTAATTCGACCTTTCCGTCTACCCAGCTCGAGTTGAGCAGACGATGCTCTCTTAATGCTTGGGCGATGCTCTGCAGCACGATCGGGAGATATGTCAATCGTTGGCCTGTTGCTTCCTGAATTCGGTCGATATTTGCTTTTCGGTATCTCACCAGTTCTGTCACATCGACTTCGACGGCGCCCCAAGCATGGGGAATCTCCCTGAAACTGCGAGCCATGTTATCGGCGATGATGCGACGGATCGCGGTGGGTTCTATCAGCTCGTCGAGTTGCCCGGTTGTTTGTGATTCGAGGTATGTTTCTACGTCCTTGCGGGTCACGCGACCACCTGCGCCGGTGCCTGGAATCGCGTTGACGTCCAACCCGTGCTTCTCTGCCAACCGTCTCACCACGGGTGATATTCGTGCGCCGCGATCATCGCGTTCGCGTCGACGTCGTCGACTGGGTGCTGATGGGGCCGCTGCCTGTGCGGATTCGGTGCTGGGTTCGGTCTGCAAGCTTGTGTCTGTGAACTCGCCGCCAGTGGGGCCGACGTTTGCACCGATGATCATTGAGCCGACGCGACTTGCCGCTTGCACGGATGGTCCTGCCGAAACGGCGGTCTCTTGTTCAGGTGATGCGACGTGTTCAGGCTCGGGTGTTGCTCCTTCTACTTCCATCTCCGCTATCGGAGCGCCCATTTGTACCGTGTCGTCCTCGCTTACCAATAGACCGGTGATGGTTCCGTCTCTTGGTGAAGGGACCTCCATGTTTACTTTGTCGGTTATGACTTCGACCAAGGGGTCGTAGCGTCGGACGGTGTCGCCGGGGGAGACCAACCATTTTCCGATGACGGCCTCGGTGACAGACTCGCCGACGTGGGGCATTTCTATGGTGAGTCTCGCCATCGGTTAGATTTCTGCGAGGCGGCGGATCGCGTCCGCAATTTTCTCAGGGGATGGCATGTATTCGGCTTCTTGCAGGGGGCTGAACGGCATCGGTGGAATTTCGGGCGGGTTGACCCGCATTACCGGCGCATCGAGGTCGAAGAAGCCTTCGGCTGCGATGATTGCGGAGACCTCAGAGGAGACGCTTACGGCTCCGGTGTCTTCTTGGACGATAAGCGCTCTGCCTGTATTGGAGACTGAGTCGAGGATTGTTTCGGCGTCGATGGGTCGGAGGGTGCGTAGGTCGACGATCTCGGTCTCGATGCCGTCGGATTGCGAAACCATTTCTGCAGCTTGGAGGGAGTGGTGGAGCATCAGGCCGTAGGTGATTAATGAGACATCGCTTCCGGCTCTTTTGATGTCGGCTTTTCCGATTGGTTCGGTGTAGTCGTCGTCAGGAGCTTCGCCGCGGACCAAGCGGTAGGTTCGTTTGTGTTCCAAGAAGACGACTGGGTCGTTTGAGCGGATGGCTGAGCGGAGGAGTCCTCGTGCGTCCCAAGGGGTTGCAGGGGCGATTACCTGTAGTCCGGGGGTGTGTGCGAATAGGACCTCGATGCTTTGGGAGTGGTAGAGGCCGCCGCGGACACCGCCACCGTATGGGACTCTGACGGTCATGGGTGCGAATTTCCCGCCGTTTGTTCCGTATCGGACTCTTGCGGCTTCGCCGACTAGCTGGTTGATTGCGGGCCATACGAAGTCGGCGAATTGGATTTCGGCGACTGGTCTCATGCCGTTTACGGCTGCGCCGAGTGCGATGCCGATGATGGAGGATTCGGCTAGCGGGGTGTTGATTACTCGGTCTTCGCCGAACTCTTCGACGAAGCCTTCGGATGCTAGGAAGACGCCGCCTCTGGGGCCGATGTCTTCGCCCATCATGAAGATGTCGGGGTCGCGGCGCATTTCGGACCGCAGGGTTTCGCGGACCGCCTCGATGAGTGTCATCTCAGGCATGGGAGTTTCCTCCCGTCGGTTCTTCCAAGACTCCGGTGTACATCTCGCCTATTGGTGGGAAGGGTAAGGCTTCAACTTCGTCTGTGGCGTTGTCGACTTCTTGTCTTGCCCACTCTTTGAACTCTTGGTCGGTTGATTCGTCTAGGATGCCGTGGCGTTTGAGCAATGCTTCGGTGATGGGGATCGGGTCTAGGTCTCGCATTCGGTCGATGTCTTCTTGGGAACGGTAGCGAGTGTGGTCGTCGTCGGTGGTGTGTGGGAGGAGTCTTTCGACTCGGAGTTCGACTAGTGTTGCGCCGTTGCCTGATCGGGCGCGGTCTACGGCTTCCTTGATTGCTTCGTAGGAGGCGATTATGTCGGTGCCGTCGACTTCGATGCCGGGGATTCCGTATGAGGATGCTCTTGAGGCGATGGATTCGACTGGCATCTGTTGGTGGAGGGGGACGGAGATGGCGTAGCGGTTGTTTTCGCAGAGGAAGACGACTGGTAGTTTGTGTATGCCGGCGAAGTTCATGGCTTCGTGGCAGTCGCCTTGGCTGGCGGCGCCGTCTCCGAAGAATGAGATTGTGACGGAGTCGCGGTTTTTCATCTTGTCGGCGAGGGCGACGCCGACGGCCTGGGGGAGTTGGGTACCGACTACGTTGGAGAATGAGAATAGGTCGACTCGGGGGTGGGAGCCGTGGAGGGGGAATTGGCGTGCTGCGCTGAGGATTTCGCCGTCACGGGCTAGGAACTGCGATAGCATCTCGGTCGGAGTGGTCCCGAGCATGAGGGTCGCGGTGAGTTGTCGGTAATAGATGAGGTAGCGGTCGCGGGTCGGATCGGTCGCCATAACGGTTGCGACCTGTGCGGCTTCGTGACCTTGGGCTGATGCTGCGATTGCGGCTTTGCCCTGTCGGTTGAGGGTCCAGATTCGGATGTCGAGGGCGCGGCTCAGGCACATTGTTTTGTATGCGCTGAGCAGGCGTTCGGCGGTGAGTCCGTCGGGCAGGTTCAGGTCGGTATCGACAGGTGTTTGGCTCGTGGATTGAGTCATAACGCGGATTATAGTTTGGATAGCCGATAGCGATTGGTTCTGGGTGCTTGTTGTGCGGGGGATATACTCGTTTAGCGAGGGTTTTTGGAGCTCTCATCAGCGGCTGATTGCGGAGTCGCGATTGCAGGTCAACATCGAGAGGGAATCGAGAGAGATGACGAATATATTGAAGGCGACGGCGATGATCGCGAGTGCGACTACGGTGGCGCTTTTCACAGCGGCTTGCAGTGATGATGGTGGTGATGGCGGCGGTGGTGGCGGGAGCTATGATCCGACCGCTTCGTATTCGGTGACGATCAAGACGAACAAGGGGGATATCGAGGCTGATCTGTACAACGATATTGCGAGTGTTTATGTTGAGAATTTTGTGAACTTGGCTAATCGTGGGTTCTACACGAATTCGCAGTGGCACCGGGTGATTCCGGGTTTCGTGATACAGGGCGGGACGAATGCGGATGGGGAGCAGGTGGCGCAGTTCGAGGATGTGTTCCATCCGAACATGATTCACGATTCGGCGGGGATATTGTCGATGGCGAATGCCGGGCTTAATACGAACACCTCGCAGTTCTTCATCACGCATGATGCGACGCCGCATCTTGATCCGTATGTCGATGGTGAGATGAAGCCTTGCCATGTTCGGGGTACGTCGTGCCATGCGGTTTTCGGGAAGGTGACTGAGGGGATGGATGTTGTGCTGTCGATTGAGCAGGGCGATGTTATGGAGTCCGTTGAGGTTCACAAGAGGTAGACGCGCTTAAGCGCCTGTTGGGGTTTCCGGCAGGCGTGGGGAGGGATGTTGTCCCTCGGTCTGGTCGGTCTTGTTTCGAGGCGGTCAGGTTTGTTTCATGCGGTTGCTGTGTTGTTCCCCTTTGTCGCGGTGGCGGTTCTCGAGCTTCTCGTGAGAGATTGAAAGTGCGTATCCGTTCCGAAGGCGGCGGTCGGTTTCCCGAAGTGAGGGGAAACGCCGCCGCGGTTCCGGGACGGACGAGGTCCGGCCTCCGCGACTGCCCGCAAGGGGAGCGGGTCTTCGAGGCATCGCCGCGTCCTCAGGGCCGCAAGGCGATAGTTCAGTTGTTCGGTTTGCTGTAGTTCGAGCGTCGCCGACG
>JAJEGY010000035.1 GCA_022819585.1 Dehalococcoidia bacterium | reverse complement strand
CCGCGATCGCCTTGCGATGCGCCCTTCGGACTTACGGTGGCGGCCGAAGGAGGGCCGTGTGCTCTGCACGGCTCCTGCTTCGGAGTTACGCACTTTTGCTCCGCTTCTCGACGGTGCAGCGTTTACGCGTCACTGCACCGTCGATCCGCGGTCGACTTGCGCCGTTTGACGGGGCAGACACCAGGATCCGTCCCACAGCCAGGTTCTGCGGGAGCCGCCAGCGCTCCTGCCCGGGAGACGACGGCGCCCTCGCGTCGTCTCTCCCGTCGGGCGGGAGAGACGACGGGCATCCCCCGCTCGACGGCGTTGCGAGCGCCGTCTCGCGCCCCCTTACGCTTCGCGAAGGGGGCCGAGGGGTTGACGAGTTCGTCGCCTTCCATCGGCCTTTCGGCCTGGAACCTGTAGCCGTCCTCGTGGCGAGCGGGGCCGACGTCTCCCTGCATCCACGCACGTCCTCCCGAGCCCCTTCGCCGATGCCGCATCTCTGCGGCTTCGGCGCTGACCGGCTTGGTCCTTCCGGACCGGCGGCGACTGGACATCCCTGACTCGCCGCGGCTGAGACCCTCGTCCGAGGTGCGTTTCCAACAGGACCCGGTTCGCCTTTCAGCGACTCGGCAGCCGCTGCGGGGGCGTCGCCACGGACGCTTGGGCGGTTCCGCATCCTCGCCTCTTTCGGAGGTTCGGCCGCGGGCGCTTTCGCGTCCGACGCTTGTCCCGATGGTTCCCCGGGCTGGGGGTGGCCGCTTCCGTTGCGCGGCGCAAGTCTGTCGATCAAACTGCTGTTAATGATACATGTGTTTCGCAGAATGTCAAGCTGTTTCTTGTCTGAACTGGGATTCTTGGGATTGGAGGGGGATTCTGGGGATTTTGTTGTTGTGGATGAGGAGGGGTTGCGCTGGGTTGCGTTGTTGGTTGTTTCGGGTGCCCCGCCCGTTTGTCCGCCCCGGTCGCCCTCACCCTGGCCCTCTCCCGCCCAGCGGGAGAGGGGATGTATCCATAGTTGGAGAGGTTTTAGTTGGAGAAAGACGTTGTAGGAGGAGTTCGGGGTTTGGATGAGTAGGCGTTGGTGGGTGAGTCCGTCGTTCTGCGAAGGGGCGCTTTGCTTCCTTCGCAGCACCGCCCCGGGCCGTTCTCGAACGGCCCCTACGGGGTTGCCTCCCCTTGCCCCTTCCTGAAGGAGGGGTGGAAAATGAGCGGGCATCCCCCGCTGTCGCTTCGCTCCCGCGCCCCTTCGCTTCGCGAAAGGGGCAGGCGAGTTTTTCGAGGGTCCTGTGGTAGTAATTGCTCGCCTCTCCATGGTAGCCGGGTGGGATTAGTCGCCGGTGGCTCCGGCGATGTCTCTTTGTTTGAACACCCATGCCGTCGTTGCGACCAGTATGACGGTGTAACCGAGGATCGCAAGGAATACTCCGAGGGCTTGGGAAGAATTCAATTCGGAGGGTATGGTTGTCCAGGATAGGAAGGCTTGAATGAGCAGATAGTCTGCGACATCGGCGAGGGTTTCGTTGAGGCGTAGAAGCGTCGCTAGTATGGACTCCACGATGAAATATCCGACCGAGAGAGTTATGCCTACCCCGCGTGAGGTGGTTAGCACTGTAGCGAAGACGCCAAGAGATATGAATGGTAGTAGTCCGTAGACGGTTTTGAGGAAGATCAGGACTACTTCGGACCATTTGCCGGAGTCTGCGATACCGCCGCTGTCGTCGGTGGAGATTAGTGCGATTGCCAAGCTGGAAGCCACGGTGACGAGCGTAATCACGATAAGCGCGTCAGAACTCATCCTTATGAGAAGCAGCATCTTGGCGAATAGGAATTTCCATCGTCCGATGCCGCCGGCGAGAACGGTTCTCAGAGTGCCGTAGCCGTATTCGGATCCCACGATTGAGGCCGCGAGAATCATGATGAGGATCGGGCCTATCGCGATGGGTCTGAAAGAAGAGATGATGGCGATGCTTTGAGTGATGCTGTTGGGAAGCGTGAAACCTCTGCGAAGCTGTGTGCGGGATGCGAAACGGTCACAAACTCCTTCGGTCCGCCACGCGTCAATCTCCTTTAGCAACTCGGCGCGTCGATCTTCGGGAATTTGATCTAAACCCGGCGGCATCCGATCGTTCACAAAATCAGAACAGGTAATCGTATATGAACCGGGTGTGGGTTCGTCCCATGCCACGCTGTATGACGAGAATCCGCCGCTCATCAGAATGTTGACATCGTCGTTGTGGAAAGCGAGATAGTTAACCCATACTCCGAGCTGGGAGACTAGTACAGCGATTGCGAGGAGTATCCACGGCATCCGGAGACGACGGACTTTGAACCATTCCCATTTGGTGAGCTGAAGGGTGTGTTGCATCAGAAGTGTCTCCGCTAAATGAGTCGAAGGATCGGGTCGGACACTGACACCGATCTCGATCCGGGTGTGCTACTCGTTTTCCCCTTCGCTGGTGATTTCGAGGAAGTATTTCTCCAACGAACCAGGTCCGGAGCTAGTCTCGATGACGTAGACCTCCGCTCGTCCGAGGATTGTTGATATTTCAGCGAGTTCGTCGCGCGTAGAAGAGACGACAACCTCGCCACCTTCCATCCTGACGTCCTCGATCCAATCGAGCGCCGAAAGGATCGTTACAGCTTTCTCGTCGTCCGTGGTCTTGAGTCGGACATGTTCGTCGGATCGGAGAATGTCTGAGACGGAACCTTGGGCGATGAGGTTTCCGTCGGACATGATGACGACGCTGTCACACATCTGCTCGACCTCGTTCAGCAAATGACTGGCTACGAGGACAGTTCTGCCGTCCTCGGCGAGTTGCCGGATGAGGTGACGGACTTCGGCCATGCCTGCTGGGTCCATTCCGTTGGTGGGCTCATCCAGCAAGAGGAGTTCGGGATCGCCTAGAAGGACAAATGCGAGTCCTAGGCGTTGTTTCATACCGAGGGAGTACGTGCTGAAGCGACGGTCTCCACTCTCTGCCAGACCGACTTTTTCGAGGAGTCCGTCGATGTCTTCTGGTTCGCCGCGCTGAAAGATGCCCTGGAAGTAGCGGAGGTTTTCTCGACCTGTGAGATAGGGGTAGAAGGATGGATACTCGACGATCGCTCCGACGCGGCGCAGGGAATCTTGGAGTCCGTCGGTGGATCCGAACAGGCTGAAGTTGCCGGAGGTGGGTTGAACGAGTCCGAGGAGCATTCCCATAGTGGTTGTTTTGCCGGAGCCGTTGGGTCCGAGGAGACCGAAGGCGTGGCCGCGGGGGACGGACATCGAGAGGTCGTCAACGGCGACGATGCTGCCGTATATCTTGGTGAGTGCGTCGGTCTCGATGATTGGCTTGGTGTTGCCCATTCCGTAACCTCCTGCGTGCTCTTGAAAAGCGGAAATGGCGAGATCGGAGATCATGTGCATCCATACGATGAGTGCTCGTGGGCCTTTGCCGTCAAAGCGCATCCGATCGCGGAAACACTGGACCATCAATTCGCCGTATTCTCCTCGGAATTCTCTTGGGTAGGCGACGAGGAGAGCGCGGTACACCCTTTCCGACAGCATTTCAGGCTCCTAACCTCGTGATGGCGTTGGTGCGTCTCGACCTCGCGGTGCGTGCGAGTTGCTCGATCCGGGCTACTTCTGCGTCGAGAGTTCGGAGGCCGAGATCGGTTAGACGGTAGTAGCGACGGCGTTCGTCGTCGAGATCGGGGTCTGGCCGTTCGGAGGACTCTTCGATCAATGCGGTTTTCAACATCTGCTTTACGGCTCCGTAGAGAGTGCCCGGTCCCATGGTTACGGCGCCGTCGGTAAAGGTTTCGATCTCCTTCATGATTGCGTATCCATGCTTGTCGCCTGTGGTGAGGGCAAGCAGGATGTGCATCTGCGAGACGGGGAGGGGGAGGAGGTCCGTAGGGGTTTGGTCCGGCATTGTCGTGTCAACCGTTTAAGTGTGTACGGAAGATGGGTGTCAGGTCGAGGCGATGGATATAACGTAGGGCGATATACATGAGGTTAGTATATCGGCTTGCGTTATATTGTCAAGCGAGTGTTTTGGTTGTTTGGGATGCCCCGCCCGTTTGTCCGCCCCGGTCACCCTCACCCTAGCCCTCTCCCGCTGAGCGGGAGAGGGGATTTCGTCCATAGTTGGTGAGATGGTGGTTGGAGCATGCGGGGTTTGGGGGAGTAGTGGTTTTGGGGTGAGTCCATCACTCTGCGAAGGGCGCTTCGCTTCCTTCGCAGCACCGCCCCGGGCCGTTCTCGAACGGCCCCTACGGGATGCCTTTACCCTGTTTTCGCAGGAATGACGAGAGGGAGTAGCGATAACGGGGTCTTCCGCCTGACGGCGGACCTCCCCCTGCCCCCTCCTGAAGGAGGGGGTGGAAAGTGAGCAGGCCTCCCCTGCCTCTACTGGTTTTCCGTCCACCTTAGGATTGGTCTTCTGGCGGCGGTGGCTTCGTCTAGGCGGGTGTTTGGGAGGGTGTGTGGGGCGTTTAGGACGGTTTCGGGGGTGTTGTCGATTTCGTTGTCGATGGTTTGCATTACTGCGATGAAGCGGTCGAGGGTTTCTTTGGATTCGGTTTCGGTGGGTTCGACCATTAGGGCTTCGGGGACGATTAGGGGGAAGTACATGGTGGGAGCGTGGATGCCGTAGTCGAGGAGGCGTTTTGCGATGTTCAGGGCTGGGACGCCTCGGTCGGCTTGTCGTTTTCCGCTTAGGACTGTTTCGTGCATGCAGATTCGGTCTACGGCGAGGTCGAATCGGTCTTTGAGTTGTGCTTGGATGTAGTTAGCGTTGATGATGGCGTTTTCGGATACGGATCGGAGTCCGTCGCCGCCGAGTGACTGCATGTATGTGTATGCTCGGACGAGGATGGAGAAAGAACCGTGGAATCCGTTGATTTTGCCGATGGATTCGATGGGTCGGTAGAGGTGGTATCGGTGTCCTTGGGAACCGGGTGCGGAGCTAGTGGCGCGGACGACGACTGGTTCGGGGAGGAAGTCGGTCAGATCTCGGGAGACCATCACGGGTCCTGCGCCTGGACCTCCGCCTCCGTGCGGGGTTGAGAAGGTCTTGTGGAGGTTGGAGTGGCAGATGTCTATGCCCAAGTCGCCGAGTTTGACGAGTCCCAAGAGTGCGTTGAGGTTTGCGCCGTCGGCGTAGACGAGTCCGCCGGCTTCGTGGATGATGTTGTTGATCTCGATGATGTTTGGTTCGAAGAGTCCGAGGGTGCTCGGGATGGTGAGCATGAAAACGCAGGTGTTTTCGTCGGCTTTTTGCCATAGATCGTCTACATCTACGTTTCCGTGTTCGTCGGTTTTGACAGTTACGACGTCGAGTCCGGCCATTGCCGCGGATGCGGGGTTTGTGCCATGTGCGGAGTCAGGTATCAGTGCGACGTTTCGGTGTGATTCGCCGCGTGCGTCCAAGGCTGCACGGGCGATGAGGAGTCCGGCGTATTCGCCTTGTGCGCCGGCGAGAGGAGCGAGTCCGACGCCGGGGAGTCCGGTGGCTTCACCGAGCCATTGCTGCAGTTGGTAGATGACTTCGAGAGCGCCTTGGACGGTAGTGTCGTCTTGGAGCGGGTGGATGTTTGCGAAGCCTCCGAGTCCAGCCATCTGGTCGTTCAGCTTGGGGTTGTATTTCATCGTGCACGAGCCAAGGGGGTAGAAGTTCGTGTCGATGGAGAAGTTGAGGCGGCTCAAGAGGGTGAAGTAGCGGATTACTTCGAGCTGGTCTACCTCGGGGAGTTGGAGGTTGTCGGCGTCTCGGAGTAGGTTGTCGTCCGGCAGGTCGGAGATGGGGACGTCGGGTTCTGGCATCTGGACGGCGCGGTGTCCGGTGACGGAGCGGTCCATGAGGAGGCGTCGGTCTTGCATATCGGCGATGCTGGAGTTGGGAGTTACGGTGACGGGGTTGCTCATGCGGCACCTCCGTTTCCGGTCTCGGCTAGGGCGTCGACTAGGCGGTCGATGTCTTGTCGTGAGTTCATTTCGGTGACGCAGAAGAGGATGCCGTTGGGGACGGTGTCGGAGATGTCTAGTCCGCCGATGATGCCGCGTTGGATCAGCTGGCGGTTGATTTCGGAGGGAGGGATGGGGGATGTTGCGGGGAATTCGTTGAAGAATGGGCGACTGTCTGGGTTGGCGTTCCACCCTTCGAGAGCGTTGATCTGACCGGCTAGGTAGTGTGCTTTGTGGTAGGAGAGTTCGGCTGCTTTTCGGAGGCCTGAGGGGCCCATCGTGGCGCAGTAGACGGCGACCATGAGTCCGATCAGCTGGGTTGATGTGCAGATGTTTGATGTGGCTCGCTCTCGGCGGATGTGCTGCTCGCGGGTCTGGAGGGTGAGGGTGTATCCTGTGCGGCCTTGGGTGTCGGTAGTCTTGCCGATGATGCGTCCGGGGAGTTGTCGGATGAAGCGTTGTTTTGCGGTGAAGAGTCCGACGTATGCGCCGCCGTAGGTGAGGGGGACGCCTAGAGGTTGGCCTTCGGCGGTTGCGATGTCGACGTCGCACTGTCCGGGTGCTTTGAACATGCCGAGTGCGATGGGGTAGGTGTGCATTACCGAGAGAGCGCCTGCGGCGTGTGCGGCATCGGAGATGGCTTGTGCGTCTTCAATCTGTCCGAGGAAGTTGGGAGATTGGAATGCGATGCAGGCGGCATCGTCAGGGATGTCGCCGTTTAGGACGCGGTTGAGGGAGATGGGTTCGATGGTTACGTTTTGGTATCGGGAGTAGGCGTCGGCTACTTCAAAGAGTCGCTTGTCTGCGGAGTCGAGGATCAGGATGCGGTTGCGTCGGGAGACTCGTGCGGCCATCAATCCGGCTTCGGCGAATGCGGTCGGGCCGTCGTACATTCCGGCGTTGGCGACTTCCATGCCGAAGATCTGTGCGACGGCGGACTGGAACTCGAAGCCGGTCTGGAGGGTTCCTTGTGCGGCTTCGGGCTGGTACGGGGTGTAAGAGGTTACGAATTCGCCTCGTTGGAGGACAGCGCCGACGGTTGAGGGGATGAAGTGTCGGTATGCGCCTGCGCCTAGGAATGAGGGTCGTGATCCTGCGTCTTGGTTTAGGGCAGCCAAGGCTTGCATCCGGGCTGCTACTTCGAGTTCGGATGCGGTGTTGGGCAGGTCTAGCGGCGGATTGCGGTGTTCCTCGGGGATGTCGGTGATTAGGGCATCGAAGTTTTCGACGCCGATGGTGGCGAGCATCTGCTCACGCTCTGAAGGCGTGTTTGGGATGAAGGGGTGCGCAGAGATCGCTTCGGTGTTCAAAGGCTACTCCAGGATTCCTTGGTATGTCTCGGCGTCCATCAGCTCGTCGAGTTCTGCGGGGTCGTCGAGTTTGACCTCCATGATCCATCCGTCGCCGTATGGATCAGAGTTTACGAGTTCTGGTGACTGCTCCAACTCTTCGTTCACGGAGGTGACGGTTCCGCTGACTGGAGAGAAGAGGTCGCTGACGGCTTTGACCGATTCGATCTCGCCGAACTTGTCGAACTGGTCGACTCGTGAGCCGATTTCAGGGAGTTCGACGAATACGACGTCTCCGAGGGTGTCTTGAGCGTAGTGGGTGATTCCGACTTCGACGATGTCGCCGTCGTTGATGCGTGCCCATTCGTGCTCGTCCGAGTACTTCAGATCATCTGGATACAACGCAGTTTTTCCTCCGTCGGTACCTGTTTTGATAACCGCGTCTACTCTAACAAATCGGATACGTTGAGGATTGATGGTGGGGGTTGTTAGGAAGATCAATATCCGTGCGGGTGGAATGGCATTGGAACGACCTCGGCTTCTACGGTTTTGCCGCGAACATCGATCTGAACCGGGGTGCCTAGGTTGGAATGCTTGGCGTCTATGTAGCCCATTGCGATCGGCGAGCCTAGGGTTGGGGAGTGGGTGCCTGAAGTTACGATGCCGATGTCTTCGCCGTCTACGGAGATTTTGTGGCCGTGCCTAGCTATGCCTCGGGAACGCATGGCGAATCCGGTCATCTTGCGGGTGGTGCCTTGGTCGCGGATCTTGCGGAGGACCTTGCCGAAGAGGTATTCGGATCGATTTGGTTTTACTGCCCAGCGTAGACCGGCTTCGTAGGGGTTGTTCTCGGTGGTCATATCGGATCCGTGGAGCATGAATCCGGCTTCCAAGCGGAGGGCGTCGCGTGCGCCTAGTCCGCATGGTGTTGCTCCGGCGTTGACTAGGATCGACCAGATTTCGGGTGCGTGGGAGCTGTCGAACATGATCTCGAAGCCGTCTTCGCCTGTGTAGCCGGTTCTTGCTGCTAGGATGCGCTCGCCGTCGAGTGTTGCTTCTCCGGCGTGGAAACGGGGGATGTCGTTGGTCTCGCCGTCGGTTAGTTCGCTTAACATCGCTACGGCTTTTGGGCCTTGGACCGCGATCATGGCGATGTCTTCGGTGTGGTCGACGAAGCCGACATCTCCGTCTTCGCTCTCCACAAATCGGGCCATCTGCATCGACAGCCACTCTTTGTCTACATCGGCGTTTCCTGCGTTGACTACTAGGAGGTAGCGGTCTTTTTCGAGGTTGTAGACGATCGCGTCGTCGATGATGCCGCCTTTTTCGTTGCAGATGAGGTGGTAGCGCCCTTGTCCGTGGGTTAGACGTGATGCTCTGACGCTTAGGACGGTGTCTAGAAATTGGCCCGCGTCGGTGCCGGAGAAGATTAAGCGGGCCATGTGAGATACGTCGAAGATGCCGACGTTTTCTCGGACCTGTGCGACTTCGTGGAGGATGCGTGTCGGGTAGCGGACGGGCATCTCCCATCCGCCGAACTCGACCATGGTGGCGTTGCTGGCGACGTGGGAATCGTAAAGAGGGGTTCTTTTTGTCATCTGGTCGGCTCGCGATATGTGGGGGATGTCTACCTTTAATCGTAAGGAATATGGTCTAGATGATGAGATTGCGGGGATGGCAGCGGGAAGATGGGTGCGTCTTCTAGGGGGCTGAGGTCGATCTTCGGGGCGTTTATGCTGTGTTGGGCGACTCGGAAGTTGCCTAGGCCGCGTGTGTCTACTAGGGAGTTCAGGGATTTAAGCTGCTGGTTCCAATCGTTCATGTCTCCGCGATGCCTATCGTCAACCGCCGCACTTCGTAGGCGTTGGGAGTATTGGCCGAAACCGAGGTCGAAGAGGAAGTCGCGTTGCGCCTGGAGTGTTGCCATCCTTTTGAAGCCGACGTGTAGCAGGGCTCTGTCGATTTCGGTAAAGTCTGCGTGGGAGGTGATGTCTTGTTGGCCGATGTGTCGGAAGGGGTTTTGGCCTAGGACGTGGTTGTGGTAGCAGCGTAGTGAGCCTTCGCCTCTTGTTGGGTGATACAGGGTGTCTCGGTCGTGGCCGTAGTCGATTGTTAGGACGTAGCCGCTTTTGAGGAGGGATTTGATTTTGGTTGCCCAGGCTTGGATGCGCAGGTTTACTTCGCCGCGGTAGCCGTCGGGGAGGGTTGATGCTAGGTCGCCGACTCGGTTGGGGATTTCGTCGGTGGATGGAGTGTCTTCGATGAAGTGGAGTTGGTGGTTTTCGTCGGTGTTGACATAGAGTTCTAGGACTTTGCGGTTGCGGATTGTGAAGATGTGGGTTGGGAATGCGTCTAGGAGTTCGTTGCTGATGATGCAGCCGGTTATTGGGATGGATTCGGGTAAGTTATGGAGTGGGCGTGCTGAGCCGCGGGGGTGGAGGTCTAGGGGGTGATAGGTGAGGGATTGATTGAAGCTATCGAAAGTGGAAGTCGCGACTGTGTCTAGGATGTCTTTGGATAGGTTGCCGTCACCTGCGCCTAGTTCGATTACGTGGAAGGGGTTGGGTTCGTCTAGGGTCTGCCAGGCTTTGTAGAGGTATACAGCTATTAGGGCGCCGAATGCGGGATGCATCTGAGGGGATGTTGCGTAGTCGGCACCTGCGGTTATGTGGGATGTGTAGTAGCCATGTTCGCCGTAGAGGGCGATTTCCATGAAGCGTGCGAAGGTGATGGGGCCTTTGGCCCGGATTTCGGCTTCGATGGATCGGTGTGCCGGTGTGAGGTCGTCCGGCATCGGCGTGGGTTGGCTAGCCGCGGTCTGCGATCGGGGTGTACCCCTGCTCACGTTGGCCGGTGTACTTCAACAAGGGCCTGATGAGGATGTTGCGGCGGTACTGTTCAACAACTTGGATGATCCATCCGGGGACGCGTCCGATGGCGAATATGGGCACGAAGAGGTCTTGCGGGATGCCGTTGAGGTAGTAGATGACGCCGGCGAAGAAGTCGACGTTTACGTGGACGCCTCGGCGGGCGTAGGGTGACATGGCGTCTTGGACGGCGGTGAGGATCTGGTACCACTCGGGTTCGCCCTTTTCCTCGCTGAGGCGTCGTACGCCCTCTTTGAGGTGTCGTGCCCGGGGGTCTTCAGCCTTGTAGACGCGGTGTCCGAAGCCCATTACGGGGATGCGTCGGCGCAGGAGGTCTCGGACGTAAGTTTCGGCGTTGTCGGGTGATCCGATCTCGCGTGCCATCTGCATGACGTTTTCGGCTGCTCCTCCGTGAGATGGGCCGGAGAGGGCGCCGATGGCGGCGGTGATTGCGCTGTAGGCGTCGGCTTTTGTGCCTGCGACTACGCGAGCGGTAAATGCGCTTGCGTTGGAACCGTGGTCGGCGTGGAGAATGAGGTCTTTATCCATCAGTTGAGCAGCGTCGTCGGATGGGACTTCGCCGTCGAGCATGTAGAGGAAGTTGGCCGCGTGGTTGAGTTCCCAGTTCGGGGATATCGGGTCTTTGCCGCGTCGGATGTTGTAGTGTGCGGCGACGATGGTGGGAACTTGGGATGTCATCCGCATGCCCTTGCGGAAAGTTGCGTCGACATCGTCCCACGCGGCGTCGGCGTCGGGGTCGAATGAGGAGAGAGCGGAGACGGCCGTTCGGAGGACGTCCATGGGATGGGAGTCTTTGATGGTCTCGATGATGGGGAAGATCTGTTCGGGTAGTTCGCGCTGGCTGCGCAGGTCTTCGTTGAAAGCGTCGAGTTGGGATTGGGTAGGCAACTCACCGTGTAGGAGGAGGTAGGAGGTCTCTTCGAAGTTCGACGCGCCGGCTAGATCGTGGATGCTGTAGCCCCGGTATTCGAGCACTCCTTCACTACCGTCGATGAAGGTGGTCTCGGTACGGTCGAAATAGATCTCGCGCAGTCCGCGGTTAAGCCTGATCTCGTCTTGAGGCATTGATTTATTGTCCGATGATTTGAGGTATCTGGGGTTCGCGGTAGTCGAATTTCGATGCGGTGAAAGGGCTCGCTGCAACGTCACGCACTTCCGATGGTTTTCAACTTATTTTAGAGCATGTAACGATAGACTCCTGAGCGAGCACTTTGGAGAACTGAATTGATAGTCGATGTCCACTCGCACATTCCTACGCACGAAGCGGAGGTGGGACCTGATGATGTAGGGACCGATCCGCGGATCGGTGCAGGTGTGAAGCTGGCTGGGTCTTTGAGCGAGTATGTGTCGGCGATGGAGATTGTGGACAAGGCGCTGGTGTTCGGGATCGCGCCGCGGCCTGATGGTGGTGGATCAGTCGGGTTGGATTGGGGTGCTGGCTGGGATGAGGGACTGAACCACAACGACATTGCTGCTCGTGTTGCGGCGGTGAATCCGGATAAGTTCATTCCATTTATGTCGTTGCACCCGGAGCAGCCGGATATTGATGCGGAGTATGACCGCGCGGTCGGTGATTTGGGTTGCCGTGGGATCAAGTTGGCTTTGAGCTACCAGGCGGTTGATCCGATGAGTGATGCGGCAATGCGGCTGTTTGGTCGATTGGAGGCTGATGGTCTGCCGATCGTCTTTCACAATGGGATGTCGGTTGCATCGGACGCGGTTTTGCGGTACGCGCATCCGCTGGCGATGGATGAGGTGGCGATACGGTTTCCTAAGTTGAAGATGGTGTTGGCGCACACTTCGCATCCGTGGTACGAGGACTGCATGGCGGTTGTGCGGAAGCATCCGAATGTTTGGACCGACATCTCTGGGATGCCATCAAGGCCTTGGATGGCTTGGCGTGCGATGCGCGTGTTTCACGAGTTCTCGGCGACGCACAAGATGCTGTTCGGGTCGGACTGGACTCTGTGGACGCCGCAGGAGACGATGGATGGGTTGCGGGCGATACCGAAGTTTGCGAGGGATCACAATTTGCCGCCAGTGCCTGAAGAGGAGATTGAGGGGATTATCAATCGGGACTCTTTGGAGTTGCTGGGGTTGGAGTGAGGGGTTGACGCCGCCATCGGATATCTGGTCACATTTTGACCGGATATCGAGTGTGGTCGGAGATTAGGTTTGAAAACCGATTTTCCTCGCGACTTCGCGTTGGCGCGTGTCTAGAGTGATGAACGAGATTTGGTTGGGGTCGGGCGAGGCGAATAAGGCGACAGCGACGTGCCAGAGGTCTGCGCCTCTGAGATATCCGGCGCTTAGGACGAGTTCAAACTCGTCGGTCAATGGTCGATTTGGGGTTATCCAATCCACATCCGATATGATCTTGGGATCGAGTTGCATCCCCTGACGGTGCATAACGGCCCACACCTCCGCCTCCATGAGGTTCGAAGATATCAATTTGGAAGCTCGGTCGATGCTCTCTCGGGCCCGGGGGGCTCCAGGCTCACCGAACTCCAAGGCTAGGATTGCGGAAGTGTCGACGTAGGCGTTCAAAATCGATTTCGGTCTTCCAAGAACCGTTGCAAAGCCCCGGGAACGTGTTTGCCGATCTTTCTTGGAAACCTTGGGTTTTTGGCGCGCGTCAAAGCCCCCTGACGTTCGAGTTCTTCCATCCGTTCCTCGATAGTTTGCGGGGCTTTCTGGATGGGTCGGATTTCGGCGACGGGAGTTCCGCGATAGGACACTGTGACGGTGTCACCCTCGCGGACTCGACGGATCACTTCGGAGAATTTCGACTTGGCTTCGTATGTTGAATATGTGATGACCATGGGATCTAGTGTAACTGGTCAGACCAGTCTAAGAGTATCCAATCTCCGATTCGCTGCCACGTTTTCGACGTCAAACGCGAACGCTTCTGTGCTCGTCGATTGCGTGAAGCATAAACTGTGCATCGTCTACGTCGCAAAGAATGGACCGAGAACCGATGAACGAACAACACCCCCTCATCTCCAATCCCGCGAAAGAGAAGTTGAAGGCTGGGGAACCGATATTCGGTATCAATGTGTTTGAGGCGTTGACGCCTTCGGTGGTGAAGATTGCCGCGAACGCTGGGTTTGACATGTTGATGGTGGATGCGGAGCATGCGTTGAATGACGATGGTAGGTTGGCGATGTTTTTGACTTTGGTGAGGGATAACGGTATGGCGCCGGTTGTGACGGTGATCGCGCCGGAGAGGTCGTTGGTTTCTAGAGTCTTGGATGCTGGGGCGATGGGGATCATTCTTTCGCATTCTGAGACGGTGGACCAGATGGAGGAGTTGGTTAGTTGGGTGCGGTACGCGCCTGAAGGCGTGAGGGGTTTGGCGATGGGTGCGAACGCAGGGTATGACGGATCGGATGTGGCGCGGTATTGTCGTGAAGCCAACGACGGAATGCTGGTGCTGCCGAAGATCGAGTCGCCGTTGGGTGTCGAGAATGCCGGGGCGATGATGGATGTAGAAGGTGTGGATGGGGTTGTGTTTGGTCCTGGGGATCTATCGGCGAAGATGGGATTTCACGGCGAGTGGGAGCATCCAGAGGTCTTGGCGGCGATCAACAGTGTCGTGGAGGCCGCGATTGAGCGTGGGTTGGCGGTGGAGCCGGCGGTTATGCCGTCTGATGCGTCGGAGTATCGGCGGGAGTTGATTCGTGGGGCGCGGATATTTGGAGCTACTCGTTTGACCGAGTATGACTTGTTGAGGGTGGCGGCAACGAGAGTCTTGGACGCCTATCAATAAAGCGGCCGTCAGAGCGCTAAGTTGTCGACCTCTTCGCGAAGTTTGACGATGATCTCATCGACCTTGATCGCGCCTAGGTTCTCGCCAGTGCGTGTTCTCAGTGCCGCAGAATCAGCTTCGATCTCGCGGTCGCCTACTACTAGCATGTAGTTGATCTTTTGGAGTTGGGCGTCTCGGATCTTGGCGTTCATGCGTTCGCTGGCGTCGTTGACTTCGACTCGGATGCCGGACTTGCGGAGGCGATCGGCTACTGCGTATGCGTAGTCGTTGTGGCGATCGGCGATGGGTACCATCATGGCTTGGGTTGGGGAGAGCCAGAGGGGAAGGTTGCCGCCGAGGTGCTCGATGAGGACGCCGATGAAGCGTTCGAGGGATCCGAGCATGGCGCGGTGGATCATGACGGGTCGTTCGCGGTCGCTTTCGGCGTTGACGTACTCCAAGTCGAATCGTTCGGGTTGGTTGAAGTCGATCTGGACGGTGCCGAGTTGCCATTCGCGGCCTAGGGCGTCGGGTACGAACATGTCGATCTTGGGGCCGTAGAAAGCGCCTTCGCCTTCCGCCGTTTCGAATTCTCCGCCTCGTTCCGCTAGGACGGCTTCGAGGGCCGACTCTGCGTTGTCCCACAGCTGGTCGGAGCCGACTCGCTTTTCGGGCCTGAGCGAGAGGACGAAGCGCGTGGAATCGAAGCCGAAGACTTGGTAGCTCTCGTTGAGCATGTCGATGAAGCCGTTGACCTCGTCGGCGATCTGGTCTTCTCTGCAGAAGATGTGGGCGTCGTCCTGCGCGAATGATCGAACGCGGGTCAGTCCGACCGTGACACCTGACAATTCGTAGCGGTGCAGACGTCCGAAGTCTGCATAACGTATCGGTAGTTCTCGATATGAATGCAACGACTTCGAGTACATCACTGCGTGCGACGGGCAGTTCATCGGCTTCATGCCGTATTCCTGCTCGTCGATCTCGAGCATGTACATGTTCTCGATGTAGTTGTCGTAATGGCCCGAAGTCTTGAAGAGATCGGTTTTGAATAGCTGCGGTGTGATGACCTCTTGGTAGCCGTAGCGTTCGTAAAGCCCTCGGACGTAGTCAACAAGTTTGTTGTAGACGAAGGCTCCTTTTGGTCGGAAGAAGGGGTTGGCTGGAGCGACCTGGTCGAAGAAGAATAGGCCCATCTGAGCGCCTAGGCGTCGGTGGTCCCGCTGCTGTGCCTGCTCGCGTTGCTTGAGGTATACGCGCATCTTGTCGCGGGATTCCCATGCCGTGCCGTAGATGCGCTGGAGCATCGGGTTGGCTTCGCTGCCGCGCCAGTATGCGCCGGCTGTCGAGAGCAGCTTGAAGGCGGAAATCTGACCTGTTGAGTCGACGTGTCCGCCGCGGCAGAGATCGTCGAAGTCTCCGTTGGAGTGGCTGGTGAAGGTGACCTTTTCGTCTTCGGGAATGCCGTCGATGAGTTCTTGTTTGTAGCGGTTGTCGGCGACGAGTTCGCGGGCTTCATCTCTGGATACCTCTCGCTCGACGAAGGGGGTGTTGGCGCGGATCGAGGCCTGCATCTCCTTTTCGATCGCGGATAGGTCTTCGGGCGTGAAGGGACGCGAGACGTCGAAGTCGTAGTAGAAACCGTCTCGTATCGGGGGTCCGATAGTTAGTTTGGCTTCGGGGAAGAGTTTCAACACGGCCTCGGCCAAAACGTGTGCCCCGGAGTGTCGGAGTGCGTCGCGGTACTCTGCCTGCTCTTCAGGGCTGAGGTCTCGGAACCTAGGTCGTTTTCGCTTTGTCGCTGCTTGGTTTTCGCTTTCTGCCATTTTCGTCACCGTGTCGTTTGAGAATTGAGTTTGCCGGGCGACGGGCAGGCGCGATTCAACCGCGTGGAGGAGGCACGAGTTGGATAAGTATAAGTGCGAATTGATGCCCCGTCGCCACTGGATCGAGGGGATTGGCGCGGAGCCGGGAGAACTAACGGGCCCGCGCCCACATAGTGAGGGTGCGACGCCTGAAGCGGTCGCCCTCTCTGGATGTGGGTGTTGTGAGCCTGTTGTTCATTGGGGATGCAACTTGGTTGCGTGGTGATGAGATTAAGTTTAATGCACTGTGCAGGTGCTGGAGTACATGCCGCAATGAACGATGGAGCGGAATCGTTAGTGCGGGATTTTCGCCTGTGAGTTGACCTGACAGGCGAAAATCTCCGCAATGGTGGCAAGATCACTCTTGCGATTGCTTATTCAAGCGAGTTTTCGAGTGGGATCTCGATCTCGCCGCTGCGGATCCAAACGGCTTCGGATATCTCGGCTGGGATGTAGCGGATATCTGGAAGGATGACTTCGCCGCCGGTGTTGACGAACCCAAGTTCGATTCGGCCATCAGCCAAGCGCCGTGTTCTGATCTTGCCGATCGAGGTCTCATCTACTAGAACGTCGCTGCTCGCGTGCCAGACTCCGGTTGCTGCGTCCGCCGACAAGAATCTGACATCGGGCAAGACCTGCCCACCGCCGACAATCTCGACGCCGTGTTCGATTCTTCCGTCATCCCAACGTTGGACGACGATTCGCAACCTGGTGGGCTGTGGTGCGGGTTCGGTGGTCGGAGCGATCAGCGAACGGAGCTCGTTGTAATCAGCTGGAGACAGCAGACTCAAGAAGTTGTCATTGTCGTCGTCAACCGAGGTGATCGAGCACAGAACCGCGTCGACTGCGAGGCCGTACACAGGAAGTGCCAAACGCAATTCGGCATCCAGATCTACTAAATCTTCGGCGTTGGTGGCGTCCGTCATTCGAAGCGATTCGCGTAAGGCCGAAGCTGTGCCCCGGCAAGACGCATCACTCGAAAGGTCGTCCAACATCGACTGGACTTCTTCGTCATCCCAACCGTCGTCGGCTTCACGTGCAGCGGTCACGATGTCACCGGCTTTGACGGTGGGTGCAATAACGCTTTCGGTGTAGGCGAGGAGGGAATGGATCGACAATGCCTCGGAGAACCATAGGGCTTGACCGGATTCCCAATTGCCATGTATCCGTTCGAAGGTTGCCGCTATCGACGCGTATTGCGATGCTGCGTGTTCGGCATTGCTCAACACGAGAGCCTCAACATCAGCGGGATCAATCGCCGATCCGATCTTGAGAGAGTTGTCCAACTCGGAGTCAGCAATTGCTGCCGCGAGTAGTTCGGCGAACTTGATCGACAGGGTTTGCGATGAAGGATCGAACACGCTAACGGTCGCGACTTTCTCGACTTTTGGCAAGTCAGCTATAGCGGGTCGCTCGAAAATGCCATCGAGGTATTCGGCGCCAAAACCAGCCGTGTAGATCGCCTTGGCTCGCACCGTCGCATCCACTTCGGCTTCTGCATCGTCGGATTTATCGACAGTAACGGTGACTTCCCCTTCGTCACCCGTTTCCGATGAAACTGTGTAATCGGTCTCATCGACTGAAACTACCGTTTCGTCGAACTCCATTCCGCTCAATACGGTCAGCTCGCGCCACTGACTGTGGAACCCGATCTCTTCTCCGGTGCTGTCATGGACCACGACTACTAACCACACCCAAGAAGCACCAGATGAGCTCAACGTGATCTCAAATGGGCGGACCTGGTCGGATTCCGTGCTCGTGGCGCTCGCGCTCGCTTCGTTGGTGTGGTGTGAGACTCCAGCTCCCCAACCGTCTTCAGGATCGATGGTCAACTCGTACGTGTCGTAGTTGCGCGGTGCGATCGCGTAGACGTTGATCGTTCCGTCCTCATTGGTCATCGGACCATTACCCACATTGCCAACTCTGTAATGGACGTCGAATGGCACGCCGACGATCGCTTCATCAGGGATGACGCCAGCTTCGATCTTGAGTTGGAATCCGCTCTCCTGCCTCTCTTGTTCATCGATTAGATGAATCACGAGCTCGAAGTCTGCCGACGCGAGTTGGGCGTCGCGTTCCCAATAGGTGGTCGCTTCAACCAGGTATGTCCCCGCTTCGAGATACCGTTCAATGCGCGAATTGCGTCGCTCTCCTCCGTCGTCGTTGGCAGCGATCAAGCCCCGCGTCGGCGAGATTAGCGACATGACGGCGTCACCTTCGGTAGACCTCAAATCCATCCGGACACGGCCACCAGTCGTTATTTCAAACGTGTAGCCGAACGCCGGGTGTTGTACGACGAAACGCGAGCCGCATGTGTCGAGCGTCCAAGTGCCCGACGTTTCGAGATCTGTTCCCAATTCGAGTAGTCCAAGATGGACGGGCTCACAACCTTGGACGCGGCTGATTTTCAGCTCGAAATCGGCTGCTCCTTGCCGGCGCCCACCGACGGTCGTCGCCTCGATCGAGTAGGTACCTGGCGTTAGGTCTCGTTCGATACGAGCATCCAAACTGCCGCCGCCGTCGTCGTTGTCGGTGATGCGATTGCCTTGGGCGTCGAGTAGATAGAGGTATGAGTCTGCTTCTGTGGATTTCAGGTCGATCCTGATCCGTCCGGCTCCGTCTACCTCGAATTGATAATCATGCGCGTCGCTGTCGGCGTGAAAACTCGAGTCGCAGTCTTCGGTAGACCACCGACCTTCAGCTTCTAGAGTGGCATCGGTCGCGGTGCCTAAAGTTCCGAGATCGATGACCTCACAACCAAGGGTAGGGGTTTCCTGTGCCGAGGTGGAGACACCCCCCGCCAAAATCACCACAGGCACCACAACCAATAACGCCAACATAGTCGCCAAAGCGATTATGGATGTTGATCCTGCTTGAGGTCTTGTCACTTTGCCATCACGTAAATTGATCTTCATGAATTCGCGGAGCCTTTCTTGGAACACTGTTGCTCTTGTGCTCTTGTCGGTGTCACTGGTCACGATCGTAAGATTGAAACAGCGACAATATCTCATTTTCTATTCGTCGCTAGTGGATTGACACTCGATAGCATCGAAATGTCGAAGAAGCGCAGTGCGCTTATAGGGTTGGCATGCCAAGTGATGCGCCCGTGAGAGTCTGCGAAGTCGATTTGTGGCTAAGTGGCGAATCGAACGGCGAGCGCGTAGATATGATGAGTTGATGTCGATTCAGGAAAAAGGAGGAGGTTGTGGTGGGCGATGGAGGATTCGAACCTCCGACCTCGTCGATGTCAACGACGCGCTCTAGCCAACTGAGCTAACCGCCCTTGAGTGATGGGTTCAGATTATATATCTGCTCGGAGGGGCGACTTCGATTGTCCACTTTCGACGCGGCAAGAGATGACGTCAATTCCGTGGTATTTTCGGTGTTTGACGGATGAGGCGTAGTGTCGGAGCACCCTCATCGAGATCTGTTGCTCGTCGTCTTCGAGAACGAATTCGTCCGACAAGAATGCCAGCCGGTTCTCCAAGTTACCGTTGACGGCGTCGTCTGAAACAACCACGAATTCGACCTCGGCCGAGCCTTGGTCTCGGCGGACCATCGCGGTCAACCTACGAACCTTGTGATTATGATTTTCATTCGACCCGGCTCCGGATATCTGTTGATCCTCCTGATCCAACAGGATCAAAAGGGTCTCTTCTCCGACAAGTCGCAACCTGTTTTTGGCATCCTCCGTCCACCTGTATCGGTCGGCAAACCGGCTCAGATATTCGTCGACGGTCGGCAAGGATGAACGCGCAAGGTCGACTCTGATAGGGCGGTTGCGAAGATTGGACAGTTCCGTGAATACTGCGATAGCTACAGCCGTCGCGGCGCCCACTACGATCGGGTTGCCGAACACGTAGCTGGCGTCGCCTTGAATAAGTGATCCAAAACTCCCTGCGGAAAGCCCCATGACTAGCGGCACGCCGATTGCGAGCGCCTGCTTTCTGTCGAATCCGCCGCTGAAGGCCATTCGAGCGCCTTCTATAAAGAGCATGCCGAAAATGATCACGTAGACAGCGCTAACCACAGGGCCTGGAACGGCTATCAATGCTGCAAGCAATTTCGACAACAACGCAACCGCGATCGTCATGAATCCCAGAAATACTCCCGCGCTCGCAGCGGCTACTCCGATAATGCCCATGTAAGAAGCTGTTGCCGACCACGGCGCGGCGACCGGCGGAATGCCTAGTAATCCACATAGAAATGTGCTGGCTCC
The DNA here is from genome assembly GCA_022819585.1 of Dehalococcoidia bacterium. GTDB lineage: Bacteria > Chloroflexota > Dehalococcoidia > Lucifugimonadales > Lucifugimonadaceae > Bin127. The sequence goes on along the minus strand of JAJEGY010000035.1, from coordinate 77,409 downwards.
GGTTACGTTGAGACCACCTTGAACCACTCGGAAATCAAGGGCCACCGGTTCACGGTGCGATGCGGCATATATCACTGAAAGATCGCCGACCGATTTCATGAAGCCTGTCAAGTTGACGATTGCGAACACAGGCAGCAGTGCCCAGAACTCGGCACCGAACGATAACCCGAATTCAATGCGGCTCAGGTCCGGAAAACTGAACCACGAAGCCGCCGTTACACCGGCAATGTCGTAAAGGCCAAGTGGGACAGCTACAACGAGGCCTGTAGCAATCGTTATCGGCAAAACCCACATTCGGACGAGCGGAGTGCCAAGCAGAGAAACTAGAATTCCGATCGTCAGCGCCACCAGTCCGGGAGCCAGGAAGAGCGCTACTGATGTGTCGTCCGGAGGAACTACCGTAACCGACACGATGAATGGAACCGCGGACACAGCGACGAGCATGATCACGGTTCCAGTAACCGCCGGAGTGAAGATCCGACGCAGCGAAGCGAGACGAAGCGTCAGCACCAGCTGCAGCAGCGTCGAAACCACTATCAAGCTCGCCAGCAAACTCGGTCCGCCAATCTGCAACGCTAACGCGCTAACCGCCAGAAAGGGGACGTTGAAGTTGGTGACTATCAAGCGTCCCGACCCAAAGCGTTGGAAGCGTAGGGCGTGAACGATCATGCTCAGCCCTGTGACCGCCAGCGCCATTATCACGACCCATTGCAGGTAGTCCTCAGACTCGCCGGATGCCAAAACTACCAGCGTCACGAGTGTCACGAGGCTGATGGAGTTGGGCAACAGTATCTGCAAAGCAGAAGATAACGCCACGGTGCGGGGGCACTTATCGTCTGGTTCGTAACGGATCTGATTCACGGCCTGTAAACTCCGCAACTCGCTTCAACTACCGAGCTGCCGCGTTCATTCCATTAACGACACGATGCTGCTCACAGTCCATGTGCCAAAGCTTCATGCGCGTCCGTCGTTTCCTGGTCGAACCGATCGTAAAGGTATGCCGAAAGGCGTTGCATAGACGTGCCACGACTCTGTGCTGGATATGAAGGAAATCTACGTTGTTCCTGTTGGTTGTCCCTATTGTGCCGACGCGTATGATACTTAATCTCAACAGATATAATACGAGATTCAGTCAGACCTGTTCGACCAATGTGTCGAATCTCGATCATGTGGCTCGGACATAAATGGAATCTCAGCAAATAACTAAGCGGAGGCGACAGTGATTTTTGCAAGACTCAAACCCGGTTTAGCTGTCATGCTAGTAACTGTCTTAGCGTCTTTCGCAGTGATAGGGATCGCCTGTACCAGCGAACCAGAGCCTACCGCAACGCCGTTACCAGAACCCACTTCTACCCCAATACCTGAGCCTACTTCCACTCCTGTGCCGGAACCCACTTCTACCCCGGTGCCGGATCCGACTGCTACCCCAAAACCCGAACCCACGTCAACTCCAATGCCGGAACCGACTCCGGCCCCGGAGGTTGAACCCGCCGCCTCAGAGGATGAACGCACTATCGCCTATGTAATGAAGGGCATCGAGTTTGTGGAACGCGAGGGCCTGGACGCGGCTATCGAACACTACACAAGCGACGACAGCATCGAAGACGGTCGTTGGTTGAGAATCATCGACACCGACACTGGGGTTTTGGTCGCATCCGCGTTGCAGTACGAGGTGGGATTGCAGATAGGCGGACGCGGAGCCAGCAACCTTAGCGGAACGATCGCCGCCGCAACTGAAGAAGGTCAATGGACAGAATCACTCGCCGACCATCCTGAAACAGCCCAACAATTGCCCAAGCGCAACGTCTGGATCCGCCGCGGCAATCTCGTTTTCAATTCCGGGCATTTCGTTCTCCAGCAAAACATCGAGGCACCCGTTCGCAACTACGTGAAGCACGCCGTCGAGCTTTACGAAACCGAGGGTCTGCAAGCAACAATCGACTACTACAACAGCCAAGACAGTCTCGAAGGCATTCTGTACCTTTTCCTGATCGGCGCTGACGACCTCTACCTCGCACATCCGATATTTCCCCACCTCATCGGCACGGACATCAAGGATGTCGTGGGTTCCGACGGCCAAGAACTCGGCAAGGAGATCGCGGAGGCAACCGAAGATGGCATATGGGTCGAATACCTGTGGCCAAACCCGATCACCAGAAACGAGGAGCACAAAACCACGTGGGCGCTTCGCCACGACGGACTGATCTTCGCTTCCGGGTACTATTCCGCCGGAGATGATCCCGTCGACCAGCCTTGGGTCGACGCCGACCCGCGCGTCTACACAGTCGAATACGTTGAGAACGCGATCGCGCTATACGAGCGAGACGGTCTCGACGCCATGTTGGACTTCTACAACAGCGTCGCCAGCTTCCAAGGCCAGTGGTACCTCTTCGCAACCGACGAAAACGACATCTACCACGTTCATCCCCTGCTTCCCCAGTTGTTAGGAACCGACATCAAGGATGTGGTTGGCTCGAACGGTTACGAACTCGGAAACGAGATCGCGAAGGCGACCGAGGAAGGACATTGGATCGAGTACTTGTGGCCACACCCAGCCACGCTGAAAGAGGTTCCGAAAGTCTCGTATGCGGTCAGGCGCGATGGCATGATCTTCGCCTCTGGTTACTACCCGCCGCAAGAAGACGCACAAGAAACCGCTGTCGCCTACGTCCAGCGCGCGATCGACAAGTACGAATCCGAAGGGATCGACGCTGTCATCAGCTTCTACAACAGCGACGAAAGTATCGAGGGTGTATTCAGATTGGTCGTTGTCGACGAGAACGATTCAGTACTGGTATCACCGCTGTTCGAGCACCTCCGAGGCAGAAATGTCCGCGTACTAGCCGCGCATCCCGCGCTCAGGGATTGGGCAACCAACACGCTGAAGACCACCGAAAAAGGTCAGTGGTTCAGTGTCGATGCGGCATCCGCCGATGGGTCTCAATCGGGCTTGACCAACAACTATTGGTCCATTCGCCATGACGGACTTATCTTCCAGACCGCGTACAGCGAGTAGCCCGGAACCTAGGACATGTCGATCCGCTCAGTTCTCATTGGGCGGCTCCAGCCACACCTGCGAGAGGAGTTGGTCGCATGGTCGTGTCGGTTTTCGTTTCGGCGCGACCTTCAATTCAAGTTTGACAACGTGGGTTCACCCGTGTAAACTAGTGCTCAAGTAATCCCCCGTGATTACAGCCACGAGGAAACTCGGCGGTGATGTCTTGCGGGGGTTTTTTGTTGCGCGTAGCGGCTTTTGAATTTAGTAAGGAGTTACTTACATGAACATTGAAAAACCAGATCGGGCACTGGCCCTTATCGACGGCATGAATTTATTCAACAACGCTAAGGCGGCGTTCGGTTCTACAGGATCCGTCTACGATTTTAGCTTTCCAAACTACGATGTCGCAAAATTGGCGCGGGTGGTGAGCGCCAAGCTGGGTTGCGAAATCTCCGAAACAAGATTTTATACCGGTGTCCCAAGACAGTACATGGATGCCGATAAGCATCAATTTTGGGCGTCGAAAACACAAGCGATGCGTCAATCAGGCGTGATTGTCTACACACGTCCCCTTAGAAACTCCAGTCCTCCACAAGAGAAAGGGGTCGATTTGCGGATCGGGATGGATGCGTTAGCGTTGGCGCACCAGCAGATTTATGACACTTTGATCATTTTCAGCACAGACCAAGACTTCACCGAAATCCGTGAGCATGTTGAGAGAGTGGCGCGATCGCAAGGTCGGACGATCCGATTTGTCAGCGCTTATCCTAGTGCGCCGGGACGGATATGGGGCATCAACGGTTTCGAACATCTTCCGATTCCTCAGCAAGTTTACGAACAGTGCATTGACCCAAAGAACTACCGACCGCGCCGCGGGTATCACTGAACCGCCAACAAAAGAGATGGCGCGCTTGGCGGGATTTGAACCCACGACCTCAGCCTTCGCAGGGCTGCGCTCTATCCACTGAGCTACAAGCGCGCGTTTGGTGCCACTTCGTCGTCCGCTTCCACACCTTCGAGTCTATCCCATTCTGATGGTGCCGAGGGCGGGAGTCGAACCCGCACGTCCTTGCGGACACTACGCCCTGAACGTAGCGCGTCTACCGTTTCGCCACCTCGGCTCGGGATCCTGGTACCAATGGTAATCGACGGGTTAATCGACTCCTAGGATGTCGAGGGCGTCGCGGTTGATGATGGCCTCGATCTCTTCCTCTGGGATGGTGGGTAGGTGGTGGTCCTTGGCGAATTTGTTAAGGCCGCGTAGGCTGTCGATGTTGTCCTGCGGACGGGTCACTGGCCAGTCCGAGGCGAACAAGATGTACTGCGTCGAGCCCCATTCGTGGAACTTCAACATGGCCTCCCAGAACGAGTAGGGGCGATAGAACTGGGCTGAGACGTCGGCCCAGACGTTGGGGTGCTTTCTCACGACGGACAGGCAGTCGACCTGCCAAGGGTGGGCGAGGTGAGCGAGGACCATCTTGAGGCGGGGGAAGGCCATCGCCACCTTTTCGGTGGTCAGCGGGTGAGCGTAGGTGAGCGGGGCTTCCGTCATCGGGGATGTGCCCTGGTGGAAGATGATCGGGATGCCGTCGTGCTCGAGACGGGCGAACATTCGGAACGCCTCTGGCGATGTCGGGTCGAAGTCCTGGTAGTTCGGGCCGAGTTTGATGCCTTTGCAGCCGAGGTCGCCAACGCAACGGTCGTATTCGTCCTCCCAGTTCGGGTCTAGCGGGTGCAGGGACATGAACGGAATCGCTTTGTCGGGATTTTTCTTGGCCGTGATCGAGGCGATGTCGTTGTGGTTGAGCGACGAGTCCCAACCGCCTTGACGCAACACTCGCTCTTCCGGTCGCCACGGGCGAGGGGCGATGCCGAAGATGAAGGTTTTGTCGACCGGTGACATGTCGTTGTAGTAGTCGTCGATGCTGTTGGTGAGTTGGACGGTCTGGCCGGAGCGCATCGTGGACTCGGTCATCATCTCGTCTTCGGGGACGGTGTCCGGGTGGCTGGGCAGATGGGTGTGGACATCGACGATCATGGGAGGGAGCCTCGCTTTGATTCAGTTGCAGATTAACGTCGTTTGGCTGGTAGCATCGATAAGGTTACAAGCAAGATCGGTCGGTTGAACGATTGGAAGGAAGTCAAGCGTATGGAAATCGTGATCCTGGTTGCACTTGGAGTCATCGCCATTTTGATCCTTGTCGCGATCTTTCGACCGTCAGGCAGTTCAACCTCTGAGATCCAACGAGATGACGAAGCTCTGAATCAGGCGAGGTCAGATAACGCTGTCCTCGAATCTAGGCTCCAATCGACGCAAGACCAACTCGGCGACGCGCTGAGACAGTTAGATCATGCGCGGAACGTCGAGATAGAGAAAACACGTCTGCAGGAAAGTCTGGACAACGAAAAGGCCCTAACGGCTAGAACCGCGGAACTACAGAAATCCGCTGAGACACGACGCGACGAACTTCAAGGACAAGTGCAGAAATTGACGGCGGAAGTGACCGGGCTGAAGACGGAGTTGGTAGGCAAAGATGAGTCTTTGAACGAGGAGTTGAGAGAAAACTCTGACCTGAGGAAGCAGACCGCCGAACTGACCGACCAAGTCAATACTCTGACAGCCAAGGTTTCGAACCTGAACACTCAGCTCGAGAACGCAGAAGAACGGTTGGTCGAACGCGGCGAACTGGAAAAGCTTTTCGGCGACCGGTTCAAGACGATGTCTGCTGAAACCCTTTCCAACCAACAGAAGCAGTTTCTCGAACGTGCGACACAGACCCTCAAACCCCTGTCTGACAAGGTCGAAAAACTCGACCGCGAATGGGCCACTACCTCTGGCGCTTTTAAGCAGCAGATCGAATCTCTAGCGACAGAAACCCGTACTCTATCGACAGCTCTGACTAAACCTCAAGCCCGTGGTCAATGGGGCGAGATGCAGGTTGAACGGGCGCTTGAGCTGTCGGGTCTTGTGAAGGGAATTCACTACGATACCCAAGTTTCTGACAACCAAGGCGGACGGACAGACTTTATCGTTCATATGCCTCACCGTAGAGACATAATCCTCGATTCCAAGGTGTCGCTCGTGGCACTGATCGAGGCCCAAGACACAACCGATGAAGGCCAACGCGCCCAACACTTGAGCCGCCACGCCCGGCATATGCAGGATCACGCCGATTCGCTAGCAAGCAAGGAGTATTGGAACCAATTGCCCGACACGGCTGACTTCGTCGTGATGGTGGTTCCCGAATTCGCTCTGCCACCTGCGGTCGAGCGACGCCCCAACCTAATTGACAATGCGCTGCAGAAGAATGTCGTGATCAGCACGCACTCAACGTTGGTAGCACTGCTGAAAACCGTCGCCATGGGATGGCAGGAGCGGAAGATAGCGGAAGAGGCCACCGAAATTGGTCTTCTGGGACGCGAACTACATGATCGACTGGAAGTGTTCGCCGATCACTACGCTCGGGTCGGACGTTCCTTGGATCAGGCGGTGCAGCGGTACAACAGCGGCGTGGGATCTCTGGAGTCTCGAGTCCTCAGCCAAGCGCGCCGCTTCCCGCAGCTAGGTGTTCAGACGACCAAAGAACTGCCCGAGGCTCAGCCGATAGAAACTTCGATTCGTGCGATGAGGAGTGTGCCGTCGTCCAACCAAAACGGCGACGGGGCGTAACTCCTTAAACCATTACCTGCCCGCCGTCGCACTGGATAGTCTGGCCCGTGATGTTCTTGGCGTCGTCTGATGCCAGGAATGCTGCCAACGCGCCGATATCCGATGGTGTCTGAGGCCTTCCGAGGGGGATTACCTCCGCCGCCGCTTCCTCGAATACGTCCAAGTGGGCACGACCAGCGACGTCCGGATCGCCGCGCTCATCGCGCCGCTCCATCCATTCTTGGTGGAAGGCGGTCCAAATCCTGCCCGGTGCTATGGCGTTCGCGTTGATATTGTCTGCCGCGAACTCCCTTGCCAGCGCCTGCGTGTAGGCGATGACTGCCATCTTGGTCGTGGCGTAGTAGCTGGTCACGTAACGGGCTGCGCGGGCGGCCACCGATGAGATGTTGATGATCTTGCCGTATTGTTGCTCTCGCATCTGCGGAAGGATGGCTTCGGTCACGTCCGCCAAGCCCTTCACGTTCACCTTCCAAGTGAACTCCCAGTCGACGTCGCGCCACTCCGTGCCTGTCGAACCGGGCGCACCCGAAACACCGGCGTTGTTCGCCAGGATGTCGATCCGTCCCGCCGAGTCATACGCCAACGCTACCGCCTCGGTGATGCTCTTCTGGTCCGTCACATCCATGTGCACGGCGTAGCCCTTGGAGCCCATCTCATTGACCTTTGCCGCCGCCGCCGCCGCGTTCTCGTCGTTCAGATCAGCAATGATGATGTTGGCACCTTGTCCCGCCATCCGCTCGACAATTCCCAAACCCAAGCCCTGACCGCCACCGGTCACCAAAGCAGTTCGTCCCGTCAAATCAGCTAGCATGTCGCAGTTTTTCCTCGCGGTTGTTGGGTTTCTAAGGTGTCGATCCCGTTTGAGATGGTGCATAATTCTAGCACCGCGAAGATCACTTACTCTCACGGAGATACCGAGCCTTGTCGCTGCCAGAGAACCATGTAACTAACTACGAGCCTGTACCCGGGTGGGCCAAAATCCCGCACGGAATCTGGATGAGGGAGGCCACGTCCGTAACGGTCGACTCCAAAGACAACGTCTACGTCTTCAATCGAGGCAACATGCCCGTCCTCGTCTTCGATCCCGACGGCAATGTGATCAACATGTGGGGTAATGACGATCCGCAGGGCTCCGTCCGTATTACCGAGGACCCTTACGGCAACCGTCTGCAGTTCTGGAATACATGGTTCATGCGAGCACATGGCATCACCTGCGATTACGAGGACAACCTTTGGCTCGTCGATGATGTCGGCAACCAGATCCACAAGTACACCACCGATGGCCAGCACCTTCTCACCATCGGTACCGGCGAGGATGTCCCTAGGCAGAGCGGCAAGATGTTCAACCGTCCGACCGATGCCGACGTCAACCCCGCGACTGGCGACGTTTTCATCTCTGACGGGTACGGCAACTCCCGAGTCCATCGCATGGACGCTGAGGGCAACCACATCATGTCGTGGGGTGAACCCGGCACGGACGATGGCAAATTCAACCTGCCGCACAACATCTCAGTCCTTGATGACGACCTCGTGATCGTCTGCGACCGAGAGAGTCACCGAGTTCAGGTCTTCACGACCGAGGGCGAATTTGTACGACAATGGCCTGTCCACAAAGCGACGGGCATCGAGGTCATCGGCAAGGGGGCCGATGCTGTGATCTATGTGGGAGAGCAAGGCCCTGCACCAGTCCAACGCGGCGTCGCCGACATCGGCAACCGCGTCAGCATCTACGACTGGGAAGGCAACATGCTCGACCGCTTCGGCAACCCGCACTTTGGACAAGAGCCGGATCAGTTTCTGTGGCCGCACTCGGTTGGGGTCGATTCACGAGGCGACGTGTACGTAGCAGAGGTCTCGTTCGTGGAGTGGGGGAGGCATCAAACGCCTCTTGTCGACAATCCGGCTAGTTTGCGTAAGTGGCGGCGGAAATCCTAGCAGAGTCGGCACCGAACGCCTCGCCGCTGTCAAACCCGTTCAGGACGTCCGATAAATTGCCGAAGGGTGAAACCAAAGCGTCGGTTCTACGCTGAGTCGATGTTCCGCCGTATACCACCGCCTTGCTCCAGATCTCGGGAACAACCTCGGCGACCCGGTTCAAAGCGAAGAAATAGTCCGATGCAACAGTTGCGCCAGACTTGATCTCAACGGCCCCGAATCCTCGTGCTGTCTCGTAGAAAAGGTCGCACTCCAACCCATTCGAGTCGCGGAAAAAACTCAGATTGGAGCGTCGCCCTCGGTTGAAACGGTGTTTCAATGCCTCCGATATGACCGCGTTCTCGAAAAGAGCCCCCCTCAACGGGTGCGTCGCGACCTGCCCGGCGTTTTCGATTCCGATCAGGTAACTCGCCAACCCGACGTCATAAAAGTACAGCTTGGGCGATTTCACCAGTCGCTTTCGCATGTTCGTGTAGTGGGGTCGTAGCCGGTAAACGATGTAGCTGCTCTCGAGCACCGAAAGCCAGTGATCGACCGTCGCCCGTGATACTCCCGCATCGGAACTCAGGGACGAAACGTTGAGCAACTGCCCGACTCGGCCGGCGCATAACCGGACGAAACGCTGGAAGCTCGAGAGATCGCGGATGTTGCCCAGCTGCCGAACATCGCGTTCGACATAGGTCTCAAAGTAGTCTCCTAAGGCCTGAAGCGGATCCAATCCGCGATCATGAATTCTCGGATAGAAACCCGTATACAGCATGTTGTCGAGACCGTCACTACCGCCAGATCTCCTGAGTTCGGCGAGTGAAAATGGCAATAGGCGAAGAAGTGCCGTCCTGCCTGCGAGCGACTGACTGATGGTTGCTGATAGTCTGAACTGCTCGCTGCCGGTCAGCACGAAAAGACCGTTGCCGCCGTCTTCGTCCACCAACACCTGCAGATATGAAAGCAGCTCGGGCACGCGCTGCACCTCATCAATGATCGCTCCGGTGCCGAGTTGGGCGAGGAATCCACGCGGATCAGATTCGGCAAATTCCCGATCGTCCGGCGCCTCTAAATTGACGTGACTTAACTCTGGAAAGACTTGTCGGCACAACGTCGTCTTGCCAGATTGTCGTGGCCCGGTGACTGTCACGACGGGGTTTTTCTGGAACAGGTCGGAAAGATGCTCGGCGATGTCACGTTCGATCATGCCAAGGATTCTAGCTGAATTCTATGCAATTTGCAAATTATACTTTGCAATTTACATAGGTTATTGCTTTTTATTCTATGTAATTTGACAACTACACTATACAGATTACATAGAACTCTGCCCTCTCACACCCACCTGTTCACCCCCCTTCCAAACTCAAAAACCGATCCAAGATCCCCCGCGCCTCATCCACCCGCTCCTCTGGTGCCATCAACCTGACCGGCAAAGCCGAAACCCCGAGAAACGGTATTCCATCCGACTTCACGGCACAGGGACAACCTTCATTGCGAACCAATCCCGCCCAAGTCTCAGCAGTTAACTGATCTGGAGCGGTAGCGAACTCTACCCAGCGCTCCCGCATGTTATGTCGTGGCATTAGAGTGCATCTCCACGTTGCTTTCACCCAGAATAGCAGCGAGTTCGGAGTGCAGTTCCTCGGTAGGTTCAACATTGAAGAACGGGAAGTCCATCGAGACTGTCTTACCGGAGATGACGAGTTTGGCAAGCACTTTGCCGCTCCCCTTGTGCTCGCCCAGAGCGAGGAGCACTTGATGAATCACCTCGCGAGAAGGCGACGCGTTGCCATCGCAGTCGAACATCAAAGTCAGTGCGGGTTCGTCGGGCGAGTCGTGATTGGTCTCTGCCATGTAACCACCGTTTGTCTGCGCTATCACAGGATCCGAGGTAGTTTCCTCATGATAAGCCGTACCGTTCGAATGCCCGTTGGCTGAGCCGTTCACGGCGCCATTCGTAGCCTTGGCCGACGGAACATAGCCCTGCGCGCTCGTGACATCCACCGAAGCCGCGCCATTGAACATCCTGATCGACCCGCTCACCTCGGCATATACATCCTCGTGCCAGATGCCCCGTGTGCGCTCCAAAGTGTTTGACCATACCGTCAACTCGATCTCGTCATCGAGCAGCGCCAATTTCGCCGTGACGAACGGGCTGCCGTTGCGAGTGCTCCGATGATCGATCGAGACAAGTTTTCCGATAACTTTGACCCGTGCACCCTCCTCACCGAGCCGTTCGTGGCTGGCGTAGACGATGGCGTTAGGCGCTTCGTGTTCAATCGCGGCGCGTTTCTCTGCCTCTTCTTTGCTTTCGGTGATCACCAATCCGAACAGTTCTTTCTCCCACTCTCGCAGAGTCTTCTGATCGACGCCGCCGTTCGCTTGAGGCGCATCAAATTCGATTCCGATGAACGAATCGCTCGAATCCACGCCTCCGAACATGGAGTGCTGGCCGGACGAACGTGCGGTTCCGATCTTCCGCATGTGGGTAATCAGCTGTCCAGCATGGTCGAGGAGCTGCTGGCGCTGCGCCATCCCATCGAACGCCCCTGCCATGATTAGAGACCGCAGCGAGGATTCGGGCGGTGTGCTTTCCGCAAGCCGGTCGCAGAAGTCGGCTACATCGGCAAACGCCCCCTTGCCGTCTCCTTCCCGGACTTCCACGATCTCGGCAACGGTGCCTGGCCCGATCCCGCGGATCGATGCGAGACCGTAACGGATGCCGCCACGCTCCCCGACATTCTCGTCCACGGTGAACGAAGTTCTCGAGACATTGATATCGGGTGGGAGCACTTCGATCCCCCGCTTCTTCGCCTCCAATATGCATCGTTGAACGCGCTCAGGCGCGCCGGTGAAGGACTCGAGCATGGCGACGAAATATTCCAGCGGATAGTTCGCCTTGAAGTAGGTGGTCCAATAGGTGATATAGGCATATGAGACGGCGTGCGCTTTGTTGAAGCCGTAACCCGCGAACGGGAGGATGTAGGTGAAGAGGTCGCGCCCTTCTTGCTCGGAATGTCCCTTCTTGACCGCGCCCTCGACGAACTTCCTCTCCTCCTCCCTCATGATCGCGGGTACCTTCTTGCCCATCGCCTTTCTCAGGATGTCGGCCTCACCGAGGGTGTAGCCCGCGAAATCTTGGGCCGTCAGCATCACCTGGTCCTGATAGACGATGACGCCATACGTAGTGTCCAGCAAGTGAGCGATGCTTGGGTGCGGATACTCGATCGGCTGTTTCCCATGCTTGCGAGCGATCAAGTTGTCGATGTGCTGCATCGGGCCGGGACGGTAAAGCGCGATCATTGCCGCGATGTCATCTATCGATGTCGGTTTCAAGTCCTTGATATACCGCGTCATCCCGGCACCTTCGAGTTGGAACGATCCGAAAGTGTCGCCATCCGCCATCAACTTGAAAGTCGCCTCGTCATCAAGCGGGACCTGTGCCTCGTCGTAGAGGTCAATCTCTTCACCCCGGTGCTCGGCGATGATCTTCAGACACCGATCCAAGACAGCCAAGTTCGTCAATCCCAAAAAGTCCCACTTCAACAACCCTGCGAACTCGATTGGATACATCGAGTACTGCGTTGCCGCGAGACCAGTGTCATTCCCCTTCTGCGGACGCTGTAGCGCCGTGTATTTCACAAGCGGGTCGTCGGATATCACTACTCCGGCAGCATGAGTGCTCACGTTGCGGACGCGCCCTTCGACCCCCATAGCCTTATCAAGGACCTCCGCCGCAACTGCACTCTGGCGGACCAGTTGTTGAAGCTCTACGCTCTGCTCTCGGACGGTCCTTAGATTGAACTCGCGCGGCGGCGCTTCATCCTCGTCGTCATTAGACATCGGGGAGTAGTTGGCGACGATCCGGACGAGGCGGTTGCATGCCTCATTGATGTCGGCGTTCTCAATCGTCCCATCTTCCATGACCCGCGCCGCGTCGCGTATGGCCGCACGGGCCTTCATGGTTCCAAACGTCGTTATCTGGGCAACACGTTCTGGACCGTAACGCTCCAGACAGTACTCGATAACCTCTCCGCGACGGTCATCCGCGAACTCCATATCGATATCGGGCATCTCCCGACGTTCAACGTTCAGGAAGCGTTCGAAGAAGAGGCCGTAGGGCAACGGGTCAAAGTCGGTGACTTGCAAGCAGTAGAGGACTAAACTCGATGCCGCTGACCCCCTCACTGTCGACAAGATACCTTCGCGTTTTACGAACTTGAAGATGTCCCAGACCACGAGAAAGTAGTCGGCGAAGTCCGTCACCTCGATGATGTGGAGCTCTTTTTCAAGACGTTCTCTCACCGCCTCCGTAAGCTCGCCGAAGCGATTCCTCGCGCCTTCGTAACAGATCTGCCGCAGATATTGGGCCGAGGGCATCCCGTCCGGGGTTGGATACTGAGGCAACTTCGTCCGGCGCTGAGACAGCTCCAGATTGCACCGCTCGGCAACGACCAAAGAGTTTCGAAGCGCGTCGGGATGTTCGGGGAAGACCTGGGCCATCTCCGCTGCGGACTTCACATAGTAAGAATCGTCTTCCATGCGTAGCCGCCGCTCATCCGCCAGCTTGCTGGACGTCACGATCGCGGTCAACGTGTCCTGATGCGTTGCATCCTCGGGATAGACATAGTGACAATCGTTCGTCACCACGAGGTCGATGCCCATCTCCTCAGACAGTTGGCAAACTGCTTGGTTCACCATGTCCTGTCCCGGAACATTCTCGTGATGCATCAATTCGAGGTAGTAGCGGTCGCCAAAGACCTCCCTGTACCAACCTGCAGTCCCCCGGGCGGCTGTCAAATCTCCACCTGTCCGCAGCACATCACGCGCCAACTCGCCTGATAGGCACCCGGATAGGACGATTACGCCTTCGGAATGCTCTTCCAACAACTCGCGGTCGACGCGGGGGCGATAGTAGAAGCCTTCGAGGTGCGCCTTCGTTGCCAGTTGCAAAAGGTTCCGGTAGCCGGTCAGATCCTCTGCGAGCAACGTGATGTGAGGCTGCGATCCTCCGCTCGCTCCTTCCGCCGCCGTGCGTTCGTGCCTCGATCCGAACGCTACATATCCTTCCATCCCGATGATCGGCTTGATATCCGCCGATTTTGCTGCCTTGTAGAAATCGATCGCCGCGTAGACGTTCCCGTGGTCCGTCAGCGCCATGGCTGGTTGCCCCAGCTCTGCCGCACGTCCGACCATGTCCTCTACGTGCCCGTAACCGTCGAGCAAGGAATATTCGGAGTGGTTATGTAGATGGACGAACTGGTCGGTCACCCTTGCAATCACGCCTTTCCATTGCTCAGTCCTCTCAGTCGGTTTTCGCCTGTCGATTAAGTTTTTCCAGTTTATACACGTTGCATCTGAACACGAGAATTCAAAGCGGGAAACCGCGTCATCGTATCCCAGAACCTAGTATGCTATGCGGCAGTGAAATCCGACCTTAGGTGAGACGAAATGACACTGCCGACCCTCGAACAACTTGAACAAGATCCGTACTCCGTATTAGGTGTTCGCAAGTTCATCAACGCAACCTGCCACCATACGAACATGGGCGGCACTCTGATCCCGGAGACGACGCTGAAGGCGATGCGCACTGCGGCCGATAACTTCGTCGACCTCCGAGAACTGCAAAAGGCCACTGGTCGCATCATCGCCGAAGTGACACACGCTGATGACGGATACATAGTCTCAGGTTGTGCGGCAGGTCTAATGGTCTCCGCCGCCGCAATCATCACCGGCACCGACGAAGCGTTGATCGAGCAATTGCCGTATGTCCAAGGCGGTCAAGTCCCGTGCGTCGCCAAACGGTTCGCTCGAGCGAAAAACTACAAGGGCGAAGAGTACGTCAATCACGGTTACGCGATGGCGGTCAAGACGGCTGGTGTCAAATTCGTCGAGATCGGCGAACCAGACCCGGAAGGTCGTCCCACGAAGGTCGTCAGCGCGGAGGAGTACGAGCAGGCCTTCATCGACAATCCGGACGCCAAGATGGTCTACTGGGTCGGGTACGCGCCGCCGGAAGACATCGCCTTGGAAGACGTCATTGACATCGCGCACGTTCATGGAGCGCGCGTGATCATCGATGCATCCAACTGTCTTCCCCCGCGTGAAAACCTCTATCGCTTCATCGACCTCGGTGCTGATGTAGTCTGCTTCAGCGGCGGCAAGGGCATCCAAGGTCCTCAAGGCTCCGGCATCATCGCAGGCAGCCAGGACATCATCGACTCCATCGCTATGCAGTCCGCACCATCCCACGGGATCGGACGCGTGGCGAAGGTCTCTAAAGAGGAGGTCGTGGGCCAGATCGCGTCTTTCATCTGGTGGGTGCAGCAGGACGACGAGGAGCGAATGACGGAGCATCACCGCAAGACGGGAATGCTCTTCAACAGCCTCGCGGGCCTTCCAAAAATGTCTGATTCCTACATCGAGTTCCCAGACGAAGACAACCGGCCCATGCCGAACGTCCACGTCAAAGTCGACCCGGCCACAGGCAAAGACGCCGAATGGCTCATCGGAGAACTCCACGATGGCGATCCTGCGATCGCCGTGGTCGGCCACGCTAGAGACCCGCAAATCGTCCGCATAGACGTCCGCTTGTTGGAAGACGAAGAGATCGCCGAAATATCCAGGCGACTTCGCGAGGTCCTGGGATGATCCTGCCACATCCAGTTTCCCAAGGGATGGCTGAGCCAACCTCAGATTTCGACCCCTACGCGCACTACGAGGAAGCAATGATCCCCATGCGCGACGGGGTTCGTCTAGCCGCCGACATCCACTTCCCGGTGGACGAAGACGGAGATCGCATCAGCGATCCTGCTCCTGTCCTGCTCGTTCGCACGTCCTATGACAAGTCCAAGGAGGAGTGGGACACGGTTCGGGACTACTATCCGCAGCATGGCTATGTTTTCGTCAATCAGGACCTCCGTTCGCGCTTCCGGTCTGAGGGCGATGGTCGCTACTACCACACCTGCAACCCATGGGAGGGTGAAGACGGGTACGACACTATCGAATGGATCGCGAAGCAACCTTGGTGCAACGGCAAGATTGGGACCCTCGGAAGCTCGCATCGAGGCATCGTCCAGACGGTAGCGGCACTTCATCGACCTCCTCACCTCGTCGCCCAATGGGTGGAGCAGGCACCGACCAACATCTATGCGCACGAGGCCCGCGAAGGCGGCGCTATGTGCTTCCACATGGCGGCTGCGATCCATAATCATGCTCTTGATTCACATGAGCTTAGAGACAATCCCGAAGGCGTTCTGGCCGTCGCTGAAACCTTCCAGAACATGCGGGAGTTCCTTTCCAACGTTCCTTGGAAACGCGGCAAGATCGCGCTGTCGCATGCTCCGCACCTCGAGGAAACCCTCTTCAACTACATAACGCGCGGCGAGTACGACGAGTGGTGGGCGAACGAGAATCTCGACCAGACCCCGTACCTCGACCGTCATGCGGATATCCCGGTCATTCTCACGGGTGGATGGTGGGACCCGTTTGCCGGTGGCACCGCCGACCTATTCGTCGATCTGACACGCCGTAATGAAAATCCCACCCACATGGTCTTCGGACCTTGGGCGCATGGGACTCAGCGTGTCGACGCCACTCATGAGGGCGATGTCGACTTCGGGCCCGACGCGCAGTGGGGGATGTCGAAGTTCAATCCGATACGCCGTCGATGGTTCGATCGCTGGCTAAAAGACGAACAGAACGGAGTCGATGATGATCCTCCGATCCTTCTCTTCGTGATGGGCGGAGGCGACGGCAATAAGAATGCTGAGGGCCGCTTGAACCACGGCGGATACTGGCGAAACGAGCAAGAGTGGCCTTTAGCAAGAACGCAGTTCACCAGCTTGTATCTCCACGCCGACGGTGCTTTGTCCACCGACGAACCTGAACCGGATGCTGCTTCGATCACCTACACCTTCGACCCGAGCAACCCTGTGCCCACTCTCGGCGGGAGCGTTGCTGGCTTTAGCGTGATAGACAAACCTGAAGAGGGCGGGCCAACCTTCACCGATAGCCCTCCTCCGGGGCAACAGGCCGACACCATACTACAACACTCCTACTCGTTGGTCACGCCCGGCCCGATGCACCAGGCAGAGCGTCCGGAACTCATGGCTTGCAAACCACCTTACGGTCCGCTTGCAGATCGTCCCGACGTACTCGTATTCCAAACTCCGCCTCTCGAGGAAGACGTCGAAATCACAGGTCCTATAGAGGTCAACCTCTGGGTCTCCTCGACCGCGCCGGACACCGACTTCACTGCCAAGCTGCTGGATGTCTATCCTCCCTCAGACGACTACCCGGACGGATACCACATGAATCTGGTCGACTCGATCCTCCGCTGTCGATACCGCAACTCGTGGACTGAACCTGAGTTGATGTCGCCAACCGAGATGTACCTGATCAAGATCCCGCTTCCTCCTACGAGCAACCTCTTCAAGGCCGGGCACCGTATCCGCGTCGACATCTCCAGCAGCAACTTCCCTCGCTTCGACATCAATCCCAATACTGGCGAACCGATGGGATGCCACACGCAGACGCAAACTGCGCGCAACACGCTCTATTTGGGCAAGCCCAACATGTCGCATGTCGTCTTGCCGATCATGCCTGTCACCTAGGCGTAACTTGAAACGTCTCGCGGGATGATCCGTATCGCCTCGCGTTTCAACTCTTGGTGCTCCGGCATCTTTAAGTCGAAATCCCTGTCCAGCAATTCCTCCGCAACTCCACGTGCTTTGCCCAACATCTCTAGATCATCGAACCGTGCAAACCGCCATCCGCTCCATCCGCTCTGCACCTCTGCCAAGTTCCTTCCCGGCCCTCGCAATTCCAAGTCCTTGTTCGCCAAGTCAAAACCGTCGATGTTATCGACGACCGCCTGCAACCGGGCCTGTGCCAACTCCCCTTCAGCGTCGGAAACCAAAATGCAGGTGCCGCCATGCTCGCCTCGTCCTACTCGCCCGCGTATCTGATGCAACTGCGACAAGCCGAAGTGGTCCGCGGTCATGATCACCATTACCGTGGCGTTCGGAACATCCACGCCTACCTCGATAACTGGCGTCGCCACCAAGACATCGATTTCGCGACTCCTGAATGACTCCATTACAGATTGCTTTTCGGCCAGACTCATCCGTCCATGCAATAAGCCGACTCTCAGACCTGAGAAGACATCCCTGCTCAACTTTTGAAATTCAACGACCGCCGATGCACCTGACACGTTCTCTGAAGGATCGATCAGTGGGCATACAACAAACGCTTGCCGTCCGTCCTTGACTTCGCTTCGGACCTTCCCATACGCCTCTGCAACTTCAAACGGTGTCTGAGCCCAGATGGTCTCGATCTTCTGCCTGCCGCGCGGCATCGCCCTCAATGTGGACAACTCCATCTCGCCATACATTGTCATGTGCAGAGTCCGAGGTATCGGGGTCGCGGACATCGCCAATAGATGAGGTCGCGGCGTCCGATTGGTCAACACGGCTCTCTGCTCCGTTCCGAATCGCTGCTGCTCATCCACGACAACCAGCGCTAAATCATCGAAGTCCACACCCTCTTGCAGCAACGCATGGGTTCCTACCACCAGATCAAGCTCTCCATTCGCACACATCTCGTGCATAGTCCGCTTTTCTCTCTGAGACAGACTCCCTGTCAACAATCCGACGCGCAGATTCCGTCCTCGCTTCTCTACCCGATACAGCGGCGACTCATAGACTGGTCCATGTCCGCTCAATCCTTCGCGACACTCCAGCTGCTCCAACATGCTCAAGAAGTGCTGCTCCGCCAAGACCTCGGTCGGAGTCATCATCACGGCCTGCATTCCGTTAGCACCTGAAACCGACAGCATCGCGGCGATCGCAACGACCGTCTTGCCGCTTCCAACTTCTCCTTGTAGCAACCGTGCCATCGGAAAACCAGACGCCATATCTGCCAGAATCGTCGCGATTCCTTCGCTCTGATCCCCGGTCAACTCAAACCCCAACGACGACACAAAGCTCTTCACGATCTCACGATCCGGCGATAGCTCCACCGCTTCGACCGTCCTACGCCACCTAGCGCGCCTCCTTATCGCGGCTATCTGGTTGTACAGAAACTCATCAAATGCGAATCGCCGGATAGCCGACCATCGCTGACGCGTTGCCAATGGCCGGTGCATCGCCTCAAACGCATCCGCCAAGCCCATCAGATCGTGCTCCTCACGCACCCATTTTGGCAACGTCTCCTGTATTAACGGCAGCCCTTTGTCCAAAGACTGCATCACCCCGTTTCGCACTGTCCGCTGGTTCCATCCGGCGCTCAACGGGTAGACCGGCACTATCGATCCGGCATGGACAAATCCCCTCTGATTCTCTCGACCGCCGCGAGTGATGTCGTCATACTCCGGGTTCTCCATCGTGGGGCGTCCACGAAACTCCCCAACCCTCCCACTGACGACGATCTGGTCTCCGTTCTCCCATCTCGTAGCCATGTAAGGCATGTTGAACCAAGTTATGGGCAGATAACCGCTGCCATCGCTGATCCGAACCCGAGCCGAACCTCTCGGCCCTCCAAAGCGATTGAACTCCGACGTAACCACATACCCCTCAACCGTCGCCTCCTCTCCTGGCACCAGATCAACGATATTCGACCGCTGCGTGTAGTCGATCATCCGCAACGGGAAGTGCCACAAAACATCCCGCAAAGTCCCCAATCCCAAAGCCTCGAATGCCTTCCTATGGGAAGAATGTAGATACCTCAAGGATGCCACTGGTGCGTCAAGGCCTGTCTTAGCAGGCGCAGGAGGTCGACGGGATCGCGGTGCTACTTTCTTAGGTGCTTCAGCTGTAACGACGGTTTTTGGCTGAGCCGATGCTGGTTCGTTCTTAGGACGTGACGCTGTTCCATGCAACCTTCGGTAAGCCGCTGTTGCCCAGGACCGCCTCTCCGCTGGAGACATCACAGCGTACCGCCGCCCTTCCATCGGTGCCAAGCCTCGAATCGTCCCCGCAATCCGGTCAAAACGCGGCCACATCGAATCGAATCCACCGCCCATCACCGCACTGTTGTCGAAGCCATTCTTGGCCTCGACTTTAAGCACATTCACCAGAAGCTCGGTCTGGCGCTCAACAACTGGTTCAGGCATCCATCAAAATCAACGAATCTCCAACAACGATGTAAACAACCTTATGCCAAAACCTCATCATTCCCAGGCGGTAGTGGCAGACAGAAATCTACCACGAAACCGCCAACCCGACGGTTCCGTTGCCCAGATGCGCGCCGATCGCCGGTCCTATAGTCGCGGTGATCGTCATACCGCCTGGCGCGACATGCGATTTCAAATCCTCAAGCACATCTTCAGCCTCGCCTTTTGACGACGAATCGGCGTGCAGAACTGCCAAGTTTGTCAATGGGGAATGATCCTCGACCAGAGCTGAAATCAACTTCGACATGGCTCTGCGGTGGGACCGAGGCTTGGCCAGCACCTCCACCTCGCCATCAACCATCGCCAAGACCGGGCGAATATTCAGAATATTCGCCATCAGCGCCTGTGCGCCCTTTAATCTACCTCCCCGCTTCAAATACTCCAGCGTTTCGGGTGTCCCACCGAACTGCACCCTAGGCACCATGTTCCGTGCCTCCGATACCGCATCCGTCAGACTCCCTCCATCATTGATCACCCTTCGCGCAGCGAGCGCCAGCCAGCCTGTAGCCATCGACGCGGATCGCGAGTCGACGTGCTTTATCCTCTCGCCGCTCGGGTCTGCCTGAGCCGCTCCTGCTACTGCCGAAGCATACGTACCGCTCACCGCTGACGAGATGTGGATCGACACGATCTCGTCGTGCTCTTCCAGCAATCCGTCGTATACCGTCTTAAAATCCCCGGGGGATGGTTGAGACGTAGTAGGGAACACATCCTTGTCACGCGCCAACCGAGCGTAGAAGTCCTCCGTCGCGATGTCCACTTTGTCCCGAAACTCCTCGTTTCCGAACCTCACGAACGCCGGAACGGTGGTGAGATCATTCTCTTCCACGAGATCCGATGGAATGTCGGCGGTGCTGTCGGTTACTACTGCTATGCTCACGATGGTTCTCCCGCAATTTCACATGGGTTTAACGCCGCGCTTGAGATTAAGTTACACCATGTGACGATTCAATATGAGACTATGTATGCCTAATCTGCAGATACATGATTGTGAATACCCGCAAATAAAACCTATTCTTGAATCTCCACCATGTCCCCGTTCCGCAACCCAACCCGCTGGCTGACCCTTCGCCGACTGCGTGACATCAGATCGCGCAGCGGGCGCGGCTACCACGAGATTGTCCGCCGACGCCGACAGCGCCAAGCGCGGCGCGGCCGCATCCGCAGAACCTGCATCCGACTCACATACCAAATACCTATATCTATCCTCTTCGCACTCGGATTCGTCGTCATCATCATGCAGCCCGGCGACCGACGACTCCTCGAACCTGAAGAGATCGCCACCGCAGGATTCGGATACAACCTCACCTCATTCGAGATCGTGAATCTACCCGCAAAATGGGCGCACCGCATCTACTCGTCTCTCCCATGGGTTGAGATCGACAACCAGACACGCAACGCTCACCTAGACCGCCACCCAGATTTAGCCCGTGAACTCAGAAAAGCACGCGACGGTCTCAAACTGGCTCTAGCCCAAAACGACCAAATCGCCGTCTCTATACATCAGACCCATATCGACAATCTCATCGCCGAACGCAACCAGATCCGTGATGCCGTCGAAGAACTCCTAGAATCCGCAATCTCCACAGAACTCATCAAACTCGGGCTCCACCAAGACGGCGAATTCATCTGGCCACCCGTCGATTTCCGCATCGACGACACGCCGCACATCCTCGTCACATCTCCACGCGACAAGATCGAACGCGACTCCGTCCGCCTCCTCCAACCAGACCTCACAGAGCAAGACAAGCTCCACATGGAGACCGAAGTCCTCGAAAGGGCAGATCTCTCCGCCGTAGTTTTACCAACCGGGGGCCTCGCATCGTACCCGAATCTGGTTCCTTCCGACTACTCCTTGCAGTCTTTGCTGGAGGTCTCTGCCCACGAATGGCTCCACGCCTACCTCATATTCCACCCCTTAGGACGCGCCTATTGGTCGAACGGCGACATGACATCCCTCAACGAGACATTGGCGAATCTCTTCGGAAAAGAAGTCGGACGCACCGTCTACAACCAACTCACCGGTGAAAACGTCCCAACTCTGGAACCCCCGTACATCCCCGACCACGAGAAAGACGACCCCGGCAAAGAAGAGACCTTCGACCCTCAAGAGTTCCTGCACGAAACCCGGCACGAGGCTGAGGAACTCTTATCCGGCGGCAAGATCGACGAAGCCGAGATCTACATGGAGTCGCGACGCCAAACACTAGTCGAAAACGGACACAACATCCGCAAAATCAACCAAGCATACTTTGCATTCCACGGAACATACGCCGACAGCCCATCCTCAACAAGCCCCCTAGCTCGACAAATCTATCAACTCCGACAGCAGACCACCAATGCCGGTCAACTAGTAAAAACCCTCCAAACAATCTCCAACTACAACGACTTCCTCGATCTTCTGAATGACCGAGGAATCGAATGACATCGAGTAAGAGATAGCCCGAAACCGATCACCACTTCCTTCTTTGCAAATGTATCCATGAAGGAGGAAGACGGGGCTCCGTCTGCGTCTGGTTTTTGTTGCTAAACTTGCGTTTCATCATGTCTGCTAGTGGCAGTGTCTCTGTTGAGGGGCGAAGATCTACTGCTGAAGAGATTCAGGATGATAGGTCTTCAGGGTTGATGTACGGTCTTTCGGCTGGGCACGGGATCAAGCATTTCGGGCAGGGTGCGTTGTTGTTGATGATGCCTTCGATCCGTGCGACGTTCGGATTGGGGGATGTTGCGTATGGGACGATTTTTGCGATCAGTTCGATAGCGTCGGGTGTGGCGAATGTGCCGGCGGGGATGCTGGCGGATATGTACAGGAAGCGTATCGCTTGGTTGTTGACGATCAGCATGTTGATGGTGGGGGCGGGATACTTTTTGATCGGTATAAGCCCGTGGGTGTGGCTGATCGGTTTTGCAGTGGCGATCATCGGGTTTGGTACGAGCATGTGGCATGCTCCGGCGTTCGGGACGCTGGCGGCGCGCTATCCGAGGCGTCGTGGAGTAGCGATGGCGGCGCATCTGACGGGCGCGCAGATCGGGAATACGACGAGTCCGGTGATTATCGGGTTCCTGCTGGGTGGAGCGATCGGCAGCTTCGAGTTTTCGGGGTTTGATTGGCGATGGGTCGGGATTGGGGTTTCGGTGCCGATGTTTTTGACGGCGATAGTGGTGATGTGGCGTTTCAAGACGGCGGGATCGGAGGCATCGAGAAATCTCGATTTCGGGGAGTACATGCAGTCGGCTTGGCGGTTGGTGTCGAATGTCCGGGTATTGGGTCTGGTGTTCCTCGGAGCGTTCAGGTCGGCGATACATATGTCGTTTCAGGCGTTCATCGTGCTGTATATGAAGGAGACGCTGGAGCTTTCGGACTTCACGATCGGGTGGCATGTTTCGTTGCTGACGCTTGCGGGGATCGTATCGACGCCGGCGATGGGGTGGCTTTCGGACCGTGTGGGCAGAAAGCCTGTGATATTTGCGGCGATGGCTTCGATGGCGGCGATGGTGTTTGCGTTTTTGTGGATAGATCGAGGTGTCGGGTTTACGATCCTGATGGCGTCGCTGGGGCTGTTCTTCTTTTCGGTGATGCCGATTGTCACGGCAGCGACGATGGACCAAGTAGAACGGGGTTCGGAAGGATCGGCTACTGCGTTGATATTTGCCGGAGGATCGGTCGTGGGTTCGTTGTCTCCGATCGTTGCGGGCAAGATCTATGAGACTAGCGGGTTTGAGGGGATCGTCTGGTACTGCGGTACGATAGCGGTGCTAGGTGCAGCGTTGGCGCTGATTTTACCGATGAAGAGACTGACATCTTAGACGCCGCGCTAGAAGTTATGTACTATCATGAGTGATAATGGACGAATAGCTAAGGTTACAAGGAGTATTCAGTGACGACCAGCCCGGAGTGATTGAGCAAACTCGAAGGTACCTACGAACAGGTGGACCAGCGACTTGGGGATTTGACAGGGTCAGTTGAGTCTTTGCGTGGGGAGATGAATACGCGTCTGAATGGCATGAATCGGCGGCTCGACACTATGGACATGAAGTTCGAGGCTAAGTTAAATGTGTTGATAGGTGTGGCCGGTGGGAGTGGGATCGCTATCGTTCTGGCGCTGATCGGGATCGTTTTCGCCAGTTAACGAGCCAAGATCTTAGGTTGGATGAGGGCGATGAGGGTGCCGGTGCCTTGGGCTGGTGTTGCCATTCCTGTATCGATGCGTGCGACGGCGCCGGTTTTGAGGGTGGTGGCTCCTAGGCGGTTTGCGCCGATGAGGTATCCGGGAAGGTAGGAGAATGTGGGGTCGTGTCCGACGATGATGTAGTTGCCGGAGACGGGCAGGGATTGAAGGAGTTCGAGGGCTTCTTCGGGTCCGTGGTGAGCGGAGAGACGGTCGTCGATTTCGGGTTCATCCCATCCGGCTTTTTGGCAGACGATCAGTGCGGTCTGGAGGGCTCTGGTGTATGGGCTGGAGATGACGCGTACGTTTTTGGGTGCCAAGGCCTTGATGGCAGGGACGGATTTGGCTAGACGTTTCTTGCCATCGTCGGTGAGTGGGCGCTCACTATCATCAGGCCAACGTCTTGGATCTGGGTCGTAGGCCTTTCCGTGTCTGAGAATTAGCAGTTTCATCGCATATCAACTCAAGGATTTTGCTGGTTTTGCTTTGTTATGTTATCGGCAAAACCAGCCTTTGAAGTGGGCTGGGAGATAGTGACGCGACGCAAAATCCCCTTCAATCAGAGTTCGATTTATCGATGTGGTCGAGCCACATAGACCGAGTCAGAGATGGTTATTTCGGCGCGAAACTCGGTCGTTTATCGAGAATGATTGCGGCTTTGGCGGTGGTGTCAGGGTTGATGGCGTTGAGCATCGTGGCGGCGGCGGTACAGTCGGAGGATCGGGTATTGGGACAGAGCGGCGGTACGGCGTGCGCCAACCCGGATAGCGAGCCATTGGAGCCGCGGAATGTGCAGCTTTGGGATCACGACGGTGGGATTCTGGTGACGTGGGATGTTTGTCCTGATCATCGGTATGACATACGGTGGCGGTCGCGGTCGGAACAACCGGAAAATCCATTCAACTGGCCGACGACCTCAAGTGCTGGCTCCTCTGGTTTTTACGACATCACGCAGTTGACTAACAACGAAAGATATATAGTCCAGATCCGACCAGTCCATGTGCGTGACAACGTGTTTGACGAGGGGAGTTGGAGCGACGACTACTTTGGGACGCCGCGTCGGTGCGGGGATTTGCCGGAGACGCCCATTGATATCCGGGTTTTGGGTGGTGATTCGCGGTTGCTGGTTTCGTGGAACAGTTGCGATGGGATGAGAAATCATATTCGTTGGCGAGAGGTTGTGGACAACACAGCGCGGGATTGGGTGGATTATGTCGATGTGGGGACCAGCGAATCGTATGCGATTGAGGATTTGAGCAACGGTTCACAGTATGACGTTCAATTGCGTTCGGTGTTTAGGAACCAGGCGCCGGTTATCAAGCCGAACCGTGAGCCTTATATGAGCGAGTGGAGTGTCCCGGTGGACGGGCGCCCGACGTCTAAGTGTCCCGCAGATCGCGTGGTAGTTCCACAGGATTTCGTGGTGGTGCCAGGCAATCAACGGCTGCATGTGAGTTGGCGGCCGTGTCCAAAGCATGAGTACCAATTGGCATATGCAAACCGGAATAACCTCCCCGCTGACTGGGAGACCGACGCGAACTGGCGAAACGTGGACGCCGGGTACCACGAAATACGGAGTCTGGTTAACGACACCCGATATGAGGTGCGTGTCAGGAGTCGACTGGACGGGGGCGTTAGCAGTCCGACGGGAGGATATGTAGCGGCGCCAGATGATCCGATTGACCCCAACCGCGCTCCGCGGTTCACTGATGTGCCTCGCCGGATCTCGCTTTCCGAGAACCAGAACTATGACGATCCTATCGCGACGATTGAAGCGGCGGATCCTGATCGTCTCGATGAGTTGCGTTACGAGATCGTTCCACCGTCGCCGGTTCCAGATGTCTTTCCGTTTGCGATCAACGTCAGGGATGGCGAGATATATCTGTATGGGAAGCTGGATTATGAGGCTCAAGAAGACTACACGCTGGTGGTCCGAGTCACGGACCTTGCGGGAGAGGAGGACGAGGATGAGATTCGTGTCAACGTTATCGATGTGCCGGGCCCGCCAGAGCCGATCTTCCATCGGGTCTGCTCGACTGCGGATGGCGTGACTGTCACATGGAATCGAGACAATGCCAAGTATGACTACGAACTGCAGTACCGGTCTGCGAGTGCTGGTTCGACGGGAAGCAAATGGCGGGATGCGTCGGTAGATGAAGATGGCGGGTTGAATCTGCCGAACAACACCGCTTGGGTGTTTCAGGTGCGAGCAATAGACAAGGTGATAGGGGAGCAGAGCAAGTGGTCGGCACAAGAGGCGGTTTTTGTCGGTGGTCAGGACAACAACCCGCCAGTGTTCCGCAAGGAGATGTTCGAGTTTGATGTGTTAGAGGAGCAGGCTGGTGGCGTACACATTGGGTTTGTGTTGGCGGATGATGATGACAGGTTCTCGTCGTTGCGTTACAGCGTTGAGGAGACGACGCCTGAGGATGCGCCATTCGATATTCATCCATTTACGGGAGCTTTGACAACTACTGGTCGGTTGGATTTCGAGACGCAGGAGAGTTATGAATTGCTGCTCAAAGCGGCGGATCTTTGCGGGTCGAGAGACTATACCGAGGTTGTGGTGACGGTGCTGGACGATCCAAATGTCGATTCTGTGCCGTTGGTTCCGAATGCTCCAGCGATCATTCCTCTGCATGAACAGGTTATTGTGTTGTGGCCGACGAATTATGAGGACCGGTACGACCTCGATTGGCGACGGATCAATGGGGATTACCTGTCGCGCCCGCGGGACACTGATGCTGCGATGCCTCGGGTTGTGGACCTGCCGGATGGGAATAGTGCGTATGCTTTCAGGTTGCGCCGGGTGAACCGGTTAGGGGATGTCGGGGATTGGTCTGAGGAGACGATTGTGGATTCGACTGCGGCTGAGCCGAGGATCGCGACGGTGGATGTGCCGCGTCAGGGACAGTTGCTTGGTGGCGTGAAGAGTTATTTGGATGGGATAACCCTGCGGCGCGAGCAGCCGACGCGGTTGGGGATTGAGTTGTTCAATATCAATGGGCGATTGGACAACTCGTTGTATGAACGGGATGATGTGCACGTTTCTTGGCGGATAGAGGATGGGGATATTTCGGACGAGAACGCCCGTGTCGTGACATATACCGCGCCGGATAACGAAGGTGTGTACGACATCTCGGTATTGGTGAAGCAGCAAGTGCCAGGCGGATTGGTGGAGTTCAAAACTGAGATGGTGGTGCACGTGATCGGGGACAATCGACTGGTCAAGCCGTACAGGTCGGCCGAAGATATCCCTGAGGAGATCGAGTTGAACGGCGTGACGTACGGAGTGATTTCGTATTTCCAACCAAAGGAGTATCGACCACCACAAGCTACCAAGGCGTTGTTCAGGGTGCGCGAGAGGTCGATACCTAGTTATGAGTGGGTCGGAATGCATATTGCACCGGGCGATGCTGCGTCTACGATCGAGTGGCAAGTGCCGGGTTATGTGGCCATGGGGGATGTCTTTGTGGCGGATTTCGTGGCGCGGAGCGGGTCGCCGATCATCAACATGTCGTTCACGAACAGTGCGGCGTTGTGTCTGCCGGTGCCGGATGAGTGGGTAGTGGCGCTCGAGTCGATCCATGTGATGAGAATTTCGCCGTCGAATGCGCAGACACTGCTTAATCTACCGGTGCGGTTCCAGCCGAATCCGGATTTCAACGATCCGGCGTTGGTGTGTGGTCACTCGGAACTGTTCGATGGTCAGATCTTCTTGGTGATCGCGGAGGAGGATGTTCCAGAACCGACGGCCACGCCTGCACCGACTCATACGCCAGTGCCAGCGACTGCGACTCCGGTACCTGCGACTGCGACTTTTACGCCCACGCCGACACCGGTTGCAACAGAGACTCCTGTGGCTACACCGACACCGGAAGTAGTGGTTATGGTTAACACTGCGCCGGCGATGCCGCCAGCGACAGAGACGCCAACGGCGACCCCAGTGCCCCCGACGGCTACATTTACGCCGACGTCGACTCCGACAGCAACTTCGACTCCTGAACCGACTGCGACGTTTACACCAGTTCCCACTGATACACCTATCCCGTCCGAGAGGTCCGTGCCTGCACACACGCCAACGTCAACTGCGGTACCGACGGAGGCTCCTACTGCGACTTCGGTGCCCTCCGATACTCCGGTTCCAACTGCGACACCTACTGATACTCCCGTACCGCCTGCAGGGGTTGAGCGCGAGATCGAGCCGACTGCGACGCCTGAACCTATTGTCGAGCCAGAGGATGAAGATGAAGCAGGTCTGAACGTTACATTGCTCCTGGTGATCGTTGTGGCCGTGGTCTTAGGTGCGGTTATAGTCGCATTCTTCTTGGGGCAGGCTCTGCGCCGAGCACAGGATGATCGACGAGACCGATCTCGTAGTCCTGCAGACAACGCCGATGATGATGATGTGGCAGAGGAATCTTCACCCGTTGAACTGCCTGTTGCCGATACGCAGGATGAGACGGAAGAAGAGGGTTCGCGGGACGATCTGCGGTTCGACAGGTAGCGTATTTTGGAATTGCCGATTTGGGCGCGTAGTAAACCGCTGATTGTTGGGATGCCATTTTGCTATGTTTACGCCATCGAGTTGGACCTTACGGCGGAATCCTGTTTGACGCCTGATGAAATACGTGTTGCTTAATCGAAATTGGAGTGCATCCGCGGGCGTTCGGATCAGACACCTGACTGCGCTTTCGACGATCGCTTTTATGTTGTTCGCAGCTGCCAATGCCGTGGCGTTGCTGGTAGTAAGCGACTCAGTTCCGGTACGGGCAGATCATTCCCATACACCTTCGTACTTCACGGTAGTTCCGGGTAATGGAAAGCTGTACGTGTCTTGGCGTCCAGATCCTGAGCATACCTATGAGCTGCAATGGCGATCTGCGGAGGGGGTCGCGACTCGGTGGAATTTAGTGCAGGACCCTGGGGTTTATCGTTTCGAGATCACGGGTCTGGCGAATGGTACAGAGTATGAGGTGAGGATGCGTGGTATGGCTCCGCATGAATCGACGGCGTCGTCGAATATTTGGAGTGCGTGGACGGAAGTCGTGTCTGAAGAGCCTAGAGCACTGGTGAGTTCGAGCAACGACACTCCTACTTGGCGAGTTACGGAGAATTTGGTAACGCTTAAGGAGAACCGGATTTACCCCGGTGCCATTGCGAGGTTCGAGGCGACTGCTGGGGACACGAATGATGTAGTCAATTATGAGCTTTTAACCCCGGTGCGGGGTCCATTTGCGATCAATGCTGAAACAGGTGACGTCTATGTTTACGAGTTGCTGGATTTCGAATCGATAGAGGAATACACGATAAACGTCGGTGCGACGGACTTGGGTGGGGCGTCGATTCGGCACGAACTCGAGGTCAGAGTCGAGGATGTTGCAGGGCCTGACATTCCTAATGTGAGGCAAGTCTGTGGTGGGAATGGTCAGGCGTTTTTGGTCTGGGATCAGATTAACACTGCGAAATACGACATCCAGTGGCGGCAACTTTCAAACCCGAACTACAGCGTGGTGGAATCTCGGAATGCGATAGGCATCGACGGCGATCGACGGATCATCGAAAGTCTGACAAACGGTGTTGAGTGGGTGTTCCACATAAGGGCGGTGGACAAAGAGACAGGTGAACAATCGAAGTGGTCTGTTGAGTACGTCGTAGTCCCTTCGATTGACGAGACGCGGTCCAACAACCCGCCATCGTTCCGGCGGGCGAGTTACAGATTTGAAGTTCGTGAAGAACAGGCTGCGGATTTGAGTGTGGGGACGCTGACGGCTGATGATCCGGATGATTACTCTCAACTCCGATACTTGATTGGGGTGACTGATCCAGAGAATGCCCCGTTCCGGATCAATGAGACGAGCGGTGAGATTACTACTACAGAGCAGCTCGACTACGAATCGGTTGCCGCGTACACGCTGAACGTCATCGTTCAGGACCTTTGCGGCCTTACGGATGAAACTGAAGTCGTAGTATCGGTAACGAATGCAATCGAGATCGATGTTCCGGCTGCTGCGCCGATAGCTCCAGCGGTCGCTGTGGGTCACGAGCAGGTCGTGGTTTTGTGGGACAACTTCACTGATTTCAAATACGACTTGGACTGGCGGCGGGAGGATGAGAGATACGGTTTGGAGCCTAAGGACGAGAATGCCTCGTCGCCGCGTGTGGTCGAGATTGACGATCCTGAAGCGCGATACGCATTCCGTATCCGGGGGCGTAACTTGATTGGGCAAACAGGGCCTTGGTCGCCTGAGACGGTAGTTACGCCGTCGGACGAGGCACCGACGATTCTGCCTATCGTGAATCCGCGCGAGGGTGCTGCGTTGGGTGATGTCGTGCCGTATCAGGATTACATCAACCTTCGGAAGGGGCAGGACGTTTTTGTTGGCATCAACATGTTCAACATCGATGGGGCGCTTGATAATTCTTTGGCGGATCGGGACGATGTGTCGATCCGCTGGACGGCTTCGATCGGCGACATTGCCAACTCCGTCGCGCGATCCACGCTATACACAGCCCCACATCGAGTAGGTGACTTTGCCATCCGAGTATCGATAACCCAGGCCATTCCTGGCGGCGCGGTTGAGGTGCGGAAACGGATTCCGGTGCGAGTTTTGGGCGAGGACCAAGAGGTGGTGATTTCTTCAGGTGGGCAGGTGGCGCCTGAGGGGATCGTTTACCGAGGCGACAGATATGCAACAGCCACCTATAACCATGGCGGCAGATATGAGATCGAGGGCATGCCCAGAGCCTCGTTTAACGTGTCACCTTTGACGATACCGGTCCGAGATTGGATCGGGGTACGGTTGGTAGAAGGTTCTGAGGCCTCGATATTGCAGTCCGATGTCCGGCGTTTCGACACTATCGGCAAGTGGTATGAGGTGGCGTACGTTTCTGCTGATGCGCTACCCATCCAGGACATCGCCTTTACGCCTCATGCAGAGGTTTGTTTGCCCGTACCACCGACTGTCACGCACGCATTCCTTGATGATGTTGAGATCATGTTACTGCTTGACGATGGAGTCCAGCAGTTGCTGAATTCGCCGACGCGAGAAGCGCCCGACGCGGCAATTGGCTCGCCGGGACAGGTATGCGCGAGGGCTGCGACTTTTGATGGGCTGATCTTCTTGGTGCTGCCTGAAGCGTTGCAGCCGACGGCTACGCCGATTCCGCCGACTGAGACGCCGACTCCGACGCCGACAGTAGCAGTGCCTACTGCTACCCCGGAGCCTACTGCTACGTTTGCGCCTCCGCCGTCGCCGACACCAGTTGTGTTGCCGCCTACAGAAACTCCGACGCCGACTGAGACGCCGATGCCTACTGCGACGTTCACGCCGGCTCCGACGGATACTCCTACCCCAACACCGACTAACACAGCAACTCCCGAACCAACGGCTACACACACGCCTACTCCAGTTCCGACGGATACTCCAGCGCCAACCGCGACGGCGACCAACACGCCAGTGCCGACCAGCACTTCGACGCCTACGGCGACTCCTGAACCTACTAAGACGCCGACGCCTGCTCCGACAGATACGCCAGTTCCGACCGCAGTGCCGACTGACACACCGACGCCGGTACCGCCTACCCCAACACCGCCTGTTGAGGAAGAGCAAGACGCTGGCACCAACGCTTGGATCTTGGCGATCATCGTGACGATTATCGTGGCGGTGGTGATCGGTGCAGGTGCGATGATCTACCGGTCTAACATCGGCCCGTCAGAACCCGAAGAAGAAACCGGGGCCGCGGATGAAGGACCGGAAGGCGATGACGACGATTCTTCGGACGATGACGACGATCAACTGCCGACGCAATCTCCGGACGACGATGAGTACGAGGTGTTGCGCTACGACATGCCTTCGAGCAGGACGCGCGACTGACTAGGGATTGCGACCGTTAGGGAAGCGAGGAATGGGAATGGTCGGGGAGCCGGGATTTGAACCCGGGACCTCTTCGTCCCGAACGAAGCGCGCTACCAAGCTGCGCCACTCCCCGACGCTGAACTAACCTCGATTATACGCGGAGGCGATTTCTAGACCCTTAGCTAAACTTGCTTCGCTGTCGATGCTGAGTTCACTAAGAGGCGCCGAAGCGGGAGAAGGATAGGACCGAGGCTCCGATGAGACTTACGTCGTCGCCGAGTTGGGTGACTGATACGGGGATGCCGCGGGTCTGGTAGCGAGGGAGAGCGTAGGTTCTGACGGCGTCGATGACTTCGTCCCAGCGACTTTCGAGACTGTGGACTACTCCGCCGCCCACGATGACACCGTCGGGGTCGAGGACGGCGAGGATGCTGGCGAGGCCGCGTCCGACGTTTTCGATCACCTGGAGGATGACCTTCTCAGCGACGGGATCGCTTTGTTCTGCGGCTTGGAAGGCTAAGCGCGCGTCGATGTTTTCGATTTCTCCGCCTGCTAGTTCGATCAGTTTTGCGGCGTTGACAGGATCGTTCCGGGCTGCTTGGCGGGCCACTCTGCCGATATTGGGGCCTGAGGCGTTGCCTTCGAAGCACCCGTGGCAACCGACACCGCAACTCAAGGCTTCGCTGTCTGTGCGAACGCTGATGTGTCCGAGTTCGCCGGCTTGGCCGGTGGAGCCTGTGACCATCTGGCCGTTGGCGACTATGCCTCCGCCAATGCCAGTGCTGATGGTGACGTAGACGAGGTTTTGTGAACCTTTGAATGGTCCGAAACGTGTCTCTGCGAGGGCGGCAAGAGTTGCATCGTGGCCGATGGCGACGGGCAGACCTGTTAGGCGTTCGAGGTCTGGCTTCATCGTCTTGCCATGCCAGCCTGTGAGGTTGGGCGGGTGGTCGTAGGTGCCTGATGCTGGATTGATTGGGCCTGCGGTTGAGACGACGAGTCCTACTACACCATCGGTTTGGGAGGTGACTTCGTGGATGAGGTCTGAAAGGCGAGTTGCGGCGTCTTGGATGCCGCGTTCGGGGAGGGTTTGTCCGACGGATTCTGCGAGAATTTTGCCGTCGCGGTTGACCAGCGCGGCTCGGATCTGGGTTCCGCCGATGTCACCGGCGGCGGTCAGGTTGGAAGTGCTGTCGGTTTTGATCATGGGGGTGATGTTAATTTGCTAGCCCGAACAGGATTATTGATTAACCTCGTAGTAATGAACAGTGAAGACCTGCGGTCTAGGGCTTTGGACCAGATGCTGCGGAATGTGCGGACGGGGTTCGATCCGTACTATGGGCAGCGGTTCACTTATGTGATGCCGTCGGTAGGTCGGTATGAGTGGCAGTGGTTCTGGGATTCTTGCTTTCATGCGATTGCATTGTCGACGCTGGATGTGGAGTTGGCGAAGGCGGAGTTGGTGACGCTGTTAATACCGCAACGGGCAGATGGCTTAGTGGGTCATATGACGTATTGGGGGCGATGGGGAGCGTTTGCGAGTGCGGCGGCTGGTCAGAGCAGTTTCGGGGATTGGCGTCGGCGGAATTCGGGGATGATCCAACCTCCGGTGTTGGCTCATGCTTTGCTGCGCGTTGTCGAGGAGTCGGGTGATTTAGAGTTCGCTCGCCAGATGCTACCGCGGGTGAGGCGGTTTTACGAGTGGTTGAGCAGGGAGCGGGACCCTGATGGTGAAGGGTTGATCGGGGTTGTTTCGCCGTATGAGTGCGGGTTGGACAACTCACCTGCGTATGATGCTGAACTTGGGTTGGATATGCCCGGGCGTCGGCAATTGCTGTGGAAGAACTGGTTGTTAGATTGGCACAATTCGCTCTTTGGTAAAGGACATGATTATCGACGGTTGCGGGATAGGAATCGGTTCGTGTTGATCGAGCCGTTCATGAATGCGGTATATGCAGATGGATGGGACGCGATTGGTGCGTTGCACGAGTTGTTGGATCAGGGAGACGAGGCGGTGTCGGCGCGTGAGATGCGGGATCGGACGACGCGAGCGTTGAACGAGATGTGTTGGGATGAGGAGTTCGGAAGATGGGTGTATCTAAGAGGGAAAGAGCAGCTTCGGGATGAGACTCTGGCTGTGGGATCGATTTTTCCGCTGATTATTGCTGGACAGGACTACGAGAAGGTTGCGAAGGTCGTTGAGCGGCACCTGACGAATGAGGACGCGTTTTGGACGGAGTATCCGGTGCCGAGTGTGGCTGTTTCGGAGCCGACGTTCGATGCCGAGGGTGAGTCGACGATTTGGCGGGGGCCGGTGTGTTTGAACTTGAACTGGCTGCTGGCGCGTGGGTTGCGTCGGCATGGATTTGATGACATCGCTCAGATGATTGAGACGAAGTCGGTTGAGATGGCGAGTCGGGATTTCAGGGAGTTTTACTCGCCGTTAACCGGTCGCGGGTTGCGCGGAACCGATTTTGGTTGGGCGACGGTGGCGGTGGATATGTTGGATCCAGGTGCCTAGCTCAGAACAGCCGCTTGGGCTTCGGCGTTGCCCCCTACGATGATGCCTGTGGACATGTAGATAGCCCGTTCGGCGATGTTGGTCGATCGATCGGCGACCCGTTCGATGTTGTGCGCGACCCATAACAGGTAGGTTCCACGAACGGCACGTTCTCGGTTTTCCTCGACTAGTGTGAGGATGTCTGATTGGACCTTTTGGTATAAGCGGTCGACTTCGTCATCGTCATTTTCGATCTCTAGGGCGATGCGTGCGGAGTCTTCTCGGTTTGTGGTGGTCATGGCGTCGATGCTTCGCTTCATCATAGAGACGGCGAGATCGGCCATTTTAGGAATGTCTTCCAGCTCTTTCAGCGGCGCTTCGTGACCCATGTTTATGGAGACTTTGGCGATGCCTTCCGCGTAGTCGCCCATGCGCTCGAGTTCGTTTGCGATGAACATCATTCCGATGATGCGTCGCAGGTCGGCGGCGAGGGGGGCTTGGCGGCGGATCTGTTCCACGCAGTCGTTCTGGATTTTGGTCTCGAATTCGTCGATGCGGTCATCCTCGGCTATCACTTCGCGGGATAGGTCGAGGTCCCGGTAGCGCAGTGCTCTGACGGCTTTAAAGATGGCGGTTTCGACTAGTCCGCCGAGGAGGACGATTTCACCTTCGAGATGTGCGAGGTTGTAGTCGAGTTGTTCGTTGGGCATCGTGTAGTGCCCTCGCTTTCCTAGCCGATGCGTCCGGTAACGTACGCTTCGGTTCGTGGGTCGACGGGATTTCCGAAGACCTGCTCATTGGTGCCGTATTCGATGAGGTGTCCGACGCGGTCTTCGGCGACCATCATGACGGCGGCATAGTCTGAGATCCGGGTTGCCTGCTGCATGTTATGCGTGACGATGATAATCGTTACCTCTTGTGCGAGTTCACGAATGAGGTCTTCGATGGCCTGTGTGGAGATGGGGTCGAGAGCAGAAGCGGGCTCATCCATGAGGACAACATCAGGGTCGACGGCGAGTGCGCGGGCGATGCAGAGGCGTTGCTGCTGTCCACCGGATATGGCGAGTCCGCTTTCGTTGAGGCGGTCTTTGACTTCGTCCCAAAGCGCCGCGCGTCGTAGCGACTCTTCCACGACGCGGTCTAGGTCTTTGGTGAGTCCGTTGACCCTAGGACCGAAGGCGACGTTGTCGTAGATGCTTTTAGGGAACGGGTTTGGACGTTGAAAGACCATTCCGATGCGGAAGCGGATGTCGGTTGGATCGACGTCATCGTCGTAGATGTTTACGCCTTGGTATTTGATGTTTCCGGAGACGCGTGCGCTTGGGATGAGGTCGTTCATCCGGTTGAAGCAGCGCAGAATGGTGCTCTTGCCGCACCCAGACGGCCCGATAAGGGACACGATCGTGTTGCGTGGAATCTGCATTGAGACATCTTCGACGGCCAGCGTAGAACCGTAGTGGATGCTCATGTTCTCGGCTTCGAGGACGAGGTCTTGGTCATCGAAGGTGATTATGGATTCCTGCATGGCGTGAAATGGTAGTTCCCGTATGTAAAACGGGTTTTGCACGGGTTTTGATTGGAACCATGACGAATATGATTTTGAATGATGAGCATGATGGTGGAGGTTGACGGTTGGTATTTAGCGGCAGGCGAAGGTCTGGGGCTTTTCGGCTGGGGGAGTCCATCATTCTGCGAAGGCCCGCTTTGCTCCCTTCACAGCCCCTCCCGGACCGTTCACGAACGGCCGCTACGGGTGGCGTTGCCCTTTGGGTTTCTGATTTCGCCGGGAATGAAGTGTAAGGGTGGTTTACCAGACGGAGTAGCCGCCGTCTACTGGTATGGAGGTTCCGGTTACGAAGTCGGAGGCGTTTGATGCTAGGAATACGGCGGTTCCGGCGAGGTCTGCGGGGTTCCCCCAGCGGTCTGCGGGGGTGCGTTCTTGGACTAGTTTGTAGCGTTCGGGGAAAAGTTCCTTGAACTGGTTGGTCATTTCGGTGACGATCCAGCCGGGGAGGATGGCGTTTGCCTGGACGTTGTGGCGGGCCCATGCTACGGCGCAGGACTTTGTGTACTGGACTACGCCGCCTTTGGGCGACGCGTCGAAGAAGATTCAGCAAACACCCGCGACATCGGTTTGGGATTGACGCCGACATGGTTCTCGGATAGGAACCTATACCGTGAATAGTCTGCCAGATGGATATTCAGGTAGGTCGCCTTTATAACCGGATAACCGGCAGAGAGCGATGAAGTTTATCCAGATCATGAACTGATAATCCTCGTACCAACTACCACTTTCGAAGTCCGAACGATAAGTTCCTTCGTGTACGAGATGATTGCGTATATTTACAATCCGACTTACCTCATCTCGGTTCAACGTTAGCCCTACTTCGCTCACCATATTCCTTAATTTTTGGCGAAACGTAGTTCGAAACGCACCCTGCAACTGATTTGTTAGATGTTGTTTGTGTTTCCCTATTAACTCAGTTGCATTGATCGTTGACACTACGGATGGCCTAATTCTGACATCGAAAACAGGCTTCGGGATGAATTCGGACATCGTAGTTACGGCGGCATACTTTGCGGAAATCAACTCCGTGAGGGTGGAAGCCAGTAATCCCCTAGATTCCAGAAAAGAGGAATCGTCACAAGCATTAGTGAAATAGTGGATTAACTCCCTCAATGTCGCATGATCGAGGCCCTGATTGCGAGGATCGAAATATGCCTCTATAAGTTCATTTAAGTCTAACTTCGGCACTAGGCTGATTTGTGAGCTCCTAGTCGGTCGGAAGGTAACTGTATTCGAATATCTGTTAGTAGCAACGTACTTGTGGATCCTTGCGATTGTCTTTCCGTCCCGCTCACTGGTGCCCTCGCCAAAGTACCAATCGACGAAGTTACCAGTGACGAGTCGCAACGGTACGAGAAGTTCTTCAAGGTCTTCCTTAAACTCAAACAACTGAGCTTCGGATCCATCGAGTTTTTCGATACAGAGCGAAGCAGTCGGTTCGATTCCCTTGGTCTGGACCAGCCTCCGCGCGATGTTTGAGTATTCTTCTAAAGGATCGATTGCAACCCTAAGACCGTTCACGCATAGCGTTAACGGTTCTGGTTCGTCGTCTTGGTTGTCGTGCCACAGGAAGTTCGATAGCACGAATTTCGCCTTACGGTACGTGTTATTCGCCGTAGTCTTTTGCTTGGCCAAAATGTAACCAGCCCCGAAATCCAGATGAGAAGGGTGCTCTGCTATGGGCGCCAATAACCAACTCAACCTTGAAAAGAACAACGGTTCTATTGTCTCCAATTCCCATCCATTCAAATCCTGACCTTGAAATGAGAGTTGAGGGTTCGTATCGCCTCCAATCGTCATCCTCCGTGGGCGTTGAACGTCCGTTGGCACTAGTGAAATCGCGAGCCGTCCAGAATCGAATTGCGCAGCCTGGAAATAGCCTTTGAATGAAAGAGCTGTGTTGTTATCCTTGAATTCGGCCTCCGCTACACCTTCATAATCAATCATAGGCTTACCGAATTGTTCAATTGATTTCATCACTTCCCTTTATTGAAGTACATATGGCATGTCGGCATGACATTTCCGACTGGTTAAAGGCAATTGGCCCGGCAATGATTGGACTCGGTCAAACTCCCATCTAACCATATCTTTGGTCAACAAGACTAACAACCCGATAGCCCGTAGATTTACCAGACGGAGTAGCCGCCGTCTACTGGGATGGAGGTGCCGGTTACGAAGTCGGAGGCTTTTGAGGCTAGAAATACCGCGGTTCCGGCAAGGTCGGCGGGGATGCCCCAGCGGTCGGCGGGAGTGCGTTCTTGGACCAGTTTGTAGCGTTCAGGGAAGAGTTCCTTGAACTGATTGGTCATCTCGGTGACGATCCAGCCGGGGAGAATGGCGTTTGCCTGGACGTTGTGGCGTGCCCATGCTACGGCGCATGATTTTGTGTACTGGACAACGCCGCCTTTGGATGCGGCGTAAGCGGAGGCGTATGCGGTTCCGAAGATGGACATCATGGAGCCGATGTTGATGTATTTTCCGGCGCCCTTGTCTCGCATGTGATCGAAGGTCAGGGACGAGACGTTGTGCATCGAGGTGAGATTGGTGTCGATGACGTATCGCCAGTCCTCGTCGGAGAGGTTCTGGGGCTCGTCGGAGCGTCGGTTGGTTCCTGCGTTGTTGACGATGATGTCCCATCCGCCGAAAGCGGACATCGTCTCATCTAGTGCGGCTTGGATAGATGCGCGGTCGGTGACGTCGCAGGAGAGTGCGAGGACGTGGGAGGATTCGCCGCCGGCTGCTTGGGTGAGGGTTTCGACGGCTGAGGAGAGCTTGTCGGCGTTGCGAGCGGCTATCGCTACGTTGGCTCCATGCTCGATGAAACCTTGGGCAATGCCAAGGCCGATGCCGCCGTTTCCGCCGGTTACGAAGGCGGTCTTGTCTGTGAGGTCGAAGGGTGAGTCGTGTAGGGAGTGGTGGGACATGGGGTTAGGTGGGTTGTGATGGTGGTTGTTTTTGCGTGGTTAAGGATATATGGGGTGAGATGATGGGGTCAGCGATCTTTGACGGCGGGATGTGAAACGAAGGATTCTGGCTTGTGACATTGGATCTTGAGGAAGCGAGAATTGTTGATACACTAGAGGTAATTCGAATAAACCATCAAGGGATGACAGTTGCAAAACCGCACACCCGCAATGTGTCCAACACAGTTGCGATTGATCCAGATATAAACGGATGACCCGCTAGGAAAAGGTGATTAAGGAAACATGGTCTCAGTTGAACAACGTTTGTCGAAGGTGGAGCAGAGAGCCAGCCGGCTTGAAGGTCAATATGAACATCTAGCGACTAAGGCCGACCTTGAGCGTCTACAATCTCGTCTAGTGATGTGGTTGGTTGGCGTAGGGATTGCTGAAGTGGCTGCGATAGTTGCGCTGTTGCAGATCTTCGGCGAAAAATGAGGACTGAAAGTCGCTCCTGAAGGTTTACCATCGAGAACCCGAATTGAAACCGAAATTCCTATGAATTACAGAAGCAAGATGTTACCTCAACCAATACCGTACCAAGGTAGCAAACGCAGAATCGCGCCGATCATCTTAGATCACCTTCCAAAGAGAATGTCAAGATTCGTCGAACCATTTGCAGGTTCAGCAGCGATGTCCATTGCGGTCGCTGATCGCAATCGCGCCGGTGAGTTTTGGCTAAACGACGCACATTTGGCGTTGATGACACTTTGGCAACAGATTATTGACCATCCCAGGGAATTAGGCGACCAATACACTGCAATGTGGGTTGAGCAACTTGGACGCGAGCGAGCGTTTTTCGACAAAGTTCGAGATCGCTTTAATCAACGGCAAGAACCGGCGGATTTTTTGTATTTGCTGGCTAGGTGCGTAAAGGCAGCAATTCGCTACAACGCCGGAGGAGAGTTCAACAACACTCCAGACAACCGACGGAAGGGGGCTAGGCCGGCGGAGATGTGCAGACGAATAACTCGCACCTCACAACTTTTTCATGACAGAGCGAGACTCACGGCTTGGGACTACAAAAAAGTGCTGCGTGAGTGCGAAGAACGGGATTTTATTTACATGGACCCACCGTACCAAGGTGTTCGGGGACAACGTGACCGCCGTTATCTGCCAGAATTCGATCACGAAGAGTTTTGTGTCCAATTGGCGGAACTAAATGACCGGAATATTCCATTCGCTGTCTCTTACGATGGCCGTACCGGCGACCGAGTCTACGGTGAACCGTTACCGGCCCATCTCGATCTCGTTCGAGTGGAAATATCGGCAGGCAGGTCAACACAAGCCACCTTACTGGGGCGATCAGAGTTAACGTACGAATCGCTTTATATCTCTCC
Source organism: Dehalococcoidia bacterium (assembly GCA_022819585.1). Taxonomy (GTDB): domain Bacteria; phylum Chloroflexota; class Dehalococcoidia; order Lucifugimonadales; family Lucifugimonadaceae; genus Bin127. The sequence goes on along the minus strand of JAJEGY010000035.1, from coordinate 37,253 downwards.
CGCACTTCAAGCGCTCGGCGCGACTCGCAAACCTGCTGCAACGACTCAACTGATATTTCAATAGAGTTAAAGAGTATGCCAAGTGAAGATCAACAACGTACTTCAAACCTTCCCGATGATTTCCTTCGACTCTTGAATTCTGTTAAAACCAAACGTGCGAAAACGGTAATTGATCACATTTTGGAACATGGGTCAATCACTACGGAAGATTTGCGGGATACGTATGGATATAACCATCCTCCGCGAGCAGCGCGTGATGTTCGAGAACTTGGCATCCCTTTGGAGACTTTTAATGTAACTGGTTCAGATGGCAGACAAATTGGGGCCTATCGGTTTGGCGATCCAAACGACGTACGGGCTGGCCAGCTACGTGGACGTCAAGCATGGCCGAAAAATCTCAAGAGCACTCTCGTAGAGACGCTAGGATCACGTTGCGGGATCTTTTCGATCGAATACGAGCCTCGTTATCTGCAGATTGATCATCGTGTCCCATATGAGGTTGCAGGCGATGATGAACAATCCCCACCTGAGGAATTCATGTTGCTATGTGGTTCGTGCAACCGAGCGAAATCATGGTCGTGTGAACATTGCAGGAATTGGACAGATGACCGTTTAGAAGAGGTGTGTCGTTCATGCTATTGGGCAACGCCCAGCAGATACGATCACGTCGCGCTTCGACTTGTCAAACGGTTGGAACTTATTTGGGCTGGCCATGAAGTGGGTGAACACGAAGAGTTAGTCAGATTAGCTAGATATGCACAGCAGACGTTACCGGATTTCGTAAAGCAGATACTGCGAAACAAAGTCGAAGAATTAACCGATGAGGAATGATCTGGTTCAAGTCCGCTGGCTAGTCGGGTCATATTGAAGAGCATCGCTAACTGACCTTAAGATTGCCGGAACGGGTCTAAACAACTGATGGTTAATGCCTTCGCATTCTTGTTGATTTTGGCCTCGAGGAGATTGCATGTACCGCAGCTGCATTTCATCTGGAAGTTGTGGTCGTAACGTTCTCGTCCAGCAGTTTCACCCATTCACATCACACCCCACAAACGTCCGTCCCGCCAACTGACACGCCTTAAGCACACTGAAACTCCCCGCGGCAGGATCCAAAACCGGATCATCGGGCGCGGTTGTAGCTTCGATTAAGGCTCGCTGGAGTTCAACCGGTTTGGGGTGGACACCTTTTAATGAGGGGGCTTTTTCTTCCCAGACGTCGGGGATGTTGTGGCTGGTCCAGATGCCTTTGGCCCGTTTCGGGGCTTTTTGGAGGACTATGAGGTATTCGGCTGTGCGGCGGGTGCGGTAGCCCATTCCGATGCGGGATTTGTTCCAGGTGATGAGGTCTACGATTTCGAGGGTGGTTTCGAGGGTCCAGTCGTCGATGCCGGAGCAGAGGTGGAACTTGTCGATCCAGAGGAAGAGGTGTCCGCTGGGACCTAGGACGCGGTGGATGTTTCGGATGAATTCGGCGATGGTGTCGGATGACATCTGGGGAAGGGCCGAGCGTTGCTTGCCTCGGAGGACGCCTTCGTTGCCGTAGTTGAGTTTGTCGAGGACGCCTCGGTACTGGGGGTCGAAGAATGCGGCGGCGATGGAGTCGTCGGGGAGTTGCGACATTAGAGTGAGGCCGTCCATGGTTACACGCTGGTCGGTGAGTAACCCGTCAGGAAGGGAGCTTTGAGGGATTGTGAAGGCTCGTTCGTTAGAGTAGACGGTCATTGGGGGAGTCTAGACGCTGGCGCGTCGGATGTTCCTACTAGACCATCATCGCGATGTTTTTGAAGTCTCAATCGCAGAGACCAAAATCTCGATGATGTCCTTTCGAATCGTGGGGTCTTTAAGCAATTCGTTGATGAAAAATGCGCGATTTGCGGTTGCATCGCTCTGCCGCTGCTGCAGGATTGTCTCGTAATCGATTTGTAATATCTGACAAAGTTCGGCACCTGTCATCGCTTGGTTTTCGTCGATCTTTCCTTTGAATCCGCTGATGATTTGCGCTTTGTCAGTTTGATTGAATGAACAAAAATGGATCGAGGTCATGTAAGGGATATGGGGTGATATCGCGTTTTGAAACGTGATTAACGTGTTCAACTCGCCATCTACCTTTTTTGTGTCGAACATATCGCCATCTTTGAGTTCGACTATGTAAACATGTCTTTGACCCGTATCGAATATGACCAAATCAGGTTCAGAGCGACCCATCCGGACGCGCCTAGACCTTTTGATTGACCGCTTGTTGACGAGGTAAGCGCCTAGAACTGAAGTTGGCGCGTCTAGAAAAGCATCCAAGTCTGTGACGGCTCGTCCCTGTTTTTCTACTTCCGCGTAGACGGTTTTTTCCAATTCGGTACCTGCGGCGATGATCGCCGACTGCGTTCGTGACAACAACTTCCCCAGCGCAGCGTCGCCCACGATGCGTGTATAACCACCGTCTGTCCTTCCTGGATATTTCTGGATTCTGGCCATAATCGACTACCGAGGCACCACCGGGTTCAGTTGAGAGGATACGTCGGCTCAATCCCCGCAACATCATTCCCGGCTTCGGTCAGAAGCAGTCGAATTACCTGCTCGGTCTCCGCGTATTTTCCTTCGCCGAAGTGTTGGAAGCGGAGGTTGTTGTTGGTGTCGAGGATGTATTTGGCGGGCCAGTAGCGGTTGTTGAAGTAGCGCCAGGTGGAGAAGTCGTTGTCTTGGACGATGAGCCAGTCTAGGTCGTTTTCTTCGGCGGCTTCGCGCACGTTTTCGATTTTCTTTTCGAATTCGAACTCGGGAGTGTGAACTCCGAGGATGGTGAGCCCGTGGTCTTTGTAGCTCTCATGCCATGCCCTCAGGGCCGGCCACGTGTTCTCGCAGTTGTATCAAGTGTAGGTCCAGAAGTCGATCAGGACGATCTGACCGGCGTCTTGGAGCTCCTTTATCGAGGTGGGTTCGCCGTTCAGCCACTCTTGGTTGTTTCGGAGGGCGTAGTCGGTGCGTTCGTTTAGGGGCGGATATTTTTCGATGGCGTCGCGGATGCCGATCTGAGTCCAGTATGGGGGTTCAGGCGTGGGTTCTGTAGTTGCGGTCGGTGCTTGTGTTGGTTGAGGCGTGACAGTTGCAGGAGGTGCCGTAGTTGCAGTCAGAGGGGAGGTGGGTTGCGGGACCGGTGCTGTCGTAGGCGCGGGTTCGTTGACGGAGTCGGAAGTGGTTATTTCCGTGGTTTTGACCTCTACGAGTTGCTCCGGTTCATCACCTGATCCGCATGCCATCAGAGCTACCGAGAGGATGGCGAGCGCGGGCGGCAAAAGATGAGAAGGTGATGTGATGAAGCGTTTGGCGAACAAGGTTAGACTCGCTTGCATCTCGCAGAGCTAGCGCAAAGGGCCAACTCGATATGTCAACGATACCATCATCCGACCAGCCGATAGTAGTGGCGCCGACGCCGACGCCGTACAAGGATGACGAGGAGCAGTCGGTCGATTTCGGGGCTCTGGAACGGAACGTTGGAAGATGGTTGGAGACGCCGTTGTCCGGGTTTGTTGTAGTGACGGCTAATGGCGAGGAGACGATGTTGAGCGAGGCGGAGAGGTTGGAGACGGTTAAGGTGGTGACTTCATCGCATGAGGGCCAGAAGTTTGTGATTGCGGGAGTGGATGAGAGGTCGGCGCGAGAGACTTTGCGGTTGTCGGAGAACTATGCGAATGCCGGTGCTGACTTCATTCGGATGCGGATACCTCGGGGGATGGCTCCGTCGGATTTGGTTAGGTACTACGGGGAGGTGACGTCGCGATGTCCGGTGCCAGTAGTGGTTATCCATCAGACGTTTGCTCGCGGGGGTGATCCGGCTGCTCCGCCGCCAGTGATTGCTGAGTTGTGCGGGATGGATAATGTGTTCGCTTACATCACGGACCACTCGATCCTGTTCGAGCAGCAGGTCTTGCCTAAGATTCCAGATGGGGTGAGGAAGTGGAACTGCAGCGGCGCGTTGCTGGCGTTCGGGACGATGATCGGATGTGATGGTGCATGCATGTTGCTGGGGAATATCGCTCCGGCGTTGTGCATGGACATCGTGAGCGCGGGTTTCCGTGGGGATTACACGAGGGCCGTTGAGTTGCAGAGGGTCGCGTCGAAGTTGAATGTGACCGTGATGCAGACGATCGGTGCGCCGAAGATTGCGTTGTCGATGCTTGGTTGGGAGTATGGCGATGCGCGCAGGCCGTTAGCGCCGGTTTCTGACGAGGCGCGGGCAGAGATTGAAGCAGTGTTGCGGGAGGTGGGATTGCTGGTTTAGTTCGTCGTGTCTGGATTGGATATCGAGTGGTCTGAACGCGTCGGTTAACAATTGCGAAAAACGCGTCATCTAGAATCGATGAGTCGTCGCGACCCACAACCACGCCGTCACGGATGAATCTTCACGAATATCAAGCCAAGGAACTGTTCAAGGAATACGGGATACCGGTTCTGCCTTGGCGGATCGTGGAATCGGCGGATGAGGCTCGTGATGCCGCTAAGGATCTGGGATGCCCGGTGATAGTGAAGGCGCAGGTTCATGCTGGTGGTCGTGGCAAGGCTGGTGGTGTGAAGTTTGCGGCAACTGTGGATGATGCTGTTGAGGCTGCTAAGGGGATGTTGGGGACAAGGATGGTTACGCATCAGACGGGTCCGAATGGGGTGCCGGTAAGCAAAGTGATGGTCACTCCAGCGGCGGACATCAAGCACGAGTATTACGTCTCGATCGTGATGGATGGCGATGAGGGAGCGCCGACGATTATTGCGACGCGTGAAGGTGGTGTTGAGATTGAGCAGGTGGCTGAGGAGCATCCGGAGAAGATCGTTCGGATCGTGGGCGATCCATTGATCGGATTGCTGCCATATCGGGCCAGGGATGCTGCGCTGGCTCTGGGTTTTCCGTCGGCGTTGATTCGGCCTGCTAGCGCGTTGATCGCCAACGCGTATCGGCTGTTTACAGATAAGGACTGCTCGTTGGTCGAGATCAATCCGTTGATCGAGACCGAGGATGGCGAGATACTGGCTCTGGATGCGAAGGTGGGGATTGACGACGATGCGATGTTCAGGCATCGGGAGTTGCGGGAGTGGCATGATCCCGAGCAGATGGACCCGTTGGAGCGGGAGGCGTCGGAGTTCGATCTGGCCTATGTGAAGCTGGAAGGTGGTCGTGTTGGCTGCATGGTGAATGGTGCGGGTCTGGCGATGGCGACGATGGACATCACGAAGTGGGCAGGCGCGGAACCGGCGAATTTCCTCGACATCGGCGGCTCGGCTGATCTCGACCGGATTGAGCATGCCTTCAAGATCATCGTGTCGGATCCGGATGTCGAGATTATTCTGGTGAACCTGTTTGCGGGGATTGCGAGGTCGGATGTTGTGGCCACCGGTGTGATCAATGCGGCGCGCGAGGTAGGGTCGACGAAGCCCGTAGTTGCGGCGATGCGGGGGACGAATGCGGAAGAAGGTTTGCAGCTGTTCGAGGAGTCGGGGATGGATATTACGCCCGCCCCCGATATGGCTAGTGCGGCGATTGTGTTGCGCGACAAGCTGGCGAACATGAGCAACGGAGGGTCGAACTAATGGCGGTGTTGGTTGCAGATCCCTGTCGCCTGCTGGTGCAGGGTTTAGGGCGTGACGGTTCGTTTCAGGCGGAGCGGATCGTGGAGTATGGGACGAACATGGTGGCGGCGGTGCATCCGAACCGCGGCGGGATGAAGTTTCTGGATGAGATTCCGTATTTCGAGACGGCGAGAGAAGCGGTTGACGCGACTGGGGCAAATACAGGATTAGTGTTCGTGCCAGCGCCGTTCGCGGTGGATGCGATCTTGGAGCAGGCGGATGCCGGATTGTCGTTGATAGTGTGTATCACCGAGGGTGTGCCGGTCCAGGACATGATGAAGGCGAAGGCCTATCTGGATCGGACTAGTTCTAGGTTGCTGGGTCCGAACTGCCCGGGGTTGATACATCCCGGAGAGCGGATCAAGTTGGGAATTATTCCGGGCGCGGCGGTCACTACGGGCAATGTGGGCGTTGTCTCGCGGTCTGGTACGTTGACGTATGAGGCGGCGGCGCAGCTTAACGCGGTGAATTTGGGACAGTCGACGTGTGTGGGTATTGGCGGCGATCCGATACCGGGTACGAACTTCATCGATGTACTGGAGCAGCTTCAAGACGACGATGAGACTGAGGCGATTGTGATGATCGGCGAGATCGGTGGAAGTCGTGAGCAGGTTGCGGCCCAGTTCATCAAGGAGAATGTGACGAAGCCAGTGGTTGCGACGGTTGCGGGTCAGACAGCGCCTCCGGGTAAGCGGATGGGCCATGCAGGGGCCATTATCACCGGCAGGGCCGGGTTGGCGTCGGAGAAGAACAAGGCGCTTGAGGCAGCGGGCGCTACAGTGGTTGAGTCGCCGGCATATATCGGCGAAGCGATGGCGAATATCCTCGGGTGAGACTCTGCGCCTGATTTGGGCGTATAGTTCACCGATGCTGTAGATGAGAACGTCTTGGCTTTAGAGTCTTGACGTATCCCTCTGGTTCTCATTTCGCCCATGAAATGTCTATTCGTCGCCCACCTGACGCGATTGACTGTGATCGCTGTCGGTTTTGTGTTGGCTGTTTCTGTTTGGGCTTGTGAGACTGCTGAGCCGACGCCGGTTGAACCGACGGTGGGACCATCGCCGACCGTTGCGCAGGTGGTTCGGGTGGAGCCTACAATCACGCCAACGTCGGAAGTGATCGAAACGGCGACTAGCACGCCAATGCCGACGTCCACACCCGAGCCATCACCAACTTCATCTGCGGTTCCGACGTCCACGCCGGAACCGACGGCGACGGCTACGATGGCCCCGACGAATACGCCAACGGCGACTATCGTCGTTCCGACATCGACGCCGACGAACACTCCCGAACCTGCTGAGACTCCCTCTCCGACAGCTACGAGCACACCTCTGCATACTCCCACGCCGGAGCCGACAAGCACGCCCTTGCCGGAACCGACTCCGACTGCGGTTGTGGAGATGGCGGTCGAAATGGAAGAACTGATCGTCGATGACGAGACGCTTTGGGATGAGTATTTCGAAACGTTAAGCGATGTTGAGGTTTCATGTGTCCGGTCTGCGCTTGATGCGGATGATTTCGAGGCGATGCTTGTTCGACACGTCGTATCAAGGGAGCGTGTAACAGATCGGCATGAGTTGGCAGTTTGGGAATGTCTTTCGCACGAGAACGCGGTCGGCCTGTACCTGTCTACTTTTCTCTATCTGACGCCCGCGAGTGAGCGCACTGAGTCGGAGCTCGCGGAAATCGACGCGTGCTATCGCGCTGTGTTGAGTTATGCAGGTCTCGCCCGTTACATTGAGTCGGCTGCGACCGATACATTGGGCAATCCGAATAGCGGGCGGTCATTAATGTCTACGAGCCTTGTGGAGTGTTCTTTATTTGGGCAATCCGACGGGGTTCCATTGGGGGCGATCCCGGTTTACGAGGCGATACCAATCGATTTCGCACCGAATCCGAGATTTGTGTGGCGTGATGCTGTCTACGCGGTCTCGGCGGAAGAGCGGGATTGCATTCGGAGCGAGATCGGTTCGGATCGCTACGAAATTGTTCTTGACGAAGCGGTCTTTGATGGCAACACGGAACCTTGGGAGGTTGCCATATGGGGATGTTTGGGAAGCGAGTCTGGCGCCAACTTATTCAAAAGCGTTGCACTATTTGGATTCCTGCATCAGCCTTATCAGGCCATCGAAGAACACCTTACGAGCAATGACGAGGCTTGCTTGGAACACGTATTGAAGCGCATAGATTTCCCGCGCTTGATTGGAACCGGGTTAACGGATGTTGATCTGGATGGCTACCGCCATGGCGTCGCCGCTTTGATCGGCATTGGTCTATGCGTCGGATCGTTGCCGTCAGTCATGGACGTGGATGATCACAGCGATGGGGTGGAGGGTGCGACTGAGATCGCTATAGGGAGTTTCATTGAAGGAAATCTCGATGCGAAGTTCAATGCCATTTTCGACCAGGACGTTTTCCAATTCATCGCTGTGCCCGGTCTTGTGTATGAATTGGATCTCAATTACGGCGTTTGGGGCGAGATCGACTTCACAGGTGACGAACGGGCGTTTTTCTCAATCCAAGTCATCAATCCAAGCGGTATGCAAGAGTTCATCACGTCGGCGCCATTGCTGTGGGAGCCGTCGAGTAGCGGCGTCCATTACCTAGTGGTTGCTGGCGCGGGGCCATTGCCATACGAGTTTGAGATTTCGGTCTCGGATTATGTTGATGATTTTGGGAGCGATTTCGAGGCAGCAACGGAGATACCGGTTGGCGGATCAGTCGAGGGCACAATCGGGTTGTTGAGGGAGAGTGACTTCTTCAAATTCAGCGTCGAGGAAGGTGTTGCTTATCAGATAGACGTGTCGCTGAGCGACGTATACAGGCCAGATATTGGTCAAAATGACCTGATCGTGAATTTCATCGACACCAACCGCAATCGTATCGGCAGCATCAGTGACCGTCAGGTATGGAAAGCGCAATCATCTGGCGAAGTCTTCCTGCAAGTCTCTGGTGATAAGCAAGGATCGTACTCGATCTCGGTTGCGGTCTCTAGTTACATCGATGATCATGGCGACGAGCCGGAAACGGCAACCAAGATCACGTTCATTGAAAGCGTGGCGGGCTCTATCGGCACAGACTTTGATGACGACTATTTCTACTTCGATGCGGAAGCGGGTCAGTCGTTTGCGATGAATGTCGAAACAGAGAATGACAGCGTCTTCTATGTCGACTTAGTAAACGCGCAGAGAGGGAGGATAGCGTTAGGACAGTCCCCGTTGATTTGGCAGGCGATCGAATCGGGGCGTTATTTTATCCGCATCTGGAGCAACGACATCGGCGACTACACGATATCGCTAAATGCTTCCGACTATGTTGACGATCATCGTGATAACGAGGCGACGGTGGTGCTGATCGGACAGCCGACCGCGGGATACATCCTCAACTCTTGGGATCTTGACGCGTTCGCTTTCGTGGGAGTTGCAGGTCAGGCTTACGAGGTTAAGGCTGATCTCGGCACCTTGGAGCATGTCAACATGCGTTTAATCGACTCGCAAGGCGCCGAACTGAAACGTAGCGAGGAGAATAGGTTCACATGGCAAGCACGTGAATCCGGCAATTATTTCGTGTACATACAGGCGTATAGCGAAGGAACGTACACGTTCACGGTTTCTAATTCAGATTACCGAGATGACCACGGCGACGATGACAGGAACGCGACGCCGTTGTCGTTGGGCAAGACGGTTTCCGGGATAATCGGTCTTGACGCCGGATTCGGTTGGAATGTGGGCGGTAACACCGACGGCGACCACGATATGTTCAGTTTCGTCGCTGAGCGGGGACAGCTATATTTGATCGAAGTTGAACTCGGTAGTCTGCTTAGATCTGACATTAAGTTGTACGATGCTGCGGGTGACCTTCAGGAATCCGATGCTTCGAATCTCATCTGGAAGGCGACGAGATCGGGCAAGCACTACGTGCGGATTTCGGGCCTTGGCGTAGGAGACTATGAAGTGACGGTTGATCGTTTCGATTACTCAAACGATCATGGCGACGATTTCGCAGCCGCAACTCGGATTGAAATCGGTGAAACCCTGTCGGGAACCATCGGTTTGGAAGGCGAGCGAGATTTCTTCCGATTTACGTCTACCGAGGGAGAGGCCTATCAGATAGATCTGACACCCGAAGGGCTTCAGTTCCCGTTGCTGAGCCTGCAAGACGCTGATGGGTTGGAACTGGGTAGCGACCCGTCCCAATTGAGGGCACAAGCGGTCGCTTCGAAGGATTTTTACATCGTCGTGTCGTCATCGCTGTCCACTGGTGGATACAGATTGAGCATCAAGTTGCTCGAGTGAATGTGGGTGCCTATGCCGAGTTGTGCGCTCTACCGATCCGCCGACTAACACTGGGGTGGCTGTGCAATACTGCCTCAATCAATGGATGAGGTTCCGCATTTGACAGATTGCGCGTTGCCAACTTCTCCATCGCGCTGATGAACTCTGAGCGCATTCCCGTGACCTCGATGGCGAAATCGTCCGCGGCAGTTTCACGGCGTCGTGAGTAGGCGTTGGCCAACGGCAAAGCTACAAGTCCTACAGCGGTGCTCACCAATGCCAGCAAAGGTAGATTGGCGAAGTCGGACAAAGTCCCGTCCAACCCGAAGTATCCGGACCACGCGCCCAGAGCCAGGTCGATGACCCACATCGAGACGAAGATGATGATTATCTGAACTACGATGCCTCGCCAGATGTCGCCATTGACGTGATGTCCCATCTCGTGCGCGATGATTACTTCGATTTCGTCCGCATCATGGCTCTCCAGCAACGTGTCTGAGATGATGATGCGGCGAGTTTTGCCCCAACCTGCGAGCGCGGCATTGGCCTTCTCTGTGCGATCGCCCAACTTCCAGATGTAGGCCCCCTGCACGAACGTCCCCAGCTTCTCGGAAAGCTGGATCAAGCGATCTTTCAAATCACCGTCCGGCAAAGGCTCGAATTTGAAGAAGATCGGCATTAGAACGACCGGAGCGATTGCGGCCATGAAGATCGAGATCGCGGAGAACACCAACCAAGCCCATACCCACCAGAGATCGGGATCAGCAGCCAACAGCGCGTAGATGCACCCCACGAACACTGCCAGAAGCGCCGTTTGGACGCCCAGCCCCTTTAACCAGTCCTTCACCCATCCCGAAACAGACCTTCGGTTAAGACCGTATCGTTGCTCAATGACATGGCCTGAGAAGTAACCAAGCGGAAGTGTGATCAGTTCGAGTACCAGAGACCCGATGACTATGTAGGCAATTGCGCCTAAGATCACGTACCCGCCCGTCCAATCTGCGATCCAATCCCGCGTTGATGCGGAGAAGCCCGTTAGGAGGACGGCGGCGGGGATGAGGATGTAGATGAGCAGATTTGCCAGACCGAAGGCCAGCTTGATCCGTTCGTAGCGCTTGGGGTCGCGGCTTATTTGAGAATTGCTGACACTCATTTCTGTTCAATGCTTGAGCGTAAAACCGCGGCAACCTGTTTCGCCGCCGCGATAAGCTTGTCGTTGCTGATTCGGGCGGCAGGATGCGGCATCTTCAACGGTTCAAATGCCATCGATTCGAGGGTTTTTTCTGCTTGCTTGCCCGCTGCCACCAATTGGGCACCCGGGAACATAGCCGATATCCGCTCCAGCCACGGTTTGCCAATTTCGATTTCACCGGGATTCGCGCCACGGTTTTCGAGGTTTCCGTCGTGGGTGAGATTGTACGGCCAAAATGGATATGTGTTCCAGATCAACGGCCTTGGCAGTCCCGCGAGTTGGGGCGCGATGTAGCGCCAGAATCGTGTGGCTGTATGCTCCGTCTGGTCTCTTTTCTCGCCAGGGGGCACCGCGTAATCCGTACCCTCACCGAATTCGTCCCATGGATCGCCACCGGAAGTCAACATATAAGTCGAAACGAATGGCACCCCTGTCATCGCCGCTCCATGGCGTCCCGGTTCGGCACCCACGAATATCGCCGAACCGGGCACATCGTCGAATCGATCCAACCACCTGACCAGATTGGCGAGTCGCACATCGCATCGGTAGAAGTTCTCGCTGCTGTCGCCAGGCGGATCGGTGTTTGCAAGTTCATTCGCGAACTCACGGATGGCCCATGCGCGCCTCACTCAACAACCTCGACAGTCCGATTCTCAAACTGCTTCCAGTCCCATTCGGCGCCCCAACCCGGCCCATCAGGCGGTCTCAACTTCCCATCAACAGGCGCGACCCAATTCAACACCCCGATCTGTTCGCCATCCTTGTCGTGACGACCACCCGGGAAGTACTCGTAGTACGACGTGTTCTGAATGGAGCACAGCAGGTGGGCGTGAACCAAGCCATAGAGACCTCCCGGCCCATTCAACTCCACGTTAGTCCCGTGAAGTTCAGAGAGATGCGCCAGCTTCATCAGATTGGTCGTACCGTGGCGAGCGTTTTGGCGAATCAGGTCTGTCGCTCCAGAGATCAGGTATTGGGCGCACAAGTCCGTGTCATACATGAACGTCTCGGTCGCCATGATGGGAATGTCGAGCGTAGCCGCCAACTCGACTAGCTGGTTGTGGCTTCGCTCCGGCAACGGCTCTTCAAACCATCGGTAGTCCAAGTCTTCAAGCGCACGACCGACCTTAATCGCTTCTTCAAAGGTGTAAATCGCAACCGGGTCATGCATGCAATCGATCTCATCGCCTACCGCTTCTCGGATCGCGGTCAGCCATCGAATGTTCTCCTCGACTGGATGGTAGAAGTGATCCTTTACCGCCACAAAGCCGAGGTCCAACGCCATCTGCGCGTCCTCCACAGCCTCCTCGATCGTCGAACCGCGCGTGTTGTAGTAGGCGTGAATCTCATCTCGGACCTTTCCGAGCAGCGAATAAACGGGCAGTCCTGCAACCTTCCCGGCGATGTCCCACAGACAGTTGTCGAAACCGCCGAACCAGCTCGGGGATCGATATACCCACCGTGTCCCCTGATGCAGTTTCTGATAGAGATACTCCCGCTTCAACGGGTCTTCGCCTACAACTAGGGCCTGCAATTGTGCGACATCCCCCGGATGCAATCCGGTGTGACCGTCTCCCGGCGTGGTACAGATACCGACCACGCCTTCATCGGTCTCCACATGAAGCACGTACTCGTACCGCTTCTTCTCACGAGCCGGCACGGTGTGATGCAGCCAACGCTCGCGACGTTGGCCGTGGAGTTTGATCAGGTCGTAGTACGGGTCTACGCCATCCATTTCGAGGATGGAAAGCTTGACGTTTGTGATCTTCATAGTGTTGGTTTTTGCAGATTTCAATCGCCGCCGATGCACAGTTGGCACTTGCCAACTTCGACGACCGCAACGGTTTTCATGCGCGCCTTGCGTCCCTCCAACCATTCGTCGACGATATCTTGTGCTTTCTGGAGATCCTCAATCGGTCCGATCCAACGGTAGTTCGGCCGCTCTTTGCGGGTCCGTCGGAGATAAAAGACGCACTCATCGGCGTGAATTCGAGCTCGATAGCCTCCATCATCTTGGTACACGTAGTAAGGCACGTTTGCCTGGACCTCGGTCGGTAGATTAACTCCTGACGTGTGCGAGATTGTATCGGTTTGGCAGGTAGACGATTCGACGTATCCTTGATCCAACACCTGATCGGCGACGAGTTAAAACGAGGCAGAAACATGGCAACGACGATGAGAGCGGCTCTTGACGATGGCAACGGCGTCTACCGAACACAAGACGTGCCAATGCCCGAGATGTTCGAAGGCGCGGCGCTGGTCCGCGTCCGTCAGACCGGCATCTGCGGCTCCGACCTCCACATGACGACGCGCCGCGATGAGGCTCAGGACCTACCTTCGGGCCACGAAGTCACGGGCGAAATCGTCGAACTCCCCGCGGGAAACCACAAGCTTCAGATCGGCGACCGTGTCGCAATCGACACCGTCTGCTCGGGCCGCGCCTGCTTCGACTGCCGCTTCTGCAACTACGGACAGTATCGGCACTGCATGAACTTCGTCGAAGACTCGGGAGGCGGCTTCGCAGAGTACATGACACGCCGACCTCTCGGACTTTTCAAGCTAGGCGACGACATGGACTGGACAGACGGCGCGCTGGTAGAGCCGATGGCGGTGTCAGTTCATGGCTTGCGCTACGCCGGCATGAAGCCCGGCGACGTCGTCGCGGTCGTAGGATCCGCGCCCATCGGCCTCTCCTCAATCGCGAGCGCCCACGCCTTCGGTGCCAGCAGAGTCATCGCCTCCGCCAAATACCCGCAGCAGGCCGAACTCGCCGCCAAGATGGGTGCCGACATCATCACAGGAGCCGAACCCGGCGAACTAGCGGAACGCGTGCTTGATGAGACCGACGGTGTCGGTGCCGATGTCGTAGTCGAATCGGTCGGTGGACACCAGACAGTCTCCTTCCACGAAGCTATCAAAGCAACCCGCAACCAAGGCACAATGGTCTACCTAGGCGGCATCAAGATACCGATGGAAGTCGATCTCTTCGATCCCATGCTCCGAGAAATCAAGATCATCTCATCCAATTGCTACGGCATCATCGACGGCGTCCACGACTACGAAGTGGCGATCAACCTCTTGGCATCAGGTCAGTACCCCTACCGCGACGCTGTGAAGCATCGCTACGGGTTGGAAGATGTGGGAGAGGCGTTTGACACAGCGTTTGATAAGGGGACGGGAGCGGTGAAGGTGCATATTGTGCAGGGGTGATGGCCTACGCGGTCAGATCAACGGGAATCTGCGGTTGGCGGAAACGGCAGTTCGCCGAAGAGTGTGACGTTGTCCCTTGCCGCGGATAAGGCTTTGTTGACCGACTCACCGTCGGGGCCCGTTGCCAAGAACATGATGTAAAACCGGTCGGCGGCCTCAATGTCGATTCCGAGTGCAATCACACCAGAATCACCATTCCATAGGTAATAATCCTTGAACTTTGCACGGTCGACGGGTTCAATCGGCAGATACCTGGTCAGTGGTGCGACTCCGTCGAACGCGTTAACCAAGCTTTCGATATATTGGTCATTTTCCCATAGGGCCACCTGGAGATACAACGCTCGGTTTTCGCCGTCTTTAAACATGAACGCGTAGTCTGCCCGCCAGCCTGGAAGATCCGACTCGAGATCCTCGACTTCGGTATCGGTTAACGCCGCCAGTAAAGCTAGCCAGTCCGTTCTGCCGATGGTGGAGTTGTAGCGCAGTTCCCATTCGTCCCCCATCAGATCTACAGGCAAACTCAGTTCGTCCCTGCCTTCACCCCCGTAGTATTTCCCTTCGTAGTAGATCTGCTCAGTTGTGTAGGGCGGTCGCCCAAACGCCTTATCGATAGGCGTTCTGTCAGCTTCGCATTCTGGGCACTCAGCGATAGGAGCGATATGGAGGGCGAAAGTTAAACCTTGGCTATACCTGAAATCGGTCGTGGCGTCTAAGTATTTCGACAAAGCGGATTGGTGGTCTGGTTCGTCGTCCGCACCGCCATCTTCATCCTCGATCTGATCCCACAAGCTCTCGAATCTGTCCCAGCCGATCTCATTGAATATGTATTCGGCCTCGGTCCTAACCGCATCGCCTTCGATCAAAGCTCTGAAGGCTTCGAAGGCATCATTATCCGCCTTGAAGCAGTCCTTGAAGAAGGGATAATCGTACTTGACGTTTTGGACATGATGCGCGTATTCGTGAAGGTAGATCATCTCAGCCCTGATATCGAATTCACCGCCTACCGCTTGCACCACGAATTCACGTTTTTCTGAGTCATATAGACCCACGAAACGATCACTGTAGTAACCGGAAAGGAAGTCCAGGTAATTCTCGTTCGGCGACAGTAAAGCCAATGTGCGATAGGTCTGCTCCCATAGGTCGACGTCGGAGTCCTCGTCTTCGGCCCAATCTTCAATGTCGTCCGAAATCCATTCTTTCCAGACTTTCACGTCAACGTACCTTCGGGCAAAATCCGCAACCAACGCCTCATCCACTCCGTATAGGTCGCGTACCCACACCTCGATCTCATTCATCCTCGACGTCCATTCGCTCGGTACCTCATCCTCCGGGATGCCAGGTGGTGAAGTTGGGACCGGCGTAGGCGTCTCACCTGGATCAGGCGTCGCAGTCGGCATAGCGTGGTCGCGACAATACGCTTCTCGCTCAGAAAGAGGTTCTGGAGTAGGCGAAGGGGTCGGCGTTACAGTGGGTATCGATGTAGGTGTTGGTGCCGGGGTGGGCGTCCGCGATGGGTCAGGAGTCGATGTCGGTGTCCACTCTGGGTTCGGCGTCGACGTAGGCGACGGTGTGACAGTTGGAATAAGCGTCGCATCGACGACCGTCTTCCACAAAGGTATGGGCGTGGTGGCCGATCGATACGCCTGCGTTTCACTGTTCTCGGGAGTGCAGGCAAATGCGGTCAGTAGCGACACAAAGAGCAAACCTACAGCGCTGGATGCGCCCGTCAAACGATTTGCGCCGATCATCTTTTGTTGTTTAACGAGTACTGAATGGCTTGGATTGATGTCAGCCTCAGTCGCGCTAACGACCCGAATAACCTCGGCTATCGATCGGCACCGTTGCCTTCGGTGCCGTTGCTACGGCCCGACGTACCCTCAGTTTTGGTAATTTCGATCAAAACATCCATCGGCACACGCAACAGATCATGCAAAGCTTGTGCCTGCTCCTCTGTGATTTTCCGCTTGCCAGACAGCAGCTCTGCCACTTTTTCACGGTTACCGATGATGGGTACAAGATCGTCTTCGGTCATGCCCTGCTGGTCGAGTCGGAATTCGATTGCGGTGTAAGGGTCTGGCTCGCCCCAGTCGACCGTTTCCTTCTCATAAGCCGCCACCAATTTCACCAGAGCATCTAGTTCATTGCCTTCTGGAGTGCCGAGGTCCGCCTCCCACAACTCGTCGATGCGGCTCATCGCAACAGCGTGTTCGCTTTCGTTTGTGATCTTTTGCAAGATCTGCATCGTTATACGCTCCTCGCGTCAATCGTATCGTATTCCGCGTGAGTGCCAACGAATCGGATGCTTACGGTACTGAATCGATAGTTGACAGCCGCAACCATTCTGTAGCGATTGCCTCTGATCCTGAAAACCACACGATTACGAGGCAGAACGCTGGCCCTCGGATAATGGTCCAAGACGTCATACGGGGTTCGCCAGTTTTCGTTGTGGGCGACCCGAAGCCATTCCTGAAACCATCGTTTCGAATTCGGATTTCGCCGCCAAAAGCGTTCCAATTTATCCGTTCCTATAACCAACATGTGAAGAAGTCATTCAGGTACGGGGAGTGTGCCCTCAAAAATAGTAATCGTAACGAATCGTTCACTGACCTTGCCAAACATTCACCCCATCTCCCCCGCCACCTTCTCCGCGATCATGATCGTAGTCGCGTTCGTATTCGCCCGAATCACATCCGGCATCACCGACGCATCCACGACCATCAAACCATCGACCACATGCATCTCGCACTTCGGCGATACGACTGCCATAGGGTCTGACGACGGCCCCATCTTGCAAGTCCCCGAAGAGCTGTGTCCGCACGTTCTGCCGCAGCCAGTTGTCAAGCGCCTCATCGTCTGCGAGCACATCGTCAGTTGGGTCTAATCTCCGCATCTTCGCGGGTGCATACTCGGGCATCTCCGAGATCTCCGCGGCCAACCGCACCGCGCCACGCAGGCGTTCCGTGTCAAAAGGCTCACTCAGATAGCGATAGTCGAGGATCGGCTGGTCATGCGGGTCGGCAGTCGCAAGCCGGATTTCGCCTTTGCCGACCGCCTTCTGCAACGCGATGCTGAAACCCGTGGGCGCTGCGCGCTGCGAAGGATCGAAATCGATCGGGACATGCTCGGTGCGAATAGTTATCGGTCGCATGTGCATGTCGTTTCGGTACGGCGAACCAGGTGTCGTGTAACGCATACCGATCTGAAGCGGCGGCGGACGTTCCGGGACAGGTTCATCAGCACCGCTCTCGTAGCTCATGAAGCAGGCGATGTGGTCCCGCAGATTCTGTCCAACCCCGGGGACATCGGCAATGACATCGATGCCATGTTCAGACAGATGCTCAGCAGGCCCAACGCCTGACAGCATCAGCAACTGCGGCGAGTTGATCGCACCGCCGCAGAGGATCGTGAGATCGGACTCCAAGCGATAGGTTTCTCCGCCAGATTCGACCTCTACACCGGCGGCCCGCCCGTTGTCGATCAACACTCGGTGAACCAAAACCCCTGACCGCACCGTGAGATTCATCCGCTCACGTGCCATGTCCAGATAGGTCACCGCCGTGCTCATGCGTATATCGTCGACGCGATTCAAGACCAAAAACCCCACGCCAGTCGACTCGGGGTGGTTGTGATCGTGAGTTAACGGGTAGCCGGCCGCTTGCGCCGCGTCTAGGAACGCCTTCGGACTCGCCATCAACTCGTCTTCTGTGTACCGCCGTACCGGTATCGGCCCATCAGATCCATGAAAATCGTCCCCCGGAAAATCCAAATCCGTCTCAATCTTCCTGAAGTAAGGCAGCACATCCAGAAAGCCCCATCCCTCGTTGCCCATCGCCTCCCATTCGTCGTAGTCCTCCGGGATGCCTCGGAACCAGATCTGACCGTTTATCGCGCTCGAACCACCCACGATCTTGCCGCGAGGCAGGTTGAACGGCTTCTGCAAGGGTGTTGCGAGCGCTTGATATCCCCAAGTGTGCTGATCGACGTCGTAAGACTCGTACCAGGGAAGAACCCCATACTTGATCTGATCCGGCAACCACTCAAACTCAGGATAGTCCGGCCCCGCTTCGAGCAACAACACGCTACGCTGGGAATCCTCCGACAACCTAGATGCTAAGACGCAGCCAGCAGAGCCGGCACCCACGATGATTACGTCGTACTTCACAACAACTCTCCCGGATGAAACCGAAGAAACATTGCCGTGAAGTTTATGCGCTGGTTAGGCGGTAAGGGTCAAGGCAAACGGCCGGAATTTAAGCCGCTCCAACATCCGCCGTGCTCTGCATCGAATACTGTTGCCAAACTGCCAGCTGCTCAACCGGAACCTCGGGCACACGAGTTAGATGCCGTCGGCTTTGTTTTCGATGTTTGAGTGACGGTTTCGCCGATGCCACACCGTTTTGCTGAGTAACCCGATAAACCGTTCGGTCGCTCGTCTTGACGACCTTCGCGATATCAGCAACCCGCAATCCTTTTTTCCGAAGCCGCACGATCTCCTGATCACGCATCACTGTACGGCTCCGACGGTCCCAACCTTGGGTCATCGTACTTGCAAAGTGCCAACGGACACTCAAGACATGACGGCGCTAGTTCGCAGCCCGTGTCCGTGTAATCTTGGTTCTCTGGCAGCCCCTTATCAGCGAAGACCCTTGTTTCGATCCGATTACCTGCTCTACTCTGGTCCGTGCCTACTCGTTCAATTTCCCCGTAACTTGCCGTCAGCATTTCCTAGACGCTGCCTTGAACCTGACTTCTGTGCCATTCACGCTCAAACAACGAGCCATCAAAACCCACTTGTCCGTAATAAACAAATGTGGGGACATCGTTGATGCAACGCGGTGCCACAACGCGATCGAACCATTCCGGGTCTACCAGATGCGCTCCAACCACCTCTACGAGCAAACTCGGAAACACCCTAGCCGACTCGTCTCTGACCGGATTGTCAACACTCACGAAAACGTGCCTCGCGTTGCCCACGCCTATGCTCCGTTCCCCGATCGGCTGCCAAAGATCACCCGCGCCCGACTTCTCAAGCGAAGCGACCAACGTGTCCATAGCTGGCCAGGTGTGAAGGTTCAGCGATGGCGAGACTGTAGCGCTTGTGCCGCCGAATGCAGACGACAAAGTCAGCAACATGGTCCGCATCGGAGTAGCAAAATCCGTCGCATGAGATACCGAACGGCACTTGACAGCAAAGGAACCGCGCTCGGTCGAAACCGCCGACTGCATGATGTGTTCGCCCAACTCATCACGGTCGTCGATGCGCTCCACCTTCGGCTCCGTCAGCCGTCTAAGTTCCGCATCGATGTCAAGGTCCGCAGGCAACACGCCCACCGCCGCATCTCGCTCGATCCCGCTGAAGCCATCAATGACTTCCAAACCGTGCGGACGACGCCTCCGCCGCGGCGCGCCAAGTGCGTTACGCTCCAAAGTCTGAGTTGTCATTCGCGTAATCCTTTCATCACGAATTAATGTTCTATTTAGAACTTAATACTAAATCGAACATTTGTCAAGTGTCAAATCCAAGACGTTGAAAATCAGGTCGTATCAGACCCGATGACCTTTCTCCGATTCGTGCATAATGGACATCGGCAACGTGACTCTAGGAAGCGACGGCTCTGTACATGTCCGTAAACGTCGAACTCGTCTCCATCGGCTCCGAACTGCTGCTAGGGCAGATCGTCGACACCAACTCGGCATGGATCTCGCAACGACTTGCCGAAAACGGCGTAAACGTCTACTACAAGTCATGCGTCGGAGACAACATGAACCGCATGACCGAGGTGCTCAACATCGCTCTCGATCGCGCCGATGTCATCATCACCGGCGGCGGCATCGGCCCAACGCAAGACGATCTGACCCGTGAAGCTGTTGCCGAGGTCTTTGGCGTCGAAGTCGTGACCGATCCCGATTCACTAGTCGAGTTGCGTGAACGCTTCCAGAACCGTGGCTTCATCCTCACCAAGAACAACGAACGTCAAGCACAGATACCAGCAGGCGCAACCGTCATCCGCAACCCCAATGGCACTGCCCCCGCATTCATGGTCGAATCTGATCGAGGAACCATCATCAGCCTCCCCGGTGTGCCCTTCGAGATGAGGTGGTTGATAGACAACGAGATCATCCCTTACCTGAGAGACAGATACGACCTTGGAGAGACCATCCACTACCGCGTCCTCAAAGTCGCTGACTTGGGCGAGAGCGCGGTCGACCACGAAATCGGACATCTAATCGCCGAATCCTCAAACCCAACGGTCGGCGTTCTCGCCCACCCCGGGCAAGTCGATGTCAGGATCGCAGCACGCGCCCCGGACATCGACGAAGCGAAAGAGCTTATTCAACCAGTCGAAGTCCAAGTCCGCGAGCTCTTGGGCAACCACATCTTCGCCGCAGACGACGAAACCATCGAAAGCGTCATCGGATCGATGCTCCAAGAACAAGACGCCACAGTCGCCGTATACGAAGACCTCAGCGCAGGCGCCGTCTCCGACTCGATGCGAACTGCGGCAGGCGATAGGTTCCTCGAAGCGATAGTCGCCAATACCGATGTCCCCCGCCACCGTCTCATCGGAGATGTTCACGGCAGCGAAGAATCTGGCGAAGAACATGCTAAAGCACTCGCCCGAGCCATCCGCGAACACTCCGGGGCAACTATAGGCATCGCAGTTCACGGAATCCCCGAGTCTGCCGATCCCGATGCCAGCGCCGTAAATCTCGCCAGAGGCGACACCTATATCGTGGTTAGCGGTGCCGAAAAATCCGAGATGCGACACATCCGATCCGCGGGCAGTGGCGCACCCGACCGTCGAAGGGCCGCCATGTACGCTTTCGGGACCCTCCGACAATACCTGCTCAAGTGACAGAATCCGCGCAAAGATCAAAGTGCAAGGAAATGCGATGAAATCGATCCTTAGAAATGCCCGAACCAAGATTCTTCTGGCAATCCTCGTTATTGCCACGATGGGAATCGCCATCGTCGCGTGTTCATCACCCGAGCCGACACCCACGCCAGTTCCTCCGACTCCCACACCGGTCCCGCCAACCGCGACGCCCATACCGCCGACACCAACGCCGATACCTCCAACACCTACCCCAGTCCCACCTACTCCGACGCCCGTTCCGCCAACGGCAACACCGGTCCCGCCAACCGCCACACCAGAACCAGTTGAAGAACCCGAAGCTAAGGAAGCTGAACCGATCGATGAGATCAGCCCCTCAGGAATGTCAGCACACGACGCTGCATGTATCGAAGAACACGCCGACGCCGAAACCGCCGCCAAGGTTTTCGAAGCGACAGAAGCTCTCATGACTGGCGAAGGCGCTGAAAACCAACACATCCTCGATCTTTTGGCCGCTGCCGAACCGTTGACGCACTGCGGCGTGATGCCTGAACGATTCGCACCCATGGTGGCACAGATCAGCCCCGAAGATGCCGAGTGTGTGGTCGAACAGGCAGGCGTCGAGATGCTGATGGCCTTCTTCACCATTACCGAGGAACAGCAGGCGCAAACGCTGAACATCATGGCGCTAGCTCCGTTGCTCGGCTCATTGCAGGCCTGCGATGTCGCAATCGACCTCACCGCAGGACAGTAGCTAACAAGAATCGGCTCCGCGATTCGAAGCGCCAACGCATATCATTTGGCGTAACGAATTGTCGGCCTGTTGATTGATCCGACTAATGTGCGCCAGGAGTGCATCAACATGAGAAGCAAAGCAGCAATCCACGTCGAACACGGTAAACCCCTGGAAGTCGACGAGATCGAAATCCCTGATCCTCGCGCCGACCAAGTCCACGTCAAGCTCCACTCCAGCGGCGTATGCCATTCGCAGCTGCACCAGATGCACAATCCGCAGACGCAGACGCCCTCGCTCCTTGGACATGAAGGAACCGGAACCGTCGTTGCCGTAGGTTCCGACGTCGACCACGTCAACGAAGGCGATCTAGCCATCGTCACATGGGTCCCCAAAGACCCGATCCGAGGCCGATGGACACCCGAACCAAGCGGCGCAACCTACCGTGAAGAACCTCTCAACGGCGCAACCTACACATGGGGCGAAGACGCTCTGGTCTGGGGCGGGTACGTAATCCCCATCGACGAAGACAACCCCAAGGACATCTCCTCCATTGTCGGATGTGCCGTCCTTACAGGAGCAGGTGCGGTCCTCAACACCGCACGCGTACGCCCCGGCGACGCATGCGCCATCTACGGCATCGGAGGCGTCGGAACCTCCGCCCTGATAATGGCCGCGATGCTAGAGGCATACCCCCTTATCGCGATCGACATCGACGACTCCAAACTCGAATACGCCAAGGACATGGGCGCAACCCACACCGTCAACGCTGCCAAAGAAGATCCCATCGAGGCGATTCACGAAATCACCGGCGGCGGCGCAGACTACGCCTTCGACGCTATCGGACTCCAGATCACCAGCGAGCAGATTCTCCCCTCCGTCCGAGGCGGCGGCCCTGGCGCAGACAACCATGGCGGAATGGCAGTCCTCATCGGCATGCCCGCACCCCAGATGACCGTCGACCCCGGACAGTTCATGTACCACCAGAAGCAGTACCGAGGCTCCTTGGGCGCAACCTACCCCGAAAAAGACTTCGCCCAGTTCCTCCGATGGCACCAAGAGGGCAAGTTCCCCCTCGACAAGCTAGTCACCCGCCGCTACTCCCTAGACCAGATCAACGAAGCCTGCGACGACCTCCAAAACGGCGAAATACTAGGCCGCGCAATCATGGTCTACGACTAGGCGAATCCAGCCATCGCAACACTTAGTGATCCAACCGCTGATCTGCGGTTCTAATCAACATGCACTACCGCACCCTAGGAAAATCCGGCATCAAAGTCTCCCTAGTCTCCTACGGCGGAGGCGGACCAAGCCAGTTCGGAAGAGCCGCAGGTCTCACTTCGACTCAACGCCGAGACCTAATCGCCCGTGCCCTAGACCTCGGCATAAACATGTTCGACACCGCCGCAAACTACGGCGACAGTGAACCGCAACTTGGCCAAGCCCTCAAAGGCGTCCCTAGAGACTCCTACCTCATCGCAACAAAGTGGAGTTGGAAAACTGGCGGCGACGAACTTCCGCACCCCGACTCCCTCTTGGCTTCGGTAGAGCAAAGCATGAGACGCCTCAACACCGATGTCATCGACATCATGCAGATCCACGGCATCCTTCCAGGCACCTATCACGACATCGCCAACAAATACGCCCCCACTCTCCTAAGGCTGAAAGAAGAGGGCAAAGCGCGGCTCATCGGCTTCTCTCAGATGATGACTGAAGACCCCAAACTGACGGTCCCGGTTGCCGCCCTAAAAGAGCATCCCGAACTTTGGGACTCCATCATGCTCAAATACGGCATCCTTAACCAATATGCAGCCAAAGAAGCCCTCCCGCTAGCCCAAAAACACGGCGTCGCCATCCTAAACATGGCTCCCGTCCGCTTCACTCTTACCAGACAGCATGAACTCGACCAGCTCCTAGAAACTTGGCGCTCCGAAGGCGAAATCGACGTCGATCACCCCAAAATCCGCAACGGCTTCGATTGGTTAATCACCGAAGACGCCCCAACAATCATCGCCGCCGGTTACAAATTCGCCGCCGACCATCCCGCCATATCCACCGTCATCTCCGGAACCTCCAACATCAACCACCTGGAAGAAAACGTGGCCGCGTTCAACAATCCAGCCCTTCCAGAAGAACACACCACACTCCTCAAGAAACTCCTAGGCGATTCAGCCGCCCCGCGTTAACCAATCCCCAGCCATTTTCACCATCGTTCCGAAACACCTCCCTCGGCGTAACCACACTCAGCCGCGAATAGCTCTCTCCTTCAACGCAAACCGTGCCGGCTTGAGCCGCCGCTTCCAGCAAATCCACATTAGGCTCGAAGCCGCAAACGAGCACGCCGCCAATCACGCCATGATCAGACTCGCCTTCAACTACGCGCAAAAAGTCCCGTACATCATCAATCGCGATGCCATTTCCACCCCTCACTCCAACGATCACATGACCAATCGGCAAAGTCACCACGCCCTCGATCCCCTTGCCCTCATCCTGACGATTCCTCCAAGGGACACAACCCTCAATCAAGCTGATCACCGCGCGTTCAAACCGTTCAGGGTCCGCAATAGCCATCATTGACCAGTCATCGCCGTCAAACGGATCAACTGAAGGCAAACCCCGCACATCCAACTCCCAACCCAAGTCTTCACGATCAAATCGACCGCGCAAGACGCTTAATGCCATTGGCTCCACATCAATTCCCACCCAAGAACGCCTCAACCTTTCAGCTGCCACCATCGTCGTTCCGCAACCGCAGAACGGATCCAATACCAGATCACCCTCATTTGTTGACGAGAGAATAATCCGCTCCAACAACCGGACCGGCTTCTGCGTCGGATATCCCGTTCGTTCCGGCGACCATGTCTGCAACGAATTGATATCCGACCACCAATCATTCATATGCGCCCCCCGCTCAAGATCCCGTTCGCGATCATCGATACTCACACCCCCGCGACGCGCGACTAAATCCACCGACGCCTGCGAGTACTCGGTGTACTGCGGGTTGAAAACATACTCATCACCCTTTGTGAAACGAAGTATCAAATCATGTTTCCGTGCAAAATCCCGACGTGGCACGCCTCCACCTCGGTAACACCAAACAATCTCGTTCCTGAAGTTCTCACGCCCGAACAACGCATCCATCAACACCTTCAAATAATGACTAGCGGTAGGGTCGCAATGCAGATATACGCTCCCCGTCGCTTTCAATAGACGATGTATCTCAATGAGACGAAGTGTCATGTTGACTAGATAGGCCATCATCCGATCCCTGCCGATCAACATCAACATCCCCGACACAGCCTTGCCAATCGCCTGATCGCTCCTCCCTTGCATCAAATCGCCCAACAACTCTTCCGATGCATCGTCCCAAACCCAAACATCTTCGAACGCTGGCAAGTACGCCCTAGGTTTCAACCCCTCCGGTCCCCTGAAAACAATCCGATAGTTCTGGTTCGAGTTAAAAGGTGGATCGAGATACACCAAATCCACCGTCTCCGATCCCATCCCTCGCATCACTTCCAAGTTGTCACCAACATGCAGATGACGAACATTGTCGACACCTTCATCACCCAAAACCAATCCGTCTTCCCCTTCGTAATGTGTCATGTCCATTCGCGTCCCTTCAACCGAGTCAAAGCGACCAAAACGATGCCATCCAAACTGGAAGATTAGGTTTAACCACGATTAGATGCTATATTTGGCGCAGTTGAAGAGTGAAGCTACATACCGTTTTAGCAGCAAACCAAAAAGATCGAACCGAATAAGCCATCACGCACCCATCAAGAGTTCGATCTCGAAAGGAACCCACGCTTGACCACAGCCCCCGAACACACCTCAAGCAACGGTCACGCCCAGGCTGTCGACCGCATCGTCGAAAACGTCGGACAAGTCATCATCGGCAAAGACCCCGCCATCCGTCTTGCCATGGTCGCACTGCTCAGCCGAGGACACATCCTCGTCGAAGACGTCCCCGGCGTCGGCAAGACCATGCTCGCACGCTCCATCGCCATCACCACAGGCTGTGACTTCAAGCGCGTCCAATTCACACCAGACCTCCTGCCCAGCGACGTCACCGGCGCGTCCGTTTACAACCAGCAGATCGGGCAGTTCGAGTACCGCCCCGGACCTATCATGGCCCAGGTCGTCCTAGCCGACGAAATCAACCGAGCCACACCCAAGACACAATCAGCCCTTCTCGAAGCAATGGGCGAGCAGCAAGTGACCGTCGAAGGCGTCACGCACACCCTCCCCAGCCCCTTCATGGTCATCGCTACTCAGAACCCCATCGAATACGAAGGCACCTTCCCCCTCCCCGAAGCCCAACTCGATCGCTTCTTCATGCGCATCTCCCTCGGATACCCCGAACCAAGCGAAGAAGTCTCGATCATGGATGGCAGAGAAGCAACCGACCCCATCGACCTCCTTCAATCGAGCAGCACCCCATCAGACATCATCGCCCTGCAGCAATACACCGACTCCATCTACATCGACGAACTCATCAAGCAATACATCGTCGACATCGCCAACGCCACTCGAAGCCACCCCGACACCACCCTCGGCGTCTCACCACGCGCCAGCATCAACCTCATGAAAGGTGCCAAAGCATTCGCCATGCTCCAAGGACGTGACTACGTCATCCCAGACGACGTAAAGGCCATCGCCGTACCCGTAATGTCACACCGCGTTCTCCTCTCACCGTCCGCACGCATGAGAGGCGTAAACCAGAGCACCATCGTCTCCGAAGCATTGGAGAACGTCAACGTGCCCGGAGCCAGCGGCGGAAGAATAACAGCACCCGTCACCGCCTGACGGCCAATCGGGTTCTTCAGGGTCCTTAGAAACAAGTGCAAGGAACACTACCAAAGATCGGAAGAGGTATCGCAGGCCCATCCGAGGGCCGCAGTCCGCTACGGAGACTTTTCGACACGCTGGTCCGGCATCGCATGCTCCTGGCAATCATCTTCGTGATCGCCGCCAAACTCGTCAACACCGTAGCCACCGGTTTCGATCTCTCGATGCGCCTCGCGTATCTGCTGCTCATCCTCATCGCCGTCTCATGGGTCTGGTCCCGCGTCGGCGCAGTAAACATGAGGGCCAGCGTTAACCGACCAACCGGCCCCTTCTCCGTAGGCGACACACTCACCGAGCGCATCATCATCCAAAACTCAAACGGCGCTCCCAAAGCATGGGTCGAAGTCGAAGACAAAACAACCCTCCCCGATGTCGAGTTCCGCGAAGTCACCAGCTTCGGCCTCATGGTCACATTCAAACGCGTCGACATGGAAGCAGCCCTGACCCAGCGCGGCGAATATGATCTCGGCCCTCTAGTCATCCGAGCCTCCGACCCCTTTAACCTCTTTCCTCGCGACATCGAATTCGAAGGCGTAGACAAAGTCCTCGTATATCCACGCGTCCTACCCATCCCCGACATCGCCGTATCCCGCGTCCTCCTCGCCGACGGCCACTCCCGACGCCAGCGCATGAACGTCCTATCAACCGACGTCGCATCCGTCCGCGAATACGCCGACGGCGATCCCATCGGCCGAATCCACTGGCTGACCACCGCCCGTACCGGCGAACTAATGGTCAAACAGTTCGACCAAGGCTCAGCAGGCGAGATGTGGGTCATCTTCGACCAACACGCCGACGCCCAAGCCGGCGAAGGCAAGGACTCCACCGACGAATACGGCGCAACCATCGCCGCCTCCATCATCGACAAATACACCCGAACATTCACTGACGTCGGATACATCGCACACGGCAGCATCTCTCTCCTCGCCACTCCCGATCACACCGGCTCACACCGCGAAAACATCCTCCGACACATCGCCGGATCAAAACCTGACGGTAACGTCCCAATCATGGAGACACTCGCCGTCCTCGACCGCGAACTCTTCGTCAGTTCCACCGTCGTCGTCATCACCGCATCAGACGAAGGAAACTGGATCGACGCCCTAGGTGTCCTACGACGACGCGGCATACAAGTCATTTGCATCGTCCTAGACCGCGAATCTTTCGGCGGCGAATCTAACGCATCCGTATTCCCCCGCCTCTCGATGGCCGGCATCACCACATACCGCATCTACCACGGCGACGACATCACCGACGCCCTAGGCACAACCGCCGACGCCGATGCCGCAGCCGCCAGAATCTCCGCCCTCTACTCCAGCAACATCCCGGAACCCGAAACCGCGGCAACCGAACCTACACCTACCGTCTCGTGACCACCGCAACCGCAGAACTCGGCAGCATCTTCGGCCGATCAAGAAGATCGGCAAGATCACGACGTATCATGCGCCGCCGATTGATGCGACGCGCATTCCTCACCGACATCCCCATCAGCGACTGGATC
This sequence comes from Dehalococcoidia bacterium, assembly GCA_022819585.1. Classification (GTDB taxonomy): domain Bacteria; phylum Chloroflexota; class Dehalococcoidia; order Lucifugimonadales; family Lucifugimonadaceae; genus Bin127. The sequence goes on along the minus strand of JAJEGY010000035.1, from coordinate 9,046 downwards.
GCACTCGGCCTACTCGCATGGATGCTCGCAATGGTCGGATGGTCTGTTCAACTCGCAAACTGGGGCGAACTTCCAAACATCGTCCCAACCGCTCTCATCGCCGCCGCTATTGCGTTCTTCATGCAACGCCTTAGAATCACCGGACGCGGCAGCAGCCTCAGATTATCCATACCTCTTAACCTCGCCGTTTTCCTCCTCGCCGGCATCTTCATAGTCTTCTGGCAAGCATCACTAAACGCCGAAGGCGCCAATGCATTCGCACGCTCATACGACGCTTGGGACCGATTCCGAATCTGGATCGACATCGCCATAAACGGCGGCGTCAGCGGAGACCAAATCCCCTTCGCACTGATCATGATGACCGCGACTTGGATCATGGCATACGTCGTCACCGATCTCACTTTCAGATTCAACAGCCCCTGGATACCAGCCGCCATCCTCGGCACCGCCCTCCTAACCAATCTCAGCCACCGCATCGGACTCCACGAGCAGACCTTCTACCTATTCATGCTCGCCGCGGTCGCACTATTCGCTCACCTCGTCTCAGTAGGACGCATAAACCAGTGGCGAAAATCCGGCCTCACATTCCCCGGTGAAGCACGATGGATCGCCGCGCGAGACGGAATCATTCTCGGATTGGTCGTCATGGTCGTCGCCGCTTTGATGCCCATGTTTGTGCCAAGGTCTGAAACCCTCAGCGTCAGGTGGAACACCATCTTCCTCGATCCCTTCACCCAGTTCCGAGACGTCGCCGAACGCCTCCTCGCAGGAGTCCCCAGCGGCGACGACGACCTCCTCTACTCACCCAACTCCGTCCTCCCGTTCCAAGGTGGCATCGAACTTACCGACGACCCCATCATGTGGGTACGCACCAGATACGCCAAACTCCACCCGGCCCGCGTCTACCAGACCTACACCTCCCAAGGTTGGATTACCGCGCCTAGCGTAGCCCTACCGGCAAGCGGCGGCACCAGACTCCTAGTCGACCCTTCAGAAAACGGCATCGACGAACGCGTTCGCCTTGACATCGCCGTCGAACCATTAGGCAGAACCGACCGCGTTATACCCGCAGGCGCCGTCTACGCCGTCGACTACACCGCCGACGTCGAAATCCTCGAACCCCTCACATGGGACGTCCCTCTCGCCGGCAGCCCCGCGAAACTCGCCGAACTCCCCGAAGACCTCCGAGATTTCGCCTTCCTCCTCCGCGAAAGACTCATGAAGCTGGCAACTGATTCTCCCATCTACTCGCCTCCAGATACCGCAAACGACAGACCTCCCTTCACCTTGAACACCCAACCCGCAATGACCTTCGACGAGGTCAGCTCCGTCATCCGGCAGATGCAGTCAAACATCGACCCTGCGTATGTCGCAGAAGAGCAGATCACATACACCGTCACCGCAAGCTACATCGAAGAGTTCAACCTCAACAGCGCCGGCGAATTCGTCGATATGACCTTCACCATCTCTGATGTCTCACTCTCACAGATGCTTAACGGTGCCATCAATACCCCCACTACCGTCGGTATCCGAGTCTCAGCCGTCGTCCTAAGGGAAATGACCGAACGCAACGACGGCAATGGACCACGACGCCTCGAAATCATCCTCACACCCGAAGACCTCCAATCCCTCGCAATCACCGATCTCGACCCATTGGGATCCACCAACCGACCTGAAACGACACGCTTCCGCATCACCGCCGAAGACATCGATGCAATGGACCTCCGACGCTCCGGCATCGACTGGACAACATTCAGCTACCGAATCTTCTCCGAACCCGACGGCACAAACGCAAACCTCATGCGCATCGTCCGACGCGGACCCACCGAACAGAACACCGTCAACTTCGACGAAGTCCTTGAACCCAACCAGCGCTACACCGTAACCACCTTCATCTCCACCGCCGAAGTCTCAGAACTTGAAGAATCCACAGAAAACTACCCCGAGTGGATCGCAGACCGATACCTCCAACTACCCGACGAGCTCCCAGAAGAAGTCCGCACCATCTCTCAGCAGATCGTCGACAACGCCAACGCCGAAACCCCGTGGGAAAAGACCATGGCCATCAAGAAATGGCTACAAGGCCAGATCTACTCCCTCGAGATCGAAGGACCCGGACCCCGTGACGACGGCATCCACTACTTCCTCTTCAAGACCGTCAACGAGCCCTGTCCCAGCGAATTCCCAACCTGCGACGCCTCCAAACGCAAAGGCTACAGCCAATACTTCGGATCCGCCGCTACCGTAATGCTCCGATCCGTCGGAGTCCCTGCACGCATGATCGCAGGATGGAGCGCCGGTGAATACGTCCCAGACCAGGGACAGTTCCTCATCCGCGACCGCAACCGCCACGGTTGGACGCAGATCTACGCCCCGCCATACGGATGGATCGACATCGAAGTCACGCCCAACAGACCAGCCGTCCCAAGAAACGTCGTTGTGCCCACATCACCGACGACCGAGATCCCGCCCGAACTCCCCACATCTGCCGAATTCGACCCCGACTACCTCGAATACTTAGAAGACCTCGACGAAATCGCCATGATGGAGGCACAATTCCGTGCCGCCGCTTTAGCCGCAAGACAACAAGACGACCCCTTCATCGACATCCCCGTCATCCCCACCGCATCCGCCGCGTCGGCAATCGCCCTCATCATCCTCGCCATCGGAGCATGGCGATGGAACCTCCGAGGACAGCCCGAAGCCGTCCGAGCATACACCCAGTTCCTCCGCGTCGCAACCATCCTCGGTTACCGTAGACCGTCCCACGAATCCGCACGAGAATTCACCAACCAAGTCGGAGAAATGACCGCACGCTACACCGACGCCCGAACAATCATCAACGCATTCGAAAAAACCATCTACGGCCCACCAGCACCCGAAGCCGTTGCCGCCATAGAAGAACCTCCCGACACAGACGAATCCGAAAACCCTGAACTCAACCAAAACGAACCAGCAGACAACCCCGAACCCAACCTCGGCAACGCTTGGCGAAGCCTATCCCGAGCCATGCTCAAACACCGAATAATGTCCTTCTTCGGCATGACACCGCCCTACGTCCCAGACGAGACCCAGCAGCAGTACCGCTTCACCACTTAGGCTCCACATCCCTCCGATGTTTAGAATTAAAGGTTGGCGAATCAAAAACGCAAAACCTAGGAGGGACAATGGTCTCTAAGAAATTCGCACTTGCCTCTTTGGCCGGTCTAGTTGCGATCGCAGCGTTCGCGTGCACCAGCGAGAGAATCGTTGAGGTCACCGTCGAGCGTGAAGTCGTGCGCACCGTCGAAGTAGAAGTGCCCGTCGAAGTAGAACGCGAAGTCGTTCGAACCGTCGAAGTCGAAGTAGCCGTCGAGGTCGAACGCGAAGTCGTCCGAGAGGTCGAGGTCGAAGTTCCGGTTGAAGTCGAAAAAGAAGTCATCCGCGAAGTTCAGGTCGAAGTACCCGTAGAGGTCGAGAAGGAAGTCGTCCGAGAAGTCGAGGTCGAAGTCACTCGAACCGTCGTCGAGGTCGCAACCGCAACCCCGATACCAACCGCTACTCCACTCCCGATCCAACCGATCGAACCGGCTCCTGAGCCCAAGAACGCATACGGCGAAATCAGCGTCGCAGTATTCAACATCGCTCCCGGCGTTGGCCTCGGTAGTGCACAAGCACCCGTCGAAGCAATGCAGTACTGGGGCGTAGGCGAAGGACTATTCGCAGTCGACTCCGACGGCCGAACCATCGGAAAGCTCGCTACCGACTGGGAACTCGCCGCAGACCTGTCTCACGCTATCGTCAACCTGCGCGAAGACGTCGTATTCCACGACGGCTATGGCGCTTTCTCCGCTGACGACGTCGTCTACACGATGAACGACAGCAACGCCAACACCAACCCGACCAGCATCCACGGTCAGGCCGGTGACTTTGCTGCCATCTTCGGCGAGACCGAGAAGATCGACGACAGCACTGTTCGATTCAACTTCACCGAAGGCGGTTTCGACCCCCGATGGAACGGTAACTTCCTGAACGAGCAGGCGCAAGGAACGGCATTCTTCTCCAAGGCCGCCCACGACCAAAACGGTGCCGACTGGCTCCGAGAGAACATCGTCTCCACCGGTCCGTTCGAGGTCGTTGAGTGGGTACAGGACGACCGAGCGGTCCTTTCCGCCGTCGACTACGACCACTGGTTCGCGAACCCCGAGATCCAGACCCTCCGATTCACCGAGGTCCCCGAGCCCTCAACCCGTGTCGCATTCCTCCGCACCGGCGACGTCGACATTGCTGACGCCGTCCCGCTAAAGGACATCCGACCGCTGGTAGAGAGCGGCTTCCGCGCTGAGAGCATCACCCGCTCCGGCCGCGTGCACCAGGTCATCTTCTCCGGAAACTACTGGGAAGAGAACCACGCCCGCACCGGCGAGCCGTTGGACCGCACAGGTTCCGGCTACTGCGTGCACGACCTCCCGTGGGTCGGTTGCAACATCCCCGGCAAGCAGCCCGGTGACATGGAAGAAGCACGAGACGTCCGCTGGGCGCTGGCCAAGGCCATTGACCGCGAACTCCTCGTCGAGACCATCCTCGATGGCTTCGGCACCGTCGGTTCAATCGAGTACGTTGACACCACCGCCAGCTACTTCAAAGACGAGTGGTTGATCCCGTACAACCCGGACGAGGCTCTCGAGCACATGGCTAGCACCGCATGGCCCACCGGCAAGTTCCCGATCGGTATCTGGACCGGTGGCGAACTCGGCGGCTCAAGCGGCACCAACGCCGAGTTGAACGACGCCATTGCCGGTATGTGGAAAGAGCTCTGGCCCGACATGGACCTGCAGGTCTTCAAGTCCGCATACTCCATCATCCGCCCGAGCTTGGTCGGTCGAACCAACACCATCCCGTACGCAGGTGACTGTGACGAAGGCTCCACGGCCATTCCGTTTGACTGGCCCCACGGCCTCACCGAGACCAGCTTCACCCGTGGCGGCTTCGGTTGCGGTATCGAGATCCCTGCGATCGCTGACACCTTCAAGGCAGTCGCGGTCGAAGGCGACCCTGTCGAGCGAATCCGCTTGAACACCGAACTAGTCGACTACCTCTACGACCAGATGATCTTCGCCGGAACCGTTCAGGTCCCGGTCTTGACCGTCTACAACCCCAACTCCATCGCAGAGTGGGTAGGTACGTCATCCGCCTTCGCTGGCTCCAACGAGTTCGAGAACATCAAACTCGTCCAGCGCTAAAGCAACCTAGGTTCCAACGTCGGGCGAACTCGTATCGCCCGACGTTGGGCCGATCTTCACAGCGTCCCGTATCATCGTCTTGGTGCGAATCCCTCAACGGGATACGTTCAGACTCGATGATCGACGCGTAGTCAAATGAAGAAATTCCTCGCCCAACGTTTCGTATTTGCAATCATGTCGCTCGTAGCAGCGACACTCATAGTTTTCGTATTGTCCCGTATGGCCGGCGACCCATTGCTCCTCTACGCCAAGCCCGGAGGCTATGGCATGAGTGAGGAACAGATCGCCGCTCTGTCTGAGAAACTCGCTCTCGATAGACCTCTGATCGTCCAATACTTCATCTGGTTGGGACGTGTCGTCACAGGCGACTTCGGCGTAACCCTTCTAGCCGAGCGCGATGTGCGAACCGTCGTCTTCGAAAAACTCGGGGCGACAATCCAACTCGGCATCGCCGCGTTTGTCCTCGCGACCTTGATCGGCATCCCCCTCGGCGTCGTATCAGCCATCGCACGCGGAACGGTTTGGGACTACTTCGGTCGCACCTTCGCTTTGTTAGGACAGGCAACCCCCTCCTTCTTCATGGGCATCGTAGGCATCCTGATCTTCGCCGTAACCCTCGACTGGCTCCCGCCCGGTGGTCGTCCCGTCGACGAATCTTTCTGGCCTCACCAAGTCAGAGCGCTCGCTCTACCCACTCTGACCCTCGGCCTGTTGCCCGCCGCCGGCTATCTGCGCCTCACGCGTTCATCGATGCTGGAGGTCCTCGACTCCGAGTACGTCAAACTCGCACGCGCCAAGGGCGTCAATGTCAATACCGTGATCTGGAAACACGCATTCAGAAACGCCCTAATCCCGCCCATAACAGTCTCGGCACTTATCCTCATCGGATTCCTCGAAGGATCCGTCCTCGTCGAGTCTGTCTTCGCATGGCCGGGTGTCGGCAGGTTAGCAGTCGACTCGATCCACAACAACGATTTCCCGCTGCTCACCGGCGTCATCTTCATGTTCGCCATCCTCTACGTTGCCGGAAGCTTTTTGGCCGACATGCTTTATCTCGTCATCGACCCTAGGATCAGGTACGACTAACGATGGCTACCGACACCGCCAGCGTGGCGAGCACCGCACAATCTCCGACTACGTCGGACCAGCAAAGCTTCTTCAGCAAACTCTGGTACGTGCTGCGCAGATGGCCCGTTATACCTATCATCGTCGTCGCCCTCCTCATATTCATGGCCCTCTCCGCGCCTTGGCTCGCGCCATACGGACAGGACGAGCAAAACCTCCGGGCACGCCAAGCACCGCCTATCTGGTACACCGAGTTCTACGAGGAAAACGAGCGCGTCACCGACCGCTTCATCTTGGGTGCGGACCACCTAGGCCGCGACATCCTGACCCGCATCATGTACGGGGCCCGAATTTCGCTCGCGGTCGCTGGTATCTCCTTGGTAGTGGGGATGGCAGTCGGCGCGACCCTCGGAATGGTCTCAGGCTTCTACGGCAAACTCTTCGACGAGTTGATGATGCGGCTGGTAGACGTCTGGAACGCTTCGCCATTCCTGCTGATCGCAATCTTGGCAGCGATCGTGTTCGGTCAAAGCGTCACAGTCCTTCTGGTCCTGCTGATACTGGCCACTTGGGCCGGCGTCGTACGAAACGTCAGGGCCGAAGTCCTCACCCTTAAAACCCGTGACTACGTCGCCTACTCCCGCGTCGCCGGCGGTTCCGATCTACGCATAATGTGGCGACACCTGACCCCCGGCTTGATAAATACCGTCGTCGTTCTCATCACACTCCGTGTCGGCGGATTGATCCTCACCGAGGCAGGCCTGTCCTTCCTCGGCGCAGGTGTGCCATCCAACATCCCGACCTGGGGCAATATGGTCTCCGACGCTCGCCAATATCTGAATACCGCTTGGTGGATGGCCGTTTTCCCCGGCATGGCTATATTGCTGATCGTGATGTCGGTGAACTTTATCGGGGACTGGCTCCGTGACCGCTGGGACCCAAGGCTCCGCCAGCTTTAACAACCTCTCGGGGCCGGTTGAAAACCAAACGACCGACTATGGAACCACGCATCAGCATCATCACCCTCGGCGTAGACGACCTGCAACGCTCCGTCGAGTTCTACCGTGACGGACTCGGACTGCCCCTCTTCGACGAAAACACCGAATCCATCGCATTTTTCCAGAACCGCGGCACATGGCTCGCCCTCTACCCTCGCGACGCCTTGGCAGAAGACATCGGCATTCCCACTCACGGCACCGGATTCTCCGGCGTCACCCTCGCCCACAACGTCAGCACCACCGAGGAAGTCGACGCCCTGATAAACATCGCCGTATCCGCCGGTGCTACGCTCATCAAACCCGCCCAAGACACCTTCTGGGGCGGCTACTCAGGCTACTTCTCTGATCCCGATGGTTACCTATGGGAAATCGCCTGGAATCCCCACTTCACCATCGAATAGCATCCACAGTCCTCCTGACGATGCACCCCGTCGTCGCGCCTCGACCAAACGGCGAGGATCGTTATCCTTGCCACCTATCGCATCACGCACAAGATGTGGAGAAAGACGGACAACCACAGCCGATCCCCCTCAATAGAATCAGTCCTATGCCCAACAACACTCCCATCTCCACCACCACCTTCCCAACCCCCTTGGGCTGGATCGCAATCGCCGCAAACAACCGTGGCATTGTGCGAACATCCCTCCCCGAACCCACTCCCCAATCCGCCGACGAAGCAATCGCCGACACCACAAACGCCTCATCAACCGACTCCCCAAACCCCGTTCTAACCCAAGCCGAAGACCTCCTAACCCGATACTGCAACGGCGAAGACGTCGACCTAGACGACATCCCCATAGACGACACTGCCTGGACCCCATACACCCAACGCGCCAGAGCCGCCTGCCGGACAATCCCCCGAGGCCAGACCCGCACCTACGCCTGGCTGGCACAAGAAGCATCCGGCAACCCAAACTCCGCCCGCGCCGCCGGAAGAGCAATGGCCACAAACCCAATACCAATAATCATCCCCTGCCACCGAGTAATCGCCTCCAACGGCAACCTACAAGGCTTCGGAGGAACCATAGGCCTACCCCTAAAACAAAAACTCCTCCAACTAGAAGCAACCCCATAGGGTCCATTCGAGAATCGCCCGGAGAGGTGCTCCAAACATAGGATCAGGCCTCAAACCTGCCCAACACTCTACGCAAAACAACGCACTGACCCAAAAACCACCACTCAACGCCCACGTGCCTCGTCCCAACCACCACATCCTCCCACAACCTTTTTCTCCAACTAAAACCTCCCCCACTATGAACAAATCCCCTCTCCCGCTCGGCGGGAGAGGGCCAGGGTGAGGGTGACCGGGGCAAAAGGGAGGGGCCAGAAGGACTCCCCCCAACAAAATCCCAAGAATCCCAATTCAAAACCAAACAGAAGAAAAGCGGCCCTGCCGCCCGCCATTACAATCATTCCCCATCATTCACATCAAAGTTCCCCAACGGAGCAACCCCCAATGAAAATCACCGACATCAAAAACTACCCGGTATGGATCGGCCACCGAAACCAGATGCTCGTCAAGATCGAGACCGACGAAGGCATCTACGGATGGGGCGAATCCGGCTTCTCCAGCCGCGAACTCGCCGTCAGCGGAATGGTCGACCACTTCCGTGAGTTCCTAGTCGGACAGAACCCCATGCAGCGAGGCCGCATCTGGCAGGAGATGTATCGAGGCCAATACTTCGAAGGCGGACGCACCATCACCGGCGCAATCTCCGCCATCGACATCGCACTCCACGACATCGTCGGCAAGAAACTCGG
>JAJEGY010000020.1 GCA_022819585.1 Dehalococcoidia bacterium | reverse complement strand
GTCCCGGTAGCTGCATCTACCGTCCCGGTCGAGCCGGCTCGCACCGCCACCACCGCAACGGCAAGGATCAGCACGGCCAGAGCCGTCAAGATTCTCGATGAAAGCTGCACAGCTGCAGTCCTCCTGTATCTATCTCTCTACCGGTTCGATTCCAGACGCACATACATCAGCGCTCATCGCGCCAATCTTGAAGCGGTCTTGCCCGGATGTTTCCATAGCACTCTCAAGACGCGCAACGAACCATGACGGTCGGCACGCCCTGAAAACTATATGATACCGAATATATGCCAGTATGTGTGGCGTGTCAACGTTTTTTTGGGGAACTATGATTGCCATCACGCGGAATGATGGGGTTTCGGTTGTTTGGGGTGGCACCTCGTCCGCCCCGGCATCCCCCGCGGTCTCGCTTCGCTCGCCCGCGCCCCCTTACGCTTTGCGAAGGGGGCGGGCCCCGCCCGTCCCCTAACCCTCACCCCGGCCCTCTCCCGCCCAGCGGGAGAGGGGGAACATTCTAACCGGAAAGCGTCCTGCTGCTGGTTTCCGGTACAACCCTTTGATGGGATTTCATCTCAAGGAGCACATTGAGTTTCGGAGAGGGGAACGTTCGAGCGTGCTGCTGTGACGAGGAGTCGTCTACCTTCCTTATTAATAAGGAAGGAGAGGTTGGCATCGAGCAACATCCGACATGGAGCGCCAGAGGCGCTCTCCCCCTCTCCCCCTCTCCCCCAAAACGCCCGTCAACAGCGGGAGAGGGCCGGGGTCAGGGTACGGGGAAGGGCGGGGGTAACGCCGGGGTGGAAGTTTCGTCATCTCCAGTCGCTCCGCCGCTATCAATTAGGTAGACGCCTCCCCGTCACGGCAGCATCGCCTCCCGTCAAGAACCTTCCCCCTCTCCCGCTGGGCGGGAGAGGGCCGGGGTGAGGGCACGGGGAAGGGCGGGGCGACTTCAGCGATTATGCCTCGTCATCTCCAGCACGTGACCGCCCTAAGCGCAAGGATCCCTTAGCCGACCACAACATCATTCAAATCATTGCACATCACGGCAATCATGGTTCACAAAAAACGCCCCCGTGTTTTTGCACGGGGGCGTTCTTCTAGATTGGTCGGTTGGGACCTTGGTCTAGCTTACGGGGCTATTCCGCCTCCGTAGTAGACCCAGATGCCTTCGCCGATTGCGATTTCGTCGCCGTTCTCTAGGATCTTGAACTCGCTGCGGACTGCATCCCATGTGTAGGCTCGCTTGTTGCTGCCTAGGTAGTCGCCCGCGTCAATCGGGGTCGTACCGTTCATGAGGGTTTCGCCAAAGTCAGCTTCCGTCTGGTCGCCGTCTTGGTCGATGACGCCCACGAAGTTCCAACCTGCGAGAGTCGGGATGGCGACGAGGTCCGGCGGGGTGATGTCAGGATCGGTGCGGTTGATGCCGCCGATGAGCTTCACCCGCTGGGTCACGAAGCCTTGGGCATGGACCCAGTAGCCGTATTGAGCGTGGACCTTTTCGAGAGTGGCAAACTCATCGTGTGTCGACCAGTCACCATCCATGCGGGTGGCGATGCTCCACGGCTTCTCAGGATCGCTTGCGTCCCAACCGGCGACCATGTCGATCACGTCCTCGGTGAATACGCTACCGATGGCGTTGTCGACCGGATTGGCCGGGAAGGAGACTGCGTTCCAACCTGCGATGAGCTTCATGTTGAAGGATTTACGTTCCGCAACTTTGAAGCTGTATTCGAACGTGTCCTCGTTGCCCGCGGCGTCGACCGCGTCGACCGAAACGTCGTGGGTGCCAAGGCCTAGAGCCTCTGGCCAGAAGAGGAAACGGTTGTTGCCGATGGAACTGATCTCCTGAACAGTACCGCCGAGCGAGAACTCGTCGATAGAGACCGTGACAGCGTCATCGTAAGTGAGCAGCACGAACGGTCGCGCCTCGGTCACTGTGTCGTCCTCTGCAGGTGTGGGCATCGGATTTTCGAGTGTCGTGTCGAAGCGGAACTCAGCCGTGGCGGCACCCCAGTTATAGGTGTCGGCACTGTTTGGCGTTCCGCTATCGCCTCTGGCTTTCAGGCTTGCAAACGACTGCCTGTCCCGTGCGAATGCCACGACGGTGAGTTTGCCATCGCTCAAAGCATTGTCTCCGGGCAAGTTAACCCACTCGTATTCCCAGGAGAGGCCTGGTCGTGAGTACGACTGGAGTCGTTGCATCTCTACCTCATCGTCCCCACACATGAAGGACTGGCCGTAGAGGTTCTCTTCACCTGCTTCGGTGCTAGTGAATGTCGCGCTTCCTCTGCCTGTGATGGATCCGCTTCTCTGACCTGAGACATCGGACAACGATTTGTCGTTCTCCCCGTCGCCATCGCTGTCCCAAGCGATGTTGGAACAGACGACAACCAAGGATGGTGTAGCGCTGATCTCTTCATCGGCCGAGATCGTAGCGGTGATGGCTTTGTTGGTCAGACCAGATGGTCCCTCGGCACCTTCGCCGCTGCCGGTACCGCCGCTAAGTGTGACGGTCAGGACAGGCGATATCCCGTCATTCGCTTCGAACGGAGCCTGCTTACCACCGGTGAGGCGGTTGCCAGCCGGATCTGATACCCATTCGCCGTCAGCGATGTCGACAAAAGGCTTCGCATCAGACGCCAGTTCGGATTCGAGCATGAGGTACACCGCTCGCCCTTGAACATCGACGTCAATAACAGCGACGTTTTCAGTGCCTGCTCTGTCGAGCGTGACGCCGAAGGTGTCAGTACTGATCGAGTCGGCATCAACGGCTTTGTCGAAAGCGACCAAGATTCCGGACCGGTCGGCCTGCGGAACGTCACTGTCGTTCTCACCGAAGAAGCCAGTTACCGATTGCTCTTCATAGATGGACGGAGGAGTCTCGTCTAGGAAGAAGATGTGGCGCGCGTACCAGCCGATGACGTTGTAGCGTCCAGGTTTGCGGTCTCCAAGCTTCTCACCAAGGTGGTTGATGAAGCGCGGACCGTCATTGTCACTGTCGGAAAAGCCAAGGTTACCGGCGATGTCCGCTACGACCGCCTGGAAGTCGATCGTGTGGTTGTAGTCCTCACCAGCCTCAAGCTCGATGTCAATTCGTTCCGAATCGGCGAATGTTCCTGTGGTGTCGCCATCAGCGTAGTTGTCGGGACCGATTATGAGCAGACTCCCATCGTCCGGCTCCGACAGGAAAACATCGTCGTGATCAATCACAGCGTAGGTTAACGAGTCAGGCGCAGACCACCCTGCGTAATCGTTGATGGACTGCACTACGCCACCGACGGCGCTAGTTCCGGCTTGAACCATGCCGTATTCGCCACCCGTCGAGTCGACTGGCAGCTCCAACACTTTGGTGTCGCCGTTGTTTCCGTCTTCGTTTTCATCATCGGAGTTGTCGATGTAGAGGTGGAATGAGTCGTCTCGCAGACCGGAATCGCTATCAGAGAATGCACCGGCGAACAGCGGTGATGTGTCCTGGCCTTGTGACTCGTGAGCCGGGCTATCGATGTTGACGTTGGGCGGAACCGTGTCGACTTCGATTTCGTGGAGTCGAGTGGAACCGTCGGTATCACGGTATGCGATCACAACCGGACCGCTTTCAACGCCGATTGTGGCGCGTTCACTCATTCCTGGACCCGTTGCAGGACCGACATCCAATCCCCAGCCATCCTCATCGCCGTTTTCGTCCGTGAGTTGGACGTAGCCTTCATATCGGCCAGTGAATCGCCCGGTTTCGTAGAGCCTAAGCCCTTGTCGACCTACGCGGCCATCTGCTCGGGCTTCCACGAGCAACTCAGAATCGGCCTTCATCTCGGCGTTCGTGAAGTCGGGTGCGTTTGCATTTGCGTCCGTGCCGTACTCGTCTTCGTCGTGTCCGCCGACCAGCGTCTCAAATTCGCTCGTGTGGTAGACGATGTACTGGAGACCGATTTGGACATTTTCCGCCTTTGACACTTGGATAGTCAGCCACGGTGCAACCTCGTTTGGCTCACCAGGAACACCTCCGACGCCACCAGATCCCACGTCTTCGTCAAGCACGATATGGGATTTGAGGTTGGCAAATACCGTGGTGTCTTCAGCGTCGGTGTAGGTATCGTTGGCCGGGCTGCTATTGTCCGTCCTAATCTCACCGTAGAAGGAGATCAAGGCATCTTCGGAGGTGTCCATGGGTTTGAACGGATCCGTTTCCACGGTACCCGTCCCACGATCAACTTTGACGATTCGCAACCCGGTTTCAACGCCCGGAGTGTCGAGATTAACCGCCACGGAGTCAGGAGCATCGCGGCGTCTCCATTCCATCAAGAACTCGGCGTCGATGTCAATACTGTCGTCGTAGTCTTCGCGAATCGTGAGGAGGTTCTGGTTGGGGCCCAGATCGAAATCTGTCTCTGTAGTGTCAGTCGTTGCCGGGTTGTCGCCTAGCACCCTTAGGCTGGGACTGGCATTTCCGACTGGCAGAAGCACGGGTGTCCGTTTGTCGCGCCCGGTGTCAGAGATGCTGACCTTGATGAGGTTTGAGTTTGTGAGGACTGCGCGAGGGCTATCAGGTGCCGTCTTGGGGTCGTGAGCATAGGTGGCGAATACCGTTCCAACCTCGCCTACTTCGTCTCGGCCTGAAACGTTGTAGCCCTCGAGGTCACCTGTGTTCGCGTCACCGTCAACACAGTCGGCGACGCCGAAGATTTCGTCGTCGGTGGCAAAACATGTTCCGACGTTCAGAACGTCAATCGTCCCGGTAGCTGCATCTACCGTCCCGGTCGAGCCGGCTCGCACCGCCACCACCGCAACGGCAAGGATCAGCACGGCCAGAGCCGTCAAGATTCTCGATGAAAGCTGCACAGCTGCAGTCCTCCTGTATCTATCTCTCTAC
>JAJEGY010000041.1 GCA_022819585.1 Dehalococcoidia bacterium | reverse complement strand
CTGGTCCTTGAGCCTCGGTCTTTGTACTTCGACCTCGGCTCCTTCCCTCTCCATCGCCTCTTGCCCGAAAGCTGGAGGACGACCCCGGAGAGGGGTCAGATGCTGCGCAGAGCGGTGTGCGAGACCGCTAGCTTCCATATCCAGACGCGGCACGCGTCGCCAGACCGCGTGCTTGGTCGACGGCGCGGTGCTTTGGTGCACCGTTCGGAGTACGCCGCCTTCCTTCGATTCACCCTCGCGGGCTCCTCTCGCGCTGTAGCCTCCCTCCTGTGATGGGCAGGAGTAGACGTCCGTCGGCTCCACGTGCGGTCTCCCGGCCCTTGGCAGAACATCCCAGTAGAAGAGATGCTCGCTGGCTCGCTGTGCGGCGCAGGACTGCTGCGCCGCGCTCCGGGAACTGTGCCTCCCACGCTTCGGCACGGACCCTCGCGGTCTTGCGGCGGACTTCCGATCCGCCGTGGGACGCCACCAGAGAACACGAAGACTCTGCGACTCGGCGCGCAAGACGGTCGGCGGGGGGTAATCCGCACTGTCGGCCATAGCGCCTTTGTTGTCGATTGTTGCCTTCATGTCCTCACGCTTTCTCCCGGTGACCGTCTGGGTCGGGGGGTCTGCACACGTCTGCGCAGCACTGTGTTGCGAGCCGCTAAGCCCGCAGAACTTGTTCACTTGTTGTTTTTATAACAGATGTTGATGGTTGTCAAGCAATATGGCTGAAAATCGTTCGCAATTGGAATCATGGTTTAACTTTGGCTATCTGAAGTTGTGACTGATGTCGGGAATGTTCGCGCGTGAAGCGTAGTTCGGCTTGAGTGGTGATGCTCGGTGGACCATGATGTTCATGGTGCCGTTTTTGCGTGAGACTTCGCCTTCGGCAATGATGATCGGCATTCGGAGAGCGTCGCGGTGTTTTTTCCAAGTTGCGGGGGGTATGGCGAGGGGTATCATGCCGAATTCGTCTTCGAGGGTCATAAAGACCATCTTGCCAAGTGGGCGTTGGCGTCTTAGCACCTTGCCGGCGACGACTACGCGTTCTTCATGCGATTTGTCGTCAAGCTGGGTACTGTTCAAGATTTGGTGTTTCGTCAGGGTGTCACGCATGGTAGACATCACGTGATCGTCTGTCCACAGTCCCAACGTTTCGTACTCGTACGTCATAAGGTCTGTTCGTTGAGCGGGTTTGAGTGTAGCCATGTCTTGGCTGACATCGAGTTGGAGTCGTCCTTGCGAACCGCTGGCTTGGTAGCGGAGTCCGACTTCCCACAGGGCTTGCCGCCTATCGTCGACTCCCTGCAAATCGTCGCATGCTCCTGCTTTGACGAGGTTTTCTAGCGCTTTGCGTTGCATACCTGAACGCGACACGAGATCGGCGAACGATCGGTAGGGACCGTTCCATTCGCGTTTTTCGATGATGGTTTTGGCGGATTGTTCGTTGATGTCGCTAACGGACGTGAGGCCGAGTCTGAAGGAATCTTCTCCTTGAGGAGTGCATTTGTCCTGGCTGAGGTTCACGTCCGGATTGAAAATGGTGACGCCTCTGCGCTTCGCGTCCTGCTTCAGCGTCTCCGGCGGCCAGAATCCCATGGGCTGCGCGTTGAAGATCGCGGTGTAGAACTCAGTGGGATAGTGAAGTCGAAGCCATGCCATGTGGTAGGCGGTTACGCCGAACGCGAGGGCGTGACCCTCCGGGAACATGTAGTGGGGATTGAATTTGAGGAAGATCTTGTCGGCGGTCTTTTCCGGCACTCCGCGTTCGGCGGCACCGTCTCGGAAACGATCCCAGTATTGCTTTATCAGGGCTTCGTTGTTGCGGCGCTGGAACGCGCGCCTCATCTGGTCGGATTCCGACGCTGTCATGCCGCCGACATCGATGCCGAGGGTCACGACTTGGTCTTGGAAGAGAATGATGCCAAGGGACTTTTCGAGCGCGCGCTTTTCGAGCGGATGATCGTATTCCCAATCTTTGCCGTTGCGTCTGCGGATGAATTCCGACACGCCGTTGTTGGCGCCCACGCCCGGACGCACCGCCGCCACTTCCAATGCCAAGTCGTAAAGATTGCGGGGCTGCATGCGTGTGATGGTCTGCATCTGCGCGGCGGATTCGACTTGGAAAACACCGACCGTGTCTCCACGACAAAGATCGTCGTAAACGGCTTCGTCGTTGAAGTCGATGCGGGATAGATCGATGCGCGATCCGGTGCGTTTTTCGATGAGTTGCAGACACTCCTGCATTTGAGACAGCGCGCCCAAAGACAGAAAATCGATCTTCAAGAAACCGGCACTGTCTGCGCCGTGCTTGTCCCACTGGCAGATGTAACGGCCGTCCATGGCACTCGGTTGTACCGGGGTGATGTCGATGAGCGGTGTGGAACTGATGATCATGCCGCCGGGATGTTGTGCCAATCCTTTCGGAAAGCCTTGGAGTTGCGCTCCTAACCCGACGAGATGGCGCCATCCCGGTAGGTTGATCTTGTCTTTCAAATCTGGTATGCGTTCCATCTCGAAGGCTAGATCGGCGGCGTTGTGCGATTCTGCTCTTTTGGCTAGGATGTCGAGTTCCAAGTGAGGGAGCCCGAGAACTTTGCCCACGTCGCGGACTGCGCCTTTGAGTTTGTAGGTGGGGAACATCGCGGTCAGGGCCGCGTGATCCCAGCCGAATTCTTCGAAGACGCGGAGAATCAGCGCTTCGCGGATGTCGCGGGGAAAATCAAGGTCGATATCTGGTGTGTTTACCAGCTCGTCGTCGGAGATGAAGCGTTCCAGCGGCAGGTTGTAATCGAGAGGGTCGATGTGGGAGACTCCGATTAGAGTTCCGATCAGCATGGCGACGGATGATCCTCGTCCTCGACCGGGCGGTTTTTCTTCTATCGGGATTTCGATCGAGGAGTGCCCCAGCTCGATCGCGACTTCTTGCGCCAGCGAAATGATGCGTCTATAGAGCAGGAAGAAACCGGCCAGTCCATGCTTTTTGATGAGACTGAATTCCCGGTCCAAGCGTTCCCTGACCTTGTCGGTGATGCGTCCGTATCGGCGCTTTGCCGCCTCGTTGCAGACGTGTTCGAGATATTCCTGATCATCTGAAAACTCGTCGGGGACGGTTTCACGCGGGAATCGGTAGTTTATCTGTTTGGCGCTGAACGCCTCGCAACGGTCGGCGATGCGGCGAGAATTATCGACTGCCTCGGACCACTCTCGGAACAACTGCTCCATGCGTTCGGGTGACTTGAGTTCGTAATGAGAGTTGGCCTTGCGCTGACGGTGGGAAGTTTCGAGGGTGAGATTGTGACGGATGGCGGTTAAGACATCGTGCAGGCGGCTGCGATTGCGTTCGTGATAAAAGACTCCGCCGGTGGCGACTACGCCGACATCGTTGCGTTCTGCGAGTGCGACGAGCGCGCGGTTCCGTTCCAAGTCGCCGTGCACGAAGTGGCGTTGCAACTCGACAAATAGGTTTTCCTTGCCGAACCATCTGATGAAGCGTTGAACGTTTTCATCGGCACAGGATATCGCGTCGTCAACGGCGAGTTCTGCAATGTGGCTTTCCGGTTCGCCGATGAGTGCTATCAGACCGTCGGTGTGGTTGTGGAGGTGGCGAGAAGAAAGTACTGGATCGATCCGACCTGCCCCCACATGCGCGAACGATATCAGGTTGCACATGTTGGCGTAGCCTTTGCGGTTTTCCGCGATCAGGGTGATGGGCGATGCTGTGTTTTCGCCTTCGTCGCGCAGGGTCAGAGTGACGCCGATGATTGGCTTGATGCCTAGCTCGTGTGCGGATTCTGAGAACTCGAGCGCGCCGGTGATGTTGTTGCGGTCTACGAGAGCGAACGTGTCGTAGCCCAACTCATGGGCGCGCCCGAGCATCTCGTCGATGGACGACGCTCCCTCCATGAACGAGTACCAGCTCATGGCTCGTAGTTCGACGTACCTGGTCACGGTTCAGTATCTTTGGCTGAACCATTCGTCGCTGGACAGGTCTTTGAAGACCGTCAAGACACCTCCGGAGTCCATGAGCAATCGGAAGTAGCGGCGTCGGATCGGTTTTTCTCGCCACCACTCGTCGTCCAGTTCCCACAGATCGATGACCTTCTCCACCCGCGACGGCTTGCGCGTTTCAAGGATTTTTGCCGGTCGTCCATCGAGTCCGGGCACGACTTGCACCGGCACTGGCATGTTCAGCGGCTCGTAACTTCCGCGAATGCCAGGCGTCTTTCTGGAATTCGTGACCATGGTTCCACCTCCACTATCTTCTTGACTGGGGACGATTCCGTCTTTGCCGTCAATTGACGCAAGGCGGTGTTGAGATCTCCCCCTTCGTGTTTGTTCCACAGGCCGGATTGTTCGGCGCGTGCTTGTCCTAGGCGTGATAATTCGACGCTGATTGTCTCGACGGGACTGCGTATCGGTGAATTTTCGCTCTGCGTTTTCATCTCGAGATTTGTCATAACGACGCTGTGAGCGATCTTGGCTGAGGCGGTGGGTTCTTTGAATACATGCCTGTAAGTCCAAGATTCCGAGTCGGACATTTCGTATGTCAGGTCCATTCGCCCCGCGGCTTTGCCGACGCGCTGCAAGGAGGTGAATGCACGATCTAACAAAGCGTGGACACCGAAGGAGAGGGCGTCCATGCTGGCGGCAGGCCAGGGGAATTGAAGTTCATCAACGATACTTTCCGGCTGCTCGATAATGTTGAGCCTACTCCGGTCGAAACCGTTCACCAGTTCCCAAGCGCGCCTACCGTCGGGTCCGAGTTGCGCCTGCAAAGCAGACAACGACTGCATCCCCAACTCACCCATCGTGTCGAGCGCGAAGTCGTGCATGAGCTCGATGGCGCGTGTTTCCATCGGCAACAAATCAACTGGCATGGGGGCCAGGAATTCCTTGACCGCGCTTCGGCTGTTGGGCAATCGAATCGGCTTCGAGGGGCGTGCTCTGATCGCGGCGCAATAAGCGGAAAACCGTCCCGGAGCGACGCCGATCAAAGCCTCTAAACCATGTTCCGTCGTCGCTTTAGAGATGAATTCCACCGTCTGGTCTTGGCCGCCGTAAGCGGCGTAAAGCCCGTTGATGGCGAGAAAAGCGGTACCCCGCGCCGCATCTTCAACCCGATCGGTGATGTTGAGCAGACTTTTAATGATTTGGTTCCAGCTTGCGTTGTAATAATCTTCATCTGCACGAATAACCGCAGCTTCGGGACATTGCGACATCGCTCTGACTAGAGATGTTCCGCGTCGGATATACGCGTTCGAAGATGCGTCGAGAATGACAGGGCGTGATTCCTCGCCGTGATAGATAAGGATGTTCCGAGATCGTAGTTCTGACGATCTGGAGAGTTCACACTGAATCGGCAAATGTGGTATCTTGACGCAAGCGATAGACATGGTTCTGCTCGCGCCAATTATAGCATCAACATACTAATAGATGTTGTGCTTTCCCCTAAAACAACGATGGTCGAGGTCTGATGAGATGCGGCCCGTTGTTGCGCGTCGAGCCAACCGCCGGATCAACCTCTAGGGCTTGCATCGAATCCCACTCGCGCGGCTTCAAAGCCTCCATCAATACCGTTTTGTCGGCAGCATCGTCCAACCATACGTCCGCCCATTCGCGGTCCAGAATCACTGGCATTCGATCATGGATGGGAGACATCAACGAGTTCGGTGATGTTGTCAGGATCGCACAAGACTTCACAATGCCGTCGGGACCTCGCCAAGTGCTCGATATTGCTGCGAAAGTAACGACGGGTGTCTCGACATCGTAGATCCACATCGGTGTTTTACCGCCTGTTTCTTCACGTCGCCACTCGAAGAAACCGTTGGCGGGTACTAGGCAACGATGCCGATTGAACGAGTTGCGGAACATCGGACGTTCGGAAACGGTCTCGGATCTGGCGTTGAACATGGGACGCTTGAATGCGTTCTCGGGTTTCGCCCAAGTAGGTATCAAGCCCCAACGCATCATCGCTCCTTCGCGCGCACCACCATTATCAAGGATCGTCAGCACGTCGGTTGTTGGCGCGATGTTCCAACGCGGACCGTAAACTTCCATCGGCATCGGTAACTCGACACCGAGGATTTCAACAAGCTCCGCCAAGTCTGTGTAAAGTCCGAAACGTCCGCACATGGGGTTAGGTTCTTAGTGATTGAAGCTAAGGCATCGAAGATAACTGTACTCGCGCTTCCGTTATGGTTGAGAGTTGGTCGGTTGAGATTGTTGCCGGCCGGTAGAGGTGCCAAGTAGGAGATCGGGTACTGGTTTGACTTTAGTGCAGGAAACCCTCGAAACGGAGCGAGAATCGAACATCGCCGTCTCGGTGCGTGGCGTGTGGAAACTTTTCGGCGGGGATGTTGAGGCTGGGATAGAGATGGCGAAGGGCGGGGCGAGCAAGGACGATATACAGGAAGCCACGGGGTCGGTGTTGGCGTTGTCGGATGTTTCATTCGATGCTGCTCAGGGGGAGATATTCGTGGTGATGGGGCTGTCGGGATGCGGGAAGTCTACGCTCATCAGGTGCATCAATCGGTTGATAGAGGCTGACCGAGGCGAGATCTGGATCGGCGAAGATGAGGTGAGGTCGATGAGCGACGAGGAGTTGCTGCAGATGCGACGCTCGAAGTTGGCGATGGTGTTTCAGCATTTTGGTTTGATGCCGCATCGTAGTGTCATTGACAACGTTTCTTGGGGTTTGGAGTTGAGTGGTGTGGATCGTCGTACGCGTCGTGAAAGGGCTGCCGAAGCACTAGAGGCCGTTGGTCTGGGAGGATGGGAACGCAATATGCCCGACGAGTTGAGTGGCGGGATGAAGCAGCGGGTGGGGCTGGCGCGTGCGTTCGCGATGGATGCGCCCGTGATGTTGATGGATGAGCCGTTCAGCGCGTTGGATCCTGTGATCCGTCGTGACCTTCAGGAAGAGTTGGTGCAGACGCAGGCGGCGATGCACAAGACGATCATTTTCATCACGCACGATCTCAGCGAGGCGGCGAATATCGGAGATCGGATCGCGATCATGCGGGATGGAGAGATCATCCAGACAGGGACGCCGACAGATGTTGTGTTGCATCCCAGGAATGCTTTCGTGAAGGATTTCACCAAGGATGTCCGGCAGTATTCGTTGATGACGGCGGCTTCAGTGATGGGCGAGGCTGTTCACGTAGTTTCGCAAGACAGCGCTGCTTCGGATGTTTTGGAGAAGTTGATCGAAGACGATCTCGGCTATGCCATGGTGGTAGACGATGCGAAGCGCTACTTGGGAACTGCGCGGTTGCAGCGGATCAATTCGGCGATCCGTCAAGGCATTGAGAGGATTGGCGATGTCACGTTGACGGTCGACGAGGCGGTGACCAGCGAGACGGTGTTGGACGAGTTGGTGCCTTACGGTCTGCGCGCGGACCACTCCGTGCCAGTGCTCGATGAAGACGGAGTGCTGATTGGTGAAGTCGAACTTGAAATGTTGGCCGAAGTGATGGATCCGAAGACAGAGGTCGAGGGAAACGGGGCGCAATAGCGAAATGGGAGAAATCGAGATGAATCGAGAAGCAACAGAAGATTACGTCGGCAAGCAAAGCGCAAATCCGGTCAAAGGATTGATCGATCATATCCCGTACTGGATGCGCTGGGCCGCGATCCCGGCGTTGATAACCGCGGTGATACTGGTGATCGGGTGGGAGGATGGTCGTGAATTCCCGATCGATTATGGGCGGGATATCGGATTAAGGATCGATCAGATTATCGACTGGATGAATGTGAATTTGGATTTCATATTCAGTTTCATCAAGACTGCGTTGTTGAAGGCGTTGGTATGGCTCGAAGACGTGATGGTTTGGATCCCATGGCCGGCGTTCATCATCGGCGTGGGTGTGTTGGGATGGCGCATGGCGGGCATCCGCGTCGGCATCTTCTCAGTCGCTTCACTGCTGACGATTGCGGTGTTTGGGTTGTGGGAGAGCGCGATGGAGACGGCGGCGTTGATCGTGGTGACCGTGACTCTGTCGATCGTGATCGCGGTGCCAGTCGGAGTTTGGGCTTCCCAGAGCGATCGACTGAATCAGATTCTGCGTCCGATTTTGGATGGTATGCAGACGATGCCCAGTTTTGTTTACCTAGTTCCTGCGATAGCGTTTTTCAGCCTCGGGAATGTCCCGGCGGTGATTGCGACGCTGATCTATGCGGTGCCGCCTGCTGTCAGGCTTACGAATCTCGGCATACGACAGGTGCCTGAAGAGACGATTGAGGCGGCAACATCGTTCGGAGCTACGAATTCGCAATTATTACTCCGTGTCAAGATCCCATTGGCAATTCCCACAATCATGGCAGGAGTGAACCAGACGACGTTGATGGCTCTCGCAATGGTAGTGATAGCATCGTTAGTTGGTGCGGGTGGACTGGGTGAAGATGTAAATCGAGCATTGGGACGGATCGAGCCTGGGAACGCCTTTTTGGCGGGTCTTGGGATCGTATTCCTCGCCATCATCATCGATCGCATCACGCAGGCGTTTGCGAAACGCCAGCGGGACGCGATGGGTATCTCGGACGTGGGTGGTGCTACGGCTGGGTGATGTGTGGGTTATTCCCCTCTGTCTGGTTTTGCGCGTTTTCGCGTGGTCTCCGGCGCTGAAAACGCAACACCAAAAAGGAGAGAAACATTGCTCTTGAAAGCGAGAAAACACATGGCAAGCTCCGGTTTGCTCGCGCTTGTGCTATTGATTGCAAGCATGAGTGCCGTGGCGATGGCATGTAGCACCGAAACCGTCGAAGTGACGCGTGAGGTGCAGGTTGAAGTCACCCGTGAAGTAGAGGTTGAAGTCGAGAAACAAGTAGAGGTCGAGGTGACTCGTGAGGTTGAGAAGGAAGTGGTGGTTGAGAAGGAAGTAGAGGTCGTGGTCGAGGTCACGGCCGAAGTTGAGAAGGAACCAGTCGTCTTCTCCGACTTGAACTGGACATCGTCTGAGTTGCAGGTTCGAATCGCCAGGTTCATCGTGGAGCATGGCTACGGCTACCCGACCGACGCGGTCGCGGGCGACACGATATCGCTGTTCGAAGGCCTGAAAAACAACGACACCGACGTAACGATGGAGATCTGGCTCCCCAACCAACAGGAGGTTTGGGACGCAGCACTTGAGAGTGGAGTCGTCGTCGACGTTGGCAAGAGTCTTGAAGACAACTGGCAAGGGTTCGTGATCCCTCAATACTTGAAGGACGAGAACCCTGGACTGGTCTCAGTAACGGACATTCCTGATTACAAGGATCTGTTTGTGACTCCTGACTCGAACGGTAAAGCACGTTTCGTGGACTGCATTCCCGGTTGGGCATGCGAGGTTGTGAACTCCGAGAAGTTTGAGACCTACGGTCTTTTGGATGACGTTGAACCGATCAACCCTGGTTCGGGTGCTGGATTGTTCGCGGACCTTGAAGCAGCCTATGGACGAGGCGACGCTTGGATCGGATACCTCTGGGGCCCGACCAAGCCGTCAGCAGAACTTGACCTTTACATCTTGGAAGAGCCACCTTACTCGGATGAGTGTTGGGAATCAGGTAAAGGCTGTGCATACCCGACCGCGGAGATCAAGATCGCAGTGCATGAGACGCTCATCGAGCGCGCACCCGAGCTGGTCCAGTTCTTCCGACGATGGGACTTCACGGCAGCCAGCCACATCGAAACCGAGGCTTGGATGACCGAGAACAACGAGACTAGTGACGCCGCAGCGCTCTACTACTTGGAGAACTTCTCCGACATCTGGGAACAGTATGTTCCTGATGACGTGGCGGCTCGCGTCCACGAGGCGCTGGCTGAAGCGGGTTAAACCACTCGCGTCTAGTAGACGCCGCTAGCGAATTAGCAATCGGCCCCGTCTTCCAATAGAGGACGGGGCCGATTTACGTCTGGGTACCGGCCTGCGCCGTTACTTTTTAACCGGATTGACGTTCCCTAGTCGTAGATGCTGAAGTTCAGCTCTTGTTGAGTGTGAACGTCGATCAGGGCTGAGCGACCATTCTCGAAGTTCTCGCGGTGAGCTTCACGGACGGCGTTGCCGATCTCTTCAGGTTGGGTCACGGTGATGCCGCGTGCGCCCATTCCCTCGGCGATCATGGCGTAGTCGCCCGTCATGTTGCCCGCGTTGTACTTCTCCATCGCCACCGGGAGAGACTTGTTGTAGCCGCCCATGGTTCCGTTGTTGAGGACGATGGTCGTGATCGGGTTTTCGGATCGCACGCTGGTCTCGATGTCGAGGCCGGACATGCCGAATGCAGCGTCGCCCATAAAGTTCACGCAGAAACGCTCGGGCATCGCCATCTTGGCACCGATCATTAGTCCAATGCCGTATCCGAGGTGAGTGCTCTTGCCCCAGCCGATGTAAGTGTGCGGCTTGGTTGCAATGTAGAAAGGCATCATCTGGTCGCGCGGGTGCCCCGCGTCGTGAGTCATGACCGTGTTTTCGTGGTCGACCGCGTTGCCGATCTCTTTCAGCAGGCGGTACGGGTTGATGGGAACCATGTCGGAGTTGAGCAGATTGGCCCAATCTGCTTCCCATTCGGATCGGACCTGAGCGACTGCTTCCTGCACGGAGGTGTCGCCGCGTCGACCTTCATCGCCGATGCGACCTTTGATCTCATCGATAAGTAGTCGCAGTGTTTCGCCCGCGTCTCCGACAAGTCCGATGTCGGTGGCATATTCCTTGGAGATGTCGGTCGGATTGTTTGTGCAGTGGATCAGGAACTTGCCGGACGGGAGGTCTATGCCGTAGTTGGTGACGGTCAGGCTAGCGCCAATGGCGAAGAGAACGTCGGATTCTTTCAGCCAGGTCCAGACAGGCTTGGGTGCCGTTCGGTTTGCCGCACCGAGTGCGAGCGGGTGACGCTCGTCCATTGCGCTCTTGCCCGGCATCGTGGTCATGACGGGAATCTGCGTGAGTTCTGCAAGTTCTTGCAGTTCAGCGGTCGCACCGGCATGAAGAACTCCTTGACCGGCCCATATCGCGGGCATTCGGGCGTTGAGGAGTTTGTCGGCAACGTCGCTGATGTCGCTGGCGGAAGGTGCGAATACGTGCTTGGACGTCGGCTGGTAGTTTTCTACGGTGCCTTCTGGGACTTCGTCGCCCATGACATCGCGTTGCATCTCTACCATCACAGGGCCTGGTCGACCGTTTTTCAAAGCCTCGGTAGCTCGACGCAGGAGGGGCGAGATTGCGTCGGACGAGGTGACCGAAGCAGCGAACTTCATGATGTGCTGGAAGTTAAGCGGACCGCTGAAGTTGGGGGCGACGCCGGTCTTGTAGTTCCCAGGGCCGTCCGGGACGAATAGCACCGGAACACTGTCGGCCCATGCCTGAGCGAAACCTCCAAAGGAGTTTTCGGATCCGGGTCCGCCTTGGCAAGCGAATAAGCCGTATTTGCCTTGCGAAGCCATGAGGCGAGAGTAGCCATCGGCGGCCATAATGCCGCCTCGTTCCTGTCGGAACACGATGGGGCGAATGCCTTCTTTGGCAACAGCTTCGATGATGGGGTTTGAAGGGAAGCAGGCGAGCCACTCGAACCCTTCTTTCTTGAGTATTTTGGCAACAGCTTCGTAGCCGTTCATGGATCAGCGTCCCTTTCCGTGGATGATGTCTCGAACAGTTTCTTTCGACGATGGGTTTTTATTCCCCAGATACCCAAGTTTAAGTCCGAAACCATGCTAAAGAGAAATCGGATTCTCAACCCTGCCGATAGAATCGAATGAAGCTCTTCGGCTCAACCGAATCTCACTCATCGAGTAGAAGGGCGAACGAAAAATATCGAACAATGTAACTGCGCGTTGTTGTATTGCATCACGGCGTGCGGATTGCTTAGCGTAGTAATCACTTAGGGACGCTATGCGCGTTGCGGCGTCGAATCTGAGCGTTGGTAACAGCGCTTTTCGGTTCGCTGTCAAATGGCGGTTACCGGCAAGACCTTGGTTTCTATGAAATCGTGAAGGACAAAAACATGTTGCGCGAGATACACGACGAATTCGAGTACCGGCCGCAAGGCAGACAGCCGCTCGGCATTGGGAAGGTCAACATCAAGGTTGTTGGTGTTGGCGGTGGCGGATCGAACGCCGTTAACCGCATGTTCGGCGACCCGATTGACACGGTTGACTACATCGTGATGAACACTGATGCGCAAGCGTTGGAGTTGGCCACTGTGCCAACCGGTCTGCGTGTCGGTGACACGACCGCCAGGGGCATGGGCGTGGGCGGTGATCCTACGCAGGGTCGTATCTGTCACGAGGAAAACCGTGAAGAGATCGCCGAGATTTTGGAAGGTGCCGACCTCGTTTTTGTGACTGCTGGCATGGGAGGTGGAACGGGAACCGGTGGAGCACCAGTAGTGGCCCAGATCGCGAAGCAGCAAGGCGCGCTGACTATCGGAGTCTGCACAATGCCGTTCAGCTTCGAGGGCACCCACCGAATGGCGAAGGCCGAAGAGGGCATTGACGAACTCCAGAAATATGTGGACACCCTCATTCGGATACCGAACGATCGTTTGTTAGACGCGGCGGCGCCTGACACCACCACTCAGGAAGCTTGGCGAATGGCTGACAAGGTCTTGAAGGACGGTGTCGAGGGTATCGCCCGCGTAATCATAGAGCCGGGCGAGGTCAACTTGGACTTCGCCGATGTTCGTGCAGTGATGACGAACGCCGGCCCAGCATGGATGGGTGTAGGACAGGCATCGGACAATCAACCCGGTGGATCGCTTGAGGCAGTCCAGCAGGCTCTCGAGAGCCCGTTGTTAGACGTGGATATCACTGGTGCTCAACGCGCGTTGGTAAACATCACCGGCGGACCTGCGATGCGCATGTACAGCGTGCAGGAGATCTCGAGCATCGTTCAAAGCAAGATGACTGCACAGTCCAATATCATCCTGGGAACCGCACGCCAGGCCAACATGGGTAACAACATCCGAGTGATCGTTATCGCTACTGGATTCCCTTCCGACGAAGAGCAGCGTGTGATGGATACGCAGATGATCGAGCAGGCTATCGAGGATCCGGAATCGATGAAGATCCCGCCGTTCCTACGCAACCACATGATGCAGCTGGAGAAGCGAGGTCGCCAACTCTAAACACAGGTTCGAGGACGAGAGGTTTTCGTCCACTCTGGTTCGGCAGAACCGCAACGCGCCCGACCGCGTCGTCTGAAAATCAGGCGACGCGGTTGTCGTCTATATAGTCCCAGTTGAAGTCCATTCCCAGACCGGGACCCTGCGGCAGGAGGACGTTCCCTTCGTCGTCCATCGGGTCGCAAGGCGAGTTGAGGAAGGGAGGAGTGGCTTCGTAATCGAATTCTGGTCTAAGGAGACCGCGCTCGTAGAAGAGGCATGTCTCTTCGGTAGTCGCGCCCAAGATAGCTGAGTTGCCGAACCATCCGCCGTGCATCTCGCATGGGATGCCGAAGGCTTCGTAAACATCGACAGCCTTTTTACATGCGGTGAGGCCGCCGAAGTTGATGTCGATCCGTCCGATGTCCGACGCTCCTTGCAAGACCCATTCTGCTCGTGAGTAGTGCATCCATGTAGCGTGTTCGGGAGCGCAGACGGCGATGTCGAGTTCGTTGCAGAGACGGCGATAGGGTTCGACTCGAAACTCGTGCATGGGGTGTTCGAGGAAGTAGTAGCCGAGTTTCTCGAGTTCTCTGCCGACGTAGATCGATTCGTCGAGGGTGTATATGCCCCAGGGATCGAGCATCAAAGTCATATCGTCCCCGACGGCGTCTCGGACAGCTTCACAGACCTCGATGTCCTGCTTCGGGAATGCGGGACGGCGCGGCGCGGGTTGGTTCGTGATGGGGTTCCAGTAAATGTAGGCGTGGACCTTGAACGCTGTGTAGCCCTGTGCCTTGCATTCCAAGGCGAACTTAGCGTAGTCGTCGGGGTCACCGATGTTTGGGAATGTGCTGGCGTAGGCGCGGACTTTCTCTCGTGCTTTGCCCATGAGCTGAGACACTGACATCCCTGCGTATCTGCCTGCGAGATCCCAGAGAGCACAGTCGAGGTTTCCGATGAGCGACTCGTGGAAGTTGTGGTTGTCGCGCATCAAATTCCATAGATGCTCGCGGCTCAGCGGGTCTTCACCGACAAGCAGGTCTTTGATCATTGCAGCGACTTCAGACGGGAAGACGCCGCCGAAGTATCCGCCCATCCCGCCGGTGTTGTAGCCGCAAACACCCTCATCGGTAGAGATTTTGGTGATGGCGTTAGTCGAAGGTTGTGGTTCCTCGAGCCACTGACCATATCCCCATTTCGTGCTGACGTTGTTCGACTGACTTTTGAAAGTGATGACTTCTATATCGGTGATGCGCATGGCTGGTTGGAGTCTCCGTAGGTTTCGGTGGTGGACACCGCTATGGTTCGCGGTTGCGTAATACGTTTACCAAGCCGCCAACAATGAGGATTGAATTGCCCATGATCACGGCGCCAAAGTACGCGCCTGCTACGCTGTTCGCGTTAGTGACGAAATCGGCGGCAAAAGTTGCGTCTTTGAACAGGTTGAAGCCGATATATCCGCCAATGATGCCGAGGATGAGGGAAATGGCGACTTCCTTCAGGCTGACCAAATTCTCCGAGGTCCCGAATCGCTTAATGATCGCGAAACCGATGGTCGCACCAATGGCCTGAGATACTACCGCGTTGAACATCAAGAACTCTTGGCTTCCACGAAATATCAGAGTAGTGACCATCACCACGCTGAGAGCGTAGAGGCCGAATCCGAACGCCGAAGACAAGAAAAGCGCGGCTGAAATCTGCACGATATAGGCGCCGATCTTGTAGTTGCCTCGCCAAAATAGAACGGCAAGGAATCCGAGAAACAGGATCAGTGCGGCTAGAGGTAGGTATTCGGAAAGGTGGGTCTGCATGATGTTCAGTTACTCAAGATCAAGATGATGGTTCCGCCTCACTTGGGCAATGCGTCGAGTATGGCATTCGCTTGGGCAGTCGGTCCGTTGAGCCGTGGGTCGGCGACTACCGTGAAAGCGGCCGCCAGACGTTCTGACAGTGCATCAGTGGCTGGAACGATGGCGAAGCGATACTGGGGGAGTAGCCGATTGATCCGCTCCGCCAGTGGCCCTTTACGAGACCGTTCCAAGGCCGTTCTGGGCGATGCCTCCAATTCCACGACCGCCACCTTTGCTCGAAATTCACAGTTGACGCTTCCATTGATGTATTCACCAATCGTTCTACCGATGTCCTTGCTGGCCTCAATGAAGATCGGTTCGTTTTCGTGGAGCACCGCGATCACACCGGTTTTACGCCCCAGCATCCAACCCCCCTCTTCGGTCAATGGCAACGTCTCGCCTTCAAGCAACCGCTTGTAGAGCGGTTCCCACTTCCCCAAATGGGCTGGTGTGAAGACGGACATCGGGCATATCAGGGCTTAGAACTCCGGCAGGAAGCTATGCGCCCCACTCGTTGGGAACATGGTATCAATCGTTGCTACAGCGCCTGATCGATGTTCTTCGACACGGCCCGCGCGTTGGAGGTCGGCTAGATAGAACGATCCCATGTAGATCGCGCCTAACGACGCGATGGGAAGCGTCACGTCTGGTGTTCGGTCGGTCTCCTCACATGTGGCCGTGCCGTGAGAGTCGACACTCAGCAGGTAAGTCCCTTCGGTCCATGGAGCGAATTCGTCTACGAGTTGCATGACGACTTCGCCAGAGGCCGAGTACCTGCGCCCAGTCAAGGCCTTGATCGGATCCAGAATTCGAACCCAGATGGAGTCGTAAGGCTCGAATGAGAGTTTACGTGGATCGGCAAGAAGCCACAGCAATTTGGACTTTTTCGGATGGTGGTGCACTACCTCACCTGCCAAATCGATGTTGAGCAAGTAACGCCACAATGCCACCTCTGCGGCGGTAGTGGCCGCGATCAACTCAATCACCCGCACTGTGTTGTACGAGTGCATGGCTTGCATATTGTGTTCGATCCGATATGCCGCATATCCGAGAGGTTCATCGCCTTCGCGGTACACTACGCAGAACGCTCTACGTTTGCCAAAGCCCGGGATCCGGCGTCGATCGTAAATCCAATCCCAATCCGCTTTGGTCCGGAGCATCATCCCGATGGTTTTTTCGGCGGTTCTGTTCCATACGCCAGGCGCGATCTTCTCCATCGTGGCAACATCGGCAAAACGAATCTCGCCTTTAACCTCTGGCATCGCCCGGAATCTAGCCTCTCGAACGTCTATCTTGGTGAAGACGGTTTCGCCCGAGATACCGTATCCGAAACGACCGTAGATGTGGCTTTCGCTTGCCCAGAGCCCGGCTATCGGATAGCCAGCGTCGCGACCTTCGATCAGGAGTCGGCGCATCATTTCCCGTAGGATGCCGCGGCGCGTGTGCGTCGGCTCGACTGTGACGCCGGTAACGCCAAAGAAATCAGATTTTCCGCCCGGGACCGTCAATTCGTACGGTTCCCACAAAGTCGTGCCGACGATGTCGTCGCCTTCGAACGCGCACACCGTTCGATGCATCGGATCGTCGGTTTTCAGATATTCCAACTCTCCTTCTTGCGGCAGGAAATGCCCGCCGAATCCCCGCATCTCTGAGACCGAAAACGGCAATCGTTCATGTTCGCGAGCTGGTCGAAACTCGATGCCCGTAAGTCTGTCGGAATGAGGCTTCATCGTTATGGGTTCTCTACAGTGTCCTCAAGGATTAAAAGTGATACGGATTCCAACCAGCGGGATTTGTCCTGAAAATGGCATCGGCGCGCAACGTGGCATCATGCGATTTCGCCCCAACGTCGACCAAACCGAGTTCGGCAAGCATCGAACATTCAACCGCACCCATGTAGATCGCCGCCAACTCGGATTCATTCATTGCTAAATCAGGCGTCGCGTTGCTAGCTGTGCACCGACCGCCTTCCGATCCGGTTTCGAGCTTGTATGTTTGCGCCTCACCAGATTCAGCATCGGTAACCTGCAAGACCAGCGACTCCTCTACGGGATACGTGCGTCCTGCAAGCATTGCCGGCACATCGAGAAGTTTCAGCCAGATGGCGTCCTTCAGACGACGGCGCAGACGTCGCGGCTCGGCAAGCATCCAAACCAACGGATCATCAACAGGGCGAACGTGCGCTTTAACGTCATCGACGAGTTCTAGATCGAGAAGGTATCGCCATATCGCGGCGTGAGCCTCATCAGTCGCAGCAACCGCCTCGACAACGTGCAGCGTGCCTCTGAATTCGTCCTCCGGGTTCTTGTCGATGGTGTACCTCGCATATGCAAGCGCACAATCATCTTCCACGTAGACGACGAAGAACTCGTCCTTCGTATGCACGGGATGAATCTCATATTCCCAACGCTTGGGCGTTCGAGTGATCATCCCAGCACGATCGACACGCGCGCGATCGTATGCCTCCGCCATCAAAGGAATAGCCTCATCACGCTGAGGCTCCAAGTAACGACCTGACCAAGATGGGGAGTGGGCATACGCCGTGTGTCGCATGTCGATCTGCCAATCGTGGGCAGGCATCGAGTTGCCGTAGCCGTATCTACCGTAGAGTGAGCTTTGGCTAGCCCATAGCGTTGCTGCCACGTCGCCTCGATCCCGAGCGTCATCGTGTATGCGCTCCATGATGTTTCGGTAAATCCCTCGACGCCGATGACTCGGAGCGGTTCCGACGTATGCAACACCTGCGATTGGCACCTGCGCACCGCCCGGCAGGGTCAGGTCGAATGAATCGGCGCCTCCACATCCGACGATTGTGTCGCCATCTACGCACGCCAGCAATCGATCGATTTCAACGCGGTGCGCGCGCATGAATACGGTGTCATCCGGCGTCGTGTGGAATCCCTGACTGGCCCTGACGGCTATGCGCCAGCGCAGAAACTCTTCATCGTTTACTTGCCTAATTTCCATCGAAAACGAACTGTAGGGTTTGTTGGGGGATCGGTTAGACCTGAGAATCAACGATATAACCGCTCTTTAATCGCCATGCTCGCCAACACCTCCGAATCATCCGATTTCACGTCCTTGGAAGACGAATTCCAAGGGCGCATCGGAAAACCAATCCTTCACCTTCGCAACACGACCTCAACGATGGACGTAGCGCGTGAGCTGATCAACGAATCTAACCATGATGCCGATCTTCACGGCACGACGATCTTCGCCGATGAACAGACTAAGGGTAGAGGACGTTTTGACAGAACTTGGGATTCGGAACCTGGCAAGGATATCTTGGTCTCCCTGATCCTGAGCCCGCGAACCGCCATTGCGGGCAGGTTGCCCATTATGGCCTCATTGGCGGTAGCGATTACGGTTGACCATTTCTCACCCGATGTTTCGTCAATCAAGTGGCCCAACGACGTTCTAGTACACGGCAAAAAGATAAGCGGAGTGATTGCCGAAAGCGTCACTACCGACAGATCCTTCGTGGGCATCATCGGGATTGGATTGAACGTGAATCGGCGAACCGACTCGGAGCGCTCACGAGGTTATCTCGCTACGAGTATCCGGGATGTCTCCGAATCTTCTCAAGACCTCGACAGGAAGGCAGTAGTGACGGTTCTTCTAGCAAACTTGAACGAGCTGCACGACGCGCTGGACCGCGGCGAATCCATCATGCCCGAATGGCGAGAAAAACTGGTCGGATTGGGTTCCCCAGTTGAGGTGTCTATGCCGTCAGAAGAAAGTGTGGAGGTTATCGCGGGCGTCGCCGAGGATGTCGATGAATTCGGGCGACTGCTCATCCGAGAGCCTGACGGAACTCTCCGCGCCGTCGCCGCCGGCGAGGTGACAACAAGGACCTAGGACATTGCCTGATAGTCAGAGAATCTCCGTCCGCGTCAAGCCGCGTTCGTCGAAAGACGAGGTCGTTTCGTGGGAAGCCGACAAGCGACAACTAACCGTTCGCGTCACAGCGCCACCGGTGAACAACGCCGCAAATGAAGCGACAATCACGCTGATCTCAAAGTCGATCAAAGTGCCGAAATCAAAGATTCGGGTTGTAATCGGTTCAAACTCGCGCGACAAAGTTGTAGAAATCGACGCCGACGCTTCGAGGTTGAAGCTACTGAAACCGAGTTGAACTCACCCACCGTCGGGAGGCGTCGGTCCCCAGCCCTGCATCAAATCCGGCCTACGTTCAATCGTCCGTTCCGCAGCATTACGCTTTCGATATCGCTCAATTTCATGACGATTGCCGGTGAGTAAGACTTCGGGAACACGCCGCCCGCGGAACTCAGCGGGACGGGTATAGACCGGGCCTTCCAACATCCCGCCACTTTCCGTAGAAAACGATTCCTCACTTGCAGATTCACAATCTCCGAGCACTCCCGGTACGAGGCGAGCTACTGAATCGATTACTGCCATGGCAGGTATCTCTCCGCCAGTCATAACGAAGTCACCGACACTGATTTCGAGGTCGACACACTCCTCGATGAACCGTTCATCAACGCCCTCGTAATGCCCGCAAACGATAGTTATCGAGTCTCGCTTCGATAACTCGGTTGCTAGATGATGACTCATCGGCTTGCCTTGCGGTGACATCAGCACAACCAGCGGGCGACGGTCCTCCGGATATTCGCGATTAATCGCGTCGATGGCTTTTGCCAGCGGCGGGGCCATCATCACCATCCCTGGCCCACCTCCGTAAGGGGGAGCGTCCACGCTTCGATGTCGGTCTGTTGTGAAATCGCGCGGATTGATGAACTCGATTGCGACTTTCCCTTCAGATACGGCCCGTCCGATGATGCTCGTGGTCATCGGGCCATCGAACATCTCGGGAAACAGAGTTACAACGTGGAACTTCACGGCTTCACCGCCACGTCAATGAGCGCGATCGTGTCGCTCAATTGGGTGCTCGCCGCGATGCGTGTCCTGCATAATCTCCACGGCGTGAGCCAAAACAGGGAGCACCACCTCAAGAGTTTCGACCGCGCCCTTCGGATTACCGGGCAAATTGATGATAAGCGTCTGATTTGCAACACCAGCGACCGCACGCGAGAGCATCGCCATCTTAGTTATCTGTAACGACGCCGCACGCATCGCCTCCGCAATCCCCGGCACTTCGTAATCAATCACGCTGAGTGTCGCTTCAGGCATTACATCTCGTGGAGCCAATCCCGTCCCACCGGTTGTCAATATCAACTCCACATCGGGGTCGTCCGACCATGCGCGAATTTTGCTCGTAAGCCTTTCTTGGTCATCAGGTTCCAATTCTCTCTTGACCAAGCTATGACCATGGCGCGACATCAACTCAATAACTGCGTCGCCGCCTATGTCATGACGCTCTCCCGCATGACCGGAATCGCTGCTGGTCAACACGGCGAATTTGATGCTCTTAGCCATCCGAAGTGGTATCGATGAGTATTCTGGGCGCTGTCTCGATGATAATGCGGCCTGAACGCGCTACATGGTATGGAATGGCAGGTTTAGCTATTCCTAAAATTCGGGTTTAAAGCCCAACTTTTGCGCGTTTGGGCGATTGAGCGATGTTTCATCGTTGCGGCGAACTGAACGTCCCGTGCGGAAATGCTCGTCGCGGCGTTGACGCGTCGTTATGGATCCCAGATCGGCCGTGACGAACACGATGTCCAACGTATCAGGAAGCATCCCCGACTTCCACGAGCCGGTGATGCTTTCTGAAACCCTCGACGCTCTCCAAGTCATATCAGGAGGGCGATACATCGACGCTA
>JAJEGY010000024.1 GCA_022819585.1 Dehalococcoidia bacterium | reverse complement strand
CCGCGGCGATGCCTCGAACAAAATCGGGTTTCCCCCGCTCGCGGGGGAAATGTCCGAAGGACAAAGGGGGCCCTGACGGTAGGGGCGGGTCTGCGACCCGCCCGTGCACGTGGCAGGGAACCCTCCCTCTTCTCACTCCCTCCTTCAGGAGGGGGCAGGGGGAGGCCCGCCGAAAGGCGGAAAACCACAGCAACCGCATAAGCAAAACCTAGACCAACAAAAACAAGACCGACCAGCCCGACGCCCCAGGCGCTCCCGTCCGGCAACCCCGGACGTTTCAACGCGTCTCCAACAAAAGAAAAACCGCTACCCGACCCCGAAATTAAACTTCCCCCATACCAAAAGCCACAAAATCACCTGATCAAAACATGCCCGATCTTTCAAACGTCAAAGCACTCACATGGGACGTCGGCGGAACCGTCTTCGATTGGCGAGGAACCATCGAAGATGAGGCCCGGCGCATCGCCGCAGAACAAGACGCCAATCTGGACGTCCAACAATTCGCCACCGACTGGCGAGTATGGTCCTTCGACATGCTCGGAAGGGTCAACAGAGGCGAACTCCCTTGGACAAACCTCGATCACATCCATCGCCAGATCCTCGACAAAGTCCTAGAAAAACACACCGCCATAAACCTCTCAACCGCAGAGCGCGACGACCTCACCGAAATCTGGCACCGCCTACAAGCATGGCCTGGCGCCGCAGACGCCATCCACCGCTTGAAGTCCCGCTACACAATGATCGTCCTAACCGTCCTCAGCTACTCCATCGCCGTCGACTGCTCAAAACACAACGGCATCAACTGGGACGGAATCCTCTCATGCGAGTTCCTCGGAGCCTACAAAGGCCCGCCCAACGCCTACAACAAAGCCACCCGCCTGCTTCGCCTCCAACCCTCCGAAGCAATGATGACCGCCGCCCACATGAACGACCTCAAGAACGCAAGAGCCACCGGAATGCGCACCGCATACATCCACCGCGAAGGCGAATCAAACGTCACACCAGGCTTCTCCGACGTCGCCACCGCCACCGCCGATCCCGACATCGACATAGTAGCCACCGACTTCCCTGACCTAGCTGACAAACTCCTCGCCTGATCCCCCACAACCCAACCATTACACTTCTCTCAGACCACTATCAGCCCAAAAAGAGATCAACCACATGAAGACCGCAACTCGGGAAACCCTCTACTACGAACACTCCCCGGCAAACCCCGTCACCCTCCACGTCGAACCCGGCGAATGGTTCGAAGTGCAGACCCAGATGAACCGAGGCCCCGATGCCGAACTCGTCCCCGACGACATCCGAGACCTCTACAACTCCTACCGCTCCGACTCCCAACCCACAGATCGCGGCAACGCATCCTCCGGCTGCACCTACGTCGAAGGCGCAGAACCCGGACACATGCTCACCGTCCACATCGGCGAAATAAAAACCCACCCCGTCGGATGGACCCGATACGGAGGATCCACCGGAGCAATGCCCGGGTACCTCGGCCCCTCAAACATCGGGCCCCAATTCCGCATCTGCCGCATCGACGTCGAAAACGGTCAAATCATCTGGAACGACAAACTCTCATTCCCCGTCGAACCAATGCTCGGTGTAGTCGGCGTCGCACCCCAACGCGAAGCACGTCACAACGGATGGGCAGGGCAGTGGGGCGGAAACTTCGACATCCAAGAAGTCACCACCGGCGCAAAACTCCATCTCCCCGTCTATCATCCCGGAGCCCTCCTCCACGTCGGCGACATGCACGCCCGACAAGGCGATGGCGAGATCTGCGGCGGCGGAGGCATCGAGACCGGCGGCTCCGTAATGATGAAGGTCGAACTCTCCCCTATGCCCCAAGAGATGTCATGGCCCCGTATCGAAAACGATACCCACATCATGACCACCGGCATCGAGAAACCCGCCGAAGATGCCTTCCGCATCGCCCTCTCAGAAATGATCCTCTGGCTAGAAGCCGACTACGGAATGACCCAAGGCGAAGCCT
The DNA here is from genome assembly GCA_022819585.1 of Dehalococcoidia bacterium. Classification (GTDB taxonomy): domain Bacteria; phylum Chloroflexota; class Dehalococcoidia; order Lucifugimonadales; family Lucifugimonadaceae; genus Bin127. The sequence continues at coordinate 41,229 of JAJEGY010000024.1, read as the reverse complement.
TCATCTTCCTCGCTCAATGCCTCGAAGCCCGCGTCACCCAATTCGTAAATCCGACCTACTCATACGTCTGCAAAGTCAACCGAAAATACCTCGTCTAAACCCAACATGCCCATAGTCAACTACTCCGACGGCGACAAAGAGTCCTTCCGAGCCGAAATGCTCGACGGCGTCCGCCGCAACAAAGCTGCCAATCCTAACTACTCCGTCATGGACATCGGCGGCCGCTTCAACCCGTGGGCCGACGAACTCGTCGACGCCTATGTTGACGTATTCCCCTTCGAAACCGACAAGAAACTCTACGTCGGCGACGTCAACAGCGAAGACATATGGCGACAACTCGAAGCCGACGGCCCCTTCGACTTCGTAATCATCTCCCACGTCCTCGAAGACATCCGAGACGCAATCACCCCCCTCAACTGGCTCCCACGAGTCGCTAAAGCCGGCTTCCTAGGACTCCCCGTCAAGCATCGAGAACTCAGCCATTGGGGCCACCCATACTGGATGGGGCAATCCCACCACCACTGGATCTTCGACGTCAAACACGACGCCAACGACGAGCTGATCCTCCTAACCGTCCCCAAGTGGCACTGCCTTAACTACTTCAACCCAAACATCCCCGACCTTGAACCCATTAACGACGATGCACCTGACCTAGGACCACGCACATTGGAATGGTTCGACCCAGAAAAAGGAGGCCACGACCTCGAACTAGGTGTCATCTGGCAAGAATCCATCCCCTTCTGGACTCCCAACTACATGATGCGACCCGAAGACCAAGTCAAACTCCTCAGAACAGTCTTCGCCAACGGAACCACCTTCCATCCCCCAAAACCACGCATCGAACAACATTCAGACGGCCACTACGGCCATCCACCTCACCATTGATAACAACTCAAACCCATCGAATCGCAAATGTGTGGCATTATCGAACGAAACTGATCGAAAATTGAAGTATCATTGACAGAACAACCGATCTACATCATCACAGGCGAATCTATATCCAACACAATGCAAAACTCCCTTTACTACGGCGACAACCTTGAAGTATTGCGCCGCTACATCGACGACGAATCGGTGGACCTGATCTATCTCGACCCGCCGTTCAACTCGAACGCCACATACAACGTTCTGTTCAAAGAGCAGACGGGACAAAGCTCTCCAGCCCAGATCAACGCTTTTACAGACACATGGGAGTGGACACAAGAAACCGAGCGAGCGTACGAACAGGACATCATCCTCAATCCGACTGTCGCGCCGGCAGTCAAAGACATGGTCTCCGCGTTCCGAGATTTCGTGGGGCGCAACGCGATGATGGCGTACATAGTCATGATGACGCCTCGCCTCGTCGAACTCCACCGGGTCTTAAAATCCACTGGATCCATCTACCTCCACTGCGATCCGACCGCCAGCCACTACTTGAAAACCGTCATGGACACGGTATTCGGAAAAGAGCGGTTTCTATCCGAGATCATTTGGAAGCGAACCAGCGCCCACGCCAGCTCCCGTCGGCCTGGAGCCGTTCATGACACAATCCTCCTCTACTCCAAATCTGACACCCATACATGGAATCTGCAGTATCAGCCTTATGACGAATCATATCTGAAGACGTTCTTCGAAATGCAGGACGAAGACGGAAGAAGATGGAAGCGTACAGACTTGACAGGGGCAGGGGTTACACAACGCGGAGAATCTGGACGGGAGTGGCGCGGGATCAATGTGACTTCCAGAGGAAGGCACTGGGCGTACACCCCTGACGAACTCGACAGGCTGGATGCCGAAGGTCGTATCCACTGGCCCAACAGGCCCGGTGGAATGCCCAGGCTGAAGCAGTACGCCGATGAAATGCCGGGCGTGATGTTACAAGACATCTGGACTGATATCAGGCCTATACACAATTTATCCCAAGAGCGTCTGGGCTACCCGACTCAGAAGCCAGAGGCCCTGCTCGAACGGATTATTCGAGCGTCTTCTAACGCCGGCGATGTTGTGCTTGACCCCTTCTGCGGCTGCGGTACCGCCGTGGCGGTAGCGGAAAGGCTCAACCGCAAATGGATCGGCATCGACATCACTCATCTCGCAGTCGCGTTGATGAAGCACCGTCTAAATACGAGATTTGGCATCTCGCAAGGCGAAGATTACTCAGTGATCGGCGAACCAGTCGATGTCGGCAGCGCACATGCGCTGGCAGAACAGGACAGATACCAGTTCGAGTTCTGGGCTTTGTCATTGTTGGGAGCACGACCTCAGCAATACGACCATCGCGGTGCCGACCAGGGAATCGATGGCGTTTTGCACTTCATCAACGGTCCTCGCAGATCCACACGCCGAGCCATAATCCAAGTCAAGAGCGGAAAGGTGTCAGTTACCCATATTCGCGACTTGGTTGGCACTGTCGAGCGTGAGAATGCCGCAATGGGGCTTTTCATCACTTTGGAAAATCCCACTCGCGCGATGACCTCAGAGGCTATAAGCGCGGGCTTTTACCACTCCGAACTGTGGCAGCGGGACTATCCGAAAATCCAGATCCGCACCGTACAAGACCTGCTAAGTGGCAACGAGTTTGAGATGCCCCCCAATCCGGGCATGTACCAGGACTCTCAGCGAACTCAACGCGACACCGGTAGGCAAGGAGGTCTGGAAGATATACGAGAACCATTCGGAGTTGGCGCAGAATCCAGCGAGGAATTAATCGCATGAATCTCGCCTGCGTTGCCGACTTCTCCACAGAAAGTCTCGTTAACAGGATGGAGCATGATGCCTGACTTCGGATTTTGGGGACTGACCATGGATGCCAACGATGTCGAGTCGTTGGCCAAATTCTGGTGCGAAGCTACAGATTACAAAGTTGCCGATTCCTATTACCCTATACTGGCCGTCCTTGACGCCGATAAACCCAACTACCCGCGCCTCCTGATCCTCCAAGTCCCAGAGACCAAGACCGCCAAGAACCGTCTTCACATGGAATTCAGGACCGATGATCTCAAAGCCGAAGCAAACCGGATCGTTCAATTAGGCGCAACCCTCATTGAAGAACGCGAATTTGGCGATACCAAATGGATCGTCATGCAAGACCCAGAAGGCAACGAATTTTGCCTCGTAAACCCGGAACACTAGGATCAGCAACCAATGTCAGCCCAAATGCCAAACCGACAACCGCCAAACCGACAACGGTCCCGCCAACTCATGGAACGCGCCCGACGCGTAGTCGCCGGCGGCATCTCTTCCCAAATCAGACTCAACGAACCTGGCGGTGAACCACTGTTCTTCGATCGCTCCGAAGGCGCTCTTATGTGGGACGCCGACGGCAACGAATACATCGACTACATCCAAGGCATGGGCCCCAACATCTTCGGCCACGCACCCGAATTCGTATCCCGTCAAGTCTCCGAAGAGATGCGCACAGGCTATGTCCTCGCCGCACAATTCGAACGCGAACTCGAAGTTGCCGAGATGGCCTCCGATGCAGTCCCCATCCCAGACTGCACCGTCCGCTTCGCCAGTTCCGGGACCGAAATCGACCAACTAGCCTTGCGTCTCGCCAGGGGGTACACAGGCAGGAAAAAGTACATAAGGTTTGAAGGCCATTACCACGGCTGGATGGACAGCGTAAATCACTCGGTACACCCACCCATTGACGAAGCTGGCGACGTCGATTCTCCAAACACTGTCGGTGAATCGGCAGGCATGGACCCAGGTGCAGCCTCCCAAGTGATCCCTTGCCAATGGAACGACATCGAACGATTAGAAGCCGCGTTCGATCGCAACCCGGGCGAGGTCGCCGCCGTCATCATGGAGCCGATCAATGCCAACACCAATTGCATCATGCCAGAACCGGGATATCTCGAAGCCGTTAACGAGATCGCCCATCGCCACGGCGCTCTCGTAATCTTCGACGAGGTCATCACCGGCTTCCGCGTCGCTTACGGCGGAGCACAAGAACTCCTCGGCATCACACCCGATCTCGCAACCTACGCCAAATCCATCGCCGCCGGTTTCCCAATCGCAATGCTCGCAGGCCGACGCGACATCATGGATGTGCTAGGAAGCGGCGAAGTCTACCACGGTGGAAGCTTCAATTCCAACGTGATGTCGATCGCGGCCGCGCACGCCACATTGACCCATCTGAAATCCGAAGGCGACGCATTCTACGCCGACCTCAACCGCCGCGGCCAAAACCTCATCGACGGCCTGTGCCGCGTAGGCATACAGACCGAAACCGACATCCACGTCCAAGGTCTGGGAAGCGTTTTTGGCATCTCATTCAATCGCAGCGGGGACACAATCCGAAACTACCGCGAACACGCCACAAAGTGCGACGACGACCGCTACACACAGTTCGCGTCCGAGATGATGATCGAAGGAGTACGCCTTTCATCCAACGGACGTGTGCATATGTCGTCTGCTCACACCGACGACCACATCGAAAAGACGATCGCCGCCGCCGGCAGAGCCCTTTCAAGAATGTGACGCCCCGACCCTATATTGACCGCGTTTCGCATCTGACGATATTGTTTCGACTTCGATCACTTTGCCAAAATCATCATCAAGCATCACAGTAGGTGCAGCGTGGGAAGCGGATCGAAGTGATGCTAGACGAACGCACGATTTTGGAGAAGGACGCTTCATGCAAGCAGAGTTTAAGTGGAGCTCGAGATCCAATGTGGCGGCGCATACGCAACCTGTCCGACAGGCGGCCAGCCGCCAGAGAAGGTCCGAGGGCTTCGCAGCCGCTCTTTGCGAAAACTACGACGAGTCGGCCGAAGTCGAAGAGATGTGCAATGACATCAAGGCACAGCTCAACGACGAAACCCCCGACCTCGCTGTAGTCTTCGCGTCCTCTCCCAAATACGCAAACTTCGAGAACATCTTACCCGCTCTCCACGATCAACTTGGTCCCAACGTGCTGATCGGTTGCTCTGGTTCCGGAGTCATCGGTGCCGGCCGCGAACTCGAGACCGGCCCCGGTCTCAGCGTCCTCGCAGCAACATGTGCCGCCTCCGCCATCCACCCCTTCGCCTTTACCGACAAACAAGCCAGCGGCAAAGACGCAACTCCTGAATCCCTCGCCGATGCCATCAATGCCGACCCGGCAGATTACGAAGACGGTCTCATGATCATCTTCATTGACCCATTGACGGTATCGACCGAATACGCCCTCTCTATGCTCGACTCTGTCTACCCGACGGTGATGAAGTTCGGAGCCCTAGTCAGCGGTGGCCAAGAATATGGCGAAAACCGCATGTTCTTCGGTGACGAACTCCGACATCACGGAGCGGTCGGCCTCCTACTAAAGCGGAACTTCGAAGCCGACACTATCATCTCTGGCAGCGAAGCCCCAGTCGGCCCCAGCATGGTGATTACCAAAGCAACCAAGAACGAGATACACCGCCTAGATGATCGCTCTCCACTCTCAGTCCTCGAAGAGGTTTTCCTGAACGCCGACCCTCTCAGCCAGATCCGCATGAAGCGCACATTGGTCGTCGGACTAGAATCCGGCGACGTGTTAGTCGAGCCCGACTATGTCATGCGCAACATCATGAGCATGGATCAGGAATCGGGAGCCATGATGATCGGCGATCTCGTCGAAGAAGGTCAAGCCCTCCAGTTCCACATCCGCGACGGCGAATTGGCATCCCAACGCCTCACGCAGAACCTCAGCGACTACGCTAACTACATCCGTTCACATGGACAGACTATCGACGCGATGTTCTGCTTCAACTCGGTCGCACGCGGCTACAGAATGTTCGAAGAAGACCACCACGACGCCAAGATCATCGCCGAGCATCTCGGCAACACCCCCATCGCTGGCTTCTTCTCAAATGGCGAAATCGCTTCCAAGCGCGGCGGCTTCTCGCTCTTGGGGGAAGAGGAATACGTCACCCGTGTAATGGGATACTCCGACACATTGGTCGCGCTCCGAGATCTGGAACGAAGTTTGCCAGATCGACTCGCAAGCCATGCAGCCGATTCGCCTGGCCGCAACTAAATCTCGCATCAGCGATGGTCAGAGTTCCTCTAGCGGTCGCAAAACGTTGATGTTCTGAGAGACGCGTCTCAACGAACCATTGACCGCCGTCGGGTCGTCATAAGCCTCTTCCACGGTGTCGGCTGCGATTACATAGTTGGCGAACGTGCCCAGCAACCCCAACATCACATCCATCCGAAACGTGTGATAAGGATATCTAGCGGCGACTTCACCGCCCAGCCCCTCGTGATAACCCGCTATGAGATCGTCGAAATGCTCGACCGCAGCGCTTGGTTGAAGCGTCGTCGACAGGAACTTCGCCACATCGCTGCTCGCTCCGCAGTAAACAGTCTCTTGCCAGTCGATAAGCACTGGCTCCACCTTTAATCGGCTTCGACGGAACATGAAGTTGGCGGTATGAAGGTCCCCATGCGTCAATGTTGGCGGTCGATCGTCAAGTTGATCGAGCACGCTGATTAGCTCCGAGTTTAGAAATTCCCCGACCCTATTCACTTCCGGCTCGTTGCAAGGATGCAGTCTCGGCGAACCTGCCAACGCTTCCCACTTCACCGCAAAGAGATCCGTGTCATCGTTGAAGATGTCTGCCCGTCTCCCATTTCGAATCCACCACGCCGAACTGATGCTTTTGTCGCCCCAATACCTGCGGTGGATTCTGGCCAAGTTGTCCAACACGCTGCGAACCAACCCGAGGTCAAATTCATACCGACGCGGCAAAGCTCCCAGATCCTCGATCAACAACGCAGCCAACTTCAATCGAGAGTCAGACACGGAGGAATAGATGATCGGTTGGAAATCGCCCTGCATATCTCGCAGCAGCTCGTAAACCTCGACTTCCCGAGCATACGCCCCAGTCGCCGCCTCCCGCCTACGGTCCACCGCACGTTTTGCCGGAATCTTAACCACCGCCGTGCCAGGTGCTCCTACACCTCCCGAGACCCAGACACGAAAAACCTGGGCCATCACGGGATTCCCACCAGCCAACTCCTCATAGGCCCCCACACAAGCATCGCCGAAACCGGCCAACCTAAGCAGAGCATCACCAATCTGCCGGGGATCCCCGTGCTCGCAGGCGAGATCGATGTCAACTTCAGGCGCGTTTAACGGCATAACCAATTGATGCTAATTCCACCGCGACGCGTGCCAACGAGTTGGCTTTAATATCACTCTCAGACAATTCGTGTGGAGGTCATCAATAAATGTCTAGATTCGAAGGAAAAGCAGCGCTCGTCACCGGCGGGGCACTAGGAATCGGAGGCGCAACCGCGCGTCGCCTAGCATCAGAAGGCGCAAATGTGATGATCGCCGACATCAATGACGAATCTGCCGCTGCGAACGTCGAGCGAATCATAGAGAACGGTGGCACAGCGGCATCATGCCACATCGACGTCTCTTCCTCTGCCGACTGTAAGCGAATGGTCGACGAAACCGTCGAAGCATTCGGCCGATTGGACATCCTGGTCCAGAACGCGTTCAGCGTCATCGCTGGCGAGTCACGCATCCACGGCGACGCCTTAAGTGTCGAAGAAGAGGATTGGGACTACGGGATCGACGTCCTAGTCAAAGCTCTCTACCTCGGCGCCAAACACGCAGTGCCTCACATGCGCGCCGCAGGTGGCGGATCAATCATCAACCTCGCATCCGTGCACTCATTTCTCCAAGAAACAGGTATGTTGGTCTACGAAACAGGCAAGGCGGCGGTAGTCGGTCTCACGCGCCAATTGGCAGTCCAATACGGCCCCGACGGCATCCGCGCCAACGCAATAGGCCCCGGTCACATAGTAGGAGAAGGCCTCGCCGAGATGTGGGCAGAAAACCCAACCGGTCACGCTTTCTTTGCCGACCAGTACCCATTGCGCCGAACCGGCAAGCCAGAAGAAATCGCAGCAGGCATCGCTTTCCTATGCTCAGACGATGCCTCCTTCATCACCGGACACACGCTAATGATCGATGGCGGATTGACGGTGCAACTACAGGAGAAGTTCGGGCTCAGGCAAGCCCATTACGCACTGGAACACCCCGACGACAACTTCACGTTTGGCGCGCTGGATTGACCGACGGACACTAAAGAATGACCGCATAGGGGGCTTGTCGTAATGTCTGCCCACAATCAAAAACCGGAATCTTGAGGACCAACACGATGGGGACAGAAAACCTGGATCAACGAGCGCTCAGATCGTGGTTAACAGCCGGCCTTCAAATCCCCGAGGTAGTGGCACTACACGGTGATGCGGGTTATCTACTGAACAACATGATCGCTAAGTACACGCTTGCCGCTGACTCGTACCCCATATCTACCTTGGCACTGGAAGAGTTCCACCGTCAGCGCGTAGATTTGACGAGAACTTGGACGCGCAGCCGTTTCTACGGGAGAAACAAGCCGTTCAAGTACGAACACGTAGTTCCAGCGGGGATCGTCCGTGAACGTCTGCTGAAAAGTGGCCGTTCAGAGCGAACTGTGAAGCACGTTCTGCAATCCTTAGGGTTCGTGGTTGTACTGCTGCGCAGCGAAGATCAAAGACTTCGGGAGGCAGGGCTAAACGGAAAGATGCCGGATGGCTGGAACTGGGGCGATGACCCACTTGAAAGGTATCGAGCTGTGGGCATCACGTTGAGCAACCAAGTATTGCGCGTTAGCGGTGCTATCAAGCGATAATGTCGCTTGCTTCACTCCTCGGTGCAATGACTTATTGTCTAGACGATCAAAACCAAAATTGGTGAGATGCTCAACTTGACATCACACCCTTATGCGCAATCTCGCTTAGCGACTTGCGATCGTTCGGAGACTCGCGTTCCTGCAAATCGGACGGCAATGCCTCACGCGGCCCTATCCGTCCAGCTACGAATCCGCACATCACGGTGTAGTACTCAGACGACACGCCCAGTTTCTCATAGGCGGCGTCATTGTCGATGCCAGCCATACCGTGCGTATAGATCCCCATCGAACGCGCCTGCAAAGCCAACGCCATCCATGCTGCACCGGTGTCGAACTGCGATGTGCGTGGCCGTCGCCCTTCCGGCGTCTTTGTATTCGCGAATATGAACCCGATCAAAGGCGCCTGCGTTGCCCAAACCTGATTGCCAGGCATCAAGATCGAATCGAACACTTCACGATCAGGACCATCAGTCTCGTATACAAACAGCCAAGGTTGTCGATTGAACGAAGAAGGCGACCATCTGGCACCCTCAAATATCGAAGCGATCTCATTGTCGGTCAGAGGTTGGTCCGAGAACGAACGAGGCGACCAGCGATCAACGAATAAAGGATTGACTTCTGCTGAAGGTACGCGTGGGTTTGCTGATGCTGTCAATTGATTGCTCCGTGTCCAATGCTGGAAGTCTGTTTACGATGTCGCCGAATGATTCTATGTGGCGAGTTCACGGTGTTTCATCAGAACGACGCAGCTGAGTGGAAGAAATTGGGTCCGAAAACTTCCACTCCGGTATCTCTAAGAACAGCGATTCGAGACCGCGAGGGATCGTCAGGTCATGAAAGGTTTTGAAATCCCCATCCTCGTCGTGGCGACCACCGATGACGAATCCCGAACCCAGTTCTTTCAACTCCCTTAAGACTGCCAAGGTTGGTGACTCATCAGTCGCACCTTCGTAGAAACGATCATCAAACAGCCTGACCGCCGTGTCGTAACCGATTGCGAAGGTCGTCCCCGGTATCAATCGCGCCTTTTCCACAAACGTCGCGGCCTTGGTGATGACCACAATGTCATCCTCACAACGAAACTGTCCCAGCCGAGCTTCGACTTCAGACGATGCGATTTCTGGTTTTTCTACGTTCTGAATGGATATCTCGAAACATCGAGTGAGGCGTTTACCGGTGACTTCCCATCCGGCGGTTAAAAGTGCCCGGTGCGCGCGATGCAACGGCCGGAAAGACCCGGCAAGCATCAACGCATCGTTGGGCGGTTCGTCGGACCAACCGGTGCCAGGGCGAAAAACGATCAACCCCTTCCGTCCATCGATCACCATTTCAATGGGCGAACGCTTCGACAATTTCGCCTTCCAAGAGGTCGAGGTCTACCTCGTCGTCAATCCCGCAGGCCTCCGCCAACACATTCAGCACGATCGCGGCACAGAGCGCTTCCTCGCCCGTCCGCGAGCGTGCACCCTTTTTGAAAACGATTGAACGTGTAACGCCACCCGTCCCGTCATGCCATCCGATATGAGCGCGATTCTCGCCTCGTCGTATTCGATCAGTGGCAATCGCGGCCGTGCAAGACAACCCAACGAGCCGCACGTTTTCTCCACTTGTTTTGTTCAGAAGAGCGGCCTTCTCGTATGCGCGTTCGGCCATGATTTCCGCTTCTTCGCGTGAAACATGCTGGTCAGCTTTTGAGCCTACGTACATATCTAGGGCGGCACGCGAATACGGCACCTGAACATCGATAACAGTTCGCGAAGCTCCAGCTACCGAAAACAATGAGGATATTGCGCTCGTCCCGGCCCCAGTAATGACCAAACAGGCCTTCGTAGGCGCGTCGTGGATCCGTTGGACGAGTTCGATGATTCCCGAGTCGGTCACGACGCCATTAGACCCCCATCGATCCCCACCATCTGTCCCGTCACGTATGAGGACCTATCGGAGAGTAGCCAAGCGACCAGTTCTCCAACCTCTTCCGGTTTCCCATACCGAGCCAATGGGACTGCCGATTCGATCCGATGTCGAATATCCTCATCACCTCGATCCACCGATCGCATCATATCCGTGTCGATCGGCCCCGGACAAACTCCGTTGATCCGAATGCCCATACGCGCATAGTCAAGCGCGGCAGCCTTGGTCAAGCCGCTGACCGCGTGTTTGGTCGCGGTGTATGCAGGGCGTTTGATATCCGCTCGAAGACCATTGCGCGACGAGTCGTTGACTATCGCCCCGCCTTTCCCATGCTCAAGCATCGCTTGAATCTCGGTCTTCATACACAGCCACAGCCCTCGGACGTTGATGTCCCAAGATTTCTCCAAGACATCGTCTTCCGCCTCGTGGATACGTCCAGAATCTAGGAGAACTCCCGCGTTGTTAAACGCTCCGTCGATAGTGCCGAAAGTCTTGATGGCGTGTTCCACCATCGCTTGAACGTCCGATGGGGCAGTAACATCGGCCTGGATGTAGGTCGAGTTGCCCCCGTCAGCACTTATCTGTTCCGCAACCTCTGCACAAAGGTCGATCCTGCGCGCCGCAATCACGACGTTTGCCCCGTGTTTTGCCACAACTTCTGCAGCAGCGCGCCCGATCCCCGAGCTTGCACCCGTGATCAGTACCGTCTTTCCGCAAAGCATTGAGATGATGTCCCCCCGACAAGCTACTGATTCTGCATACTCAACGAATGACCGTAGGTAAACCGAAATTCCGTTCGATTCATTTGACAAACCCGTTAGGTGATGCTAGATTTACCCGCGTATTGTAAGCCGCGAGGCGTCATGTATGCTGTATACTCTGCGAAGTTGCAGGCGTCCATGACGTAGTCGTGGTACTGTGAACGACCGGTTGAGGCTAGGTGCGGCCGATCCGCCCCGAAGAACCACCCCAACCGGAACAATACAGGAGGTTCATGCATGAAATTAAGCTATCTACTCAAGCGGTGGGGATTCCTGCCCTTGATGGTGGCCGTTGCGGCGACCGCGTTTGGCCTTGCCTGCGGTAGCACCGAAGAGCAACAGCAGCCTGCCCCCGCGGCAACCGCCAGGCCCGCGGCGACCGCTGCCCCGGCTGCGAAAGCAGCTCCTGCGGCGACCGCTGCCCCGGCTGCGAAAGCAGCCGCCGCTGCCACTGCCGCACCTGCGCAAAAGGGTGAGGCAGCCAAAGCTGCAGCTCCTGCGGCGACCGCTCGCCCGGCTGAGAAAGCCGCCGAAGCGATGGCTCCTGAGGCCATGGAAGAAGAGCGAGAGGTTATCTTCGCTACCCGACGTGTAGCGGCCGTTATCGGTCTACCCACCGTCGGCCCATACGCCGGTACACCGACTCACGGTGGCGGTGTGGAAGAGTACTTCTTCGTCTTTGACGCTGGCGACCCGATGACCCCTGAGCTCGTTGAGTCATGGGACATCGACCCGGCAGGAACCCGCGTCCGAATGACCATGAAACAAGGTCCTGACGGATCGGGTATCCCGTTCAACTCGCCCATTGGTTTCGAAGACCAAGACTTCGGCATCGTTAACGCTGACGAAGTGGTCCGATACTTCAACGAGTCGAACGCCACCACCAACCCTGACACCACCTACGGAAACTCCGGTGACCTCGCAGCCATCTTCTTGGAAGCGACGAAGGTTGACGACTGGACGGTCGAAATCGGACTGGTATCACCGGTCTACTTCTGCCTGCCTATCTCGCAGTTCGGCTGCTTGAGCGCAGCACGCGGACTCTACTACCTTGGCCACCAGGACTCGATGGGTGTTGAGTGGGCTCGCGAGCACCACATCGGCACTGGCGCGTTCGTCCAGGGCCACTGTGTCCCCGGCGACCGCTGCACGACCGAGGCCGTGGAAGGCCACTGGCGCGCCACCCCCGGTATCGACAAGTACACCCAGATCCAGGTTGCTGAGAACAACACTCGTATCGCCATGCTCCGCAACGGCGAAGCAGACTTGGCGCTGTTGGACTTCAAACTCGTCCCTGGCGTCGTTCAGGAAGGCTTCCGCTTCCTCGAGACAATGCCCGGTGGTTTCGTTGGTCAATCGATCATGTACCCCGGTCTTCTCTGGGAGCACTCACACGCCCGAACTGGCGAACCGCTAGAGCCTTGGAACTGTGAGAACCGTAGCGCTGACGCTATCGACAACGCTTGCGGCTCCGGCCCGAACGAGGGTCCTTTCACTGAGGACTTCCCGTGGATCGGCAACCCTTGGGGAACCGAAGACGCTCCTTGCACGGACGGTGACGCACCTGGTCGCGAGCGATGCGGAAACGCACCGTACGCTGACACCGACAACCCTCCGGGAATGGACGACATGGAGCAGGCTCGCCTGGTCCGTCTCGCTCAGTCAATAGCGATTGACCGTAACGAGATCAACAGCGTTTTCCTTGACAACAAGGGCGCAGGTATCTACTCCGAGTACATGGGACCGCACTTCCCAGGCTGGGACCCCGACCGGACCACCGGTTGCTGGGACTGGCTCGGAAACCGGATCGACTGCCCGGCTGAGGCCGCTGGCACTCTGTTCGAGAACGGTGTCCCGTGGGTCTTGCCCGACGGCAACCTAGAACTCGCCGACGCTCTGCTCGCAGCAGCTGGCTATCCGCTGGTTGGTGGCAAGCGACAAGGTATCGAGAGCATGGTGCTCCAGGCATACGTCGCCGAGATCGGTGAAGTCAGCCTTGAGATCGCCGACTACATCACCTCCCAGTGGGAGCAGCTCGGTATCGAGATTGAGCAGCTGATCGAGGACTACGGTGGAGTCATCTCGCAACGGATGCGTCGCCGAGTGCAATACTTGCCAGTCTTCAAGAATGGTGACGTTCACTCGAACGTCTACCCGCTTGACTGGCCATTGCCGACGGTTGACACCTCCTCCAGCCGACCCGGTTGGGGTGTAGGCTTCGAGTCTCAGCCAGGCGCCAAGTGGCTATTCGAGATCCTCGGCGAACAGGACAAAGCAGTGCGTGAGCAGAAACACCTCGAATGGGTGGACTGGTCAATGTACTGGGTCCAGTACGCTGGTGTTGTCGAGGTGCCGAAGGGCCTCGTCGCTGGTCCGAGAATCGCTTCTTGGAACGGTCGACAGCAGCATTACAGCAACTGGTCGAGCAACCCTGAGTTCATCGTTCTCAGGTAGTCTCCTAGATGAGCAAATGGCGCGGAGCCCGGATGCCCTACATGGGTAATCGGGTTCCGTCCCACTAGGTGGTGGCGGTGTGCGGAACTGATAATGTGTGACGCACATCGCCACTGCCGCGCAAAGCGTCGAATGGTCATATGGCGCAACGCGCAATCGGAACTATCCGAACACCGGCACTTGCCGAGCGGGGCAAACACGTCCCGAAAATGGCCCGACGCCGAACGTAAACACCCAAATAGGACGCAAGGGATCGCTCTGAATTAGCTAGCCCCGGGAGCCCGCAATGTTTCGATTCTTGGCAGGACGCATACTAACTTCACTGATCTCTGTTTTCGGCGCTACCCTAGCTATATTCATCTTGGTTCACGTCAACCCGAAAGACCCTCGGGAAATTTTTGTTCCGCAAAGTGGTTACGGTCTAACTCGCGAGAGTTGGAACAGGCTCGGCGATCGCTTGGGTTTCGACAAACCCGCACCCGTCCAGTATGTGGAGTGGCTCAGCCGAGTATTCAGGCTTGACTTTGGCGTTTCATTAGGTTTGCAAGTTGACGTTTGGGACATCATCAAAGGAAGGCTGGGCGCAACAGTCCAGCTAGGTGTTGGAGGCTGGCTTATCGCCGTGTTGATGGGGATACCTACTGGAGTCGTGGCAGCCGTTTGGAGAGGTGGTGTGTTCGACTACATTGCCAGATTCGTCGCTCTGGTCGGGCAAGCAGCACCCGCATTCGTCACGGGCATCGTGATGATTTGGATACTGTCGGTTAACTTCGGTTGGTTCCCAGCGGGCGGACGGAACCCCCATGAATTTGATTTCGGAGAATACGTCCTTCCATGTTTGGCACTGGGTTGGGGCTCGGCAGCAGGACTGATGCGCCTGACGCGCTCGTCCATGTTGGAGATCCTGGACTCCGAGTTCGTAAAGATGGCCCGGGCCAAGGGCGTTGGCAACACGACCGTGATATTCAAGCACGCTTTGAGAAACGCTCTGATCGCACCAATTACTTCGATGCTGCTGCTGTTCGCAGGCTTCTTGAACGGTGCCCTCGTCGTTGAAATTGTGTTCTCTTGGCCCGGCATCGGACAAGTCGCACTTCAGGACGCTGTGCAAAACAACGACTTCCCATTGTTGCTCGGAACCGTCATCGTCTTTCTCATGTATTTCTTGGTGTTTGCTACTGTCGCAGACATCCTCTACACAGTGATCGATCCACGTGTCCGGCTCAGATAGTTGGCAAGCCTACGACGCGAGCATTTCATTCTTGAGGTAACTGCGAATGGCAACTGAAGTTGACAGGACGGAAACCACCGCCGAAGACACATCGGCGTCGGCGACGCAAACCGTGACCTACGCTACGCGGGGATCAAATCCCGTCACGTATGTTTGGTGGTACCTGCGTCGGTACCCAGTCATCCCGATTCTCATCTTGGTAGTCCTGTTGGTCGCCGCGATAATCGGACCGTACGTCGCGCCTTTCCCACGGGACAAAGGATTTTCGCACGACCGCAATCTTGGATTGTGGGAGCGATCGCGCGCCGCCTATATACCCCTTGGCGGCACTACAATCGCCGAGTTGAGCTATCGAGCGTGTGACTTCATCGACCCCAACGGCGGCACACAGTCAGAAAACATCCAACAATGCGGCAAGTTACACATCTTTGGCGCCGACCACACTGGACGCGATATTTTTAGTCGCCTCCTCCACGGATCCAGAATCTCGATAGCGGTCGTGACGTTCTCTTTGACCTCAGGCATGATCTTGGGTACCGCAGTCGCATTGTTCAGCGGTTACTACGGAGGCATTCTCGACGAGATTGTGACCCGATTCGTCGATATATGGAATGCATTGCCGTTCCTGATGGTCGCGATCGTTGTAACGCAGTTGTTCGGGGCAAAGGTCGAGGTGTTGGTCTGGAAAGTGGACATGCTTTTGTTCGTGCTTATGCTTGTCGCGTGGGTCGGATTCGTGCGTGTGATTCGTGCACAAGTATTTGTCCTGCGGGAGTTGGACTATGTAGCCGCCGCGCGAGTTGCCGGAGCATCCGACATCCGGATAATCTGGCGGCACTTGGTTCCCGGTATCATGAACACAGTGATTGTTGTCGCCAGCTTGAACACTAGCGGCCTTATCCTTGCCGAGTCGACCCTTAGCTTCGTGGGTGCAGGTATCCAGCCGCCGACGCCAGCATGGGGTGTAATGACCAACGAGGGACGCGATTACATCCTCGAGGCTCCTCACTTGACGTTGGTCCCTGGCTTCGCTATCTTCCTCGTTGTACTCTCCATGAACTTCTTCGGGGACTGGTTGCGTGACCGTCTCGATCCGCGACTGCGACAGGTGGCTTAAAACGCATTAGGGAGGTGCAGATGAAAAACAAGGCACTTGCACTCTTAATTGGCGTCTGGGTGTTGTCATCCTTGACAGCCGCTGCTGTTGCATGCGGCGAATCGACCTCCCAGTTTGAGACGATCCAAACCTTCGAAGCGGAGCAAAAAGTAGTCAATGCGACCTCCACCGCGGAGGCAATCATCGCTGAAGGTGGCGATCCAGACGCTGGCATACAAGTCGGGGCGAACACCATCGCCGCGCAAATTCAAGCAACCGCGCAAGCCAGAGCGACGGCCGACGCAGAAACTGGTAGCGAGACGGGAGGAAGAGCAGTCGGCACGGATGCCGGATCAGAGCAAGCACAGGTTGAAGGCGCCGAAGCCGAAGAGATCGAAGCCCCAGAAGGACCGGCTTTGGAGGGCGAAGCAACCGTCATCATGGAGGATCCGTCGCGATATGACCCGGAGATCATAAAGATCAAAGTCGGAACGACGGTAACTTGGGAGAATCCACGCGGCAGCCCAACGAGCGCCACTGCATTTGATGACGCCGCCGAACAGTTCGACACTGGCGAACTCTGGAAATCATCGTTCAACCCTGAAGTCGGCAGCGGGTCTCACACTTTCCAAGTCGTTGGTTGCCACCGATACCGCTCTGAATTTTCCGGTGACACCGCGACCGGTGCCGTCTGCGTCGTCGAATAGACTTCGAGAACTGACCTAGGTCCCCTGCGCCCCCTCATGCTAAGCATGAGGGGGTGAATTTCATTCAGGGCTATCCGCCACCCACAGGACGCACGATCTCGATTGTATCCCCATCGTCAATCGTCACCTCGTCATAACGATCGCTAGTCACAACGCTACCGTTGTGAGCCACAGCCAAACGACGCCCCAATAAACCCTTCTCTTCCAGATATGACGCAATCGTGATCGTCTCGGCTATTTCGAGACTGCGGCCATTGATTGTTACTTGGATCGTCATTGGATGACCGGCCGATGGCGAATCCGCGGGTTTCGTCCCGCGCTTCATTACGCCGCTTGCGACACCGTCGTTACGTCTTCGGTGTCTATCGAATTGCCCTGGGCATCGATGATGGTCGGTTGCGCGCCATTAATGATGGTCTCTTTCGTAACGATGCACTTCGAGGCGTCTGGGAAAGATGGCAACGCATACATCGCGTCCATCAACACATCTTCCACGATTGCACGCAGGCCACGAGCGCCCATCCCTCGAGCCTGAGCATATTCTGCGATAGATGCCAGTGCATCTTCCGTGAACTCGAGATTCACATCGTCGAGACCCAGCAATTTCTCGTACTGAGAAACGATCGAGTTCTTGGGCTCAACCAACACCTGGACCATCTGATCAAGCGTCAGATCCGACAACCCTACGACCACCGGTATCCTGCCTATGAACTCTGGTATGAACCCGTAGTTCCGCAGATCCTCCGGGATAACGTCTGTAAGGTCACGACCATCGCCGTTATGTCTCTGTGGCAATGAAGCGTATGCGTCGACGATTGCATTTGTCCTGAAACCGATGCCGCTTCCTTCCCTAGATCGTCTCTCGCGTTTGCGTATGATCTGATCGATTCCATCGAACGCCCCGCCCAAGATGAACAGGATATTCTCAGTGTTGATCTGGATGAACTCCTGGTGGGGATGCTTACGTCCGCCATGCGGCGGCACATTGACAACGTTGCCTTCAAGAATCTTAAGCAACGCCTGCTGTACCCCTTCACCCGAAACATCCCGTGTAATGGACGGGTTCACGTCCTTGCGAGCGATCTTGTCGATCTCATCGATGTAAATGATTCCTCGCTCCGCCCGCGCAACATCACCCCCAGCCGCCTGCAAGAGCCGAAGAAGGATATTCTCGACGTCCTCGCCAACGTATCCGGCCTCCGTGATTGAGGTCGCATCAACAATGGCGAACGGCACCTTCAATATTTGGGCTAGGACCTGTGCGAGATAGGTCTTGCCACAACCAGGCGGACCAACCAACATTATGTTGGTCTTTTCAAGCTCCACATCATCGTCAGCACCGTTCTGTTGACTTGCCAAAAGGCGTTTGTAATGGTTGTAAACCCCTACGCTGAGAACCTTTTTTGCCTGCTCCTGGCCGATGACGAACTGCTGCAGCTGTTCGTAGACATCAACAGGCTTAGATGGATAGACGTTTGTCGGCTTAGTCTCGGGGGCGTTGGAGCGTGGCGCTTGTGTCGCTTGACGGATTATCCCTCGACAACGCTCAACGCATTCGTCACAAATGAAAATACCGTTAGGACCGGCAATCAGCATACGAATCTCTTGCTGCTGCTTCTTGCAGAACGAGCACCTCTTCTGCACCCGTCCTCGCTGGATAGAGTTTCTATCGCCGCTGCCGTTCATTCGTTCGATCCGTCTTCGATTGGCCTAATCCTTCTGTTTCGACGTCCGCCACCCCATGAGGCTACGCAGCCCCCGCTTGTAGAATTCTAGCGTCTCTTGGATTTTCAGTGGTCACATGAACCTGGTCCACCAACCCATACTCTACGGCCTGCTCTGCCGTCATCCAAAAGTCACGGTCACTGTCCCGAGCCACCTGCTCATACGGCTGGCCCGTATGGTCCGCGATTATCTGACGCAGCCTGTCTTGGATGCGAAGAGTCTCTCTGGCGTGGATCTCGATATCTGCCGCCTGCCCCTGCATCCCGCTCCATGGCTGGTGCATCATGATCGTCGAGTTGGGCAGGGCGTACCTCTTGCCATGCGCCCCCGCAGCCAGCAACACAGTCCCGAAACTGGCGCACAAACCGACCGAAATCGTTGACACTTCGCAAGTCACGAGTTGCATCGTGTCATAGATCGCCATCCCGTCATACACCGAGCCGCCCGGAGAGTTGATGTACATGTTGATGTCGCGTTCGGGGTCATCTGCCGCCAGATACAGCAGTTGGGCGACGATCGTGTTCGCTACCTGAGAAGTGATCGGAGTCCCCAAAAAGACAATCCGTTCCTTCAACAGCAACGAATAGATATCGTATGCACGTTCGCCTCGTGCCCCGGTCTCAATCACCATCGGGATCAGGCTTTGCGGTGTCTCAAGTTGTGCCATCTGCATTGTTCTCCGTATTGGTGTTGGTTCGGGGTTTAGTGGAAGACTGGGCTGCGGAGTCGATTATCCTGCCGCCATTGCGGCCGAAGCGTCCTCAGACTGCCCGCGAGCCATATTGACAACCCGCTCAATCGTCCGTCGACGCTTCAAGAAGCCGATCACCGATTCTCGGGTTTCTTCGTTGTCCTCTAGCTTCTGTTCTTCAGAAGTCGCGTTCTCATTCGCAAGTTCGATCTCTTTAGTTACATCATCCTCGGAGACTTCCAGGTTCTCAGCTTCGACCAAGCTCTGAACAACCAAGGAATTCTTAATCTCTCGCTCCGCGATCTCTTTCGCCTCGTTGACATCCTCCTCCGTCAAATCCTCAACATTGAACTGTTGACCGGTCCGCGCCGCAACTGAACGCCGCTGCTGCACGTACCGCTCCAGGACGTGCTGACTTTCGTGATCTACGATGATCGGAGAAATCGTAAATTCGCTGCCTTCAACCACCTCTGTCATCAATCGATTCTGGATCCCGTTGACAAAAGTCTGCTCAGCGCGTTCCTCAAGCTGACTGCGGATGTGCGTCGTCAACTGCTCGACCGTTTCCACTTCCGGCAACCCAACCGACGACGCCAAAGCATCGTCAAGCGCCGGCAGAACCTCCTCTTGCACGTCCTTTACATGAGCGTTTACTTGTACCGTCCTACCTGCGAATTGAGGCGACTCGTTGTCTTCTGATACCTCAAACGAGAACTCCTTCTCGTCGCCAACAGACATCCCGATGATGCCCTGATGCAACCCGACGAAAACCTCGCCGTATGTCTCAAGATCTAGATTCAGTTGAAACTGACGATCCTCGAAATCCCAAACCAATTCATCATCAGCCGTCACCTTCAGATCTAACGTGACGATGTCGTTCTCATCCGCCGCACGTTCCGCAGTAAGCGAATAGGCCTGCGACCTACGCAACTGCATCAACAACGCATCCACTGCATCATCAGTCACCTCTTCCGGCTGCTCATCGTAGCGAATCGATTGGTAATCACCCAACACCACCTCTGGTCGCAGCGGCACCGTCGCAACGATGGTCACAGTAGGTTCCGTCTGCTCAACGTTATCAACCCTTGGCGGTGCGAAAGGAGCTAATTCCTGTTCTCTTACAGCCTCACCGACTGCCTCCGGTACCAGAGACTCCATCGCCTCTTCAACTAGATACTCTTTGCCAACGAAATTCTGCAATATAGCCCTAGGAGCCTTGCCCTTTCGAAATCCGGGGATATTGACACGTTGGCTAACGCGCCTTACTGCCGCATTCATGTGCCGGCCGACACGTTCCGAATCCACCTCCAAACGGAGCACTATCTCGCCATTATCCGAGGATTCTTGTGAAACGTTCAATCCCAACTCTTTCGTGTCGCTGTTGCAGGTTGCGACTAGTCATGGGACGCGCGCAACGGTCGTTTTTGCGCTGATTCAAGGCACTGCGACACTTTCAATTTTAACCTATCGCCCGCTTCACCCCGCCGAAAGGACGATTCGGGCGGACATTTCAAGCATCGAATCAGCGCATTGATCAGTCTTCGACGTTGACCGCGATATGCAACTCATCTAACTGATCATCAGCAATGGCTGATGGCGCATCGAACAGCGGGTCCCATGCCGACTGCGTCTTGGGAAACGCAATAACTTCCCTGATGTTCGACTGCCCAGCGAGCATCGCAGTGATCCTGTCTAAGCCAAGCCCCATCCCACCATGCGGCGGTGCACCGTACCGAAACGCCTTCAGCAGATGGCCGAATCTATCCTCGATCTCATGGTCCGGATAACCGATCACATTGAAGACCTTCATCTGCACTTCTGGGTCGTGGATTCGGATGCTCCCGCTCCCCAGCTCCACGCCGTTGCACGTCAAGTCGAACAGGTCAGCATATACCCTCCCTGGATCGCTCTCGATGTATTGGATGTGTTCCTGCTTGGGCGCTGAAAAGACGTGGTGCGCCGGAGCCCACGATTGGGACTCTTCATCCCATTCGAATAGCGGGAAGTCATACACCCAGGCAAATTTGAACTCATCCGGATCGATCAACTCCAATCGCTCAGCCATCTCAGTCCGCAAGGCAGACAGCGCATTGTTCGCTATCGCCTGCGTCCCAGCCACGATCAAAACCAAATCTCCCGGCGAAGCATCCGCGGCCGTGGCGATCTCTTTGACAATCTCCACCGACATGTAGTTCTTCAACGGCGAGCGAATGTGCCCATCCTCGATCTCGTCAATCGCCGCCGCCGATTTGTCAATAGCGATGTAGACCAAACCCTGTGCTCCAGCCGCACGAGCCACGTCAATCAGCTGGTCCGTTTGACGACGCGTGTAATCGGCACATCCCGGTGCTGAAAACGCCCGGATAGTACCGCCAGATCCTGCCACAGCCTGGAAGACCCGCGCCTCCGACTTAGCGGCAATCTCAGTGATTGTGCACATCTCAAGTCCGAACCGTGTGTCAGGTTTGTCCGACCCGTAACGTTCGATCGCCTCATCGTATGACAGCTTGGTGAACGGAGTCCCCAACTTGGCGTCCGGGCGAGTTTCACTGACGATCCTCGCATAGAGACCCTCCACCAAACCCATCACATCTCCTTGGTGCACGAAACTCATCTCGAGATCAAGTTGCGTATGCTCAGGTTGACGGTCGGCACGCAGGTCCTCGTCGCGGAAACATCGCGCGATCTGAAAATAACGCTCAACGCCACAGACCATCAACATTTGCTTCATCTGCTGCGGCGATTGCGGCAAAGCGTAAAACGCACCCGGTCGCACTCTGGACGGGACAACGTAATCTCGTGCCCCTTCAGGCGTCGACTTGATCAAGATCGGCGTCTCAACCTGCGTAAATCCGTTATCCGTAAGATGATCCCAGATCAGATGCGTCACTCGATGTCGAAGCTGCAATCGACTCAACATCTCAGGACGACGAATATCGATGAATCGGTTCGCCATCCGCGTCGATTCATCCGCATCAGTATCGTCTTCCACCTCGAAAGGCGGCGTCAAGGAGCGGTTAAGCACCTGAGAATCGCTGACGATCAACTCAACTTCGCCAGTGTCCAAGTTCGGGTTCGCTGCACCCGGTAGCCTTGCCCGAATCTTGCCGGTGGCCTGTATCACCCATTCGCTCCGCATACCTTCTGCCAAGCTATGTGCTTCAGGTGCCACTTCAGGGTTAAAAACAACCTGCAACAACCCTGTCCGATCGCGCAGATCTACGAAGATCAAATTCCCATGGTCCCGTCGCCGATGGACCCATCCCGCAACCATGATCTCCTTGCCGATGTCAGATGCCCTCGGCGCGCCGCAATCTGTGTCTTTGTACATGTGATTTCCTACGGTGTTGTCATGTATTCGTCGTGCGCGACGGCCTGAAGAAGCGAGTTAGGATTGACCGCCCGGTGAATCTTCGATGCTGTCGCAACTGTTGCAGACTTCGTCCGGACAGGAACATCGAGATCGAGCGTCTCTCTATTCCCGACCAGACCGTCTATTGTCAGCAAATCGCCAGATTCCCGTCAACAGCATAGAAGCCCCGACCACTTTCAAGAAGTCACCGGGTAAGTAGATGTACATCCCATCCATCAGCAACTTGCCCTCGGCAGGCCATCCAAAATCCCCCAGCGCCAACCATACCAACGCCGGCAAATACACCGCGATCCCCGCCAAAACGTTCGCCCAAAGCGAGTTCGCCCGATCAAAACCGTACTGACTGAGCGCACCAGCAATCCCCGCCGCAAGCAGAAACCCGATGAGGTAACCACCAGTCACACCAGTCACGTACACCCAAGCTTCGGCCGGGGTCGTGAATCCCCAAGGCTGATTTGCAAACGCCAAGAATCCCAACATCCCGATCAGCAGATAACCTACGACGGTCACCAAGCCCCAACGAAATCCCATCACACCAGCAGCTGTCAATATCGCAAACGTCTGCAACGTTAAGGGCGTTGGGTTACCAGGAAGATAAAACCGGATCTTGCTGCACACCACTATCAGCGCAACCAGAGCAACAACGGCGGCTATGCGATGCATAACCTTCGTTTCTGGGAAAACCCAATCGAACAGCGAAGGTCCGATGGCGACAGGAAACGACCGCTTAGCGTCAGTAGGTCGTGCGATTGACGGAGTGTCCATTCCGTCTATTATCTAACTTCCCGATCTAGTCGGGGCGGAACGAGATCAGCTCACAACCGGGAGGCTGTAGCTCCGCTTCCTCACACCCAGAGACACGAACGTCTCTGTCCTCTGCACGCCCGGCGTCTTCCCAACATGGTCTCGGATGAATTCGCCAAGTTTCTCGGCGTTGGGCAACGTCGCCCACGCGAAAACGTCGTACGTGCCGGTGGTGATACTTACCAATGTCGTGTACTCGAACTCCGCCATCCTCGCCGCAACCTCTTCCAACATGTCGGGCTCGACTTGCATCCCGATCAGAACCTCTGACTGATAACCCGCCTTCTGCGGATCTTGGATCATCACAATGTTGATCGTCTCGTCGTTCGTGAGTTTCTTTAATCTTCGCCGCACTGTCCCTTCGCTGACCTTCACCTTTTTTGCGATCTTCGAATTGGCCAACCGGCCATCTTCATTCAATGCAGCGATTATTTGACGATCGATTGCGTCCATTCAGCAGATGCTCCTCTTCTAGTCAATACATATTTCCCAATCGTTTAGTTTGGGAGGCTTCGTCCACACATCGAATGCCGGGAATCGCTTTTCCGTCTTCATATGACGAAACTCGAAACGATACCACCATTCGGCTACGAGAACACACCACAAATCCCAATTCTATAGCGCGATACCGTAAAAATCCACCCTGCGTGCGAATCGCCCAAACCGCCAAGCAGAACCACATCTCAGTGCAGGGGAAATACGCTACCTTCGTAACGATTGCATTACAATTCTAAACGCGAGGTGCACAGATTCATAATCCCACAGCATTCGCACCAACTGCGGTTGCCGCGAGAGATATCAATCGCCAGCAATCCTACGCACGAACCAACGCATGGAGATTGGAAAAAATGATTAACGAGCAAGATGCCGCGATAGTCTCGTTCACCCCCGCCGCTTTGGACAAATTAGTCGAAGTGATGGCTGAACAGGAAGCATCCGATTCATATCTCCGAATCTCGGCATCAGCCACCCCCCAAGGTGGCGTCGAATACGCCTTCGGACTCGAAGACGAACCAGGCACCGATGACACCTCGCTTGAGGACGGAATGGTCAAGGCCCTCGTAGACGAACAGAGCATTCCCCTCATCGCCGGATCAAGCATCGATTACGTCGAAGGCTTCCAAAGATCTGGCTTCGTGATCTCCAACCCCAACTTCGCCGGTGGTTGCGCATGCGGTGGTGGCGGTTGTGGATGTGGAGGGTAGAATCTACCCGAATAGCAACAGCACCTAACCTCGGCGGGATACTAACCAGACTCGCCGTTTTGCCAGCAACGGGAGCACTCAAAAGGTGACCTACATAATCTCGAAAGCCTGTGTTGACGTTATGGACGGATCATGCGTCGACGTTTGTCCAGTCGACTGCATCTACTCCAAACCCGGCGACCGGATGCTGTACATCAACCCCGACGAGTGCATCGACTGCGCCGCTTGCGAGCCAGTCTGCCCCGAAAACGCCATTTTCCCCGAAGACCAGGTTCCAGAGGACGAGTTCGAATACATCGCCCTCAACTACGACTACGACTACGATAGTTCCGAACCCGGCGTCAACACCTAACCGGTCGGAATTCGTTTCCCTCGGACCTCGATCTCTATCGCGCCGAACCTCATCGCATCGGCGCGACTGAAATCAACCTATCGCCTGCAACGCCTCCGTCAACGGCATCCGAATCGTCGTGAATATCGGCGTTTCCGACGCAGTGTACTGTGCCCCCGGAACTTCGCGCAGATCCATCACCAACGACACGAACTCTGAAGGATCGTCAGTCTCAAACGCAACCACGAACTCAGGATCATCAATTCCGAACGAATACGTCGTGTTAATCGTTACTCCCGGATACTCGTGCCCGATCCGGAAGTGATCGTTCATCATCCCTTGGCGCTCTTCCATCGACAACCCGTACCAAGGCCGCGTCTTCGTCATCGGATAAACGATGAAATATCGCTTGTCTTTCCTCACAACGTCCGGATTGCCGCCCCCATGCTTATATCTGGTCTGCCGACGAAGCGATAGATACGAATGCGGCTGATCAAAATGCGCCATCGCTTCACTGCGATTTAGCGCCGCCGCCGTAGAGTGGAATGTCTCGACACTAGGGGCGCTTTGAAACAGCAGCAAATCAACATCCGCACGCGTCCCTACCGCGCTGAAACTCGAAACAGGAGAACCCGTCTCTGCCGCAGCCGCTTCTACCGTCGACACCAACTCTTCACGCAACTGCGATTTTCTATTCGGCTCTAACAACCCCCAAGACGCTCGCGCCTTGAAGAACGAGAATTTTACGTAGTCGCCATATTCGATGTTGGGCATGGTGCGTTGATGGGGTCTGGTCGGTTCGAATCTTCAGGATTTTCGCGGCGCGTCGAAGGATATTTCCTGACAACGCAAGTATAGACAACCGATTTTCCAATGTTCGTAACGTAAACTCATGGGGATTCGCGGCCATGTCGTCCCGACGAGCCACCAGCCTGTAGACCAAACCCGAAGGAATCACCATGCCGACGCTAGCAGTTATGTCTCTCATACGTGACGACCAGTCGCTAAACGCGATGGTCGATTTCGCCATTGAACAAGGGTTCAAGGCTGTCGAATTGAACGGCCGGCGCCACTGTGCAGAAACCCTTTCCCGAGATGACCTCGACTACCTGCGCGGCATCGCCGATACTCACGGCATCACATTCAATCTCCACTACAACCACGGCGCATTGCCGGGCTCCCACAAAGCCAGCGTGTGGAACGACACTCTGGAGAGCTTCGAACGCAATCTCGAAATGACCGCGTCCCTCGGCGGACGCGTCGTCGTCCTGCACCCCGGCAAGATCGACGTGCCGACGTTAGCGGCCCCGGAAGACGGATCGGAATTGATCCGGCGTGAAGCCGTGAGGAACGTGAAGAGATTCGTCCGTAGAGTAGGGCCGATCGCCGAGAGGCTCGGGGTAAACATCTGCATCGAAAACCTGTTTCACGATCCGGGCTACGTCTTGATGTCTTACGAAGATCTCGCGTCCGTGATCGACGATGCCAACAACGACAACGTAGGCGCGACCGTTGATGTCGGCCACTGTCTGAGGGGAGATGGCATACTCGATGCCGTCAAGACCCTAGGTCCGCGCGTAAAGCATCTGCACCTCAACGACGTCATCGACGGCGTAGACCACCACGAAATCGGAACCGGCATCCTCGATGCCGACGAGATGGCGCCGCTCGTCTCAGCGAACCTGGGCGTTCAATTCGCGACACTAGAGGTCGGTTCGCGCTCCTCCGACGGTGAAGGCGTCATCCTACGAAGCCGCGAAGTACTGAAGCAACGCTACGGCGAAGCCATCGACTGACGGCGTAAGAGAAATCCAGCTAGCCGCGTTTTAAACCGCGCACTCGCCCTCGCCGCGCTCCAGCTTGTAGAGGACCGTCTTGCCCCAGTCCATGTACGTGTTGATGTGCTCGCGGTCTAGCGGACCAACCTCCGCCTTCCACGGAGCGAACATATCCTCGTAAGGCTGCGTCCCAACGCGGTCTACGAACGTGTTGAACTCCTCGCCATCGTTACGGTTCGCCTTGTAGTGATCGATGATCATCTCCAACGCTTCCGGAGCACGTTTCGCGGGTACTCGAGCGCGCACTCTATTCCCAACCCGCACTGGACCGTCGGTAGATTCCCCGGCAATGAACAACTCGTATGCCGGAACCTGACCACCCGCGCCCTTCAATACAGCGCCGTGGAATCCGATGTTCGCCACATGATGCTGACCGCAAGAGTTCGGGCAACCGCTGGCCTTGATGTGAATGTTCGCAACTCCAGGGTCCGAAACATCCATCGTGTCCAGCTTCTCGCCGAGTGCCTTGTTCAAACCCATCGACGACGTGATCCCCAGTTTGCAGGAGTCCGTACCCGGGCAAGTAACGATGTCCCGAATCGTCTCGCGACCGCTCGTTGCCATCCCGATCTCTTTCAGAGCGAGATAGATGTCGTACAGCGACTCGGTCCTCACCCAGCGGTAAACCAAGTTTTGTTGCTGGTCGATACGAGCACGTCCGCCTGCAAACTTTCGCGAGATGTCTGCCAAAGGCTTCCACTGATCCGCGTAGATGTCTCCACGCTCGACACGCACGTAAACGACGTTGTACCCCTCTTGCCTTTGCTCCTCAACTGAAGACGCCTTCCAGAAGTCGTAATCCGCATCACCAACTGGCTCGGGTGTCGAGTTCGCGGGTTCGCCCGGCGCATCCGTGGCCTCGTCCTCGATGAACAGCAAAGTCTCGAGATCGATCTCTTTCTTCGCCCAGTCGCCCTTAAGCTCTTCTTCCACCATCTCTCGGAACTTCTCGATGCCCAACCGCTTGATCGTGTACTTGATCCGAGCGCGCATCAAGTTCTTTCGCTCTTCATCCTGTCGGTTGAAGATCCTCAACGCGGCTTCGGCGTGGCGGATGTAGTCCTCCACAGGGACGAACTCGGTCAAAGTCTCTGCCATCTGGGGCATGATGGACAAACCGCCCCCGACGACGATCTTGAATCCGCGCTTCCCGTCGCGCTCCCTTGCAATGAAGCCCATGTCATGGAACGGCGTCATCGCCTCGTCAGACTCCGAACCCGAAAACGCCGTCTTCGACTTGCGCGGCATGTTCTGAGTTGTCGGATGCCGTAGGAAATACCTCGCGTATGCCGCCGCATACGGGGAAACATCAAAAACCTCGTCCTTCGAAACACCAGCCGTCGGATGGGCCACAACATTCCGAACCGTGTTTCCACACGCCTCACGGGTGGTAAGCCCTACATCCCCGATCTCCCGCATCAACTGCGGACAATCGTCCAATGGCACGTGGTGAATCTGCACATTCTCTCGCGTTGTCAGATGCCCCTTCTTCAGCGGAGCATACTTTTCACAAACCTCTCCCAGCACCTCAAGTTGCCCTGCAGTCAATCCACCAAACGGGGCTTTGATGCGGACCATCTGACGGTCCGGTTGCCGTTGTCCGTAAACACCCTGACGCAGCCGGAACCGCATGAACGCAGTCTCCTCGAAATCACCCGCTCGGAAACGCTTTTTCTGCGCCTCGAAATCCGCAATCTCTTCGCCACTCACCAACAACACCCGCGCACCGGCCTCATCAGGTGTCCACTCTGTCTGTTTCTTATCTACTGTCGTTGTCACGATATCTTCGCTCTCGTGTACAGCTAGCCCTCAGCGCAGGAACCGCGCTGAATAGTCGTAATCATACACCCAGAGTCGGACATAAATCTCCTAAACCACCTTCGGATCGTCCGAGCGATTATGCGGAGCGTTTTCTGTAAACTCATTGGCAAATCAACCCGAGAAACTCCTACGCAGAAACGACACAGCAATGAACGTCCAACACTTCGACGGCATTCATTTCATGATGCCAACTCCATTCGCGGCCGACGGTTCCGTCGATACCACCTCAATCTCGCGCCTTGTCGAAGCCGCCGCAAGCGGAGGTTGTACCGGCGTCGTCACTCTTGGCGTAATGGGAGAAGCACATCGCCTATCTGACTACGAACGCGCCCCCATCATCGAAGCGGTAGTTGAGGCCTGCAACGGACGATTGACCGTAACCGTCGGCGTCAGCGGCCAGAGCGGATCGCAAGCCGCCGACCGCGTGCAAGAAGCCCAAGATATCGGCGCTAGCGCCGTCATGGCTTCTCCTCCAACCTTGGCCAAACCCAATGACACCGCTGTCTACAGCTACTACCGAACCATCGATGAAGCGACCGAAATCCCCATCGTCGTTCAGGACCTACCTGAACAGACCGGCGTCCACATGTCACCGGAATTCATCGCCAGATTAAGTTCAGAACTCGAACATGCCCGATTCCTGAAACTCGAAGATCCGCCGACACCGCCGAAAGTCACAACCGTCCTCCGCGCCACAAGAGGACACATGGGAATTTTCGGCGGGTTAGGCGGCGCATTCCTTTTCGAAGAGCTCTGGCGCGGTGCCATCGGCACCATGACCGGTTTCGCCTATCCCGAGGCTCTAGTCAAGATCTACTCGCAGTTCGCCGCAGGCGACATCGAAGGCGCCCGTCAGACCTTTTACGGATGGCTACCGCTGATCCGATACGAGAACACCGCAGGCCTCGGACTCTCCATCCGCAAGCACATCATGGCCAAACGCGGCATGCTCGACTCCCCAGCTGTCCGACCACCCTCACCCGCTATCGACGCCATTGGTGTCGATGAACTCGAAGACATCCTCAACGCGATGTCACCCTTCATCGAATCCGAACTCGCGGAAACATCCGCCGCCGCTTGAAGCACCTCTCCGACACACCCGCGCAACATTTCCCGTTAACATAAGCACAAAACGCGCGTCTATTCGTAGTTCAATTACACGAACTACCCATCTCCAAGTCGAAACTTGTCAATGTCGGATCCAGCGCAAAACGACACGACCGACCAAGAACCACGCACTATCTACTGCATGCACTGCGGCACCGCGGCGTCCGAGGACGACTACGCATGCGATCGGTGCGGCGAACGCGTCTACATACCTGACCCTTCTCGTGTCCCTCCCTTGGGATTCACAAGCTGCATGCATTGTGCCACCGTCAACGAGGCCCACGCTTCATACTGCGCAAATTGCGCCGCCGAAATCGACCAAAGCGCCCGAATTTCCCCTGACGGTGCCAACGCAGCCCCCGACGATAGGGGCGCAAGTTTTGACTCAGACCGCGAATCCAATCGATCCTCCGATCGACAAAGCGGCGGTTACCGAATCGGAAGCGGAACCTTTAATCCCAGTCAGTGGGGACTGCCGCGAAGATCAAAAGCGACTTCCTCCCGCGATAACGAAAACCCAACACCACAGGAAATCCAGCGCTGGAACTGGTCGGCATTTATCCTCGGACCGATATGGGGCATCGTCCACGGCCTATGGTGGACAATCCTGGGTTTTCTCCCATTGCTCCCACTTCCCCCGACCCTCCGCTCAATCGGTTTCATTGTCCTCTTCGGAGTGATGGTGATCCTCGGCTTGAAAGGCAACGAGATGGCATGGCGCTCTAAACAATGGGAGAGCCCCGAAAAGTTCCTCGCCGTTCAGCAACGCTGGGCGACTTGGAGCATCGTCTTCGCAATCGGCGCTCTTGTTGCCCTCATCCTGTTTCTACTCGGGCAAAGCTAGATACTGCATCGGATCAACCTGCAGTTCCGTTTGTCCCCGGGCCGCGAAGTAAGACGTAAACCGGTGTCTCAATGAACGCCGATACCCTAAATCGGAGAACGACGGCGTCGACATGATGATCGCGTCTTCTCGATTGTCGTGATAATACTGGCGCCGAACTCCAACATCTGAAAAACCGTACTTCCGGTACAGCGAACGCGCCACCAAATTAGATTTCCTCACCTCCAATGTCGCATTCGCGGTCCCGACCTTCAACGCCTCCGTCATCGTCGCTATCAACAGTAGCTCACCCACACCGTGCCCGCGCCTATTCGGACGCGTTGCGATTACCACAATATGCGCTTGATCAGCAGCTGTCCAGATACCAACCAGCCCCACAATATTGCTCATCACCCTTTGTGGCTCCGAACTCCCTAAAGAGACCGATAAGATCGACCTCAAACGCCGCGAAAATCCACCGTTGCCTTCAGATCCCACATTCGCATCTTCGCCATTCCTGTTCGTCCCACGCGTTGCCACGATGTAAGTCGTGTTCCGCCGCTTCATATCACGCGCCGAAGACGTCTTCGGCGCTGAAGCCCCGAACGCTTCTCGCACAACATGATCAATCGCAACCGCGTCGGCGACCGTCGCGTACCGTGCGCCGTAAGGGTTCACTAAAGCACCGCGATACGCAGCATCATCCGTTTGTATGGCCGTATCGACCGCCATTGAGGGGTTTGCCATTTCGGTGTTCGATTAAATTCGGTTCAGCAACGAGACCAGTCCAACACCGGCCCGTAGTGCACTCGGCACAGTTAAAGACTCTAGCGCAAGTTCAACACCCCGCATCATCCGCGCCAAGAGCCGACGTTCTACAGCCAACACTCACCAAAAAATCTGTTTCTCAATGACGCGGAATAGGCCCAAACGCGTGGATTGCGGCACGAACGAAACATAGAATCAAGAGGTTATGGGTTTATTGCTCAACCTTTTGACGCGGCTGACCATGCCGTTCGCGGCATCAGCCACCGCCACAGCTGCTAGGGGCGTTTCTACGACCGAAGAAGACGCATCCGGCGGCAGCTTCCGCGTACTCATGCGCATCGTCCGCATGGCTCTCGACTACCCCGGCTTACTCGCCATCGGCCTAGTCTTCATCATCGGTGCATCCGTATTCCAGCTATTCATCCCTCTGCTCATCGGTGACGGAGTCGACACAGTAGAGGAAGTCCTCACTTCACCCGACGCCGACACCAGTGCCCTGCAACGAACGCTTATTACAATCGCTTTGTTCCTCCTCGGCTCCGCAGTCCTCCGTGGCCTCTTCACCTTCGGCCACATGTACATCAGCGAAAACATCGCCCAGCGCCTCGGCTACCGCCTGAGGATGCTCTACTACGAAAAACTCCAAAGACTCAGCTTCGCATACCACGACCGCGTACACACCGGCGACCTCCTCACTCGCGGCCTCCTAGACATCGAGGGAATCCGCGCCTTCACAAGCCGTGGTCTCCTACGCGTCGTATACTTGGCAATCTTTGTCGGCACCGGCACCTTCCTAATGATGCGCGTTGACTGGGAACTCGCCCTCATCAGCCTCAGCTTCGTCCCCATTGCCGGATGGCGCGCAATCGTCGCACGACTCCAAACCTCCCGAGGATGGCGCCTCTATCAAGAAGAAATGGGACGCCTCACCAAAGTCATGGACGAAAACCTCAAAGGCATCCGTGTCGTCCGATCATTCTCCGCCGAACCATACGAAATGGAGAAATACGACAGATCCTCCAACGAAGCCTTCAATAGAGCATTCCACCTAGTCGGCGTTCGCGCAACGAACCTCTCGATCATCACCCTCGCCTTCCTAGCCGTCATGTCCGTGGTACTACTTGTCGGCGGCCTAAAAGTCCTCGACGAAAACGACCCATTCTCGCTCGGACAACTCGCCCAGTTCCTAGCCTTCATGTCCATCATGCAGAACCCAGTCCGCCAACTAGGAATGGTCGTCGCTGGTTGGGCCCAAGGCGCAACTTCGGGTAAACGCCTCTTCGAAGTCCTAGACCAAATTCCCGAAATCGATGACAAGCCCGACGCAAAAGACCTCGTAATCACCGACGGCGCGCTCCGCTTCGAACACGTCGACTTCGCGTACATGGATGAATACGGCGACGAACAGGTCCTCACCGACGTCTCCTTCGAAGCACGACCCGGACACACCATCGGCATCGTTGGCCCACCGGGCTCAGGCAAATCCACCCTTGCCCACCTCATCCCCCGTTTCTACGACCCCATCGCCGGTCGTATCCTCATCGACGACCAAGACATCTCCGAAGTCACCCTCTCATCCCTCCGCCGAACCGTCGGCGTGGTCGAACAGGACACCTTCCTATTCACCACAACCATCGACAACAACGTCGCATACGGCGACCCATGGGCAGAACACCGAAACATCGAAAGCGCAACCGCACACGCCCAGATGAGCGAATACGTTGAACGCCTGCCCACTGGCTACGGCACTTTAATCGGCGAACGAGGCGTCTCGCTATCCGGCGGACAACGCCAGCGCCTATCCATAGCGCGTAGCATCATGCTCCACCCCCAGGTCATCGTCTTCGACGACTCCACCGCTGCCATCGACGCCGCGACCGAGCAACGCATCCGTGCCGCACTCCAAGAGGTGACATCCGACCGTGCGACGATCATCATCTCCCACCGTTTGAGCTCCCTCATGCACGCCAACGAAATACTGTTCCTCGAAGGCGGGAGGATCGTCGAACGCGGCACCCACGCCGAACTCCTTGAACGCGGCGGAAAGTACCGAGACCTCTACGAACTCCAGATCCGACCTGAAGACGATGTCGATGTCGGAGGGAGCGCCTGACCATGGCAACCACTGACGCAACACAAGGTCGCCCAGCCGACAACCAATCGCATCGACCACGGTGGGTGGACGAAAGGCGCGCCAATCAAGAGGACCTCGACCAGCAGATCTTCAGCGCCGGTTACAACGGCGATGTCGTTCGCCGTTTCCTCGGATTTGTCAGCCCGTACCGCAACGTCCTGATCATTGGCGTCATCGCCGTAATCATCTTTGCCCTCTCCGTCTTGGCTCTGCCGTGGATCATCCGCACCACCGTCAACGACGTTCTCGACATCACCCAGCGCGACACCGGCGACGCTCGAAACGTCCTTTACATCATGGTCGGCCTGTTCTTCGGTGCAGTCGTCCTCCACGTGATCGTCGGATACATCCAAAACATCATCGTGGGACGCATCGCTGAACACATCCTCATCGACCTCCGACGCGCAATGTACGCACACCTCCAACGCGTCTCCATGTCCTTCATGGACAAGACCGAGGTCGGACGCATGATGTCCCGGTTGCAAGGTGACGTCGCCGCTCTCCAGGAATTCCTCGAAACCGCCGTCATCAGCATCGGCGACTTCCTCCTCCTCTTCGGCATCGTCATCGCCATGCTCATCATGGACTGGCGACTCGCCCTCCTGACTTTCGCCGTCGTCTCAACCCTGGCAATCGCACGCGCAGTCTGGCTACCCATCGCCCGACGGGCGTTCCTCTACTCCCGCCAGACGGCCTCTATCACCAGCGGTGCACTCGCCGAAAACATCAACGGCGTCAGAGTGGTGCAGGGCATGAGCCGCGAACACGTAAATCTAGACCTGTTCCAAGAAAAAGCCGACGAGCAGTTGTGGGCTTCGAAACGCGCCGCCAAGATCGGACTGATGATGATCGCAATGGTGGACACGCTATCCGGAGCCGCTATGGCGATCATCATCGTAGTCGGCGGAAACATGGTCATCGGCAGTTCCCTCGAAATCGGATCCATGATCGCATTCATCCTCTACGTCCAGCTCTTCTTCGACCCGATCCGATCAATCACCATGCACTACGCCGTCTTCCAACGCGCAATGGCATCCGGCGAGCGCATCTTCGAAGTCCTCGACGTACCAATCGACATCCGAGACAAACCCGAATCGAAACCCCTCGTCGACAACGACGGCTCGGTCGAGTTCAAAAACGTGACCTTCGGCTACCTCGACGACGAACCAATCCTTAAGAACATCAACTTCCGAGTCGAACCCGGCGAAACCGTCGCCCTCGTCGGCCCCACCGGCTCAGGCAAGACCAGCATTACATCACTCCTCCACCGCTTCTACGACATCTGGGAAGGCGAAATCCTCATCTCCGGCCAAGACGTCCGCGACGTCCAACTCAGCAGCATGGGAGACAACATAGGCATGGTCCTCCAAGAGCCATACCTCTTCTCCAGCACCGTCTTCGAAAACATTCGATACAACAAACTCGACGCCACCCGAGAGGAAGTCGTCGCAGCCGCAAGAGCCGTCGGCGCACACGAATTCATTATGCGCCTACCCAACGGCTACGACACCGAACTCGAACAGCGCGGCGGAAACCTCTCACTAGGCCAGCGACAACTCATCTCCTTCGCCCGCGCCATCGTCGCCGACACCAAGATCCTCATCCTCGACGAAGCCACCGCATCCATCGACAGCTACACCGAGCTCCTGATCCAACAAGCCCTCGCACGACTCCTCGAAGGCCGCACTGGCATCGTCATCGCCCACCGCCTCGCAACCATACGAGGCGCAGACCGCATAATCGTCCTCCAAAACGGCGAAATCATCGAAACCGGCAACCACGACGAACTCATCGCTCACGGTGGCTTATACGCCCGCCTCTACTCCATGAACTACGCATCCTTCGACGACATCCCAGACGAACTCATCGCCGAAGCAATGCAATACTCCCGAACCGCGGCGACTTAACCCAACCTGCGTCCGCGAGCCTCCTGTCGTTCCGGCGAAGGCCACAACCCACAACGAAGGTTCCCACGCCCTGAAACACCCGCGTATTACCGTATCGCTGCAAACCAATCAGGAGCTACCAAATGCCAAAATACGTCCTTTTGCGAAAAATCGGATCCGACGTCACTGTCACCGCAGACCGACACGAAGAATCTGGACGTCATCTGAACCTATACAAGAACGGAGAACTCGTCGGCAAGTTCGAAACTCGAAACTACTCAGGTTGGTACGTCGACCAGGAAGAAGACGCCACAGTCCCATTGCCGGACGCGGTCGAGTCGCGCTGATCACCCGTTGGGTTCGCCGCGCGGTGACTAACTGAGCGCCGAACACTCACCGCCCATACAGAAAACCGCTACCCCATCACCACAACAAAGCCCCCTGCCCACCACGCACCCCATCATCTCCCAAATGCCCCATCCCCGCCGACGTCGCCCTCCGACCCTGGGACGTCCGCACAATAAACCCGATCTTCAACAAAAACGGCTCCACAACATCCTCCAGCGTCTGCACCTCCTCGTTAGCCGATGCCGCAAGCGCATTGATCCCCGCAGGCCCACCACCATACTGCCTGCACAGAGTCTCCAAATACAGCCTGTCCAACCGATCCAACCCCAACTCATCCACACCCTCTACCCGCAACGCCTCAGCCGCGACCCGCGCATCGATCGTCCCATCGCCCCGAACCTGCGCAAAATCCCGGACCCGTCGCAACAAATTATTCGCTATCCTGGGCGTGCCCCGTGACCGGTTGGCTATCACCTCCGAACCACCCGGATCAATCGGCACCGACAAAATCATCGCCGAACGCTTAACCACTTGCACCAATTCCTCAACTGAGTAGTAGTCCAAGTGATACGTCAACGCGAACCGCTCACGCAACGGCGGACTCAGCATCCCAGCCCGCGTCGTCGACCCGATCAGCGTGAACTTCTGCAACGGCAAATTGATCGTCTTTGCAAACGCACCAGCACCCGTGATGAAGTCCACCCGAAAATCTTCCATCGCCGAATACAGATACTCCTCAACCGCATGTGACAGTCGATGTATCTCGTCGATGAACAACACATCCCCATGCTTCTGGTTCGACAATATTCCCACCACATCCGCCGGCCGGTCCAACGCTGGCCCAGATGTATGCACCAGCGTCGTATCCATCTCCCGAGCGATGATCTGCGATATCGTCGTCTTTCCCAAACCTGGAGGGCCATGGAACAGCGCATGGTCCAACGTATCCCCCCGATGCTTCGCCGCCTCAACCGCGATCTGAATGCTGTTCACAACATCCCGCTGACCGATGTAATCCGAGAAACGCCTCGGACGAAGATCATTAGTCCCTACCGAATTAGCGTTACGAGCAGCGCGTTCTCGCAACGCATCCGCGGACCTAAGGTCACCATCAGATTCAACCGAATCCGACCCGGTAACGACGCGTTCTCTAGCAGACTCGCTCATGAGGTGTCAGTACTCACCGGGTAGCTTACGACACTCCACTCCTGCGGAAGACCACCCTCAACAACTCCTGCGCATCGTCGCCCAACCCCGGCACGCTTCTCAACGCCTCATCTACCATCGAAACCGCTTCATTATTTCGGTACCCCAGATTCACCAGCACCGCAACCACATCCGCACGCGTATCCGGGACACGAGCGCGCTGAGCACCCGTCTCGATCGGACGACTCGCCGCCTCCATTACCTTGCCCTTCAAAGTCGCCACTATCTTCTGCGCACCTCGGTGACCGATACCCGGCATCAGCGTCAACGTCACCAAGTCCTCCATCTCTATCGCATACGCCAACGTCGGTATCGGCATCGTCAAGGCTGTAGCCGCACGCGCCGGACCGATGCCCTCGACCTGTATGAACTGCTCGAAGAAATCCCGATCCCCCGGATCCTCGAAACCTACCAGCACCGGCAGCGGCTGCCGTTCCGAAACCGAGTAATAGGTGTACAACTCAATCGAACCTCCCACCTCAGGCTGTATCGAGTCATGCACAAACGCCGGCAGAACCACCGAATAGCCAACTCCTGACGCCGTCAGCACCACCACCCGAGGCGGATTATCTTGCACCTGCACTACCTCGCCCCGCAAGTAAGAAATCATCTCACGCCGCCTCCTCTGCAACTGCTGGTGATCCGGTTACATGGATATGACAGATCGCAATCCCAACCGCATCCGCAACGTCCTCTTTCGATATCTCCTCAGTCAAACCCAAACGCATAGACACCGCACGCTTCATCTGCGCCTTGTCCGCCCGCCCGCTCCCGGCCACAATGCTCTTCACCCGTGTCGGCTGATAGTGATGCACGGGCAACCCCTTGCTCCCAGCAGCCAAAATCGCAACACCCCGTGCATGACCCATGATGATCGCCGTCTTCAAATTCCGATACCGAGAGTGCAGATCCTCAATCGCCACCTCATCCGGCTCAAACTCCTCGATCACCTCAGTCAACGTCTCATTGATCACTCTCAACCTCTCCTCCAACCTCTCGCTAGCCTTCGTCCTCACCAAACCACCCTCCAACAACTCCACATTCCCACGCCAATCCGCCGACACGACCGCATAACCAGTCGTAGTCAAAGCCGGATCAATCCCCAAAATCCGTCGAGTGCCTTCCATACCATCCAATCGAAAAACCAAAACCGCTCTAAGCAGATTCTACCCTGCAACAAGTCACGGTTTCCCCCGCGAGCGGGGGAAATATCCGAAGGACAAAGGAGGCATTGCATACGACCGCAAAACCGGTATGGATGTCGCGTCGACTGGCAGATGAGGAAATCCCCTATCTCGCCCGATTGGAAAGGGTCAGCATGAGCGTGAGGGCGAGAGTGAGGGTCACCGGGGGCGGAAGAAGAGTAGGGTACGGTAAACAAACACCACCGAACATCCCCTCTTAAAACACGTATACTTACGTCATTGATACGTATCCCCCAAGGACGTTTTCAATGAAAAAGAAACTCACAATCACAGTCGATCCCGAACTCATACCCGTCGCCAAACGATATGCCCGATCCCGCGGTATGTCACTCTCCGCTCTAATAGAAAAATACTTGGCAGAGACCACCCGCCGGGAGGAAGAATCTTTCGCCTCACGATGGCGCGGTAAGTTCCGTCCCGCAGAAAAACACGGCGACCCCCGTTACGAATTTTTGAAGAAAAAATACTTCGATGATTCTGATTGACACCGACGTCTTGATTGACGTGGTTTTCGACAGAAAACCTCATGTTGACACCGCAGTCGAATTCTTGGATAACATTCAGAGCCGAATCGAGCGCGGATGTGTGGCTTGGCACACCATTTCGAACCTGTATTATGTCGTAAAACCGGTTCGCGGTGACACTGTTGCTAGAGATTTCATATTGCAACTCACTCGGAATGTTGACGTTGCTAGCACCGAAACCGAAGACATCAGATACGCCGTACAACTACCTATGCGTGACTTCGAAGACGCCATGCAAGTAGCCGCCGCTCGCGCCTGCGGGGCCAGAGCCATCGTAACCAGAAACCTTCGAGACTACCGCAATTCGCCAATTCCAGCAATGTCACCCCAACAATTCCTTACCTCCCTGAACTGACACCGGGCCGGCAACATCCGGTCATCTCCCATCTAAAATCACCCCAACAACTCGCGCCCCAAACCCAACTCCCGCATCCCCATGCAACCCTTCTACAACGAACAACAGCAACTCCTAGCATCAACTGTCCGCGAATTCGCCGAAAACGACCTCGCACCCCTAGCCGACGAAGTTGATACCACCGAACAATTCCCCAAAAAACAATTCGACGCCCTAGCCGAACTAGGTCTCACTGGACTCCTCATCCCACCCGAACTCGGTGGTGCCGGAATGGGATACCGAGACTTCATGGTCGTCCTTGAAGAGATCGGCGCAGTGTGCGGCTCAACCAGCACCGTCCTAATCACCCACACATCCCTCGGATCAGAAACCATCAACCGAT
Source organism: Dehalococcoidia bacterium (assembly GCA_022819585.1). Taxonomy (GTDB): domain Bacteria; phylum Chloroflexota; class Dehalococcoidia; order Lucifugimonadales; family Lucifugimonadaceae; genus Bin127. The sequence continues at coordinate 1,904 of JAJEGY010000024.1, read as the reverse complement.
TCGGCAACGAAGACCAGCGCACCCAGTTCCTACCCGACCTGGCAGCAGGGCAGAAGATCGCCGCTTTCGCTCTCTCCGAACCACAGACTGGATCCGACGCCCTAGGACTCCAAACAACCATCGCCGAAGACGGAGAATCCTACATCCTCAACGGAACAAAACTCTTCATCACCAACGCATCCGTCGCCGATACCTTCGCCGTCTTTGTCACCGCCGACCGATCCGCCGGCTATCGCGGCATCTCCGCAATCGTCGTCGAGCGAGACACCCCAGGCTTCGAGATCAATGAGCAACACGGAAAGATGGGCATGAGAGGCTCCGGCACCGCCGAACTCGTATTCTCCGACTGCCGAGTTCCCAAATCCAATCTCTTAGGAAACATAGGAGACGGATACACCATTGCCCTCAAAATCCTAGACTCCTCACGCATCACCGTCGCCGCACAATGCCTCGGACTCGCCAAAGGAGCCCTCGACCAAGCCGTCTCGTACGCCAAGCAACGCGAAGCATTCGGACGCCCCATCGCCACCAAGCAAGCCATCCAATTCATGCTCGCTGACATGGACACCGAACTCGACGCCGCACGCCTCATGGTCTACCGAGCCGCATCCCAATACGACGAAGGCCTCCCATACGGAACCGAATCCGCAAAAGCAAAACTCTACGCCTCAGAAGTAGCCAACCGAAACGTCGACAAAGCAGTCCAGATCCACGGCGGCATCGGATACTTCAAACCAACACCCGTCGAGCGAATGTACAGAGACCAACGAGTTACCCAAATCTACGAAGGCACATCCGAAATCCAACGCCTAGTAATCTCCAGAGCTCTAATCGGCGACATCTAACCCCACTCCACACCATTCCCGGTAACGCCAGGTTTCGAACCTGTCCTACAAGTCGGTCCGCCATGAACCGACCACGGACCAAAACCGCAACCACACATCATTCTCGCCCTGAGTCAACTCAGGGTGTGTAAAAGGCATAATCGCCGCCTAAATTGACAAGAATCAACGCCACATTTACCATTATTCAGGTTGCGCGCATCCGACGCGTCTCACATGTTTGTGGAACCTGAAACCATGCTCTTTAACGTATCGGCTCTGCTGACCGGTTCGGTGGGCGATGAGATCAAATTCCACTTCGCCGACGAGACTCTCGAGATCGACGACCTTCTCTTCCGAGATGTCGAGGCCCGGGGAAAGTTGATGCGCACCGACAGGACCGTCTTCGCCGACCTGAAAGTCAAGGCCGCCGTTGATGCCGAGTGCTCCAGGTGCCTCGTCGAAACTGATACTCGAATCAGTATCGACTTCACAGAGGAGTTCCGGCCCATCAACACCGACCTGATGCAAGGCCACCGAAACTGGTTCGACGAATACGGGACATACGAAAACGACGAGGCGCTGACCATAGATTCAACCAACCTGCTTGACATATCGACCGCACTCTGGCAAGGACTGAGCGCTGCAATGCCCATGAACCCCCTGTGCGACCCGAACTGCAAGGGACTGTGTGCCGGATGCTCCGCCGACCTCAACACCGCGACCTGCAAGTGCCACGCCGATAGACCCGCAGCTCTGAATCTCCTCCAATAAAATAACCCGACCCAGTGGTAGGTGAAATGCCCCCGCTTCCCAAGAAAAAACACACCCGCGCACGAAAAGGAAACCGAGCCGCACACCACGCCATCGGTCTCCCGACCCTCGTGCACTGCTCACGATGCAACACCCGCATACCACCGCACCGCGTATGCCCCGAATGCGGCAACTACAAGGGCCGCACCGTCAAAGGCAACTGGCCCCTCGCAGACGCTTACGCCGTTGAGGAAGAAAACGGGTCACCTGTTCTGTGGGGGGGGGGGGGGGGGGGGGCGCGGGCCCGGGCCGCCGGGGCCAGCGCGGGGG
>JAJEGY010000029.1 GCA_022819585.1 Dehalococcoidia bacterium | reverse complement strand
ACAGGACCGGCTACAGCCCGAGGACCTCGGTCCGATGGGAAGCAGCGACTCGTTGCCGCTCCGAGAGGAGGACTCATCTCCCCTCTCCCGCTCGGCGGGAGAGGGCCAGGGTGAGGGCATGGCTGCGACCCGGGCCTGAGCACTGGCGGCTCAGGCAGGTGTCTGGACCATTGGAAAGGGCTCAAAGCCCGTGACCAGAAGCGAGACGTATGTCGACCGACGACCGACGGCGCAGCGACGCGAAAACGCCGCGCCGCCGGGAAGCGGAAAAGAAAAAGGACGTGAGTCCGAAGCGGACCGGCTTGACTGTCCGGCTCCCCTTCGGCGGTCCGATAAGACCGGAAGGGCCCAGCGAGGCGATCGCGGCAGGGAGAGGACCGAGCGAAGCCCCCGGCAAAACCAAGAACCGAGAAATCGGCAACCCCGAGATCTCGGAAAAACAAGAAAAGGCCGAAAGGCCCAATTAAACGCGTCAACAAACAAACAAAAGAAAAGCGGCCGTGCCGCCCGCCATTACAATCATTCCCCATCATTCACAACAAAGTTCCCAACGGAGCAACCCATGAAGGTCACCGAAGTAAAAAACCTCCCCGTCAGAACCGACACCGGAGGCGTATCCCTCTTCGTCCGCATCGAAACCGATGCTGGAATACACGGCATCGGCGAAGTCGGCATCTCAAACATGGGCCGCGCAATAATGGAAGCCGTAGACCACCTCGCCGAAGTCGTCGTCGGATCCGACCCGTGGGAAACCGAGCGCCTCTGGCAGTTAATGTTCCGAGGCAACTTCTTCCCCGCAGACCGCGTCTACGGATGCGCAATCTCCGCCATCGACATCGCTCTTTGGGACATCAAAGGCAAGTCCGTCGACATGCCCGTCTACAAACTCCTCGGCGGTCCCGTCCGAGAAAAAGTCGTCTGCTACCCCCACACCCAAGGCGCAACCACCGAAGACCTCGTCCAGAACTGCGTCGACCGAGTAGAAGAAGGCTGGAAATTCGTCCGATGGGGACAGCCCGAAACCTCCGGCGTCTTCGAAGCACCCGGCACCTCACGACTCGAACCTACCGAATCCATGCGCATCGCAGTAGACCAGATGGCGAGAGTCCGCGAAGCAGTCGGCCCAGACATCCAACTCTGCCTCGACGCCCACACCCGACTCGACACCGCACACATCGTCCAGATGTGCAAAGACCTCGAAGAGTTCAAACCCTACTTCATCGAAGACGCCCTCCGATCCGAAAACCCCGCCTCCTACCGAAATCTCCGCAACCAGGTCCGCGTCCCCCTCGCAGCCGGCGAGCAGTGGGTCTCCAAATGGCCCTTCCGACAAGTCATCGAAGAAGAACTCATCGACTACGCACGCATCGACCTCTGCATCGTCGGAGGCATCACCGAGGCGGCAAAAATCACCCACTGGGCCGAAACCCACTACATCGACATCGTCCCCCACAACCCCCTCGGCCCCGTCTCCGCCGCCGCCTGCGTCTCCCTCTGCATGGCATCCACAAACGTCGGCGTCCAAGAGATGCCACGCCAACCCGGAACCACCAACACCGACCTTTTCCCCGTCCAAATCGGATGGGAAGACGGCTACGCATTCTGCAACGACGCACCCGGACTCGGCATCGAAATGGACATGGACGTCGCCGAAGCCCGCGCTGGCGACCCCCACGGATGGTCACCCCAGCTACGCCGCAACGACGGAGCATTCACAAACTGGTAACCAAAAAGGAAAATCAACCAGATGAAAGTAACCCAAATCCGATCCTTCCCTGTCCGAGACGACGACGGCAAGCTCTACTTCATCGTCCGCGTCGACACCGATGCCGGCATCTACGGGCTCGGCGAAGTCGGAGTCGCCCGACTCGGACGCTCGATCGCACTGGCCATCGACCATCTCTCCGAAATCGTCATCGGATCCGACCCATGGGAGACCGAACGACTCTGGCAGCAGATGTTCCGCGGGCTATTCTTCCCCGCCGAACGCGTCTACGCATGCGCCATCAGCGGCATCGACATCGCACTCTGGGACATCAAAGCCAAATCCGTCGGAATGCCCTTGTATAAACTCCTCGGCGGTCCCACTCGAGAAAAAGTTGTCTGCTACCCCCACATCGGCGGAGAAACAACACAAGAAATCGTCGACGATGCCCTTCGCCACGTCGACGAAGGATGGAAATTCGCCCGCACTGGCCAACCTACAACCACTCCTCTGGTCGGCACCTACGGCGGAACCAAACCTGCAACCGCAGAACTCGATCCGATGAAGTCGATCAGTTTGGCCGTTGAGCAGTTCGGTGCTATCCGCGAGGCCGTCGGACCAGACATCCAGATCTGCACCGATGTCCACACTCGCCTCGACCCTACCTACTCCATCCAGCTCTGCCGCCAACTGGAAGAGTTCAAACCCTTCTTCGTCGAAGACGCCGTGCGTTCCGAAAACCCCGCCTCCTACAAAAACGTCCGACGCCAAACCAGTGTCCCACTCGCCGCCGGTGAGCACTGGTGGTCCAAGTGGCCCTTCCGAGAAGTCATCGAAGACGAGAGCATCGACTATTGCCGCACCGACCTCTGTATCGTCGGCGGCATCACCGAAACCCTCAAGATCGCCCACTGGGCCGAAACCCACTACATCGACATGGTTCCGCACAACCCGCTCGGACCCGTCTCTGCCGCCGCCTGCGTCTCCGTCAGCATGGCCATCACCAACGTCGGAGTCCAAGAGATGCCACGCCGCCCCGGCAGCTTCGCCACCGACCTCTTCCCCCAGCAAATCGAGTGGGAAGACGGCTACGCCTGGTGCCCCGACACCCCCGGCATGGGCGTCGACTTCGACATCGAAGTAGCCGAACAACGTCGAACCGACCCCCGCGGCTGGTCCCCCCACCTCCGCCGCCCAGACGGAGCCTTCACCAACAACTAGGAGTCTCCGCCTACCCGATACTCATCCCGCCATCAACAATCACATGCTCCCCGGTCATATACGAAGCATCATCCGAAGCCAAAAACGCCACAACAGCAGCGATCTCCCGCGGCTCACCCATCCGCTTCATCAACGCGTCCTGACCAAAGTCAATATACGACTGCTCTCGATCCAACCCCAGTGAATCGATATGCATATCCGTGGCCCGCGTCTTGATCGAGCCCGGGCACACGGCATTCACCCGAATATTGTCAGGCGCAAGATCCATCGCCAAGCACCGCGTCAACTGGGCAACAGCACCCTTCGAAGAGTTGTACGGGACAAACTCCGGCTGAGCAATAAACGAACTCACCGAAGCGATATTCACCACCGCTCCGCCGCCGGCACCACGGAACGTCGGCAACACCTCGCGCACACAGTTCGCATACCCAATCACATTCACTCCAAACACCCGTGCCCAATCCGCATCCGTAAGATCCTCAACCTTGCCGAACACGAACGCGGCGGCATTGTTGACGAGAATATCGATCGTCCCGAACTTGTCAACCGCGCACGCAATCATCGCCCTCACCGAATCCGAGTTCGATGTGTCGGTCTGACAAAACAACGCGGTTCCACCGTTCCCGTTGATATCCGCCGCCGTGCCCTCACCATTCTCAACCTCCAACTCCGCGACCACAACACTCGCACCCTCATCTGCGAACCGATGACATATCGCCTCACCGATCCCAGTGCCGCCACCAGTAACAACTACCGTCTTGCCCTCAAATCGCCTCATTTCGTTTTGCCTTTCTACATCGATCGCTGCCCTACCGACGGACAGCGAAACTTTGGGACTGCTTGCTGCGTATAAGATTATGCGCAGTTTTTGCGGCATGGGAACAGTTGAGAGAACGGGAGCGAACAGATGGGGATAATCACCAGAGGATTCTTCGGACGGCGACGCCAAGAGGATGACGAGAATGCAGGGAGAATCCCGCCGGGGCAATACCTCGAACGAGGCTTCCCAGTCCTCTCAGCAGGCCCGACTCCAAAGGTCGACACCGCCACATGGACTTTCCGCATCGACTATAACGGTGAAGATCTCGGCGTATGGGACTGGAACCAGATGATGGCCCTCCCGCAGACCGACGTCCACACCGACATCCACTGCGTCACCAAGTGGAGCAAACTCGACACCGACTGGCGAGGCGTCCTAATCGACGACTTCCTAGCCGACGCCGGCATCGACGACCCCCCCGAGTTCCTGATGGCCTACAGCGACGGCGGATACACCACCAACCTGCCAACCTCCGACGTCGTCGATGGCAAAGCCATGCTCTCCCACACCTTCGATGGCGCACCCCTCGACCCTGCCCATGGCGGCCCCATCCGAATGGTCGTCCCTCACCTCTACTTCTGGAAATCCGCCAAATGGGTCCGAGGCATCCGCTTCATGGACGCCGACTCCCCCGGCTTCTGGGAAGCCTACGGCTACCACATGTACGGAGACCCTTGGCGCGAGCAACGCTACTACTACGACTAAACCCCGGCCTAAAACGTCAACCCAACCTTAACCACCCCATCCCCACGAGACTCCGACAACTCAAACGCCTCCGAAACCTCTTCGATCGGCATCAAATGCGTGACGATCGGCGCCATATCGATCTCCCCCTCCACGATCCACGACAATGCTCGCCGGAACGTCTTCAACCCCGGCTCCTCCTGCGCGCCTAAGATCGAATACGCATTCGCTCGTTTCTTGAACATCTCCGTGTAGTCGAACGGCTGCAGATCATTACTGTCCGGCAACCCGAACAGCACACACATACCCTCATCCGCCACGATCCGAAAAGCATCGCTCAACGTCGGCGTCGATCCAACCGCCTCAATCACAATATCCGCACCCTTGCCATCCGTCAGGTCATAAACCGCGTCCCTAACCCCTTCGCCTGTAACATCCACCGTCTCATCCGCTCCATACTTCTCCGACAAACCGCGCCGACTGTCCACAGGCTCGATCGAGATAACCCGCGATGCACCACGCCGCTTAAGCACGAAATCCCAAAACAGCCCCGCGCTCCCCTGCCCAAGCACTGCACAAGTCGACCCCTCCAGCGACTCCGGCAACCGCTGCGTAGCGAAGATCACCGTCCCAAGCTGTTGCGTCATCAACACATGCTCAACCGGTGGACCGGCAGGCAACTTCAAAACATGCGCCGCATCCACAGCCTGATACTCGGCAAAGCACTTGGCGTACCAGATATGCGGAACCGTCAGTACCAAATCGCCCGGTTCCAACTCATCGATCCCCTCACCCTCCGGATACCTCGCTGGGGGCTCTTCAACAATGCCGACACCTTCATGTCCCGGGTGACCCGGGGGAGCCGGATACTCCGGCATCTGCCACCCCTTGCCGACCATGTGCAGGTCTGACCCGCATAACGACGCCATCTCAGTCTTTACGACTGCATCGGTATCAAGCGGTTCAGGATCGGGCGCATCGGCGACAAATCGAATATCGTCAACACCAAACGATTGGGCTGCTCTCATCAACGCTTCCTTCTGTGATTAATGAGTGAATGCGTAGCCGTGCTACTTAGCTGTATTCCGCCAATTCATCGCCGTGAGCATCCCACATCTCGTCGAACATCGCCCGGATCTCTTCTAACGAGAGGATCGCACTGGTCAACGGGTCGAGCGCGACTGCGTGGAACGCGGCCTCTCTGGATCGCTCCAGCACTGCGATCACACCCATCTCCTGCACGGCGACGTTTGCACGCGAAAGCGAAGCGCACTGCGGCGGAAGTTCGCCGACCGGCATCGGATGAAACCCCAAGTCGTCGATCAATATGGGCACCTCTACACATGATCCGAACGGCAAATTGTCAACCAAACCGTCATTCGGCACGTTGCCGTTGATGACGATCTTGTTGCCCGTCTCCATCGCCTCCATAATCCGGCACGCATACTCATCCGAACGGTTCGGCCCTATCGGATCGTCTCCATACGCATCATGCTCCAACTGCGTCATATGGTCATCGACGCGCTTCACTCGACGCTGCAAGTCCTGCCTGATCTCATTCAAGCGGAATTGGTCCATAACCGCTTCGTCAGTCCTGAAATACGGGACGTATTCCGACATGTGCCGCGTCGACTCGGTCACAAAGTACCCGAAATGCTTCATCACCTCGAACCGAACAGTATCCAGCGCGAAGATCTCGGGATTGTTCATCGCCTCTCTCAAGGCGGGATACGCGTCCTCCCCGTTCCGCTCAAACCGCATGAACCAAGCCAGATGGTTGATTCCCGCCACCCAAGCCGAGACCTCATCACGCGGCGCACCGATGTAATCCGCCAAATCCTGCGTCGTCCGCTGAACGCTGTGGCATAGACCAATCGTCGGCACATCCGCTTCTGAAGTTATCCCCCAACAAGCCATCGCCATCGGGTTCGTGTAGTTCAGCAGCGTGGCATTCGGCGCAACGTCATCGATATCTTGAGCCATATCGATCAGCACCGGAACGGTCCGCAATGCCTTGAACACGCCTCCAGGCCCGACCGTATCCCCAACCGCCTGATCAATCCCATACTTTCGGGGAATATCGATGTCCCGCTCGAACGTGTCGCCGACCCTGATAGTCGTCAACACGTAATCCGCATCCGACAAAGAATCTCGGCGATCGGTGGTCGTCTCAATCTTGGCCTTCGACCCGACTTCGGCGAACAGCTTCTTCGCGAAATCACCGATGACCTGCAACCGTTCCTCGTCAACATCCATCAAAGAGATGTGCGAGTCGCGAAGCGACGGCGTGCAAGCGACATCTTGGAGCAGTCGGCGCGCGAATACGACGCTACCGGCTCCGATCAACGATATTTTGGGAGACATAATTCGTTGGTTTACTCGTCTCAGACGCGCGCGAATCGAGCGTCGAAGCAATACTAACCCAAGCTGTTCACAACTCGCCGAACGGAGTAACCTCGATCACCCCACCATCCTCAACCATCATCCGCAACTCGCTGCCTTGAAGTAAACCCATGCCGATCAAGGGATGCCCGTTGAGACTCGCCACCTCCACGGTCCGAAGGTCTTCCTGCCAATGCGCTTGGACGCGGTACATGTCGCAATTGACGGTCCGTCCATCCGCCAAAAACACCCTCTCCGTCCTGATTCGCAGCAACTGCAACTCGTCAACCAGTTTCGGTTGCAGAGACAAATGCCCAGCAAAACCGGAATCTACCATGACTTCTACTCGAGCTGGCACACCATTGTCGCCAACCAAATGAATGACGCAGGTGCCTATTAAGTGATCGCCAAATTGGCGTACTCGACCGCGCTCGGTCATCATTCAGATAGAGGCGAGAACCCGATCGTCAATGTCGGCATCCTGCCATGCCGCATCACATAGACATCCGCATCCGTCAGACGTGCATGCAATGCGTCAGTAACTTCCATCGACGAATCGCCTACTTCGTATTCACCGGTTTTCGTATCGATGGCCAAGAACAATCCCATCTGATCGTCGTTTAGCTGATCCTTTATGACAGCGTCATAGATCGCTTCACCACGCTCAACCGTCGCTTTGATTTCGCTTTGGGATCTAACCATCTTCAAGTCTCACCAAGCTCAGCAACCTCCCCGACACCTACCAATGGTACTCTCCACCGATTGAGCGGAGCCATCTCAACCCTGGAGACGTCATCCGCCCGGAATCGCGAATTTCCATCGTTCATAGCGCCACACGCCTCAATGAAACACCACCATCTTCAACTCCGTCATCTCATCAATCGCATACGGCGGGCCTTCTTTGCCAAAGCCGCTGTCCTTCAACCCGCCGTACGGCATCATGTCGGCACGGAACTGGGTGCCGGAGTTGATGTTGAGGTTGCCGGAATCTACTTCCAACGCGAACCGCATCGCGTGATCAACGTTCTGAGTGAAGATCGCGGCCGCAAGTCCGAAGTTTGTGTCGTTCGCAAGCTCAATCGCTTCGTCGATGTCAGAGGCCGGTGTAACAGCTACTGTCGGCCCAAACACCTCTTCACGCGACACGCGCATGTCGGGATCCACGTCAGCCAAGATCGTCGGCGTCATGATCGCACCATCACGAGTCCCGCCAGAAACCACGCGTGCCCCGCCTTCAACCGCTTCATTGACCCAGCTCTCCACTCGTGCCGCGTCTGTCTCGCGCACCAGCGGACCCATGTTGGTGGCATCCTGCTTGGGGTCGCCGTATGAAAGCGCCTCCACTGCCGGTTTGAGCGCGTCGATGTAGTCGCCGTACGCCGCCTCTTGGACGATCACCCTCTGCGTAGAGATGCAGACCTGACCGGCGTTGGCGTAACCGCTCTGGGCAGTCGCCGCAGCCACCTTGTCCATGTCAGCGTCCGGCATCACGATCAACGGCGAGTTTGAACCAAGCTCCATCGTCACCTTCTTCAACCCGGCCATCCGTGTGATGTGTTCGCCGACTTCGCGCGAACCTGTGAATGTGACCTTGCGGACGTTCGGTTGAGACACCAGAGCATCGCCGATCGTCCGTCCCGAACCTGTGATGCATTGCACCGCCATGTCGGGCACGCCGGCGTCCAGCAGGATCTCTGTAAGTTTGAGGGCCGACAACGGAGTGTCCGATGCCGGTTTGATAATCACGGAATTACCAGCTGCCAGCGCGGGTCCCACCTTGTGCGCGACGAGGTTGAGCGGAAAATTGAACGGCGCGATCGCGGCAACGATGCCTACCGGCACGCGAACTGTGAATCCGAACTTGCCAGCATTGCCCGGCGACGCATCCAAAGGAATCGTCTCACCGCGCAGACGTTTCGCCTCCTCTGCCGACCACGTCATAGTCTGGACCGCACGATCGACTTCCAAGCGTCCCTCAGAGATCACTTTGCCTTCTTCGCGAGTTATCGTCTGACCGAGTTCCTCTTTCCGCGCCTCGATCAACTCAACGGCTCGCATCAGAATCTCATACCGATCCATCCCGGTCAGCCGCGCCATCTGCGCTCGCCCATCCTCTGCCGCCTTAGCTGACAGAACAACATCCTCAACCGACGCACTCGGCACCGTGTCAAACGCCTCGCCCGTAAAAGGATCGATCACATCCATGCGATCGTCCCTATCGACCCACTCTCCTGCCACGTACATCTTCATTTTCAATCTCTCCGTTCGGATGGTTGAGCGATCATTCAGGCATCATCCACTCGCGATCATGCCCAGATCCGTATCAGCACCATCCAGTATTCATTTTCATTTCAGAACGTGACCACATTCTATCCATTCATACCGAAAACTCACTACGCAACTCTGTATACGGTTCCCGCTTTCGCAGGAATGACGTACGGAGAAGTCCGGCTTTCTGACGCGGCTTGTTTTGCCTATGCGATAAACTGCGCACAGCGCGAAACTATGTTGCCGAAACATCGGCTATACCCACTAGGAGCTGATTCGAATGTCAAGCGCCTTCGAAATCTACTCGGATGAATTCAACAAGATCCTTGGCAACTCCCCAGAACTGACTCTTCTGTCGAGCGACCTCGTGTTTGCCGAGGGCGTATGCTGGTTGCCGTCCCGCAACTACGTGATCGTCAGCGATTTCCCTAACAACCGCATCATGAAGTGGGACGAAACCTCAGGGTTAGGCATATTCCGTCAACCCTCCGACTGCGCCAACGGGAATACGGTCGATCTGGAGGGTCGAGTGCTCTCTTGCTTGACCCGTGGTCGCACCGTCGTTCGCCTCGAACACGATGGTTCGTTAATCCCTGTCGCCGAAAGCTACATGGGCGGAAAGCTCACCTCGCCCAACGATGTTGTCGTCAAGTCCGACGGTTCAATCTGGTTCACTGATCCAGACTACGGTTTCCTCCACCCCGAATTCGGTCATGGCGACAAACCCGAACAGGACAGAAACCGCGTCTTCCGTGTCGATGGAGAAACGTTGGATATAACCGTTGTCTCCGAAGACTTCGACAAGCCCAACGGAATAGCATTCTCGCCCGACGAATCCGTCCTATACATAGGCGACACCGGACGAACGCACGGGGAGTTCCGACACCATCGAGTCATGCGTTTCGACGTCACTCCGGGCGGCGAGTCCCTCGTCAACCCCACTGTCTTCGCGGATATCGAGCCCGGCGTCCCAGACGGCTTCCGATGCGACACCGACGGAAACCTATACGTCTCTGCTGGCGATGGCATCCAAGTCTTCAACCCCGATGGCGACATGATCGGCAAGATACTGATCCCCGAAGTGGCCGCCAACTGCTCGTTCGGAATGTCCGACCGGCAACGGCTATTCATCGGCGCGACATCCTCGTTGTGGTCCATAGACCTCAACGCACAAGGCGCGTAGTTTTCCGAAGCATCGAAGGGTCGAACAATTGAACTCCGCAGAAAACAAGACCTGGGCCGAACGGCGAGCCTTTCGATCTGACGACGATCTTCGTTCCGGCGCCGTCATCGTGCATCCCAGTTTCCGCGACTTGATCGGCGGTGATGACGTCGAGATCGTCAAGCACTATACCGGGACAGAGTGGGCCGAGGGTCCTGCTTACGTGCCGGTGCGAGATGGCGCAGGTGGATTCGTCGTCTTCTCCGATGTTCCAAACAACCGGATGCTGAAGTTCGATCCCGCAACTGGCGAGACCACAACCTTCCGCGAACCGAGCCACTTCAGCAACGGCAACTCGGTCGATAATGAAGGGCGTCTCGTCACCTGTGAACATCTCAGACATGCCATCAGCAGGCTGGAACACGACGGCGAACATCATGTTCTGGTAGACAGTTTCGAAGGCAAGAAGCTCAACTCCCCCAACGATCTCGTAGTCAAATCCGACGGCTCGATCTGGTTCACCGATCCACCCTATGGCATCTTGAGCGGACGCGAAGGCAATGCCCGTGAATCTGAACTCGACGGCAACTACGTCTACCGATTGGAACCGGATACAGGCAACATCTCGATTGTCGTCAACGAACTCGACCGTCCCAATGGCTTAGCCTTCTCACCTGACGAGTCGATCCTCTACGTCGCGGACAGTGGCGAGCCTCGTAACGTCGCCGCATTCGATGTCAACTCCGACGGCAAATCCCTGAGCAACTTCCGCATCTTCGCCGTAGTCAGGCCCGGCATCGCGGACGGCTTCCGCTGCGATGTTCAAGGCAACGTCTGGACAAGCGCGCATGACGGCATCCACTGCTTAACCCCCGAAGGCGAGTTGATCGGAAAAATCCTCATCCCGGAACAACGCACCGCTAACTGCACATTCGGCGACGAGGACCGCAAAACGCTCTACATCTGCGGAGACGTTTCGCTGTATTCGGTGCGGCTCAATGTTGCGGGGGCCTGATCAAGATACAGAACAGCTTGTGAATAGAATCTGTTAGGTTGCCGATCTCCCAATTCGGCGTTCACGAATCGCCCCAAGAGCCCCCGACCTAACCTTGTCCGACGTCCAAACTCTCCCACAAACCACCATCGATTCCGACGTAGCGTGGCGCTCAATAAACGCCATCCGATTCCTATCGATCGACGCCGTAGAGCGCGCCAACAGCGGCCACCCAGGTGCGCCGATGGGCTTGGCTCCGACCGCCTACGCCCTCTGGCAGCACGTCCTGAAGCACGCTCCAGGAACACCGGGCTGGGTAGACCGAGACCGCGTCGTATTATCCGCAGGCCATGCATCGATGCTGCTCTACTCGATGCTCCACCTGACCGGCTACGACCTCTCCATGGACGAAATCAAGGATTTCCGACAGTGGGACAGCAAAACTCCTGGACACCCTGAATATGGTCTCACCGCCGGGGTGGAGGCAACCACAGGTCCGCTCGGTCAAGGCTTGGGCAATGCCGTGGGATTCGCGCTCGCAGAAAAGATCCTCGCTAACACTTTCAACAGACCCGGGCACGAGATCATCAACCACAAGACCTACGCGATCTGCTCCGACGGCGACATGATGGAAGGCGTGGCAGCGGAAGCGGCGTCGCTGGCTGGCACCCTTCAACTCGGCAAGCTAGTCGTTATCTATGACGACAATCAAATCTCCATCGAGGGCGACACTGACAAGGCCTTCCGTGAAGATGTATCCGCGCGATACGAGGCGTACGGATTCCACATCGTCGAACCGGTCGATGGCAATGATCCAGAAGGCATCGTCAACGCGCTCAAGGCTGCTAACGACGAACCTGACAAGCCAACACTCGTGACGGTTCGCTCGGTAATCGGATTTGGCAGTCCGAATCTCGCTGGCACCGGCGCAGTACATGGCAAAGCGATGGGCGGTGATGAAGTCGCACTGACCAGAACGCAACTGGGTTGGGAATATGAGCCGTTCGACATCCCTGACGATGTTTACGAGCACATGCAGGCTGGAGTCAAACGCGGACAGGAATTGTCGGACGACTGGCACTCTCGGTTCGGTGCTTACAAAGATGAGCATCCCGAACTATCCAAACGACTCCATCAGGACATTCATGGGTTACTTCCAGAAGGATGGGACGACGGCCTCAATCGTCTCGTAGGGTCCATCGACGCGCCGATCGCTACGCGCGCTGTATCCGGCGAAGCCTTGCACGCTATCACCCCGAAACTCCCTCGGTTGATCGGTGGTTCTGCTGATCTCGCGGAGTCGAACAACACTGAAGTCGAAGGTAGAGGATCATTCTCGCCCGAACTGCTTGAAGGTCGGAATCTGCATTTCGGCGTCCGTGAACACGGAATGGGCGCGGTTTCAAACGGAATGGCTTTGCACGGTGGTGTAATACCTTACGCCGCAACGTTCCTAATCTTCTCCGATTACATGCGCCCCGCGATACGTGTCGGCGCGCTCTCCCACGCCCCGTGTATATGGATATTTACGCACGACTCGATCGGGTTGGGAGAGGATGGTCCCACTCACCAACCTATCTCTCAGTTGATGGGTTTGCGTATGATCCCTAACCTCACGGTCATTCGACCCGCGGATGCCGATGAGACATTTGAAGCGTGGCGCATCGCTATTGAAAACAAGTCTGGACCGACCGCGCTCATACTAACCAGACAGAATCTTCCTCAGTTGTCGGCGATCGGCGCTCAGAGCTTCGCCCGAGGTTATGTCCAACGGGGGGCGTACGTGATCGCTGACACTGATTCGGATCCCGATGTAGTCATCATCGGTACTGGTTCCGAAACGCAGTTGGCTCTCGGTGCGGCGTTGAAACTCCAAGAAGATGGAGTCGCTGCGCGTGCCGTTTCAATGCCGTCTTGGGAACTGTTCCAGCAGCAACCTGAGGATTATCGAGAGTCGGTGTTACCGCGGAATGTACGCGCCCGTGTCTCGGTAGAGGCGGGCACCACTATCGGTTGGGAGCGTTACACCGGGTTCGATGGTGCATGCATCGGAATCGACCGCTACGGCGCTTCGGCACCGGGCGATACGGTGATGGCCAACTTGGGTTTCACTGTGGATAACGTGGTTGAGACCGCGCGTTCCTTGCTCTGACCCTCGCTATTGCCGACAGCGGATCGCAGTCGGGTTGTCTCGAATAACTTAGGGCGCTGAAATGCGCGGGTGTATCATTACCGCGTAGTTGGCACGACAATTATCGTGTCCTGAACAGCGGGGGTTTGACCTACCGATGCGAGTAGCAGTTGGCGCTGATCACGCTGGATTCAATCTGCGCGATGCCGTAATTTCGACTATTGAAACCGCAGGTCATCAAGTGATTGATCTCGGTGCTCATTCCTACGACGCGGAAGATGATTATCCCGATCGAGCCGCGCCAGTTGCGGAAGCAGTGATGTCTGGCGATGCTGATCGCGGGATTATCGTGTGCGGCAGCGGCATCGGAGCCGCAGTCACCGCCAACAAGTTCAGGGGTGTCCGAGCTTCGATCTGCCATGATACCTATTCGGCCGCGCAGGGCGTAGTGCATGACGACATGAACGTTTTGTGCATCGGCGGCAGAGTGGTCGGCGAAGCGATCGCGACCGAATTGGTCAAGGCGTTCCTATCGGTGACGATGGGTGATGAGATTCGCTTTCAGCGTCGCCTCGACAAGCTCAACGCAATCGAAGCATCCAACTTCGCGTCGGAATAACGAGATTTCCAATTAGTTCAGCCAGCAAAACCGATTTGGACAGGGCAGTCAATGGTTAACGGACAAAACAACAACATCACGAAAGCAGCGGAACTTGGGCAGGCAGTTTGGTTGGATCAGATCAGCCGCGACATGATCGACGGTGGCGAAATTCAAGATCTGGTGGACACTGGATTGCGTGGCATCACCACCAATCCCACGATCTTCGACGGTGCAATTGCCAGCAGCGACGTTTACGACGATCGGCTTGCGGAATATGGCAAAGACGGGAGCCCACCCGAAGTTGTCTTTGAGCGCATCGCGGTCGAGGATGTTCGGGACGCGGCGGACATTCTCTTGCCCGTCTACAAAGCGTTGAACTATCGTGACGGCTTCGTCTCGATCGAAGTTAATCCCCACCTAGCGCACGACACTGACCGGACGATCTCGGAGGCACGCAGACTTTGGTCCGCCGTCGACCGTCCGAACGTGATGATCAAAGTTCCCGGTACCCCGGAGGGCGCGCCTGCGATCACTACTTTGATCTCCGAAGGCATCAACGTCAATGTGACGCTGCTCTTCTCGCTTGATGCGTACATAACGGCGGCGAACGCGTATCTCGACGGCCTAGCGCAATTCGCTAGTTCCGGCAACGGCTCTCCGGCGCGCATCGCCTCGGTTGCGTCGTTCTTTGTGAGTCGGGTCGACACCTTGGCGGATGAGTTGTTGCCTGATGACAGCGACTTGGTGGGTAGGATAGGCATCGCCAACGCTAAGCTGGCATACCGCGAATTCCAGAAGATATTCGCCAGCGATCTGAATGACAACACTCGGTTCTTCTCGCTTAACACGATTGGCGCGCAACCGCAACGGCCTTTGTGGGCATCTACCAGCGTCAAAAACCCCGAGTATCCACCAACACTCTATTTCGACAGCCTTCTTGGTCCTGAAACCGTCAACACTCTGCCGTTGCCGACCGTTGAAGATGTGCTCAACACCGGCACCGTCGTAGAAACACTGACGAAAGGTGTTGACGTTGCAGAAGCACAACTCGTACAACTCGCTGAAGGAGGCGTCTCGTACGAAGAAGTGACTGCTCAACTTCTTGTCGAAGGTGTCGAAAAGTTCGCAGACTCTTGGGACAGCTTGATGGAGCGGATCGCGGCCAAGATATCGACCTTGGCTAGTGTCGGTTAATCGAGTGTTCGGGAGTGGCGTTTGGATCCGAAACCTGATATCAGGAGTGAGAAAAGCCCTGCTATAGCGGACATGGTGCGGCGTACCTGGGGGCGAGACTACACTCTGTGGTCCGATCCGTCGCCAGGCGGAGGTGGTGATTGGATGGGTTGGCTCGATCTGCCAGATTCGATGCGCTTGGGCACAGGTTTTGCTTCCACGGCGCATTCCGAAGCGTTGGATGGAGTGACTTCGTTCAACGTCTTAGGAATGGGTGGTAGCAGCCTGACCCCTGAAGTGCTTCGGACCTTGTTCCCAGACACTGACATCGTTCTGAATGTCTTCGACACCGTAAACCCCGTTCAGATAAGCGATGCACTCGAGATGATTGATCTATCAACCGCTGCGTTTGCGGTTGCCAGCAAGTCCGGTACTACTGTCGAACCGTTATCTCTGGAAGGCGTTTTTCGTTCCGCGTTGAATGAGATAGGGATGGACAATGCGGGAGATCATTTCGTTGCGCTTTCTGATCCGGACACACCTCTAGCGCGGCGTGCATCGGATGGTCAGTTCGCAATTCACGTTCCAACGCCGTCGAACGTTGGCGGCAGGTTCTCTGCCTTGTCAGGTTTCGGCATGTTTCCAGCATCGATTTGCGGGATGCCGACTGATGAAATGACCGAGCGAGCGATTGCGATGGCGGATCAGTGTCGTCGTGAAGATGCCGACAACCCGGGAGTGGAACTTGGACTGTTCATGGCAAAAAACGCGTTGAGGGGGCGCGATAAAGTCACCTTCGCCATGTCTCCGAGTTTGGAACGCTTCGGCCTTTGGTTGGAGCAACTCTTGGCTGAATCCACCGGCAAGAACGGACGCGGGTTGATCCCGGTCGCGGGCGAACCTGTGCTGCCAGAGCACACATACGGCGATGACAGACAGTTCGTGTGTATCGCACTTGAAGGTGAAGATGTAGCGGAGAATCCGGCGTATGAAAATCACCCAACCTACTGGATAAAGGTTCCCGATCTTCCCGCCATAGCGGGAGAGTTTTTCCGTTGGGAGTTTGCGACTTCCATCGCAGCATCCGCGATGGGCATCTATCCATTTGACCAACCCGATGTCGAATCTGCCAAGCAACTGGCACGAGAAGCCCTTGAGTCTGGAGCCGAAGTCCAAGCAGACTTGGTATCACTGAATGATGCGGTCGAAGCGATCATCGACAAATCTCAAGAAGGAGACTACGTCGCCATCGCCGCCTATCTTCCTGAATCTGACGTCCTCACGAACGCGATATCTGATTTGAGAACATCCATCAGCAACGCTACGGAGTCTGCCACGACGTTTGGTTACGGCCCTCGATATCTTCATTCCACAGGCCAGCTTCATAAAGGCGGTCCAAACTCGGTCCAACTTCTCGTGATCACTCAACCTTCGGATATCGACATTGCCGTGCCTGAGCAGTCTTACACGCTGGGTGAATTGATGATGTCTCAAGCTGTTGGCGATGTACAAGCGTGTAAGGCAAAACAACGACGCACCGAGATGGCACAAATCGACGGCGATGCAGTCAACGATATTAAAGCGGTTGCTGAAAACATCGCGCATGTCTAACACCCACAAGCTAGTACTACCGTGAACCCGGAATTCATACTCAACACAACCAATGTTGAACGCGGGTTAGGTCTGGATCGGACCGACCCTGAGGATCGGGCGCATCTGGTCGGGTTGATCGATGTTTTGATTGATGCGCTCGAACTTTCATTCGACCGAGGTCTGGTGAAATCCGACACACTGATTTGGCTAGACACCGATATTGGCGAAGGATCGATCTTCCGAGCGCTGTCAGCCGATATTCCCACGATGCTGACGTTCGAGTTTGATGTTCGAGACTACCTTGAAGCTGCAATTGAGGAGATGACTGATATCACTCGCAAGTTCAAACCCGATGTGCTGCTGCTGCCGGTACTGAACGCTGCTCAAGATATGGGTCAGATCAGTGCACCAAGCAACGTGAGCCAGATGGCTAGATCGATGTCTCCCATTGACAAGCACGTCGGCATCTACGACTTTGCAAACACATTCGACGTCACGATTGCATGGGATATCCGCAAACCGCGAGGCGAATGGCCCGATCCCATGTTGCAGTCGGAAAACGCTTTGCGGATCATCTCGCTGTTCCAAGACGCCAACCTTGACCCGCAATTCTGGGTGATGGATCTGCCGTCCGTCCGCATCGTGGCTGAAACATTGAGCGCACGCGCCCATATTGATGATCGGACCGACGTGTTGCCTTGTTTCACCTTGGATACGACGTTCCCGCTCGCCCTAGGCGAGCAAGTCGCGGTTGATACGCTACCTAACGTTGTTCAATCATCTGCCGTTGCGATTGGTGAGATGCCGGGTAACGCGAAGGTCGTGGTCGGAGCCGAAACCTTTGCCGCGTGCCTCCGGGATCTGATTCGTGGCGCATCCGAAGCGAGTGATATCGCCAACGCGATAGCCAACAGGTTCATGGCCGTTTCAGAGACGTTGCGGTCAGAACGCATTTCTGTGTAAGCGTAAGGAGCGATACATGCAGATCGGGTTAGTCGGACTTGGCAGGATGGGGGGCAACATGGCTCAACGCCTGCTGCAAGACGGGCATGAAGTGGTCGGCTTCGACCTTGATGTCGGGCCGCGGGAAGAATTGGAGTCGCACGGAGGCGTTGGTAGATCCACGTTGGGAGAGTTGGTTGACGCCCTAGATACACCGCGAACCGTGTGGATTATGGTTCCAGCCGGGGACATTACCGAATCTACGATCGACGAGTTGTCCAAGCACATGTCTCCGGGTGACACCTTGATCGATGGTGGCAACTCGAACTACAAGGAAACGATGCGTCGTGCCGAGTCTCTAGCCGAACTGGGCATCGACATGCTGGACAGCGGCACTAGCGGAGGCGTCTGGGGACTGGCGAATGGTTACTGTCTTACGATCGGGGGTTCAAGGGAAGCATACGAGCGGAACCTGCCGATATTTAAGTCGCTCGCGCCTCTAGAAGCTGACGGTAATTTGTATGTCGGCCCGAGCGGATCGGGACACTACGTCAAGATGATCCACAACGGTATCGAGTACGGCATGATGCAAGCGTTCGCCGAAGGACTGGAACTGCTCGAAGCCAAGCAAGAATTCGGCTTGGATTTGGCTGCGATTTGCGAGAATTGGCGCTACGGCAGCGTTATCAGGTCTTGGTTGCTTGATCTGACAGCCGACGAATTGAAAGGCGACCCTGGGCTGGAATCGCTGTCATCGTATGTTGAAGACTCCGGAGAAGGTAGATGGACAGTGGACGCGTCAGTCGAACTCGCCGTGCCTGCTCCAGTGATCACAGCGGCCTTACAGATGCGATTCCGATCTCGGCAGGAGAATCCGATTGGAGGGCGCGCGCTCGCGGCGATGCGAAACGCGTTCGGCGGTCATAGCGTCCGAAAAGCTGATGGTGACTAGCGACAAGCAACAATTCACAATCGTCATCTTTGGAGCGTCTGGGGATCTAGCAAAGCGCAAACTCGCCCCGGCGCTGTTTCATCTTCACTCGATCGACGCTCTACCTGAGCGATGCCGTTTCATCGCTTTTGCCCGTTCTGAATTCGACGACGAAACCTATCGGAGGCTTCTGTTCAACGTCGCATCCGACAGCTATTCATCGGATGCCGAAAGTTGGTTGGAATTTGCCAATCAGATCAGATATATCCATGGTTCGTCAAACGATGTCGATTCGCTTCGACGACTCGACGCAATGATCAAGGCAGATACGGAAGGACTGATAGAGGACAATCGTCTTTACTATCTGGCGCTGTCTCCTACTCTTTACGAAAGCACCATCAGTTCACTGAATGAGGCCGGGATGTTGGATGAGAAGCATGGTGTCAGACGGCTCGTGGTAGAGAAACCGTTCGGCACGGACCTCGCGTCGGCTCGCCTCCTTAACACCTCCATACACTCTCGGGCTGCCGAAGACCAACTGTTCCGGATCGATCATTACCTCGGCAAAGACACGGTCCAGAACCTTATCGTTTTCAGGTTCGGGAACACGATCTTCGAACCGCTGTGGAATCGAAACTACATCGATCATGTCCAGATCTCGGTGCTGGAAGATCTCGATGTCGGCGATAGAGCTGCGTACTACGAACATTCGGGTGTGCTCCGGGATATGTTCCAGAGTCATCTTCTGCAACTTCTGGCGTTAGTCGCGATGGAGCCGCCGGCGACGAATCATGCGGACTCGTTGCGCGATGAAAAGGCCAAAGTGCTCAACTCCATTCGCAAACCGAACGCGCAAGAAGCGGCTACAAACTCGATTCGAGGTCAGTACAACGGATACCGTGATCTTGACGGCGTTTCGCCTGCATCCGCGACGGCGACTTACGCGGCTTTGCGACTCTATGTCGATAACTGGCGATGGCAAGGGATTCCGTTTTACCTTCGTTCCGGCAAGGCGCTGAGGACGAAATCCACGGAGATTGCGATCCAGTTCCGTCAGCCGCCACATCGGATCTTTGACGTGGAAGATGAATCTGGGCTAGTGCCCAATATGCTTCGGATCGTAATCCAGCCGGATGAAGCGATACATCTGATCATTGACAACAAGAGACCGGGACCGCAGCTGCGGCCTCAAGCTCAGGAACTTAGCTACAAATTCCCTGTCGGTATGCGTGATGCTTACGAGCGATTGTTGCTGGATGCGGTGGCTGGTGATGCATCGCTATTTACACGGGCTGACGAGATCGAACTCTCTTGGGCGGTGATCGATCCGTATGTGGAAGCGTGGGAGAGCGAACTGGCTTCGCAGCTTTATCCCTACGCTCGCGGCACTTGGGGGCCGATATCGGCTGACCAGTTCATCGCGCCCGGGCGATATTGGCTGAATCCGGTGGGTTGAGGCAAATCGCGGCGCTTGGCTGTTTTCGATATTGCGTATTCCATCTCACGGTGGTAACTTGCAGTTCAGGTAATCCGATGTCTTACGCCTACCGATAGCAATGGTCGCGTCTTCCAACTCCGAATACACCCTCGTCACAGCTGATCGGGTGTTTGACGCTACGGGCGGGTTGCCGATTGAGCAGGGTGCGGTGTTGATGTGCGGGTCGGAGATCGTAGCGGTTGGGCGTGCGAATGAGGTGCGGGCTCCTGAGGGCGCGTCGGTTGAGCGACGTGACTATCCGGGCGCGACTGTCTTGCCTGGAATGGTTGATTGCCATACTCACAACAATGGGTTTGGGGATGGTCGAGCGGGTGAGGAGTTGGCGGAGCTGGCGGATGAAGTTCTGACTGTCCAAGCGGCAGGTAATGCTCGGAGGAGTCTGTTTTCTGGGGTGACGACGATTCGGGAGAATGGGCCGAAGAATGTGACGATGTTTCGGGTGCGTGATGCGATCAATGAGGGGTTGACTGTCGGGCCTAGGATGGTGCTTTGTGGCCGGCCAGTATCGATCATCGGTGGGCATATGGGATATTTCGGTGGCGAGGTTACTGGTGTTGAGGGTGTCCGGGCGCTGACCAGGCAGCTCATCAAAGAAGGCGCGGACTACATCAAGATCACCGCGACCGGCGGTAGCACGCCGACATCGTTTCCGTTGCTGCCCTCCTTCAATGTGGATGAGCTTCGTGCTGCCACTGACGAGGCGCACAAGTTCGGGAAGTTGACGGCTACGCACAGCACATCGACGCAGGGGGTGATCAATTCGCTTGATGCTGAGGTGGACATGATCATCCACTGCGTCTTCAAGGAGCCTGACGATCGCGACAATTTCAGGTTTGATATCGCAGAGCGGATCGGCGAACAGGGCGCGCATGTCAATCCGACGCTTCATGTGGGGCGCGCTCGAGTCTGGTCGTTGATTGAGAAGCAGCATGACTCGGGTCTGTCGGAGGAAGAGTCTGTGGCGTTGGATGAAGCGAAGCGCGCTTTGGATGTGCGGCTTGAGCAGAACCGACGAATGATCGAGATGGGTCTGAAGGTCATTACAGGCTCGGATTCTTCTTGGGGCGATTACCAACTCGGGAATACTGTGTATGAAGCTGAGTTGCTGGTCCACGCGGGATACAGTCATTTGCAGGGCGTGATGTCGGTGACAAAGTGGGCGGCGGAGGCGTTGGGTGTGGATGATGCCGTGGGAACTTTGGAGCCGGGGAAGCAGGCTGATGTCTTGGTGGTCAGGGGCGATCCGACGGAGGATGTGAATGCGCTTTGGGATGTTGAGGATGTGTATTTCAGGGGTGAGAAGGTGGATCGGGGCTCGGAGGAATCGTTGGCGGCTGTGAGGCAGACGCCTTATGAGTTTTAGTGTCTGTCCCAGCGCAGATTCAGGAGATTGGCAATGAGTGACGGTGCGACGCAGTTCACGATTTTGAAGGCTGCAAGGCTTATTGATGGCAGTGGCGGACCTGTGGCTGAACAGGCCGCGATCCTTCTCGAAGGTGAAACTATCAAGCGAGTGGGAACTAAGGAAACGGTGCAGGCGCCGGAGGGTGCTTCGGTGCTTGAGGTGGATTATGGCGCTGCGACGATCCTTCCGGGACTGGTGGATTGCCATGTGCATGTGAACGGGATTGGTGATGGTCGTGCGGGGGACGAGTTGGTGACGTTGCCGGACGAGGTGCTTACGGTGCAATCGGCGCAGAATGTGAGGCGGCATCTCTTTTCTGGTGTGACTACTGTCAGGGATTGCGGCGGGAAGAATAGGACGACTTTTCATCTGCGTGACGCGGTGGAGATGGGGATTGTGCCGTCGCCGCGATTGATCTTGGCGGGACGTCCTGTGGCGATTATCGGCGGGCATCTGAGTTATTTCGGCATCCAAGCTACGGGGGCTACTGAGTGTCGTGCGGCGGTTCGGCAGTTGATCAAGGAGGGGGCCGATTTCATCAAGGTGACGGCGACTGGTGGGAGCACTCGCACCAGTCATCCACTCGTTCCGTCTTTCAATGTTGATGAGTTCAGCGCGATATGTGATGAGACGCACAAGTTCGGGAAGCATGTCGCGGCTCATTGCACTTCGTCCGGCGGGATGGAGAATGCGTTGGAGGCGGGGGTGGACACGATTATTCATGGGTTGCATCGGGATGCGGATGGTTCGGACAGCTACCGGCCAGATATTGCGGATCGGATTGCCGAGGCTGGGGTTTTTGTGAATCCGACGCTTGGGCAGTCTGTGGCGAGGATTCGTCAGCTTGAGGACGATCCGAGTCGTGCTCTCGATACCGAGGACCTTGATGCGATGCGACGCGGGTCTGAAACTCGGATGGATCATGTTGCGAGGATGCGTGATGCTGGGGTGGTGATGGTTGCTGGTTCGGATTCGGCTTGGTCGAACTATGAGATGGGAGATTTCCAGACTGAGATTGAGTCGCATGGGATGGCTGGGATGTCGAATATGGAGGCGATAGTTTCTGCTACGAGAGATTCGGCGGCTTCATGTTGGGCGGATGATTCTGTTGGGACGCTTGAAGCGGGGAAGCAGGGGGACGTGTTGGTTGTGGATGGCGATCCTTCGCGGGAGCTTGGTGATTTGCGCAGGGTTGTGGATGTTTACTTGGCTGGTTCCCGGGTGGATCGTCGGGATTTGATCTGAGGGTTCTTGGCGCGTTTAATTGGGCTTTTCGGCCCTTCTTGTTTTTCCGATTTCTCGGTTCTTGGTTTTGCCGGGGGCTTCGCTCGGTTTTCTCCCTGCCGCGATCGCCTCGCTCAGCCTTTCCGGACTTATCGGACCGCCGAAGGGGAGCCGGACATTTCCCCTTGAGTTTTCGGTCTCTTTGGCGGGGGAAACCCTAGAGTTTTGCAACGGTATCCTGCTCTGGCGTATCAGGTTGAGGTGGGTTCTAGGAGGTCTTTGATGGGAGTTTTTAGGGCTTCGGCTATTTTCAGGATTGCGGCTATTGTCAGGTTTTGTTTTCCGTGTTCTACGAGGCTGATGTAGGTGCGGTCTAGGCCAGAGGCTTGGGCTAGCTGTTTTTGGGTGAGTTTGTTTCGGGTTCTTGCGGTGCGGACGTTGTGTCCGATTGTTGCGAGTTGCTGTTGGAGGGTGGGAAGGGTTTCGGAGTAGCCGACTAGTTGTCGGGCTTGATCAGCGGCTTCGGCGACGTTGGTGACGATGGCGTCGGCGCCGTATTGGTCGGGTTCGGTGAGGTCGCGCACGGCTGTGCCGCCGAGGAGGATTTTGGGTCGTGGCGGGTCTAGTTGTTGGATCTCGTAGGCGATTTCTGTGGCGTTGGGCAGGTACTCGGGCATTGTGGTTGAAAGTCCTATGAGATCGACGCGTCGGCCTTGGAGATATTGGACGAGGTCCTTTGTGGGGGTAGCCATCCAAAAGAAGTCGACGTCCCATCCGTCCATGATCAGGAGGTCGGCGAACATCCGGGCTCCGATGAAGTGCATCTCGCCTTCGACGGGTGTGACGAGGGCGCGGAGGCCACGGGGCGAGCGAGGTTTTGCGGCTTGACGTTGCATGTCGAGCATCTGCATGGTGATGGCGGTCGCCAGGTGCTCTTGTGCGGAGTTGATGTTGCCTCGGTGCCATAGTTCACCGATTTTGACTTGGGCTGGGGTGAGTATGGAGAGGTAGATCTGCGGTGTCGTTGCGCCGTCGCTGATGGCGTCTTGGATAACGGTACGGGCGGCATCGGGATCGCTGTCGGACAATGCGGCGACGTATCGCTCTCTGATTCCGGCTAGCTGCTCTTTGGTGGTCATGGAGTTGCGGCCTCTTAGGGAATGATGTGTTGAATATATAAGACAGATTATGTGACTATGTTATGAATATACAACATACAGAGATGAGCTTCAAGGAGGAGCAGAGATGGAAATTATTCAAGTGATTGCGATAGTTCTTGCGGTGGTGGGTGCGCTGAACTGGGGTCTGGTTGGCCTGTTCAAGTGGGACCTGGTGGCGTTCATCGCTGGCGGGTTGAAATTTGGAGAGGTGAACGCGTTTTCGCGGATTGTTTACGTCTTGGTTGCGATTGCGGGAGTGGTGAGTCTGACGGCGATCGGCGAGTTATTGTGACAGGGATTATTCCCTGAGGGGTAGACCATGAGGGTTGAGCCTCCTCTTCGCCCTCGCCCCTGCCCTCTCCTGCGGTGACGTGGGAGGGGGCTTTTTGTTTTGGGCTGGCACCTCGTCTACCGGGGCCCTCACCCTAACCCTCTCCCGCCGAGCGGGAGAGGGGACTTGTGCATAGTTGATGGAGGGTTTAGTTGATGTTTCGGGAGTATGGAATGGGTGGTGGTTTTCGGATGGGGTTGTTTGTGGGTTGAGGGGGTTGGAAGGATAAAGGAGGAGAGGGGGCTTCTTTCGACTGACGGCGGGCCTCCCCCTGCCCCCTCCTGAAGGAAGGGGTGGAAAATGAGGGGCATCCCCCGCTCGCCTTCGGCATCGCGCCCCCTTACGTCTCTGACGAAGGGGGCGGGCAGGTCGCAGACCTGCCCCTACAGGTTTTCATGTCCACCCTTGGGTTCCTGCTTTCGTAGGAATGGCGGGTGTTTGGGGTGGATGCCATATAATCCCGATTGGAAATCGAAGGTTGGTTTACAGGAAGGTTGGTAGAGGTCAGCATGAATAAGGTGCAAGCAGTTCTGTCACAGGCGAAGGGTGCTCCGGTGTCTTTGGAGACGATTTTGGTTCCGGATCCGGGGCCGGGGGAGGCTTTGGTTAGGGTGCAGGCTTGTGGGGTTTGTCATACGGACTTGCACTATCGAGAGGGTGCGATTGGGGATGAGTTTCCGTATTTTCTAGGGCACGAGGCAGCGGGAGTTGTGGAGAAGGTTGGGGATGATGTGGACAATGTTGCGCCTGGGGATTTTGTGATTATTGCTTGGCGTGCGCCCTGCACTACTTGTCGGTCGTGTTTGAGGGGTCGTCCTTGGTACTGCTTCGATAGTCGGAATGCAGCTCAGCCGATGACGCTGGAGGATGGGACGCCGTTGTCGCCGGCGTTGGGTATCGGTGCGTTTGCGGAGTTGACGCTGGTTGCCGCGGGTCAGGCGGTGAAGGTTGATGCGACTGCGGACCCGAAGGCGGCAGGTTTGATCGGGTGTGGGATCATGGCTGGTCTGGGTGCGGCGATCAATACTGGCGGTGTTTCGCGTGGGGATTCGGTTGCGGTGTTCGGTTGCGGTGGTGTAGGTGATGCGGCGATTGCGGGTTCGAAGCTGGCGGGTGCGCACACGATCATTGCGGTGGATATCGATGATCGGAAGTTGGAGTGGGCGAAGGGGTTTGGTGCTACTCATACGGTGAACTCTCGTGAGGTTGATGCGGTGGAGGCGATACAGGGGATAACTGGTGGGAATGGTGCGGATGTTTGTATCGAGGCTGTGGGTCTGCCGCAGACTTATGAGCAGGCGTTTTTCGCGAGGGATTTGGCAGGGACGGTTGTTTTGGTGGGTGTGCCTAGTCCGGAGATGACGATTACGCTACCTATGATCGAGGTGTTTGGTCGTGGTGGAGTGTTGAAGTCGTCTTGGTATGGGGACTGCCTGCCGACTCGGGACTTTCCGATGTATATCGATCTTTATATGCAGGGTCGGTTGGATTTGGATGGGTTTGTGAGTGAGGCGATAGGGATTGGTGATGTTGAGGAGGCGTTCCACAAGATGGAGCGGGGTGAGGTGCTGCGGTCTGTGGTGGTTATGAACTAGGATGGGCAGGATGTTGAAGGATGGTAGGCCCCCTTTGTCCTTCGGACATTTCCCCCGCGAGCGGGGGAAACCGAGTGTTCCTTGGACATTCCCTCCTGAGTTTTCGGTCTCTTTGGCGGGGGAAACCCGGCTGCTCCGCCCTCTGGATTCCCGCGTTCGCGGGAATGACGATTAGGTTTCTGTGATGTCAGAGAATGGTCACAAGCCTTGTGTGATTACTAAGGGCGACAATCTGGAGGTTGAGATTGCTAGTGGGGCGATGACGCGTTTGGCTGGCGTGTCGGAGGCGTTGTCGGGGTCTACGGGTATCCATCTTGCGATTGCGACGGTGCCGCCGGGTCGGTGTTCGACGGCGCACTATCATGTGAATTGCGAGTCGGCAATCTACGTGGTCAGCGGCGAGGGGTTGTTTCTGCATGGCGAGGAGCTGGACGTTGAGGAGGCGATAGGGCCGGGGGATTTTATTTATGTGCCGCCAGATTCGAATCATCAGCCGGTGAATACTTCGGAGGATGAGGATCTGGTTTTGATAGTGGCGCGGAATGCGCCGGTGGAGATTGTTGTGGATTTGGAGGGTGCTGGGCGGCAGGATTGTCGGTGAGGTGAGGTGATTTTGGGGCCGTCGCAGCATGAAATCAGTAGGCTGACGGCGTTGCGGGATTACGAGTATGCCTCAGTTCGTAGTCGGTTGCTGGCGGGAATTGTTGATTGGGTTGTGGCGTTTGTTTGGGGAGCGGTAGCGTGGGCAGTGGTTTGGGGGCCGAATCTACTGTGGAAATATCCCTTCGGTGAACATTTCTTGGCTGATTTGGTCTATTACTTGGGTGGGTGGGTTGTGAGCGGAGTTTTGATCTTGCGGTTTATGTTTAACGGGATCGGCATCAGTTCGGGTGGTGATACGTTTGGCCACCGACTTTTTGGGTTGCGAGTAGAGATGGTCGAGGGAAGACGTATTGGTTGGCGGCGCGCATTGATGAGACAGTTTCTGGGTAGTCCCTTGCTGTTTGCGTATTTTTTACCGCTGTCGATAGGGTTCCTTTTTGGTGCATGGGAAACAGTGTATTGGCTCACTTGGGGACTTATTGTTGCCGCGGTTGTAGCGATGGGGAACCATTTTTGGATGGCATTGGATGATCAGGTGCGAGGATGGCATGACACGATCCTTGGAACCGTGGTAGTGGAGTATCGGTAGGGTGTAGTTGAGTGATGTCTGACATCCGTTGCGATCTGTTGTCGTTCTTTTTTTGAGGCTTGATCGCGTCCCCTTGCACTTCGCGAAGGGGACGTTTCATCCCCGAGGCGGAGAATCCCTAGGTGGTTGACGGATCGGTTTGGATTTCAGTCGGTATGTGTTCGATGGCGTCAAGGTCGGAGGATTCGCGGGTCACTTTGACGCCTCGAAGGACTAAGAGGCCTGCCACGAGGAATATGGCTAGGGTGGCTAGGGCTATGCGGTAGGCTAGTTCGCCGGTTTCGGATAGGGCCCAGATTGTCAGGCCCCATAGTGCGGGGCCGATGACGGCTGAGAGACGGCCGGACATTTGGAAGAGTCCGAAGAATTCTCCGATTTGTCCGTTGGGTGAGAGGTATGTGAGTAGGACGCGGTCGGAGATTTGGGGTGCGGCCCAGAAGAAGCCCATGGTTACTGCGACAGCCCAAAAAGCCCATTTGGTGTCGGCAACGACGGCGGCGATGGCGAGGATGGTCCAACCTGTCAGTCCGACGATGAGGACGCGTTTTGGTCCGAAGCGGGAGACGAGGTAGCCGGTGGCCCAAGATGCGAAGATTGCGATGATGACGACGAGGATGATCATGGTCTGGGCTTCGGTATCTTCGAAGCCGCCGACGTTGATGAGGTAAAGGACGTAGAAGGATACGACGGTGTTGATGGCTTCCATGTACATGAAGCGCCCGATGAGGAATCGGAATAGGTTGCTGTGCTGTCGAGCGCGGTGGAATGTTTCGTAGAGCTGCTTATAGGAGTTTTGGAAGAGGGTTTTGTCGAGGTGTCCTCGCTGTCCGGGTTCTTTGACTATGAGGAGAAGGGGTAGGGCGAAGAGGATAAAGAGTCCGGCGGTGGGAAGGAATGCGGCTTGGTTTCCCTGGGCGTCGACGATGGGTCGCATGATGAGGAATGCGGCGATGAGTCCGATGTATCCTGCGCCGACGCCGATGCCGGATACGATGCCGCGTCGGTTTTCGGAGCTGACGTTGATGATGAGTGAGTTGTAGAAGATGAGTCCGGTCTGGTAGAGGAAGTTTGCGGCGATGAAGAAAAGTAACCCGGTTGTGAGGCCTCCGAATGTTCCGATGAGTGCGGTGAATACGGCGCATGACACGACGCTGAGGGCTAGGAGCGGTACGCGTCGGTTGAGTCGGTCGGACAGAGTTCCGAGGAATGGGCCAGTGAGGGCGACGATGAGCATGGAAGCGGAGAGCGCGATGCCGAGGTGGGTATCGGTTCCGCCTTTGTCTTCAGTTACCCAGAGGGGGAAGTAGAAGGTGAGGATTGACGCGGAGAAGATGGTGTCAGAGAAGTCGTAGAGTGCCCAAGAGCCTGTGGAGAGTAGGTTGCGAGAGGGCATGGGGTGTAAGGGTACATGGCACGTAGGCTATTCGGGTAAGGTGTGCCGGGCTATGGATTAGAATTGGGATATTGTATTGCGTGATGTGCCGCTTTGGATGCATCATCGTCGGGCCCGTAGCTCAGTCGGTTAGAGCGCTACTCTGATAAAGTAGAGGTCGATGGTTCGAATCCGTCCGGGCCCACCATCGTCTCGCCGTGGCGCTTTTCCTTCATGCAATTCAACGGACGCATGTCGCTATTTTGTCCCAATCGAATCGAGAGGTAAGATCTTGCGCTCGTTGATCATCCTAGTTTCGATATCGGCATTCACGCTGTTGGCAATTGCCTGCCAAGGTGAAGCCGGGCCGGTGGGACCGCAAGGTCCTGCAGGTCCACAGGGTCAGGCTGGCCCCGCCGGAGAAGCCGGGCCCGCTGGTCCGGTCGGTCCTCCAGGTCCCGCCGGAGATTCCCTCGCAATGGATGACGCGATGATCGCGGCGTTCATGGATGAGATGGCGAGTGGGAGACTGGGAGGTACCGCGGAAACGACAACCGCCGTTCCACCCAAATGGGAACCTGAGGAGTACACCAAACACTTCGTAAGGTCGGCGATCCGCAGATATGAATCAGAGGGTCTGGATGCCACCGTCGCCCACTACAACACCAAGGAGAGCGTCGACGGACAGTGGTATGTCTTCATCTTGGACCGAGACGACGTGATGCTCGCACACGCCCCGAACCCCGACTTCGTCGGACGCCCTCCACAGGAAGTCACCGGCCCCAACAACTACCCGGCCGGAGAAGCCGTCGCATCGGTCGCCGAAGAGGATGGAGCGTGGTTTAGCTACACCTTCCCCAACCCAGCAACCGGAGTAATTGAAGCTAAGCATTCTTGGATAGTCGAGTACGATGGTCTGACTTTTGGATCGGGTTGGTACGAGCGCGGCACGCAGAAATCGGACGCCCCCGGTTACACGAAGCAGTTCGTAACAAGAGCCATCGACCTCTACGATTCCGTAGGCCGAGAGCGGACCGTGGAATACTACAACTCAACAGACAGTATCGACGGGCAGTGGTACGTGTTCATCTTGGACCGAGACGACGTGATGCTCGCACATGCTCCGACCCCCGACTTCGTCGGACGCCCACCCTCAGAGGTCACTGGCCCCAACAACTTCCCGGTCGGAGAAGCTGTCGCATCGGTCGCCGAAGAGGATGGCGCGTGGTACAGCTACACGTTGGCCAACCCTGCGACAGGTATAGCTGAAGCCAAGCATTCTTGGATAATCGAGCACGATGGTCTGACCTTCGGATCGGGTTGGTATGAGCGCGGTACGCAGAAGTCGGACGCCCCCAGGTATACGAAGCAGTTCGTAACCAGAGCCATCGATCTCTACGACGCCGTGGGCCGAGAGCGGACCGTGGAGTACTACAACTCAACAGACAGCATCGACGGTCAGTGGTACGTGTTCATCATCGACGCTGAAAACGGTTTCACGATATCCCACAGCAACCCGAAGTTCATCGGCCGCGACCCCAGTCTACGGATCGATGCCACCGGACACTTTTACGGCAATGATTTGCTTACGCCCTCCGAATCGGGACGCTGGGTCGACTACGTGCTGACGAACCCTGAAACCGGTAATGACCGGCAGAAACACACATGGGCTGTGCTTCACGACGGATTGATATTCGCATCAGGCTGGTACGAGTAGCGCCGAACGCGGACCGACACGATTGACGGTGGCCGGTGGGAGGCTCAGCATTTTGATGTTGAGTGCTTTCTTCTTGTATTGATTGCCGTTTGTATTGAAAATGAATTAGAGGATTTACAGGTTGGTGACACACATAAGGGGTCAAAATGCCAAAGTACTTGTTTCAGGCTTCCTACTCGCGTGAAGGTGTTAACGGACTTCTGGAGGTTGGAGGTTCGGCTCGAGGTAAGGCGCTTCGAGAGTCGGTGAGCAGTGTGGGTGGAAGTGTGGAAGCGTTTTATTACGCGTTCGGCGAAGACGATCTAATAGTGATTGCCGAACTTCCGGACGATGCCGCAGCGACGGCGCTATCGCTGAGAATATCGGCAGTTGGTGCGGTCGCGGTTAAGACGACCGTGTTGTTGGATCCGACGGTGATCGATGACGCGGTTAAGCGGAGTGTCAGCTACTCGCCCCCACCCGGCAACTAGGTTAGGCTATGCCAATCTCGCGTTTTTGAGGAACGCGATCAGCATTTCTCTCGACTGCTCTTCATAGATGGGAGAGTAGGTGCTGAATTCTCGGAGGTTGGTTTCAGCTTCGAGCTTTGGGTCGAAGAGCGGGCCCATCAGTTCGTAGTCGGCGGCGAGTTCTCGGTTCCAGATGCGAAGTTCGTCGAGGGTTAGTTGCGGTTCGAATTGGAATGCGTATGAGTTGCGGTATCTGAATGCCATGCTTTGGCGTTTGAAGGTGCCGTCGCGGCAGAGCATGTATCCGAATGCGAGTTCGGTCGCGCCGTCGGGGACGGAGAAGTGTTCGCCGTGGAGGGTTGGGACTAGTGGGACATGGAGTTTGCTGAAGACTGGATCGCTGGAGCCTTCTTCGGTGATCCATATCTTTCGAAGTCCGAATTCATAGCCGCCGGTTGGTTCTACTTGAGCGCCTAATGCTCGGGCGAGGATTTGCGCGCCTAGGCATACGCCGAAGATCGGAACGTTCGCAGCGATCGCTTCTGCGAAGAAATGACGTTCTGCTTGGATAGCCGGGAACGGGTCATTAGCTGAGAAAGCCCCGCCTAAGGCGACGATGAGATCAACGTCGGACAGGGGTGGCGGGTCGAAGTTGACGAAATCTGGTTCGGCTTCGAAGATGTTCATCGGGATGAGATCAAAGTCATGATCTTGGAGAACGGTCGTGTAGTTTTCGCCTAGAGTTTCGTGTTCGTTGTGGCGAATTATGAGGGCTCGTTTTGGCATTGCAAAATCGTGTTGTGTAGACTGGTTGCGGTGGTGTGCGGGATTGTACGAGTGGGGTATTACCTAAGAGTTGGGTTTTCGGAGACCGAGGATATTGTCCAATGCGTGTAATGGTTCTAATCAAAGCGACTGAGGAAAGTGAGGCGGGGGTTATGCCATCGACAGAGTTGATCGAGGCAATGGGGCAATACAACGCTGAGTTGATGCAGGCCGGGATCATGGTCACTGGTGAAGGGCTCCACCTGACTTCCGCAGGCAAGCGGGTCGTCTTCGACGGTGACAGTCGCGAGGTAGTCGATGGGCCGTTCGAGAACACGAGCGAACAGGTTTCTGGCTTTTGGATCTGGGAGGTGAAGGATATGGACGAAGCAGTTGAGTGGTTGAAGAAGTGCCCGAACCCGATGCTCAGCCGCAGCGAAGTTGAGATACGTCCGATCTTCGAGTATGAGGACTTCGGCGACGCAATGACTGACGAACAAATCGAGCAGGAAGAGCGGATGCGGAAAGAGCTTGCTGATCGTTAATCTGCTGTGGATGGCGACCACTTGTAGATCTTCGTCAGACTGCCGCCCATGAGTTGAGCGCGTTCCGCGTCTGTCAACTGATCGGTGACTCTGAACGCTTCGACGCCCTGTTCGTAGGTCAGCAGGTTGACCGCTCGTGTCCAGTCGGTGCCCCACATGCAACGGTCGAGGCCGTAGGCTCGGAAGATCTGAGTGAGCGGTTCCCAGATGTCGGGATAAGGGAAGGATTCGTGTGACAGGGTGCCCGCCCCGGAGATTTTGATGGCGACGTTGTCGAATTCTGCCAGCGCGATAACGTCGGACAGGTCGGCCCATGCGTCATCGGGTGCAGGCGGTTCGTATGGTTGAGCGAGGCCCAAATGGTCGATGATGAGTTGGGTGTTTGGATTGTTGCTGGCCATCTCTCGAAAGATGTCGAGTTTCCCTGAGCACATTACGTTGATGGGAATGGCTGCTTTTGCTCCTGCGGCGAGGATACGGTTGATGCCGGGGTGGTCGGCGTGAATCTCGTTGCGCGCAAGCATGATGCGAGCGCCGACGACGCCCGGGTGAGATGTCCACTCCTCCATCTCTTGCTCGATGGTGTCGGAATCGGGGTCGAATGGTCTGACTAGTCCGAAGCGAGTGGGATGTTGGTCGTGGACCTCAAGCGCGTAGCTGGCGTCGTATTGGTACATCGAGAAGGGTGAGACGAGGATCGCTCCGTCGACTCCTACTTCGTCCATCGCGTTCACCATGTCGTCGCCCGTAACCTCCGCCGGTCCGGCCAATGTCCCATGCCAAGGCCGTTCCGGTCGATCGCGCTCATAAGCGTGAACCTGCACATCAATCGTTGGAGTGATCATCACGAATCCTCGAAGGTCAACAACCCGACTTTCAGTTGCTGTCATTCTAGTAACCAAACCGCCTTTCTCGCAGATTGAAGGCGAGAAACAAGACCGCCGCTTCAGATGCCGATTGTTGTCATCTGTCCGACAAATCCCGGATGCTTCAACGCGTAATCACTATTCCCAGACTGCTTCAGAGCTATTGGGAAATAATTTCGGGCCAGAATCGCAACGTTTAGATTTATGAGTTAACATTCGTGCATCGTTTGCGAGTGGCTCTGGCTCGGCGGTTAATTTCGCCCATCGCCCGGTGTCAAACGCCCAAACAGGTAGTGGAGGGTAACAATGTCCCGAAACAAGATATTTAGGTTCGCGATCCTACCGATCGCGGCTGCGGTGTCTGCGATCGCCTTGTTCGCATGTGCTGGTGAGACCGTCATCCAGACGGTTGAGGTCCCTGTCGAACGCCAAGTTGAAGTGCGCGTTGTCGAGACCGTGGTAGTCGAAAAAGAGGTGCAAGTCGCGGGCGAAACCGTCATTCAAGAGGTAGAGGTACCGGTTGAACGGGTGGTTGAGGTCAAAGTCGTCGAGACTGTCGTTGTCGAACGTGAACGCGTCGTCGAAGGCAGGACCGTCGTTGAGACTGTGGTCGTCGAGCGCGAAGTCGTCAGGGAAGTCGAGAAAGAGGTCGCTGTCGAGGTCGTTAAAGAAGTCGAGGTCGTCAAGGAAGTCGAAGTAGAAGTAGAAAAAGAAGTCGTCAAAGAGGTCGAAAAAGTCGTTATCGCCACGGCGACTCCTGCACCTGAGACGTTCTACGGACTTCCGATCCCGGTGGCTCGGCCTACGATCAGCGAGCCGCCGGACCCGATTACCGGTTCCGACACCGTCGTAATTCGTACGG
Organism: Dehalococcoidia bacterium; assembly: GCA_022819585.1. Lineage (GTDB taxonomy): Bacteria > Chloroflexota > Dehalococcoidia > Lucifugimonadales > Lucifugimonadaceae > Bin127. Next base: position 12,805 of record JAJEGY010000029.1, on the reverse strand, counting down.
GTCTTGAGCTACGCGGCAGCGGTATTCCGGGCGACCCCACAGGTGGGATGTTCCTTGGACAAAGCGTGACCGAGAAGTTCTTCTTGACCGACGAGAGCGGCAACGCGGTTGACCAGGTGATTACGGGTTGGGAACTGGTGGATGACGAGGATGCGATCGGCGGTCAGGCTCTCATCTTCAACATCAAGGAGAACGTACCGTTCCACAACCAGTGGGGCGAGTTCGGGAACTTGAGTGCGGACGATGTTGTCTGGGCCTACAACAGAGGCAACCCGGGCTACAACCCCGAGTCGGCGACGGACGGCGGTTCAAACTGGGTCTCGTTCATCGGCAACCAAGCGTTGACGAAGATCGACGACATGACCGTGCGAGTTCCGTTGCAGGAGTATGACGTTCGCTGGCAGACGTTTATGTTTGGTCAAGCGGGCCTTGGATTGAGCATCACGAGCAAGAATGCGTTTGACACGATGGGCGAGGACTGGGTGCGCGAGCACGTGGTCGGCACTGGTCCATACATGGTTGAAGAGTATGCGTATGATGCGACGCTTCAGTTGAGGGCAGTCCAAAACCACCACCGCAAGACACCATCAGTCGATAGGATCATCTACGAACCGACCCCAGAGGACGCGGTCGCTGAGGCAGGTCTTCGCAATGGCAGCCTCGACGTTGCAGCTGTGGACTTGCGGAACTACCCGACGTTGACACAGGAAGGCTTCGAGATCATTGGAGCTGGTGCGGGTTCGTTCCACTCGATTTCGTTCTCCGGCAACTACTGGCAGGACACGATCTACACTCCGGCTCCCGACGACGTTGAGACTCCAATCGAGTTGCATGCGACGGTTCGCCACCACATCCCGTGGATCGGCGACCCGCGACGTGACGGTTTCGGCAACCCGCCGGAAGGCTTTACGAGCATGACGAGAGCGGCGCATGTGCGTCAGGCGCTGTCGTTCGCGATCGACCGTTCGCTCATCGCTGAGGTCCTGTTCTCGAACGCGGCGTGGCCGAACTACGTTTACGGTCACGACATCAACAACGTGAACTGGCAAGACAAGTGGAATGTCGAGTACAACCCCGAACTTGCCGGGCAGATGTTGGACGAAGCTGGGTATCCCAAGAACGCGAACGGTATCCGCTTCGAGATGCCTTTCTTCATCCGAATAGGACGAGGTGACGAAGAGATCGGCACCGCTGTCGTTGGTATGTGGCGAGAGCTAGGCATCGACATGCAGGACTGGAAGGCGCAGTACCAAACCTATCGTCCGAGCTTGATCGGACGAACGGCGACGGCTCCGTGGATTCACTCCGCAGGTGCCGAAGCTCCTCACGCTCCGTGGGACTGGCCGGTGGTGAGCAACTCTGAGTGTTCAGGCGGACGCCCAGGTTTCAACATCGGTATCGAGATCCAAGAGCTGTGCGAGTGGGGCACGCTGATGAATCAGACGCAGGACAAGGCGGGGCGGATCGAGATCCGCAACATGATGGCGGACTTCCTACACAAGTGGAACCCGGCCATCGGAACGGTTGCTCGGCCGAACGTGGCGTTGGTGAACCCCAAGAAGATAGCGTCCTGGGATATGCCGCAAGCGGTGCGTGAATCCGCTCTGCATCACCCAGAGTTCATCATCACCGTACAGTGATCGCTTCTCCGCAATCGAGCTGAAGGCTCAAATTCTGAGGAGTTGAGTGGCGCGGCCCTTTGAGGTCGCGCCACTCGTCATTGACCGCGATTCAATGCGTCAGATCGTGATTTGATTGAAACTAGAACCGCGGCGCTTTTGCCGGATGATGTGAAAACGAATGTATCGGTTTCTCGCAAGACGTATCTCGACGATGGTGATCTCATTGCTGGGTGCCACCATCGTGGTGTTCGGCTTGGCGCACGCCAAGGACGATCCCATCAACGTATTCATCCGCGCCGAGGGTTACGCCATCGGCCCCGAACAGATCGCCGCGTTGCGCGCGAAGTGGGGCCTCGATAAACCTATAGTCCTGCAGTACGCAACGTGGTTGGGTAATCTCCTTCGTGCCGATCTTGGTCGGAGCGTCGGCACCAACCGAAAAGTGACCGACATCTTGCGAGAACGCTGGCCGGCTACGATGCAGCTCGCGATCGGTGCGTGGATCGTCGGTACGTTTGTGGGTATCCCCCTAGGCATTCTCTCGGCAATGCGCCGGGCTTCAATCTTGGATTATTTTCTTAGGGCGTTTGCACTTTCAGGTCAGTCTGTGCCGGCGTTTTGGGTTGGAATCGTCGGGATTTGGGTTTTTGCTGTCTATTTGGGATGGTTGCCCGTACCAACGTTTTATGGACGTACGGATGCGAGTTTCTTCGGACAATTCCAGTATTGGGTCATGCCGGTGCTTGTGCTTGCCTGGGGACCGATCGCGGGGTATCTGCGCATCACGAGATCTGCCATGTTGGAGGTGCTGGATTCGGAGTACATCAAACTTGCTCGGGCCAAAGGCATGGGGTACAGTCGCGTGGTGGCCAAACACGCTTTCCGCAACGCGTTGATCCAGCCGTTAACGGTTTCAGCGTTACTCCTAGCAGGATTCATGGACGGTTCGGTGTTGGTCGAGAACGTTTTTGTCTGGCCGGGAGTGGGTCAGATCGCGGTTGCGGCGGTAAACGACAACGATTTCACTTTGCTTACCGGCATCATCTTGCTGTTCACGATATTATTTCTGGCGATGAGTTTCGTTTCGGATCTTCTTTACGTAGTGATTGATCCTCGGATCAGGCTTGATTGATGGCGACAGTCGAGACCGTACAAGACAAACCGATGAATCCGGTGGAATTGGTCGTACGCTCGCCTCTGATAGCGTGGGATTTCTTGCGGCGTTGGCCGGTTATCCCGGGATTCGTCATCGTTATGTTTGGACTTGCTACTATATTCACGACGCAATTCGCCACGGATGATCCGAATAAACAAAACCTGCGGGGGAGTTTTGCACCGCCTTTTTGGTACGACGAATATTACGAAAACAATGAATACCTCGACGATCGGTATTTGCTAGGTGCCGACCAACACGGACGCGACATCTACTCACGTCTGGTGCATGGGACTAGGGTGTCGATCACTGTTGCGTTCGCGGCCGCTGCGATTGGGATGACGATGGGACTGTGGGCAGGGATCGCTTCGGGTTGGTTTGGCGGGTGGTTCGATGAAGTAATGACGAGGTACGTGGATGTGTGGAACGGTCTGCCGTTCTTGTTGATTGCGCTGGTTGTGTCGATAACGATCGGCACGGGATTGTTGGTGCTCATCGGCTTGTTAGTGATGGCAACTTGGGTGGGACTGGTGAGGAACATTCGCGCGGAGGTGTTGACTCTCAAGACGAGAGATTACGTTGCATCCGCACGCGTCGCAGGTGCGAGCGACTTCCGCATCATGTATCGTCATATCCTCCCTGGCGTCATCAATCTGCTCATGGTCCTCGCCAGCCTTCGGATCGGCGGACTGATCTTGACGGAAGCATCATTGAGCTACCTAGGCATCGGTGTTCCGTCGCGCTACCCTTCATGGGGCAACATGATCAGCGACGGGCGCGAGTTCCTCGACACCGCGTGGTGGGTATCGATCTTCCCCGGCTTCTGCATCTTCCTCGTGGTCATGTCCTTCAACTTCATTGGTGACTGGGTGCGGGATAAGACGGACCCGCGGTTGCGGCAAATCAGGTAGGGCTAACAACAGCCAACGAAAGGGCTTTCAGAGATGTACGACCTTCTCATCAAAGGTGGCAATGTAATCGATCCAAAAAATGGCATCGACGAGGAGCGGGATGTTGGTATTTCCGGGTCATCGATCGCGGCGGTGCAGGCAGATATTCCTGAGTCGCAAGGACGAAAGGTGGTTGACGCTTCTGGCTGCTATGTCACGCCGGGCCTGATTGACTTGCATGCCCACTGCTTCCTTTATGGAGGCGCGATGTTTCCGGATGAGTTGTGCTTCCCATACGGAGTTACCACGATGGTCGACTGTGGCGGATCGGGCTGGAGAACTTTTGATCATTTCAATGAGACGATCATTCAGAAAGCTGGGCCCAGAGTATTTGCCCTCCTCAACATCGTCGGTCATGGCATGTGCGGGGATGGTGAGCAAGACATCGACGACATGGACGTGGAACTGACGGCGGCCAAGATACGGCAACGGTCAGATGTGATCGTCGGTGTCAAAGTCGCGCATTACGGCGGTGTGGGATGGGAATCGGTGGACCGAGGAGTAGCGGCGGCAGCCGAGTCTGGCACGTTCTGCTTGATCGATCAAAACGCCCGAGCGTCTCGACCTTTCGGCGAGATGATGCTGGAGCACATGAATCCGGGCGATGGTGTCACGCACTGCTACGGTTACGGCAAGCCGATGATTGGAAACGATGGCAAGGTGAAGCCCCATTACTGGGAGGCGCGTGAAAAAGGCATCATCATGGATGTCGGACATGGCAACAACAGTTTCTCGTTCTCGATGGCGGTTCCGGCGATCGAACAGGGCTTTCCGCCAGACACTATATCGACCGACCTGCATCGCATGAGCCTTCACACCTCCCGGGCCACCCAGACGGAGGTGATGAGCAAGTTCCTGGCCATCGGAATGTCGTTATACGACATCGTCGAAAAATCGACGTGGGCGCCGGCAAAGCAGATCGGGCATCCGGAGCTTGGCACGTTGACTCCCGGTGCGACTGCTGATGTGACGGTACTGGAGTACGTCGAGCGGCCTTGCGGGTTGAGCGATAGTGGGCCTACGGGGTATCGGATTATGCCTGCGCCTGGGAGACTGATCAATCAAGTGACAATCAAGGGTGGTACGATCCGGTTCGACTACGACGGAAGGTCGAAGGAAGACTGGACGGAGACGCCGAACACGGATTTGGATTTGCCCGGTTGATCAGGATTCGGCGTTGGAATGCCATGGGGTGACCGCAGCAAGGCGTTCGGCCATCTGATCTTCAGCGATTTCGCGTTCGTATTGAGTTTGTACGCCCATCCAGAATTCGGCGGAGTTGCCGAAGTATCGAGATAAGAGCAGCGCGGTTTCGGCGGTGATAGAACGGTCTCCGTTGACGATTGAGTGGATTCTTGTAGCATCTACCCCGATGTCTTTCGCTAGTCGGTACTTGCTGATGCCCATAGGAATAAGGAACTCCTCTTCCAAGATCTCGCCGGGGTGAATCGGTGGGAGTTTTTCGGGAGTGTTAGTTTGAGTATCGGTTGGCATGCTACAAAATCCGAGTTTGTATCAATGCTGACAGGCGACTCGCTAACTGTCGCGGGTCTCCATGTCAATCTTAGAACGGCGAAGGGAAAGCAGCTAAGTGCGTTATCGACATCTTGGAAATTCGGGGTTGGAGGTTTCGGAGACGGGGCTTGGGGCTAACAGTTTTGGGGAGCCTGGGCGGAGGGATTTTAGTGAGTCGGAGGCAATCATCCATGCGGCGATTGATCATGGGATCAACTTCGTTGATACGTCCAATGTGTATGCTCAAGGACTTTCGGAGGAGTACATTGGGCGTGCTCTGGAGGGGCGACGGCATGAGATGTTGATCGGGACGAAGTTTGGGTCGATGCGGAACTACGGGCCGAATCTGTTTGGGGGTGGTCGGAAGTTTGTGATGGATTCGATTGAGGGCAGTTTAAAGCGCTTGCGAACCGACTATATCGATCTCTACATGATCCATCGACCGGACCCGCGGTTGCCTATTGAGGAAACTTTGAAGGCGATGTATGACATCGTAAGACAAGGCAAGGCGCTCTATATAGGGGTCTGCAACTTCGAGGCTTGGCGGATGGTTGATGCTGTGTGGACCAGCAGGCACAACGGGATGACTCAGATCATCTCATCGCAGTTCGAGTACTCGATGTTGTACAGGGCGAGCGAGGCGGAGATGCTGCCCGCTTGTCGGGCGCATGGTGTTGGTGTAATGCCCTATCTGCCTTTGGCTGCCGGGTTCTTGACCGGAAAAGTCAATGTCGATGGGATTCCACCCTCAGGCACACGTTTGGCACTCGATGCAGGCCAGTCGGAGCGTTGGATCACCCGAGAGAATCTAGGCGTGATTGGCAAGTTGCAGGATTGGGCTAGCGAGCGAGGCAAGTCGCTAGTAGACCTTGCCTTCGCGTGGTTGCTCGCCGACCCCGTCGTTGCCACAGTGATCGCGGGCGCTAGTTCCCCGGAGCAGATCGCCCAAAACGCTCAGGCATCATCTTGGCAATTGAGTTCAAGTGAACGCGCAGAGGTCACATCCATCTTGGACACTCAACCGCAGGATGCCACCCGAACCTACTACTCGGTCGCGGGTTACTTTGGCGAACAGGTTGAAGTTGTGAAGGATTAGGACTCGGGTTCATGCCGGTTCGTCAGACGGTGAATACAGGTTGTGTCCAAGCGCGAGTGCCACCGGAGGATCGGACGGTGGCTCGGATGTATCCTTCATCGCCTTTGATCTGGTAGACGGCGGTGTGTCCTTCGACTTCGGAGAGGGTTTTGCCGTCTTGTCCTGAGAAGGTGGTCACGTAGATCATGGAGCGATCGGGCTCGATTTCGAGTTCGATGGATTCTTGGGTGATGGTTAGGTTGGCAAGCGTTACGCCGTTGGAGGAGTAGAAATTGCCGGTGGCAAGACCTTCGACGATGGAGTCGACAGTGAGTTCGGGAGCGTTTACGACTACCCATCCCCTGCCCGGGTTGGAGGCGTCGGGTGTGTAGTCGTGGTAGTTGTGAGAGTCGTCGGTTGCGGTTCCGAAGATGATTGTTCCGGCAGAGAGGACGAGGTCCCACATCTCTTCGACGCCTGGTTTACCGGGAGCGCCGTAGCCGTTGACTGCAGGATGGGCGTTGTGGATCTCCATCAGGCTTGCGCCATCGACCTGAGTGATGTGCTCGTGGTTGAATGCCCACTCATAGTTGGGGTGATTCAACTGGGCAATACCGCCAGCGGACAGGATTGCGTTCACGTTGGCTTGCAACGTTTCTACGATGTCGTCCAAGTTGGTCGGCTCAACGACATGTCGGATACCGATGGCGTTGAGGTGGATCGGGACCGAGCCGCCGAAGATGCGGGATGAGACCTCTTCGCCGGGGATCATGAGCGGCCCATCTTCGATTTCGTGCTCCAGGATGGTGCGGTGGTTATGGTCGCTGAGGACTAGGAAGTCGTAGCCGTGGTCACGGTACCAAGTGGTCACGAACTCCGGATCTGCGTCGCCGTCTGACTCCGTAGTGTGAGTGTGGATGTTGCCTTTGTACCAGTTGGATGAAGGCATATTCTCGCCTCCCTTGTATTCCCCTTGGGCATCAAGGGGTAGAAGTACGGGTTTAGTCGTAGACGGTTTTGCCTACGGTGTGTTTGTTGATGAAGTCCCAGTCGTGGGTGACGCCCATGCCGGGGCCTTCGGGGACTTGGACTTCTCCGTTTTCATCGATAGCGTCGAGCATATCGCTGTATCCGTCGAGGTAGACAGGTGGGTATGAGGGTTGTAGCTTGGGATGGACGAGGCCTAGTTCATAGTAGTTGGAATTGCGCATTGCGGCCATGGTCTGACGTCGGCTCGGGCCGGGGCTGTGCGGCTCAACGTCGAGACCGAAGCCTTCGGCCGCGTGGGCGATCTTCATGATGCCGGTGATGCCGCCATCATAGTCGTGGTCGATGCGAACGAAGTCGGTGCCGTCGGCGACGATGAAGTCAACGTGCTTTTCAAGGCCGCGGACGTGTTCGAGCTGGAGGAGCGGGACGCGGATGAGTTCGCGGAGCTTGCGGTGGGCAAATGCGGATTCCCCGCCGTCCTTGTAGACGTCTTCCCACCAGTAGTAGTTGTAGGCTTCGCAGGCTCTGCCGATCTTTAGGGCGTCGCCGAATGTCAGGATGGCGCAGAACGGGTCGAGCATGAGATCCATCTTGTCGCCGACTCTTTCACCGACGACCTCGACCAGTCTCACATGCTGCTCAATCGGTGCCTCTTGCCATGGATGGATCTTGAAGCCTTTGTATCCCATCTCGAGACATTGTTCGGCGAAGTCGGCGTATGCCTCGGGGCTGTTCAGACCGCCGGGATAGTTGTCGCCGATGTAAGTGGATGCGTATGCAGGGAATGATTTGCGCTGTTCGCCCAACAGGCGGTAGATTGGTTGGTCGAGTAGTTTGCCGGCGAGGTCCCAGAGAGCCATGTCGACCTGCGACATCCCCATTCGCGCGTGTTGTCGGGTCGCTTGCTTGGCGTCGTTGTAGATGCGCTCACGTGCAAAGGCGCTCTCACCGATAACGGCGTTGGCGAAGAGACCGATCGCGGAGTGTTCAGTTGCGGAACCGCCGACGTATTCCCCTGTTACGCCGGCGTCGGTATAGATGACGACGATGCGAGCCGTTTGGCGGAGCTTAGTTCCGGGTGCGTAACCAGGGAGCACGATCCTGCCAGACCCCTCCATGTTGTCGACGAAGTACTCGAACTCGATTACTTCCATCTTGGTGATCTTCGGGTCGGCCATATCAATCGCTCCAATTAGGTTGGTATTGGCTAAGTGCTCAATATACCTGTTATCTCGCCCGTCTCGTCATTCAGGTCAATGTCCCAAGCGTTCGGGTTCGAAGGTAGACCTGGAAGCGTGATTATGTTACCGGCGAGCGTGACGATCTGCTTGGCGCCGGCGAGGACGCGGAGCTCGCGGATCGGGATGGTGTGACCTCGGGGGACGTTAAGCAGGCGTGGGTTGGCCGATACCGACAGGTGGGTTTTGGCCATGCAGATCGGGAAGTTCCACCCGTTGGATTCGAAGCGTCGTGCGGTGGTTCGAGTCAGCGGCCCCCACTCGACACCGTCGGCGTTGAAGAGTTTATCGGAGATGCGTTCGACCTTGTCGATGGTCGATAGTTCGTCCTCGTAGAGGAGGTTGACATTAGCCTTACCGGAGTGAGCTGCATCCCAGACTGCTTCGGCGAGTTCCGTCATCCCCGCGCCACCTTCAGCGAATCCGCGAGCTTCGGCCACGCCGACTGCACCGGCTTCGATGGCGGCGGACTTGGCGGCGGCAATTTCTTCTCGGGTGTCGGATGGGAACTGATTGATGGCGACTACAGGTGGTAGGCCGTACATCTTGACAATGCGTATGGCGTTCGCGAGGTTCTCTGCTCCGGTTTTGACGGCGTCGACGTTCGAGGTTTCGAGGTCGCCTTGCTTTACTCCGCCATGCCATTTGAGGCCGCGGATCGTGGCTACGACGACCGCTGCTGATGGTTCGGGTCCACCTTGCCGGACCTTGATGTCCATGAATTTCTGGAAACCGAGATCGGCGCCGAAACCTGCCTCGGTCACGGTGATGTCGGCGGTGTTGATGGCGAGGATGTCGGCGAGGATCGAGCTGCATCCGTGGGCGATGTTGCCGAACGGTCCCATGTGGACGATAGCGGGTTGGCCTTCGAGGGTTTGGGTGAGGTTTGGTTTGACGGCGTCTCGTAGAAGGGCCATCATGGAACCGATTCCGCCGATTTCACGTGCGGTTACGGGTTTGCGGTCGGTGGTCCATCCGACGACGATGTTGCCGATACGTTCGCGGAGGTCGGCATAACCGTTGGTCAATGCAAGAATCGCCATGATCTCGGACGCTGCGTTGATGTCGAAACCGGCTTCTCGCATAGGGGCGTTTAGGCGACCGCCGACACCAGTTACGACTTGGCGGAGCGCGCGATCTTCGGCATCTGTAACGCGTCGCCATGTGACGCCGTCCGGTTGCAAACCGGGGATCGCGCCGCGATAGACGGCGTTGTCGGTCATTGCGGCAAGGAGGTTATGCGCCGATTCCATGGCGTGGAAGTCGCCGGTGAAGTGAAGGTTGATCTCATTAGCGGGCTGGACCGTCGACATGCCGCCGCCAGTGCCGCCGCCTTTGTGACCGAATACAGGACCCAAAGAAGGCTGTCGGATTGTCAGTGCGACGTTTTTGCCGATCTTTGACAGACCTTGGGTCAATCCGACTGCGGTAGTGGATTTGCCTTCGCCTGCAGGTGTGGGAGTGATGGCAGTAACGACAACGAGTTTGCCTGGGGTTTCGCGTTGGGGAAACGCTTGAAGCGGGATTTTGGCTTTGTCGTTTCCGTAGGTTTCGATGTCAGCGGGAGTAAATCCCAATTCTTGGGAGACGTCGACGATCGGGCGAAGTGGCATGTGGTAGTGGTCCTGCTTGTTGGGTGGAGCGATGGTTTGTAACGGCGACGCTTCGCTTGAATTCACCACTCAACTAGTTTAACGAAGCGGTTTGAACTACCACTTGTCGCACCCTTCGGCTACACCGCTCCGTCCGGTTTCGGCTTCGTTGTCTCCTTGGACCTCACCTGTGTCTATATCTACGAAAAAGACGAGTTGTTCCGGCCCTAGGATGCGATCTGGATTACGTGTGTAGGTCAACTTGGTGCGTCCGTCGGCTTGTAACTCTCCGAGAGAGGGATCCCAGCGGTAGTCCTGCTCGATCCATTGTTCGCAAGTTGCGCCAAAGAATCCCCAAGTCTTGTCGGACATATAAGCAATCACGAGTCGATGCGCCAGGTTTGCGATCTCCGACGAAACCTTTCCGTCGACTTCCGTAGATTCGGTCGCTCCTGCGTCTGTCGTTTCGGCGGTATCTGATGTGCAACCGATCAGCGCGATCGAGATTATGGCTGTCGCGGCGATTGCGGAACGTGTCAAGAGTTGGCGCATGGTTTTGAGAGCGCCTATTCCGTGGGTATGGTAAGCGTCTTTAGGAAAGCTATCAGAGCGTCACGGTCGGATTGTGGCAATGCCAGAAACTGATCTCGTTCCTCTTGTGCATCGCCGCCGTGCGCTATGATCGCATCGGATATCAAGGTCGCTCGACCATGGTGCAAGAATGGCGGTTCAGAGGCGAAGCCCCACAACCGTCGCGTCATCCAATCCTCAGTCGGCACGCCTGCTTGGATCACCTCTTCATTGTCTAGCACTCCGTCTTCACCCATATCGTGACGGCGTAGATCCGAAAACACCGGTATCAGATAGTGACCGTTCTCATCGACATTGAGATCGTCGGTGAATTGACTCAGATCGATCTCTAAGACGGCGTCTACGGCTTCTGGGCGCAGGTCTCGGCCTACATTGAACTCGTTTGGCTCAGTGAAGATCAATGATTCCAGTGGCAGTTCTGGAATGTGACACGACGCGCATCCGATGTCACCAAATGTCTGTCTTCCGTGTTGAACAATTTCTCGTTGGACTGGGTCATCAGGCAACTTTGGAATCGGCGCGGGAAGGCTAACCAGAAACGCCACAAGGGCCGTAGCATCTCCTGGTGTCATCTCGTTGATTACTCCATCGCCGTCGCGATCGATGAAAGATCCCACGCGCTCGTAGTTCTCGATGCCGTGGTGGTGCAACATGGCATCGTTGTTGAATTCGCGCAAACTCCTAAACACACCTTTTTGGCTGAACGGTCTGACTATAAGATCGCCATCTACGCCTTCAACCTCGCTCGTATACACAAAGCCGTTGGGATGCGCGGTGATGGCTCCAAAGTCGATGCCTTTTGCGCTGATCTCTTTGCGTACTGGCCAGCCTGATTGCTTAGCTTCGGCAATCGTCGCTTCTTCCTGAGCAAGCAATTCGCGCGTCATCTCGCGCGCCAGAAGTTCGACGAAACCGGAGCCGAACATGCCGATGGTATTGCGTTCGTTGCCCACGTTCTGCAGGTTCAGCGGGTCCTCATCCTCCTGCTCATACTGCAATCGATCATCCAACTCGGTTCGGAAGTCGAACTCCATTTGGTCGTCGAAATCGACAAATTCGAACCGTTGCCCAAGAACGAACACGTTTGCGACGTTGTCTCCCCCGCCGCCTATCGCGGGGATGCTGTGGCATCCGCTGCAAGCGTTGGAATCGGGACCCGAAATGCGATTGAAGCTCTCGACACCCTCACGACGTTGCCTGAATTCGCCATGACCGGTGCGGGTCGGACGTCCCGCACCGTCCAGAGCGTTGAAGGACGCGGTGAACATTAGACGCCCGTGTTCGATCAGCTCTTCCAGAGTGTATTTGCCCGCTTCGATCCCGGACTGACTGAAGTGGATCTGCACGGCGGGGGCGTCACCGATCCACTCCTTGCCAACGTATTCGCATTCAAAGCGTACGTTTTCGAGCGATTCATATCCCTCGACGTGCTGCTCCATGTGCTCGTAAGTATCAAGATAGTTAAGCACTTGCAACGTGGGATAGTCGTAGTACCCGCTGGCGAGAATTTCTTTGAGTGCCAAGATGAAACGTTCCGTCGCGTCCACCAACTCGCCGCGTACCGAATCGAGTTCAGCTTCTAGCAGTTGAATCTGGGCTTCGATATCCTCTACCGAAAGCTGCTCACTCAACATTCCGTCGCTGATTTCGTCGACGCGATCGCAAACTTTCTCCGAATAATCGGTATCATCTTCCAACGCGTATGAAGCGCAAGCGATTCCCCACGTCAACGCAAAGACGACTATGAATGCGAGTGCAATCTTTGCAAGTTGACGGCGCGAACCTGGTTCAGATCCCCACTTCGCGGTCGATCTCTGACTGATATTCGGCAACAGTACCGTCCATGATGTCGGCGAGAGATACCGGTTGACCGGAGTTACCAGATTCTAGGATTCCGTAAGAAACCGCTAGGGCTTTCATCCCAACTTCGGCATCCACTTCGACATTCCTATTTCCCGATTGTATTGCGGCTGCCAACTCCTGCATCTCGATGGCGACCAATATGCGGTCAATAGACTCAAATCCGACGTCGTACGAACCCATCCGTGACTTGCCACCAAAGAACTTCGCCGTAACGTC
>JAJEGY010000016.1 GCA_022819585.1 Dehalococcoidia bacterium | reverse complement strand
CCCGGCCCTTGGCAACGCATCTCCGTAAAGGAAATGCGAGCTGGCTCGCTGTGCGGCGCAGGACTGCTGCGCCGCGCTCCGGGAACTGTGCCTTCCACGCTTCGGCACGGACCCTCGCGGTCTTCCGGCGGACTTCCGATCCGCCGTGGGACGCCACCAGAGTGCATGTAGACGCGGGGATACTGCGCGGTGGTTAGCGCTTTTTTCTGTATCGATCGTTGCCTTCATGTCCTCACGCTTTCTCCCTGTGACCGTCTGGGTCGGGGGGTCTGCACACGTCTGCGCAGCACTGTGTTTCGATCCGTCGATCTGATATCTATATTACTACGGATGTTAGTGTTGTCAAGCGCGTTTTTGTCTGAACGGGGATTGTTGGGGGTTTTGTGGGATTATTGGAGTTGCCGTGCCTCTTTGTCTGAACTGGGATTTTTGGGATTGGGGGGATTTATGGGATTTTGTTGTTGTGTTGTTGGGGGATTGGTTTTGAGTTGGGGTGTTGGTTGGGGAGTTCGTCTGGCCCCTCCCTTCCTCCTCTGCCCCCTCACCCCGGCCCTCTCCCCCGAGGGGAGAGGGGGTTTCGTCCATAGCCGGTGACGGTTTTAGTTAGAGAAAAAGGTTGTGAGAGGAGTGGTGGTTCTTGGGGGAGTGCGTTGTTCTGCGAAGGGGCGCGGGCAGGTTTGAAACCTGCCCTTACGTTTGCAGCACCGCCCCGGGCCGTTCTCGAACGGCCCCTACGAGATGCCCGCCCCCTTTCCCCGCTCGCGGGGAACGCTGGCCAGGCTTCGGGCATTTTCCCCTGAGTTTTTGGTCTGTTTGGCGCGGGAAAACCCCTAGGGTTTTGCAATGGTCTCCAAAGTGGTGGGTAGGTGGGGTGATTGTTTGTGACGAAATTCGTGATTGTTTGGCGCGCGGTTTACGAATTTGGTGTAGAGTGCTAAACGTGTTTGGGCGTTTTCGCTCACACTCAGTAGTTTGCGCGGTTGGATTTGTACGTTTGGGCATCAGGTTCATTTGGTTGGACTGGTTGTTGTCCCGGACGCGGATGCTAATCGGACGTTGCCAGAGGAGGTAGCGAGATGAAAAGAGTTCCTCGGACTATCAGAAACAAGGCGGTCATAGCGCTGATGGTTGTGTTGGGCCTGTCGCTCTCTGCGGTAGGCCTAGCCTGTGGCGAGGGCGAGACTGTGGTTCAGACGGTCGTCGTTGAGAGGGAGGTCCGGGTGCCGGGCGAGGCAGTCATCCAGACGGTGGTTGTCGAAAAGGCGGTACCGGGTGAAACCGTGATCCAGACGGTTGTGGTTGAGAAAGAGGTTGAGGTCGCGGGTGAGACTGTGATCCAGACCGTCGTCGTCGAGAAGGAAGTCCAGGTCGCGGGCGAAACCGTGATTCAGACTGTCGTCGTCGAGAAGGAAGTGCAGATCGCGGGTGAAACCGTTGTGCAGACCGTCGTGGTTGAGAAGGCAGTGGAAGTAGAGGTGGTGAAGGAAGTGGAAGTGGTGAAGGAAGTTGAGAAAGAGGTTGAGAAGATCGTAGTTGCGACGGCGACTCCGATTGCGATGGCGATGATGGAGGCACCGGCGCCTCAAAGCTCCGCTGACACTGCTGAGATGGCGGTTCAGAACCGAGTTGGTCTGACGTTGACGGGTTTGAACAGCACCGATGCGCCAGATGGACCTTGGAGCATCGCGGAAGGTTTCTTCCAGCCCGGCGGCCCGGTCGGATCGAACATTGTTGATCCGGTGTTGGCCGAGACGTGGGAGGTTGCCGAGGACCTGAGCAAGATCACGGTGAAGGCCAAAGAAGGTGTGCAGTTCCACCGAGGTTGGGGTGAGATGACGGCTGACGATCTGGTCTGGAGCTTCAATGACTTGATCGCACCAGAAAGCGTGCACAACCAAGCCGGCGACTACGCGGCGGTTTTCGAGCCGATGGTGAAGATTGACGACTACACGGTGGAAATTCCGATCAAGCAGTTCACGGTTGTTTGGAACCAGGCATACTTCAACACGTTCGCAGGGACGAACGGGACGTTTAGCAAGACGGCGTTCGACGAGAACGGTCGTGAGTGGGTTAACGAGAACGTTATCGCCACGGGTCCGTACATGTTGAAGGAGTTCATTCCTCAGAACATCGTGCGGTTGGAATCGAACCCTGAGCACCACATACAACCGGCGTTCATGCCGTTTTTGAACATCAACGAGGTTCCGGAAGAGTCGACCCGGATCGCTATGCTGCGAAATGGTCAGGCGGATATTGCCGACGTTTCATTGAAGGCGATTCGTGGATTGCTCGAAGAGGGATTCAAGATGTCTGACAGCGGCAAGGCCGCACAGGAAGGCATCTTCTTTGCGGGCAACTACTGGGAGCAGTATGACTACAACTGCTCGCAGGGTGCGAGTTCGGTTTCGTGTCCCGACATAACTGTCGGTGAGCCGCAACAGGTCGAGGTAAGCCGTGAGGGCTACCAGCCTACGGAGCAGTTCCCGTGGATCGGCGAGTACGGCAATGACGAGAGCATGGAGCGTGCGCGTCTGGTCCGAACGGCGATGTCGATTGCGATCGACAAGGAGACGATCAACGATGTGATCGTTGACGGTCTCGGTTGGTTGGTGCATGTGAACGCGTTCTCGATCAGGTCGCCCGAGTGGGATGACAGGTGGAACATTGAGTACGACCCTGAGGAGGCGGCGAGGTTGCTCGACGAGGCTGGCTATCCGGTAGCGTCGAGAGGCATCCGCTTCCAGGTGGACATGTACGTGACGCCGCACGTTGGCGGTGCGACCGGTACTGCTGGCGAGATCCAAGCGGCGGTTGGTGCGATGTGGGATGCGCTGGGCATCCGCACTAGCTTGGTGCGGCATGGCTACCCGGTCTGGCGACCTACGGTCGTGGACCGTTCGCAGAACCAGCCGTTCCTGAGTGCTTGCGGCGGGACCGACGCCCGTGACTCGGTGCCTTGGGACTTCCCGAAGGGAGTCGTGTTTACCACGTTGTCACGCGGTGGTTTCAGCTGTGCGATGGAGATTCCATTCGTGCTTGAGAACTACTTGAAGACAGCAGGTGAGTTGGACAAGGCGCAACGGATCGCGAACAACACCGAGTTGCTCGAGTACTACCGGCACTGGCGATTGAACTCAGGTATCGCGGCGATTCCCGAGCCTTTGGTCTGGAACCCGAACTCGATTGAGTCGTGGGAGATGAGGGCGAATGCCGCTGGCACGCACATCGTCTCGCTGGACTTGATCAAACCCGCCCAGTAGATTCTGTGGCCAGAAGATCGTTTCGGTCTGCTTCCCGAGTCCGGTTAGCTTAGTCGGATTTGGGAAGCAGGCCGATGCGCGTTCACTTTAGGATCACTGGGACAATGACTCCCCGATGAGACGGTATCTGATACGGCGTTTGTTGGCCTCCGTGGTGACGATAATCGGAGCCACGTTCGTGGTGTTCGCGTTGTCGCGAGTTGCGGGTGATCCGTTGCTGCTTTACGCGAACCCCGAAGGGTATGGCCGGACGCCGGAGCAGATCCGGGCACTGGAGAAGCATCTGGGGTTGGACAAGCCGTTCATCGTGCAGTATCTGGTGTGGGTCGGGCACATGTTGCAAGGGGATTTGGGCCAGTCGTTGGCGGGTGAGCGCAGAGTATCGAAGGTGATTATCGAGAAGGTGGGTGCGACGACACAGTTGGCGATTGCGGGCTGGGCGTTGGCGACGTTTGTGGGAGTGCCGATCGGGATTATTTCGGCGGTTTATAGGGGGACGCTGTGGGACTATGTCGGGCGGTTTGTGGCGTTGTTCGGGCAAGCGATACCGAATTTCTGGTTGGGGATTGTGATGGTTTTGCTGTTTTCGGTGTGGCAGGAGTGGTTGCCGAGTGGATTGCGTGGCGAGGGGTTCGACATCAAGCACTTCATCATGCCGGCGATTGTTGTTGGTACTAGTTCTATGGCGGGTTATTTGCGGATCACGCGGTCTTCGATGTTGGAGATATTGGATTCGGAGTTCATTAGGCTGGCACGGGGTAAGGGGGCGAGTCCGACGGCGGTGATCTGGAAGCATGCTCTGCGGAACTCGTTGATCCAGCCAATCACGTTGTCGACGTTGTTGCTGGCGGGGCTGTTGAACGGGACTTTGGTTGCGGAGGCGGTGTTTGCGTGGCCGGGGTTGGGTCGGACGATGTTGGAGGCGGTGAATAACAATGACTTTCCGGTTTTGACGGGGGGCGTGTTGGTGTTCGTGATCATCTATGTGGTGTTCAGTTTGGCTGCGGATTTGTTGTACATCGTTGTCGATCCTCGGATTCGGTATACGTAGGGGTTTTGGATGTCTGAGATTTCGACACGTTACTACTCCGAGGAGACAGAGGCTGCGCCGTCGTTGCCGGGGAGATCAGCGATCGGGCGGGGGTATGCGTTTATTCGACGGTGGCCGATATTGCCGGGGATAGTTTTGGCGGCGATGGTGATATCGGCGATCTTTGCGCCTTGGATCGCTCCGCAGGAGCCGAATATTCAGGCGCTTCGGGATCGGAATGCTCCGCCGTCGTGGTTGGATGATGGTGAACGGGAGTTGACGCAAAGCTATCTGCTGGGTGCGGATCAGGTCGGGCGGGATGTGTTGAGTCGGATCATCTATGGCGCGCGGATCTCGTTGGCGGTGGCGGGAGTTGCGTTGGTGAGCGGGTTGGTTGTGGGAGTGACTCTAGTGCTGGTCGCAGCTTGGTACGGGGGAGTGATCGACGAGGTGATTGCGAGGGCGGTGGATATCTGGCATGCCCTGCCCTTCTTGTTGGTGGCGATTGTGGTTGTGACGTTGTTTGGGGGGAGTCTGACGGTTTTGATGGGGGTGCTGGCGATGGTGTCTTGGGCGGGATTTGTGAGGAATGTCAGGGCTGATGTGTTGACGTTGAGGGAGAGGGAGTATGTGTTGATGGCGCGGGTCTGCGGGGCGTCACCGGCGCGTGTGATTGTGAGGCATATATTGCCGGGGGTTGTTCCTACGATTATGGTGATCGCGACGTTGGCGGTTGGTGGTTTGATATTGACGGAGGCGACGTTGAGTTTCTTGGGTGCGGGGATACCTGCGCCGACGCCGTCGTGGGGATTGATGGTTTCGGAGGGTCGGGAGTATTTGACTACGGCTTGGTGGTCTTCGTTCTTCCCGGGTTTGGCGATCTTTTTGGTGGTGATGTCGTTGAACTTCATGGGTGATTGGATACGGGACTTTACAGATCCGCGGTTGCGGCAGTTGGGGGATTGAGGGGTTGGTGGCACCGCGATTGGATCCTAGGATCAAAGGTCTATTTCGTACTAGACGCGGTCGTATACTTTGAGAGCAACAATCGCTACCTTGTGAATTGGTGACGCTAAGTGATCGAATCAATACGAGCAAAGTACGAAGA
This sequence comes from Dehalococcoidia bacterium, assembly GCA_022819585.1. GTDB lineage: Bacteria > Chloroflexota > Dehalococcoidia > Lucifugimonadales > Lucifugimonadaceae > Bin127. The sequence goes on along the minus strand of JAJEGY010000016.1, from coordinate 60,020 downwards.
TGGGGTTTTGAAACCTTCGGAACGGCTTGAAGTTGAAGAGGGTGCGGAGGTGGTGGTTTCAGTCTCGGTTCCGCGAATAACCGCCGATGACGTCGAAGCGAGCAAGTCTACAGCGGGCGTTTGGAAGGGCAAATTCGATGCTGATCGGATGATCCGCGAGATCTACGAAGACCGTTTGACGGGCACGCGGGCCATGCGCGATCTGAATACTGAATGAGGTTCCTCGTCGATACGGATTGGGTAATCCATTACCTCAACGGAAACGAAGGGGTGAGGCAGCGGTTAGATGGATTTCGTGCCGACGGGATAGGGGTGAGTGTGATTACTCTGGCGGAGGTTTATCACGGAGTTTTCCAGGCTCGAGATTCCGAGGCGGAAGAGCGCGAGTTCGAGCAGTTTTTACGGGGATTTGAGATTTTGGGTGTGACGGAGACGATCTGTAAATTGTTCGGAAAAGAGCGTGGGCGGCTCAAAGAGTCAGGGAGGTCGATTGGGGACTTTGATTTGCTAATCGGATGCACTGCGAGTGTTTATGGTCTGACGTTGTTGACCAATAATCGTCGGCATTTTGAACGGATCGCGGATCTAGCGATCGAATCGGTTTGATCGGTTCTTGACACTCAGCTGCGATCAGGTTCAGCATGGCCGCTTGGTGTAGAAGTTCAACCAAACAGCGGGCCAATCCGTGCATCTATCCGTTTGCGGGTTTACACTATGTTGCTAAGTTTGGATGGTGTCATGAACGAATGGAGCGACAGTGGTCATGACTCTTGCGAAGACTCGTGAGGATGTAGGTCTGATAGCGCATCTGCTGCGCCGGGCGGGGTTTGGTGCGACGCCGGATGAGTTGGATGCTGCGGTGGAGATGGGGTACGACGCGACGTTGGAGGGGCTGTTGGATCCGGTGGACGATGTTGAGTTGCCGTTGGATTTGATACGGCGTTATTTTGTGGATCAGTCGGATCTGCGGAATCAGCAGGCATGTGCGGCGCATTGGATGTATCAGTTGGTGCATACTCGGGCTCCGTTGAGGGAGAAGATGTGTTTGTTTTGGCATCGGGTGTTTGCCACCGGGGCGTCGAAGTTGATTCAGGGGCGGGTGGTGCTCAATCAGATCGACATGTTCCGCGAGTACGGGATGGGCAGGTTCGATGAGTTGCTGTTGCAGCTTTCGAAGGATCCGGCGATGTTGATGTGGTTGGACAATCAGGACAATCATGCTCACTCGATCAATGAAAACTATGGTCGGGAGATTTTGGAACTGTTCGCGATGGGGGTTGGGAACTACACGGAGGATGACATTAAGGAGTGTGCACGGGCGTTCACCGGTTGGCGGGTTGTGAATCCGGACTACATGTCGATCAAGATGAGGAACAATACTGCGCGTCCGTACGGGTATATTTCGTGGCAGTTCGAGTATGACGATGAGGATCACGATCACGGCGAGAAGACGCTGCTCGGCGAGACGGGGGACTGGAACGGGGAGGATGCGGTGGACATCATCTGTCGGAACGAGGCTACTCCGAGATTCATCGCTCGACATCTTTATCACTTCTTCGTAGCGGATGAGCCGGGGGTGCCGCAGTGGCCGCATGTCGAACCGCGAGATCCTGAAGCGATTCAGGCGATGGTCGACACGTATTACGAGTCTGGTTACAGCATCACGGCGATGTTGCGGACGTTGTTCGACTCGGATTTCTTTAGGGACGAGGCGGCTCGGTACGCGCGGATCAAGAGTCCGGCGGAGATGGTTGTCGGGACGTTGAGGTTGGCAGGTGGATTGGAGGTCCCGTCTTACGATGCGTATGCCGCGGCTGCTACGTGTGCAAATATGGGGCAGGCGCTGTTGAATCCTCCGAGTGTCGAGGGCTGGCAAGGTGGAGAGGAGTGGATCAACACGGGTGCGTATGTGCAAAGGGTCAATTTCGCGAGTGCAACGTTGGATGATCCGAAAAAGCCTGGGGTGCGTTCGATCATCGATCGTGTCAGGACATCGGTGGGCGGAGGAAGTTTGACACCGGAGGAGCTTGTCGATCTGTGTCTCCACATACTCGGACCGATCGAGACTGCGGATGCGACTCGGCAAGGATTGATCAACTATGCGTCGAAATATGGCGAAATCGGATTTGGCGATGATCGTGCCATTGAAAACGCAGAGAATGCGATTGTTGCGGTGATCCAGATCATCGTTGCGACGCAGGAATATCAGATGGTTTAGGGGTGATGATGGTTACTGCGACAAAGTTTCAGATTCGGTATCGAGACACGATCGGTTTTAATGCTGATCAGGGTGGGCGTGGCTTCCACCTGCCGACGGATATGGTCATCCGCGACGATGGGGTGATCTTTGTGGTGAGCCGTAGCAACACGGTGGCGCTGAATATTGTTGGGATTCAGAAGGTGAAGCTGGACCACGAGTTTTTGGGGCAGATTGGTGGGTATGGTCGGGATATGGGGGACATGATCGGCCCTACTGCCCTAGCGTTGGATTCGGAGGGGAATCTGTTTCTGGCGGATGAGGTGTTGCAGCGGATCACGGTTTACAACCGGGACGGGGATCCGAGGTCGATGTGGGGGACGGTTGGCGACGGTGACGGAGAGTTCGATGGGCCGTCGGATATGGTCTTTGATGCGGATGACAATATGTTGTTAGTGGACCATAAGAATCACCGCGTCCAGAGATTGACTAAGGACGGGGAGTTCATCGACAAGTGGGGATCGTTTGGTGATGGTGATGGTGAGTTCAATCTGCCTTGGGGAATCGCGTTAGACCCTGATGGCAATGTTTGTGTTGCGGACTGGCGGAACGATCGTATTCAGCGGTTCACGGCGGATGGGGAGTTTTTGGCGTCGTATGGATCGAGTGGAGATGGGGATGGGGAGTTTAATCGTCCGAGCCGTGTGGCGTTGGATTCGGATGGGAACATTTACGTGTCGGATTGGGGGAACCAGCGAGTTCAGGTTCTGGATTCTGAGGGTAACTTCCTCGTGAAGATGCTTGGTGAGGCGACGCTGTCAAAATGGTCTGAGGAGTATCTGGACGCGCAACAGGACGAATTCCGGGCGCGGTCTACCTTCCAAGAAGTGTTCGATGTTGACACCGATGACAAGCATGAGACCGCAGCGCGAATAGAACCCTATTTCTGGGATCCTGTGACCGTTGCGGTGGATAAAGAAGACCGATGTTACGTGCTGGAAACGAGCCGGCACCGATTCCAGATCTACGAGAGGGTTGCTTAAATCCACGCCCTGCCCTATCGATAGGGAAATGGGAAGATATTAGGAGAGACAAGATGAGTGCTCAGAACGGGAAGAAAGAGCGCAAGCTGGTTGTTGTGCAGTTGTCGGGAGGTAACGACTATCTGAACTGCGTTGTGCCGTACGATGATCCGCGGTATGTGGACAACCGTCCGAACGTGCGGATCACTGAAGACCGGGTTTTGCCGTTAGATGGGACCTATGGATTGAACCCTGGGATGCAGCCGATTAAGGAGCTGTACGACCAGGGGAAAGTTGCGGTGATTCATGGAGTGGGATATCCAGAGCCCAACAGGTCGCACTTCCGCTCGATGGATATCTGGCATACGGCGGAACCGCGGCACATCGCGAATGAGGGATGGCTCGGCAATTCGGTAAGGCAGATGTATCCCGAAGGGGACAATGTTGTGGCGGCGGTGAATTTCGGTGGAGGATTGCCGCGAGCTTTAATTGCCAAGGGTGCACCGGTGGCATCAGTGACAGACCTTGAGACGTATGGGCTGATGGGTCATCTGGGCGCTGAAGCGGAGCGGTCTGAGGTGCTTGAGTTGTTCAAGTACATCTACTCGATGGGCTTGGGGAGCGGTCCGACGATGGACTTGATGAGCCAGACGGGTTTGGACGCGCTGCGCGGCTCGGACATGTTGAGCCAGTGCACGCTGACGTATGACTCGGATGTCGAGTACGACCCGAACGCCTTCTCAAACGCTATGAAGAGCGCCGCGCAGGTCTTGCAGGCGGATATCGGGACGCGTATCTGCTACACGCAACATGGGAGTTTTGATGCTCACACGAATGGGATCGCGCTTCAGGAGAAGCTGCTGCGCGATGTTTCGGGTGGGATCTACGACTTCTATTCGGATATGAAGCAGCATGATCCGGACGGGAATGAGGATATCCTGATCTTGGCGTTCTCGGAGTTTGGACGTCGGGTGAAGGACAACGGGAATGGGACTGATCATGGGTCTGGCGGAGTAGCGTTCTTGATCGGTGACGGCGTTGCTGGTGGGCAGTACGGGGATTATCCGTCGATGGATGAGAAGGACCTTGTTGAAGGCGATCTGGCGTTCAACTTGGACTTCCGCACCGTCTACACGGAGATCATGGAGGACTGGTTGGAGGTCGATGCTCGGGAGGTTATGGACAAAGACTATGGACGGGTGGGATTCCTAGCTGCCTAATTCTCTACAAGTAAGGGGGTGGTGATGAGTGAGCAATTAAGGGGCTTAGCGTTCGGTTCGGGCTTCGCCGGGCAGGGCCATGCCGAGGCGATGCGGTACCATGGCATCGAAGTCGTTGGGATGGTGAGTCGCACCGAGGAGAGGTGACGCGTGTGGCGAGTGAGATGGGAATCCCTTATTCGGGCACTGATTGGGATCGGGCGTTGAGCGATCTTGAGCCGGATATCGTGGCGATCGGGACTCCGGGCGGTGCACACTATGAGCAGATTCTTGCCGCGATCGAGCATGGTTGTCACGTCTTCTGCGACAAACCTCTCACGACGAGCGCCGAGACTTCAAAGCACCTCTACACAGCGGCACGCGACAAAGGCGTCAAGACCGCTTATGCCGCGTCATTCCGCTACCAACCCCACGCGCTGCTGGCGAAAAAACTGATCGCTGAGGGTGTTATCGGGGAGCCGTTTGAGACGGAGTGTGTTTCGCATTACGAGTTGAATCCGTTAATCCCTTGGGGTTGGTCGCATTTGATTGAGCTTGGCGGAGGTCGTTTGAGCAACAACTTCACGCACAAGTTGTCGATCGTGCTTCATGCTTTGGACGCGACTTTGGTGGATATCAATGGTGAGGCGCGGAACGATATGCACCGGGCACCGGTGGTTGAGGGGGTGCATGATTTTCGGGAGCGTGGGGATTTTGCGCCGACTGCGGATGAGTTGGACGGGATCGAGTGGCGGGATGTCGATTCGGAATGGTCGTATTCGGTTATGGCGCATGTGATGCCGTCGAGTGAGGTCCGTCAGCCGGTGACGTCGGTTTTTCGGCATGGCGGGATGCAGCCTAAGTTTGAGGGGGATTATGTGGCGTTTTATGGGGATGAGGCGTCGATACACATCGGCGGTGCGTACGCTCAGGGGCCAGTGCATGTGAAGCGGCGCGGGTCGGAGTGGGAGTTGGTGCCAATGCCGTCGGAGATCGTGGACGACTTGCCGGACATTGAGGATGACACTCAACGGAACTGGACGGTTTTGATGGGTGAATTGGTGGCGGATATTAAGGATGGGGAATATTGCGGGTATCAGACGTTTAGGGATGGTTGGGTGTTTCAGGAAGCGGTTGATGCAGTCCGGCGGGGGGATGGGTGGTTTGATGTGCCGAACGAAGTGTAGTAAAACACCGTGCAGAAACGCGGCATTCTACGCTGTCCGTAATCACCTAAAAGAGGCGTAGCAGAAGACGGAATTGACATGCAAACATTGGGGATGGCGGTCGCGATTTTAGTAGCTATGATGTTGATCGTAGCGGCGTGCTCTGCGTCTGAAGTTGAAGTCACAAGGGTCGTAATCGAGGTCACGCGTGATGTCGAGGTGACACGGGAGACCGAAGTTCCCGTTGAAGTCACGCGAGAAGTCGAGGCGACGCGGGAGGTTCAAGTTCCCGTTGAGGTCACGCGAGAGGTTGAAGTCACACGAGTGGTCGAGGCGACACGGGAGGTTCAAGTTCCCGTTGAGGTTACGCGAGTGATCGAAGTACCTGTCGAAATAGAGGTGACGCGGGAAATCGAGGTAACACGCGAAATTGAGGTGGTTGTCACTGCGACCCCGGCGAACAGCCCCACACCGATGCCACTCGTAGATCCGGAATCACTCGCCAAACTGCCCCGTGATACTTCGCCGATGGTAACCGAGCATGAATTGAACGAACTTGTGGACGGTAATACGGCTTTTGCTTTAGATCTGTACCGGACTCTCGCCATCTCAGACGATAACCTTTTCTACTCTCCTCACAGTATCTCTCTAGCTTTGGCGATGATGTATGCCGGTGCTGGGGGAGAGACTGCCGAGGAGATGGCATCAACGCTCGATTTTCGTCTTTCTCAGGATAGGTTGCACCCAACAATTAACGCCTTGGATCTATCCCTCACTTCTCAAGAAATGAACAGTGGTGGGGCCGAACTCAATATCGCTAACGCGGTGTGGACACAGGAAGGCCACGGATTCCTACCGAGTTATCTCAACACAATCAATCGCAATTACGGCGCAAGCGTAAAACAGGCAGATTTTCAGAAAATGCCGGAGGACGTCAGCAAGGCTATCAATGAATGGGTTTCCGAAAAGACCAACAACAAGATAAAACGCCTGTTGTCGTCCGATGACATTACGCCCATGACGCGGCTGATCCTTGCGAATGCTATCTATTTCAAGGGGATGTGGCAACATCAGTTTGAAGAGGATCATACATATGACCAGCCCTTTCGCACCCTAAACGGGACAACAGTCTCTGTGCCTATGATGCACCAATCAGCCCCGTTGGGTTACTTTCGGGGAGATGACTTCCAGGCAGTTGAGCTGCCTTACGAGGGTGGCAAGTTGTCAATGATTATCCTGCTTCCCGATGAAGGCAGATTTAGAGGATTTGAAGGGGCAATTAACATGCCGCTTCTCCATCACATCATGCAGGACATCTGGAGACACGACGTTATCCTGGCCATGCCGAAATTCAAACTTGAGACCAGCTACTTCCTGACCGACACCTTAAAAGAAATGGGAATAGTAAACGCCTTCGATCTGAGAGCTGATTTTCAGGGAGTGAACGGAGCATCGTGCTTGGAGGGGAATGAGGAATGCCTGCTGATTTCCAAAGTCTCACACAAAGCCTTCATTTCTGTTGACGAGGCGGGGACCGAGGCAGTGGCTGTAACTGGCGTAGACGCTCCCCGAGCAACCAGCATCCCTCCACCGCCAATCGAAGTAACCGTAGATCGACCCTTCGTGTTTATGATTCTGGACCAGACCACGCGCACGCTTCTATTCGTAGGTCGCATTACGGAGATTTAGTGTCGTCCGTTTGATTTGCAGGCTGTGACGAGTATCAGCAATAAAAGCCGGCGAGAAACGTTGCAAACGCATGGTTCGACACCAATCAACTAGGTTGACTACTGCGAATCGCGTTCGATCTCCAGTTCGTCGACTCGTGCTTGGCTTTCGGGTGTTCGTACGGCGTGCCCCCGCTGCTGTGGATTTGAGCGCGTGGTCTTTGTGTAGCGAGTTACTTACTTGCTAACTAACAGCACCGTTATCCGAACTGGAGGTCGCCTTGCCATCCGTTTGCCCGTTCCTGTTCCAAGCCTCCCAAAGTTCAGGCAGAACCTCTTTGACCGGTTTGGCTTCACGGAACCACTCGGCGTCGAGTTCGAACGTGTCAGGATCTTCGGCGATGGCGGCGCGGATAGCAGCGCTCTCTTCAGGAGTTGGTGAGATGTGATCAGGTTTGAGCTTCGGCATGATACCGCTCCTCAAGGTCACTGGCTTTACGCAAGCTAATTATCGGTATTCTATCCTCCCGCAACGTAAACACGAGCACGTGAACTCGTCTTTCGATGTACCCGTAAGCGACAAAACGCGTCTCGCCATGACGGTCGCTACGACGCACCACGGCGGTGTCCCACTCAAACCGGGTGGCTGCTACAAAATCTATGCTGTGTTTTTCGGCATTAGATTCCGACTTGTTGGGATCCCATTCGTAGGTTAGGTTGCGCGCCTCGAATGGTTCGCCGCTCGGGTGATCTGAATTATCTGTGCAAGGTGCCATTATAGCTCTTTTGTAACATTTTACTTTATAAAAAGGGTGGGCATGAGTGTACCTCGATGGTTGCCTAGACTTGCGGTCCGCGTTCGATTTCGAGTTCTTCGACTCTTGCTTGGATTGAGGGATCAAAGTTGCTGTTCGGTGTGTGGGTGAGCATTGAATGGGCGCTATGGGCGTTCGTACACTCAGGGTAAATCTGGGATGAAGTCTGAAGGTTGAAGGTCAATATGCTCTCGATTTTGCAAGCCCTCGCTGGGAAACGCCTGCTACTGCTGCTTTTTCCCGCGCTCTTCTGCGTTCTGCTGGTCGTGGGTTGTGGGGATGATGGATCGACATCAGCACCGGCTGCAACGGTCGTTCCCACAGCTATTCCTACTTCCGCGCCGACTCCGACCATGGAGCCTAGGCCAACCTATACGCCGACACCTGAGCCGATCCCGACGGCGACATCTACGCCAGTGCCGGTGCCGACTGATACTCCGACGCCAATGCCAGAGCCGACTGAAGTCCCGGCCGATACACCGACACCTGAGGTCGCCGCTACTCCCGCGTCCACAGGTCAGCTGGAGATAGACGCAAATACGACCGGGCAAGACCTCGTCGACACTCTGCCGGAGGACGCGCAGTCGTGCATTCGTTCGACGCTCGGGGATGCGGCATATCAGGATTTTCTGGATGAGCCGTTGGTTGCTCAGATTGACCAGCCTGGGCCGTCTCCGATCGAATGTCTGCCAGTTGAGATGGTTGCTGAATTTGCGGTTGCCGGATTGTCTGGGATGGTTGGCGGGTTGTCGGATGACAGTGCATCATGCTTGCGGGATTTCTACGCCACTAGCGGTCTGATTGATCTTCCTACTGGCGAGAGCGAAGATCCGGAGTTGGCGTTGAGATTCTTGATGTGTCTCAGCGACGAAGAGGCGGGGCAACTGATGTCCGGTGAGGGTATGGAGCTGTTCACGCCGTCTCAGCTCCGTTGCGTCGATGATGAAATCGGTATCGATGAGCTAGTGGATGCCATGATGGGCGATCCTTCTCAAGGCTTGAACGAGATCACGGACGTTCTTGAGTCTTGCGGCCTCACATTTTTCCCTGTCGAATCACCGGGTGATGAAGGCGCGTTCAATCAGGTGAGTCTGCTCTGGCTGCAGTATGACCCTGAACTGCAAGACCTGATCGACTGCCTGCAAGATGCTGCCACGATGGAAGAGTTGGACGGCTTTTTCTCCGGCAAGAGCGCCTCGCCTCCGGAAGGCATCTTCTGGTGCCTAGAGCAATACGCCGAACTTTTACCCTCCGGCGGTTGAAGCACGACATTTGGACGCAGGATTAACCACCTCTTGGCGCAGGTTCGTCGCCGTGTAGGTCTCGGCGTTCGGAGATGATTTCGTTCAGGGCGTCGCGGGCTTCGTCTAAGATGTCGTCATCTGGGGCGTCATCGTAGGAGGCGGATTCGGCTTCGGAGATCCATGCCCAGATCTCTTCCTGGGCTTCTCGGAGTTGTTTGGCGGTGAAGGTTGAGAAGTCGGCGTGGATGGTGTCGGGGGGTGGGTTGAGGGGCATGGTGAGTGCGTGGCGTAGCCGTCGAGAGACTGTAGGTTGGGTTCACATACGCGGCCCGCGCTCGATCTCGAGTTCGTCAACTCTAGCCTGGCTTTCGGGTGTTCGTGCGGGGTGTGGGCCCCATCCGTCTATCAGGCTTTTGCCGGGTTCGTTGCTGACGCGGATGGTGGCGTCGGATCGTTCGCGGACGCTGGCTTTCAAGCGGGTGCCGATGCCGGGGCGTTGGGGGGCGTGCAGGTAGCCGTCTCGGATGTCTAGGTTGGGGTCTACGATGTCGTTGTACCAGCCTTTGAAGAAGGCGGGGACGTGTTCTTGGAGCATGGCGTTGGGGGAACTCATGCAGATCTGCGAGCAGGCGAAGATGTTTACCGGCCCGGTAGCGTCGTGGGGTGCGAAGGGGACTTGGTGGGATGAGGCTAGGATGGCGATTTTGTGGGTTTCGGACACGCCGCCTGTCCAGATGAGGTCGGGCATGACGATGCGTGCGGATCCGTTTTCGATGAATTGTCGGAGTTGCCAGCGGGTGAGGAGGCGTTCGGAGATGCAGACGGGGGTTTTGGTTGCTGCTTGTAGACGTGCGAGAGCATCGGGGTTGAGTAGCGGCATGAGGTCTTCTTGCCACATCATCTCGTATGGTTCCATTGCTTGGGCGATGCGGATTGCGACGGGGAGCGTCCATTTGCCGTGACCGTCATTCGCTATCTGCATGTCCATGCCGACGGCGTCGCGGATATCGCGGATGGGTTTGAGCGCCATGTCGAGTTCTTTGGGCGACAGGAATTGGCCGTCAGAGGCTTGGGCCAGACCGATGGTGGGTCCGCCCTTCATGGCGGTGATGCCTTCGTCGAGGAGGGCTTTGGCCTGTTCGCCGGCTCCGTGGAACTGCAAGGATGTGGCGTAGACGCGGATTTTGGTCCTGACTGCGCCTCCGAGGAGTTCGTATACGGGAACTCCAAGTGCTTGACCTTTGATATCCCATAGGGCGATATCTAGCGCGGAGATTGCGCGCATCTCTGCGCCACCATAGCCGGCGTGGTCGGAGAGTCGGAACATGGCTTCCCAGTGGCGCTCGATCGGGAAGGGGTCGCGATCGATTAGGAGGGGGCCGAACCAGTCGTGGACGGCGGCTTCGACAACCGGTGCGGCGTAGAACGTCTCGCCAAGGCCGACGATGCCTTCGTCCGTGTGGATCTGAACCCAGAGGTTGTTGGGTTGTTCGGCGATGCGGATAGTTTCGATTTGGGTGATTTTCATAGGAGTGGACTCACGGAGCGGTTGATACCTGATTGATTAGGTTAATCCGATAAGGTTTTGCATGACGTGGACGTCTCGATCATCATTCCTGCATTCAACGAAGAGGAATATCTGGGCGCGACGCTAGACGCTATTGAGGCAGCCTCAAAACGTCTGGTTGGCGCGGCGGATGTTGGCATCGAGGTGATCGTCGTCGACAACAACAGCGTGGATGGGACTGCCGATGTTGCCCATGCCAGAGGAGCGGTGGTGGTGAATGAACCGGTGCAAGGAATTTCCCGAGCGCGGAACGCGGGTGCGAGAGAGGCTTCGGGCGAGGTTCTTGTGTTCGTGGATGCCGACGTGATTTTGCCTGAGAATCTTCTACTCTTGGTGCACGACGCCATGTCGGATCGAATTTGCGTCGGAGGAGGCGCCGACGTGGAGTACCGACCTCGGCGAGTTCTCGTGCGTGCCTACCTCCGCATGTGGCGGATCTTGGGCCGGATGACCGATATGGTTCAAGGCGCTACGCAGTTTTGCAGGAAAGATGTTTTCGAGGAGATTGGCGGATACGACGAAACGGCGTGGATCGGCGAGGACGTAGATTTCTATTGGGCGCTGAAGCGTTACGCCAAACGCCGGGGGATGACGGTGGCGGTCATTCGGGAGACCAAGGTTTTAGCGTCGACCCGTCGGTTTGATGAGTGGCCTCTGTGGCGGATCCTGATCTGGACCAATCCCATATTCATTGCGATGTTTCGCCGTCGGAAAAGATTTTGGGGCGGATGGTATTCTGACGCGGTCCGTTAATCACGATACGCACCGATTCGGTGTATTGTTTGTCGTATCGAACCTACGGATCAAGATGGCGGAGGAACGCAATCATGAGATTGACGACGATCAAAAACCTCGTTCTCATCTCGGTGCTGCTTGTGACGCTGCCAATCTTGGCGTGCGGTGGAGGTGACGAAACTGAAACTGCCACTCAGCCTTCCGAACCCGCGGAGTCGCAATCGAGCGAACCTGCCGCTCCCGCGTCATACGTCGAGGGTGAACCGACTGTACTGGGTGAATGTGCGGACGGGATGATTTTGCAGGTCGGAGAGGGCTGTCAGTATTCTGGCCATGAGGGACGACCCGCGGATATCGTCATCTCGGCTGGGCTCGACGGCGAGATCTGCCGTGAAAAGGGGACCGTCATGATGTCTGGTTTCTCGGTCGGCATGGTTCGATTGTGTGCCGACGAATACGCTGTGATCGACGTCTTGGAGGCGGAGATCGGCTTCGAGCCGAATGATGACGGTTCTTGGCGTGTTACGACCAATCAGTGATCATCGGCGGATACTTCTCCTTCGTATCCTTCGGTGCGCATGATCTCGGCGGCGCGCTCGTGTTGAGCGATTTTCGTGTCAACTGCTTCTTTGGCACGGGTCCATGTGTCGCGGGCTTCGTTCACCCATCGATATGATTCGCGGTAGTCGTCGAGCAACCCGTTAACTTCTGGCACGACGTACCTTGCGACCAAGTCCCAGCTTCTGAATGTGTTCTCGCGGTTTGCCCAGTCGTGTACGAATCCGATGACGCAGCCGAAACCGCCTGTCAGTTCCTGCATCTCGCGGATCTTTGCGACGAGGTCATCGGGCGTGCCGATGACTGTGGTTCCATCAGTTGAATCGGCGACATCGTCAACGGCGTCTTCTGGCGTTTCGTAGATGGTCCCTTCACCACCAGCGAGAGTGCCGACAGTGTAGAGGTTGTTGTGGTTGAAGAGGCCGAGTTTGGCCTGTTCCTTGGCTTCTTCCTTGGTTTCGGCGATGTGCCAACTGAGGACGATGCGCCAATCTTTGCGGTCAACGTTGTTGCCGTGTTTTTTCGCGGATTCTTCTGCGAAGCTCCACTGGTTAGGCAATGAGCGCATTCCTGCCTTGGTCATGGACCCGATGGAAAGAACGCCGGCGCGGTGTTTGCCGGCCAAGGTCATGCCGGATGGGCTGACCATGGAAGCGACCGCAAACTCCATGTCCTCCTGGAGGGGACGGAGCTGAAGTTTGGCGTCGCGGAGTGTGAACCAGTCGGATTCGTATGTGATGCGTTCTTCGCCTTCGAAGAGCTTGCGGATGACTCCCATCGCTTCGTCTTGGCGATCACGTAGAAGCATCGGGTCGAAGCCGAGAGTGTGTGCGTCCGACGGTAGCGCTCCTGGTCCTGATCCGAAGATCACCCGACCGCGGGACTGGTAATCGAGTTGCACTATCCGTTGGGCAACCATGAACGGGTTGTGGTACGGAAGCGAAACGACGCCGGTGCCGAGCATGATGCGATGTGTGCGCTCTGCTACGGCAGCGAGAAAGAGTTCGGGCGATGCGATCATCTCCCATCCAGTGGAATGGTGTTCGCCACACCAAAACTCTTCGTAGCCGAGGTGGTCGAGGAGTTGCGCGAACTCCAAGTTGCTTTGGAATTGGAGGATCGGATTTTCCCCGATCGGGTGGTGTGGTGCTAGGAAGGCGCCGAATCGTATCTTGGGCATTTTTGGATGTCTCGATTTGGACGGTTGTCTTTCACCTTGCCTATGGTATCTGTCAATAGCTTCAGCATCCCTCAACGCAACTGGTTTGCGCGGATTTTCGAGATAGTTGAGGAATTCGATATGAAATTCTGGGAATTTTACGAATCCCGACGTTGCAACGCGCAAATTTGCCGAAAGCGTGTAATCTACATTCACGGCCTACCGTCGGGAAGGGCGTCGCCGAGCGCGGCGTCGGCTCGAACCGCGGGAGTGGTCACGGCAAAGTAATGGAGATTGAGCACACGGAGTGTCGCGCATGAGTTATCTCGCTGAAAAATCCAAGCATAGGACGGTTGCAATCGTATTGCTTGCCGTCGGCGCAGCGGTTGCAATGTTCGCAGTCGCCTGCGGAGAGACCGTTGTCGAGACCGTTGTCGTCAAAGAGACGGTGGTGGTCGAGAAAATCGTCGAGGTCGAGAAGGAAGTTGAAGTCGAAAAGGTAGTTGAGGTCGAGGTTGAAAAGGTAGTTGAGAAGGAAGTCGAGGTCGTCGTAACGGCGACGGCTGCGCCATCTGACTCGATGATGATGCCCTCGGAGCAATCCGGCACGTTGCTAGCCGCGCTGCAAACCGTCGGTTTGCCTGTCGGCACACCAGAACTGTGCGTGCCTACCTGTTCGAACGAGCAGTACTACTACAGCGTCTGGGACACCCCAGTTCAGTGGTCCGCGGACGGCAGAGTTATCCCCGCCGTCGCTGAGCGATGGGAACTTGCACCGGACTACACGAGCTTCACGTGGCATATTCGGCCCGGCATCCAGTTCCACAAAGGATGGGGCGAGGTCACGGCTGAAGACTTCGCATGGAGCACCAACACGGTCAACGCGAACGTGAATCCGGAAACGTTGCACGACGTTTCGGGTGACTTGGTCTGCTGCTACGGCGAAACCGTCGTGGTCGATGAGTACACCGCGGAGATGGAGATCATAAAGTACGACAGCCGGCTTCCAGGTTGGCTGTTCTCGAATCTCCGAGATGCTTACGGCATCAGCAGCAAAAAGATCTACGACGAGTACGGGCCGGAAGGCATGCGCGACATCTTCGTCGGCACTGGTCCGTTTGAGATCCGGGAGTGGCTTGACAACGACAAGATCGTCCTCGACGCTCTCCCCGAGCACTACAACCAGGCCGCGCACATCGCGTCGGCTCGGATAATCGAGGTCCCGGAAGAGGCGTCTAGGATTGCGATGTTTGAGAGCGGCGAAGCGATGATTACGCACGTAACGCTCCCGAACACGCGAAGGTTGGAAGATGCTGGAGGCGTAAGGCGGTTACTCCAGACCGTTATCCTCCACATCGGTATGAACCCGAACTTCTTGGAGCTGACTAACCCGAAGACTGGCGATCCGCTCGACAACCCGGGTTACGACGAGGCCAAAAAGAATCCAGAGGACTTCCCGTGGGTCAGCTTCTACGACCTCCCAGGTTCGGATTGTGATTGGGAAGTCCTTCTAGAAGAAGTCCCGTCAGACCCGTCCTCGATCTGTCCTGAGATGGAAAACGCTAGGAAAGTCCGTTTGGCCATGGCCAAAGCAATCGATAAGCAGGCACTGGTTGATGGCCTTTTCGAGGGTCTAGGTTCGCAGGGATGCAACTGGGCTATCTCGGTCAACGACCCGCTTCATGACGATTCATGGTGTGTTCCATACGATCCGGAAGGCGCCCAGGCACTCATGAATGAGGCTGGAGTCGATGGATTTACGATCGGATGGTGGGCCGGCAACGAGCCAAGCGAGGCTCACCAGGCGATCGCTTCGATGTGGAAGGAGACGTTGAACGTCGACGTTGAGTTCCACCTTGGTCCGTTCACGACTTGGCACCCGACATTCGTTGACCGTTCGTTCCTGCACCTGGTTCACGATGGTGAACAAGGCGGCATGCCCGCGCACTTCGCTAAAGGTCGAGAAGCGCAAGCATGGTTCGCCGGCGGCATTATGTGGAGCGGTGGTATACCGTTCTATCAACGGATCTATGGCGACATGTTAGGCGAAGAGGATATCGAGGCGCGCAATCAGATGGCGATCCAGTTCGGAAACCACGAGGCTTTCTGGCACTGGGACCCAGCGACATACGAAATCCCCGTCTATACGGTCTACAACGGTGACGTGATCGAATGGAGCCCCAAGAAGATCGCGATGCACACCGCGCCGGTCAATATGATCTACCCACTTGAAGACATAATCATCAAGTAGGGTAGAAAGCTCCAATCGCGGACCAGCCTAGCCTGCAACCCAGCAGGCTAGGCTGGTTCCTAGCGAACGTCGAAACAACAGACGACGGACAGTTCAACGAACGATGGGACCATTTGTCGCCAGACGGGTAATCCTCGGGATCATCGCCCTTTTGATCGCGATGCTGATCGTATTTTCATTGTCTCGGGTCAAGGGCGACCCGAGATATTTCTTCATCGGTGAGGACTCAGTGGGGCTCGACCCCGCAGTTTGGGAAGAGTGGGGACGAAGGTTGAACCTCGACAAGCCGGTACCGATACAGTTCGCACTGTGGATGGGCGATATTTTGACCGGCGATTTCGGTGATAGCGTAACGACGCAACGTCGGGTTTTGGCGGTTATCAGAGAGAAGGCTCCGAACACGATTCAACTGGGAATCGTCGCGTGGCTGATGGGAACGATGGTCGGAGTCCCACTCGGGGTGTTTTCTGCGACCAACAGAGGCAAGACCCTCGACTACATATTCCGTGGTTTCGCCCTGTTTGGTCAGTCCGTGCCGATCTTCTGGTTGGCGTTGGTGATGATCTTCGTTTTCGCGGTGAACCTCGGATGGTTACCGAGCGGAACCAAAGGTGAGGGAATCGCCATCAGGAACTTTGTGCTGCCCGCGGTGGCTCTTGCATGGTTCCCGGCGGCTTCATATCTTCGGATCACTCGTACCGCGATGTTGGAGATATTGGATTCCGAGTTCATCAAATTTGCTCGCGCAAAGGGTGTCGCGCAGACGCCGGTGCGCTGGAAACACGCATTCAGGAATGCGATCATTCCGCCGCTAACCCTGTCGGTCTTCGTATTGTTCGGATTGTTGAATGGCACGATCATCATTGAGACGGTATTTGCGTGGCCAGGGCTTGGGAGGCTCGCGATCGATGCGCTGTGGGCGACGGATTACCCGCTGCTTGCCGGACTGACGATCATTTACGGTGTGGCCTTCGTCGTCATGATCCTCTCGCTGGACATCGTCTACGCTCTGTTGGACCCACGAATCAAGTACAACTAGGAGGATAGTTATCACTACCGCCGTGACACAAAGCGAGGTTGACAGCCAAGCTCAGGCACCGGTCGCCGTAAGTGGCCAGCGGATGTCACCGCTTGAGTTTCTGCGTCGATATCCGGTCATCCCGGCGGTAATCATCGTGACACTCTTAGTCACCGCGATCGTCGGAGATTGGATTGTCCCGCACAACCCGGAACGAGCCGACTTGTTGGTTCGTCATACTCCCCCCTTCTGGATGGAAGAAGGTTCGACGGATTATTTCTTGGGGACTGATGCGCTGGGAAGAGATGTTCTCAGCAAGATCATTGCAGGCGCACGCGTAACGGTTCTTGTTGTCGTCGCTGCAGTAGGAACCGGAGTCATTGTAGGTACAACCATCGGGCTAGTGGCTGGTTATTTCGGTGGGCTGGTCGACGATATCGTGATGCGGATAGTCGATGCTTGGAACATACTCCCCGGCCTGCTCATCATCCTCGTCGTCGTGCTGGTGCTTGGGCAAGGTTTATGGACACTGATCGGAGTGTTAGCCATGCTGTCCTGGCCCGGCGCTGTGAGGCTCGTGAGGGCCGAAACACTTTCATTGAAAAGCCGTGAATACGTTTCTCTTGCCAGGATTGCTGGCGCTTCCAACAGCAGGATCATGCTCCGACACATTCTGCCTGGTGTGATCAATATCGTGATCGTGACGGCTACTTTAGGCACAGGAAACATAATCCTCACTGAGGCCGCTCTTAGCTACCTTGGGGCAGGCATCCCACCGCCCGAGCCGTCTTGGGGTCGAATGATCAGCGAGGAACGTCAGTACATCGATGCCGCGTGGTGGACGTCGTTTTTCCCGGGTCTGGTGATTGCAATGGTGGTGATGTCCGGCAACTTCCTTGGCGACTGGTTCCGCGACCGGTTCGACCCGACGTTGCGGCAGCTCTGATATTCACGAATATTTCGTATTTCGACGTTGCATCTTCGCTACGCGACTGAATTCGTAATTGACCCGCGCAAAGCCGTCGATTCCGTGTAAAGTAACTGCACGTCCTTTCGGCGCGCCATAACTGCGCGCTGGACGTTGCTGGTCGAACGACATCGAACCGGCAAAATCCCCTATGAAAAACGAGACATGGGAGTGAAGACGATGAAATTCCTAACGTATATGTCTATGCGCAAGGCGGTTGCTTCCGCGCTGCTTGCGCTCAGTGCGGCAGTAATGGTCTTTGCCGTCGCCTGCGGAGGAACGGAGACTGTCATCCAGACGGTCGTCGTTGAGAAGTCGGTGCCGGGCGAGACCGTGATCCAGACCGTCGTCGTCGAGAAAGAGGTCCAGGTCGCGGGCGAAACCGTCGTACAGACCGTCGTCGTCGAGAAAGAGGTCCAAGTCGCAGGTGAGACTGTCGTCCAAACAGTCGTCGTTGAAAAGGAAGTCGTGGTCGAGGTTGAGAAGGAAGTGGCGGTTGAGGTCGAGAAGGAAGTCCAAGTGGTTGTGACGGCAACCCCTGAGGCGATGATGGAGGCAGAAGACGACGCGATGATGGTAGATCCGGCGGATCTTCCCGACTCTAAAAGCCCACCCGGCAGTGTGATCATGGCCGACCTCGGCTCAGCGCTTGGTAGCATCACGGGTAATGGCGGCAGTCTTCCCGATGCTCCGCTTAGCGCGCGTCACTGGGGCGCAGGCGAAAGTTTGTTCACACCCGGCGACGCCGATTGGGACGTACCGATGCTCGCCGAATCTTGGGACCTTGCGGACGATCTCAGCGGCGTGACGATCAACATCCGCCAAGGCGTCCAGCTACACAATGGTTGGGGCGAGTTGACAGCCGAGGACATGGCGTGGGTATTGAACCGCACCAATCCGGCAATCAACCCAGAATCGATCGCGGCTAGTGCAGCGAACTTGACTGCCCTGTTCGGTGATGTGCCTGTCGAGGCGATCGATGACTACACGATCAGCGCGCAGTTCAACAACTTTGACGTGCGCTGGGCTAGCAACTTCCTGAACCAGGAGGCTTCGGGCGGTTTGACTACGATGGCCACATCAAAGCGTGCATTTGACGAGAATGGTCGCGACTGGTTGAAGGACAACTTTGTCGGCACCGGGCCATTCCGCGTCGCAGACTTCAAATCGGGCACGAGCGTCACGCTCGAACGGGTTGACGATCACTGGCGGACCACCCCGGCAATCGACACTCTCAGAGTGTTGGCTGTACCGGAGGAATTCACTCGTGTGGCACTACTACAGAACGGTGAAGCGGACGTCGCATTCATCGACCCTAAGGACTTGGCCCGAATGGCGAAGTCTGGCTTCATGCAGGTCGGCGCCGGTCAGGGAATCCAAGAAGGCATAATGTTCCCAGGGAACTTGTGGGAGACCACTAACGCGCTTACTGGCGAGGCGATCGACTTCCCGTCACACGGCGTGTTCGTACGCGAGATTCCTTGGGTCGGCAACCCACATAGTCCTCAAGATGCTGATAACCCTCCCGGAATTGACGACATGGAGCAGGCCCGTTTGGTGAGACACGCACTTGCTCGATCGGTCGATCGGGATGCCATCGTTGAGCACGTTCTCGGCGGTGTCGGCAATCCGGTCCACGTCACCTACTTCAGCACGTTCAATCCGAACTGGGAATCACAGTACGAATACCCCTACGACCCGGCTGAAGCGGGTCGTATGCTCGATCAAGCTGGATATTCGGCTAACGATGACGGCACGCGATTCCAGATCCCGCTGTTCGTCGGTCCAGAACTGGGCGGCGGTGAGGGCCCAGCCGGGGAGATCGGCGATGCTATTGCCGGTTTCTGGGAGGACATCGGCATTCGAGTAGAAGTGCTCAAGTATGCCTACGGTGTCTTCCGTCCAGGATTAGTGAGCCGTTCAACGGTGGTACCAATGCTCACGTCGTGTGACGACGGTAAAGAGTCGTACCCGTTCGACTGGCCAAAAGGTCTGGTCCAAACGACGCTAACCCGAGGTGGTTTCAGTTGCGGCTTCGAGTCGCCTGACATCTTGGCATGGTACGAAGCGGCCGCTGCAGAGCCAGACCGTGAAGAGCGCATTCGGATCAACAAGGAGTACCTCGCGTACATGCACAACTGGGCACTGTTCCCCGGCTACGTGACGGTTCCGCAGGCCTACTACGCGAACCCGAACTACATCGCTTCTTGGGACATGCATCTGGGCAATACCTACAACTCGCCCGAGAACATCGTTCTGAAATAACGCTCTGGTGCGTTGAATTTCGCTCTGCGGGTCGGTTGCATGCCTACCCGCAGAGCGTTGCATCCGATCTCACGCACAGTCCTCGTGCTGAGACGATAATGGGTTTAGCATGCGTCGCTACCTAGTCAGGAAGTTGATCTTCGCAATAATCACGTTGATCGTTGCTACGATTTTCGTGTTTGGGCTGTCGCGGATGGCGGGTGACCCGTTGCTCTTGTTCGCCAAGCCCGGCGGCTACGGCATGTCCCAAGAGCGCATAGATCAACTCAGTCAAAAGCTTGGATTGGATAAGCCGCTGATCGTCCAGTACCTGGTGTGGCTGGGCAGGGTGTTGACCGGCGACTTCGGCCAGACGATCGTTTCGGAGACGTCCGTCAGTAAATTGATTTGGGAACGGGCAGCACCGACTCTGCAGCTGGCCGTCGCGTCATTCATCCTCTCGATATTGATGGGAGTCCCGTTAGGTGTGCTATCGGCGGTCAAACGGGGATCGATGTCGGACTACGTCAGTCGAACCATCGCTCTGGTCGGACAAGCCGCGCCGATATTTTGGGTCTGCATCATGGCGATCCTTCTGTTCGCGGTCACCCTCGATTGGCTCCCTGTCGGCACTTCCGGACCCGATGGTGTTTCGTTCTGGACGTGGGCAAAGTTCAAGTATTTGATAATGCCCGCGTTCGCCTTGGGTTGGGGCCCTGCGGCGGCGTTGCTGAGGTTGACCCGGTCGGCGATGCTCGAAGTCTTGGACTCGGAGTACGTGACTCTAGCCAGAGCTAAGGGAACCAACTACAACGTTGTCATCTGGAAACACGCCTTCCGCAACGCGATCCTTCAACCGTTGACGACCTCAGCGATCGTTTTGGCAAGTTTCGTGACCGGCGCCGTTGTCGTGGAGCGTATATTTGCGTGGCCGGGTGTCGGGCAGTTGATGACGGACGCGGTCTGGAACAACGATTTCCCGACGTTGACTAGCACCGTATTGGTATTCACAGCCGTTTTCGTCGCGACAAACTTTCTGGCCGACATGCTGTACGGCGTATTAAACCCCGTTATCAGGTACGACTAGATGAATGTTCAACAAACGTCTACGGCGAGCCCGACCGCACAGACCGCGCCGACGCCTCAACAACGACTGACGTTGTGGTACATCCTGCGCCGGTGGCCGATACTTCCCGTGCTGCTGCTGGGACTCTTGGTGACGTTGGGGTTGGGTGCGGACTGGATCGCCCCAAACGATCCGATCGATCAATCATTGCCCGATCGCAACGCCCGTCCTCTATTCCAAGATGACAGCCCTTATCTGTTGGGCGGCGACCATGTTGGTCGTGACGTCCTCAGCAGAGTCATTCACGGGGCGAGAGTCTCCCTATCTGTGATGGCGGTGGCACTCTCCGCGGGTATGTTGATCGGCACAGGTCTCGGACTGCTCGCAGGTTACGCGGGGGGACTCGTGGACGAAGTCATCACGCGGATCGTCGACATATGGATGGGTTTCCCATTCCTATTGCTCGCACTGGTCGCGGCGATCATCTTTGGGGCGAGTTTCAGCACCATTATGGTTTTGATGATCTTGGTCGCTTGGGTATCGTTCGTCCGCAACGTCAGGGCCGACGTTTTGGTGCTGAAAGAGAGTAATTTCGTGGCATTCGCGAAGATTTCAGGGGCTTCAACTACACGGATCCTCGCACGCCACATATTTCCCGGAACCATCGGGACGATCACCGTGATCGCGTCGTTGAGCGTCGGGAACTTGATCCTGTACGAAGCCACGTTGAGTTTCTTGGGCGCAGGCATTCCGGCGCCTACACCCTCGTGGGGCAACATGGTCGCCGAAGGTAGGGACTATTTGCAGACGGCTTGGTGGACTTCGGTGATTCCCGGCACTGCCCTGTTCTTGACCGTGATGTCGCTCAACTTTTTCGGCGATTGGTTGCGCGATCGGTTGGATCCGCGATTGCGGCAATTGGGGTAGGTTTTGGATCCGGAATTGGTACGGCTTTGGAGGACGGGGCGCGCTAAAATGCGTTGCGACGATCGCTGCGTGAAAATTACGCTGGATTAAACACGCTAACTCGTCTACAAACAACCGCTTCAAAATGCGTCCCGATTCATTCTCGTTGAACCCTTACGAGGTCTTGGGAGTTTCGGCCAACGCCTCAACCGCCGAAATTCAGGCTGCCTACCGTCAACATGCTTTGCGCTGGCATCCTGACCGTAATCCTAATGACGAATACTCGATGCGGATGATGCAACGCGTCAATGCTGCATGGGCCATCTTGAAGGATGAACATAGCCGCGCTGCGTACGACCGATGGGAACGAGACGAAACACGCTCAGCATCCGGCCCTCAAGCGTGGCGACGACCTCATGCCGATTCGCCTCCCGGCGGAGAATGGTACAGACCGCCACCCCCATCGGTAATATCCTGCCCCCGATGCAACAGTACCAACGAAGAGAGCTCTATCTACTGCTACTCTTGTGGGTACCCGTTTGAGGAAGCACGATCTCGACAGCGTTCGCAGTCCAGCAGTTCCGCACCTGGTCACAACGCAGACACGAATCCGCGATCTGGCTTACCTGCTGGCTTCCGCCAAAGACTCCGCGCTTATGTGACTGATTCCATCATTGCATTTGCTTTGGCAATGGCTTTCACATTAACTTTGATGGGTCAGTTGGGGATGCACGACGTGCCTGTAATTGGCGGACCGTTCGGCTGGTTATTCTTGGCGTTGCCACTGTTGTATTTCACCGTACCGGTAGCGGCTTGGTCAACAACGTTGGGGAAACTACTTTTCGGACTACGAGTAGTTCGGAACGATGGATCTAAGATCGGCATAGGCAGAGCATTCTCCCGTCATTTGTGCTATTCCATTTCATTCTTGATACTCGGAATCGGTTTCCTGATGGTCGGGCTCAGGGAAGACAAACGCGGGTTGCATGACCTGATCTGCGATACGAAAGTTGTGTATCGCTAGGACAACGACGCGGTGGATTGACTGAATTGCCCCTCGCTGGCGTTTGCACCGCGGGCCATACGTCAATCGATTGCCGACTATTAGCTGGACACTGACACCGCCTGACAGCTAAACTAATCCGTCGCGTAAAACCGAAACACGCGATCATTTTTCTCCGAGCGTCCTCAGACTAATTGGGTTGAACGGAGTAGTAAACCGTCGGCGATTTATCCATAGGAGAGGATCTTGTCAAAACTCAGTCCCGTAGTCGTATCCATCGTGATGGTTGCCTTGCTGGCGTGTTCTGCGCAAGAGCCCACTCCCACCTCTACGCCAGTCCCTACACCAACTCCGAGACCTACGCCCACGGCTACTCCCGAGCCTGTTGTAGTGTGCGTCCCGGAGGTCGTCGACTACGTGACGGATATGGCGGAAGAAGTGGAGACGGTGATCGAGGCGGGCAAGGAACTAGATGCGTTGCTTGAGGATCCTTCGGATGACTTGGTGTGGCGGGCGAAGGTGGCCAAGGAACTGTTGGACATGGGCGGTGCTGTCACCGCCATAGCCACCACCTCTCCTCCTGAACCGATTCCCACTGTCTATGAAGAGATCAACAGCGTAGCCACCGACTTCGAGCATGTTCTCGAGTCCGCCGAGGCAGCATCTGGCGATGCCGTGGACATCGGACTTGAGGAGGCTATAAAGACGCTCAGGCAGGCGGTCAGCGACGCGGTCAAGAGCCACGACCTCATCGTCGAGTGGCTGGACGGCTGCAACAACTGACCTGTCGTGTAGCTAGGTGTATCGCTTTCCTTCACGAAAGGGAGTGGCATTTTTACACGCCTTCGAGTGTGAGTTCCTCCGCCCGGTGGCAACTAACCAGTCGAGAGGAATCTATCTCTCTTAGCTCTGGTTTCTCGACGACGCACTGCTCAGTCGCGAACGGACACCTTGGATGAAAATGGCACCCGGTCGGAGGATCTGCAGGATTTGCTGGTTCGCCGCCTAGAACAACCCGTTCCCTCTGCGCCTCGATCCGGGGATCGGGCACGGGGATGCCGGAGATCAGGGCGTAGGTGTAAGGATGAAGCGGATTTCGGTAAAGATCGGCGCTGGGGGCGACTTCGACGATGCGGCCGAGGTACATGACCGCAACTCGATCGCTGATATGACGGACTACGGATAGGTCGTGTGCAACGAAGAGATACGTGAGGCCAAGTTCAAACTGCAAATTCGTGAGTAGCGAAAGTATCTGGGCCTGGATGGAGACATCGAGCGCCGACACTGGTTCGTCGCAGACTATGAAATCGGGTTCGACGGCCAAGGCCCGTGCAATCCCGATGCGCTGACGTTGCCCACCGCTAAACTCGTGCGGAAAACGCCTTGCCATTTCGGCGTTGAGACCCACCATTTCGAGCAGTTCCGCCACTCGCCGAGAGTAGGTGGCACGGTCCGGCGCGAGTTTGTGGATCGACATTCCCTCGCCGATGATCGCCCCTGCCGACATGCGCGGGTCCAACGAGCTATAAGGGTCTTGGAAGATGATCTGCATCTTCCGTCGTAGATTGCGAAGATCGCGCCCTCCCATCTCATCCATCGCTTCGCCTTCATATCGGACGCGTCCACGAGTCGCTTTTTGCAACCTAAGGATGGCGCGACCCAAGGTGGTCTTACCGCTCCCGCTCTCCCCTACTAGACCTAGACATTCCCCTTTGTAGATAGTCAGAGACACGTCGTCGACGGCGTGCACGACGGCCCGATTCCGCGAGAATAGAGCTCCCGAACCAACTGGAAATTCGACGCTCAGATCTTCGATATCGATCAATACCGTCTGATCTCCGCCGCCGTGTTCATCAGCGATGGTGTTTTGTGAGCGGCTATCAAGCATGGCTTGGTTGCGCCGCGTAGTCGCTGAAGACTGATACCGCTGCCCAGCACGCAGACGAATGGCTCGGTTCGACTACCACCGTGTGCGGGTATTCATTTTCACAACGATCAATGACGTTCCTGCACCTCTCGGCGAAGTGGCATCCGATCGGTAGTCGAGATAGGTCTGGCGGTTGTCCGGGGATGGGATCAAGGCTGGAACGCGTGTCGCGGTCGATTCGGGGGATCGAGTTCAGAAGACCGACAGTGTAGGGATGGGAAGGTTTCTCGAAGATATCGGTTGACGACCCATGCTCGATGATGCGTCCTGCGTACATGATGTTGATGCGCTCGACATATCGTGCGACAACGCCCAGGTTATGGGTGATCAAGAGCAATGCCATACCCCGTTCGCGGGTCAACGTCTGCATCAGATCTAGGATCTGAGCCTGAATCGTGACGTCAAGCGAGGTAGTCGGTTCGTCGGCGATTATCAGATCTGGTTCGCAACTCAGCGCGATTGCGATCATCACGCGCTGTCGCATCCCGCCGCTGAATTCGTGCGGGAACTGTTTCAATCTCCGCTCGGGATCAGAGATGCCCACCGTTTCTAGGAGTTCCAACGCGCGGTCACTTGCCTGTCTCTTCGTGAGACCGAGCTGAGTCATCATGCCTTCGGTGAGTTGCGTTTCGATGTTGATCACTGGGTTGAGCGACGACATCGGCTCTTGGAAAACCATGGCGATGCGTCGGCTTCGGTATCGACGCATCTCCGATGCTGACAGTTGCAAGAGATCGGTCCCGCGAAATCTGACTTCTCCATCAACAATCCGACCGGGAGGCGAAGGTATCAATCCGAGGATGCTCAATGAGCTAACGGACTTGCCGCAACCGCTCTCCCCTACCAGCGCGACGGTTTCGCCTTCTTCGATGTCATACGTGATGCCATCGACCGCCTTTACTACGGTGTCATCGCCGTAGAAGTAGGTCTTCAGATCTTCGATTTCGAGCAGAGGCACTTCGCTTCACCCGCGAACATTCGACCATCGGCCTTCCGATGCGATGTATTGGAGTCTTCCGAGCGTCGTCGGCAACGGCACTGGATCGTAGTCCTCGGTATCGGTGGACCACTTGAGGAGTCGTGCCCGCATTTCGGAAATGACTGGCGCGTTGACCGGATCGGCCGCCACGTTCGTCAACTCCCAAGGGTCGGAAACGAGGTCATACAACTCATCAGACCCATTCGGCCCAGAACCACGTGGGTCGTCAGGATCGGTCACGTACTTCCAATCTCGTGTGCGCACCATTCGGCGCCTGCCCTCAGCCTCTCGTATCCAAAGCGTGTCCATGAGAAGACCGCGTCCAACTCGGCCTTGATCCATGAGACCTCTGAGCGCGTCGTCCGTCAAGAAGGTTCCTCCAGTCCCGTATTCACTGAAGGCAGCGGATCGTTCTGGATAATCGGTAGCCGTCGGGAGTGGTCGTCCCTGAATTCGGCGCAAGGTCTCAGACGTGATCCAGTCCGATCCGATATCGCAATTCAACCGAGGTCCGGGACGCGCGATCTCATCACCCTCTTCATCTGGCGGGTTTGAATTGAAGTCCGTGACACCCGATAGCTGCAAGATCGTGGGCAGCAAATCAATAGTGTTGGCCATCGATTCATCTACGACACCGCACGGAACACCACCGGCAGGCCACGAAACCAGCATCGGAACCCGGATCAACGCGTCGTAGAACACGCCACCCTTGCCCAACATATCGTGTTCACCGTTGAAGTCGCCATGATCTGCGGTAAATACGATGATCGTCTCGTCTCGAAGACCGGTCTCATCTAACGCGTCGAGAACTCCTCCAATGCCATCGTCCAAGAATCGAGTCATCGCCAAATAGACCGCCATCGCGTTGCGCACGTCCTCTGGATCGTCCTCGTTCACGCCGAGCATGTCATGCAACTGCCGATTTCGAATCGGAATTGATCCGTCGGTATATTCATCCGTTCGTTGCGGAGGCATCACCACGCTTTCCGGCGGAACCATCTCGGCATATTTTCGAGGTGCCTCAAGCGGGTGATGTGGGTCTGGATAGGACAAGAGCAACGCGAAGGGTTGGCGTTCGGGGTTGCCTGCCGGTCTCCCAAATCTATTTATGAACTCTTTTGTTTGGATCGTGAGGGCAGCATTGGAGTAGCCTTCGATCGGATGATCAGTCACCGCGTACCCAAAGCTAGGGCTTTGCTCGGGCATGTTGCCGCGTGTCGAGTGCGCCTCGGTGATGATTTCTTCGTCCACGACCCACTCCATGCCTTTGATGCCGGGAACTTCGCCCTTGTAGTTGTTTCTAGACAACCCTCCGTGCGACATCTCGCATCGGACATCTAGCAGATCCAAATCGTCTTCCTCAATGAAGCAATGATTCTTGCCGATCAACCCGGTGGTGTATCCGAGTTCCTTCCAGATCCGGAATGCGTGTAACTGGCCCGACGGCATCAATGTCTCGTTCCGCCGACATCCGGTGGAGTGTGCATATCGACCAGTCATCATCGAGGCGCGTGCAGGGACGCACAGCGGATGGGGAGTAAATGCGTGTCGATACATAACACCCTCGCTCGCGAGTCGTTCGAGGGAAGGCGTTTCAATGCCAATTTCCGAGTACATCCGCAACGCCGTCGCCTTTAACTGGTCGGCGACGATGAAGATCACGTTTGGTAGTGACGACGATGGGTTGTCGGTGTTTGCCATAGCTCAGTTAATCCGATCTATCCTCTACCACGCAGATGCGGGTCCAATATGTCTCGCAGAGAATCGCCGACCAAGTTTATGGCGAAGACGACGATCGCGATGGTCAATCCCGGAATGATGGCGATGTGAGCGCCAAAGCGGAAGTACTGCTGAGCAAACGTCAGCATGTTGCCCCAACTGGGGGTCGGAGGTTGAACTCCGAGACCAAGGAAGCTCAGTCCTGCTTCAGCAGTGATAGCCGCGCCGACGCCCACGGTGAAGAGCACCAATGAAACCGCCATCGAGTTGGGTAAAAGGTGCCGGAATATGATTCGCAGGTCTGACGCGCCCAGCGCTCGTGCGGCTTGAACATACTCGAGTTGCGACTGTGTCAACGCGTGGGAACGCACGACACGAGATGATCCTCCCACGACATTGAGGGATAGTGCGATGATCACCCCCCACACCGAGAAACCCAAGGCCAAAGTCACCGCCATCGCCAGTACCAATCCGGGTAGCGAGATCAAGACGTCAACCACTCTTTGAACGAGCAGATCAACCACACCACCGCGATACGCGCTCACGATGCCGATGATCGTACCCAGCGTTACACCCAGCAACGGCGCGGCCAGTCCAATGACGAACGACGTTCTTCCCGCGTGTTGAAGCCGAGTCAGGACGTCACGCCCCAATTCATCGCCTCCTAGAACCAACAACTCGTCGTCAAAACCGCGCGACATCATGGGTGCTGCTTTGCCGCTCAACGTCCGGTCATATTTGTGAGGCGTCAGAAATCCAGCGCTGAGGATGAAGAGCAGGATCAGGATCAGAATCACCAAACCCGCTGCTCCCGTCGGATGCTTACGCAATGTGCGCCAAGCCGGCGTAACGAACCGGGGAGTTCGCTCAGGCACGGTTTCCGAACTGTCCCTAACCGTGATCATTCGAGCTGAATCCGTTTATCCAGAGCCACGTAAATCAAATCAATGAGCAACATCCAGACCATCACAAACGCGCCCAGCACCAGCACGAGGCCCTGCAACAACTGGAAGTCCCGTTCAGACGTCGCAGTTACGATCTCAACACCCATCCCCGGCAACGCGAAAATCCGTTCAAGTACTACAGCCCCGTTCAACAAACCTGCGAACAGCAATGCCGAGAGTGTGATTACTGGCAGGACGGCGTTCGGCAACGCGTGCCGGATGATGACCCGGTTCGGAAAAAGTCCCTTGGCCCGCGCCGTTCGGATGTAGTCCTGATTAAGCACCTCAAGCATCGTGGACCGAGTGAGACGAGTAGCGACCGCCGCGAACGATGTGCCGATCGCTATGGAAGGCAGGATCAATCTCTGGAACTGCTCTACTGGGGCGTCTAAGAATGTCTCTTGAAAGATCGGCGGACTCCAACTAAACCACGTCACCAACGCCAACAGGAGCAAGATCCCAAGCCAAAAGTTGGGCAATGCGAGGAATACCGCAGAGAAGGTTCTAATCACTTGATCCGGCCACCTGCCACGCATCATCGCGGACAGGATCCCGAAAGGTATCGCCATCACCGCCCCGATGATCACCGAAAGTATCGCCAGAAGGAACGTCACCTCCGCTGTTTCCGTCACCACCTGCACCACCGAAATATCGCTCACATCGGACTTGCCGAGGTCGCCCTGCAAGAGCTGCAACATCCAACGCGCATATTGGACTGGCATAGGGTCGTTGAGGCCGAGGCGCTCTCGTATGACCTCAACCGCTTCCTGGTCGATAATGCTCCCGTCTTCGGCGACTAGTCCGAGAGCGACATCACCCGGCAACACCCGCGCCAAAAAGAACGTGAGCGTTGCCAAGATGAACAGGTTCGGGACGAGTAACAGGACTCTTCGGATGATGTAGTCCCGCACTGTATCAACCCTCGTTCAAACGGTTAAGCCCCAACCCGTTCATCTTTATTTGCCTCAGATTGGTGCTGCCGATTGGATGCCGAAAAATCACCCTCTATTTACGAGGCGAATTTTCGTCGATCCAGACATCCATCCAAGTGTGCAGGTTAAACCACTGGCCAAGGGCACCGGGCCGGTCCTGCACGTGATTGGCGATTAGCTCGCTAGATCCGACCTGTTTGCCCATCGGCACAACAGGAATCCACTCTTCTCGCATCACCTTTTGAATCTCGCGTGTCGCTGCTTGGGCATCTACAGGATCGGTCGCGCCTTGCAGATCTGCCAACAGATCGTAGACCTTATCCGGCGGGGGAGCAGCGTTAGCCTCTCGACCTCCTGGTAGATACTGCTCCAGCAGGAACGCGCTCACGCTCGGCAAGACGACATTGGGAGTGCTCATCGACATCTCGAAATTCGCGCTTTGGATCAGTTCAGCATTCGCAGCGGAGTCTCCTACGTTGAGCGTGACCTCCCAACCAGCGTCTGCATAGACCTGCGCCGCTAGCTGGGCCAACTCTTGGAAGAACGACCGCGAGTTGACTACCATTTCGAATCCTGTTATCCCAAGCTCGTCCGCCAGAGCCTTGCCCTCGGCAAGGGCCTCTTCTCTCGTATCTTTGCTGACTTCCCAAATGTCAGGGATTTCGTCGATGAATGGATCTACGGTTCCGAAGAATCCAGTCGGGACCGATGCAAACTCGCCGGTCGGCAGACTTTCGAGTTGCTGCATACGCAATCGGTCGAACAGCAGGTAAGCAGCTCTCCTGGCCTTCAGGTCATCGAATGGCGGACCATTCGCGTTCATGCTGAGATAGTTGATCCCGGCAAGTGGCGAAATCTCCATGCGTACAGAATCCCCGATGGAATTCAGAGCACCAACCGCAGGTGCGAACTCCGCAGGGTCAAAACTGGAGATGTCTACACGCCCTGTCTGGATGGCAGCGATGCGCGCCTCCACGTCAGACAATGCCACTGTCGTCATCTCGTCTAGATATGGGAAAGGATCGCCGTCTGGTGCCATCAGGAAGTAATCGGGGTTGCTTCGCGAAGTGACGAACTCCTCCATCTCGGCTTCATCGATGATGAAAGGACCAGTGCCGACAACTCGGTCGGGGCCGTTCATGCCACCCTCTTGTTCCATAACGTGCTGTGCGAAGACTATGCCCCACGCGGCGGCGAAGTTCTGAATGAACTCAGCGTTGGGGTTTTCGATCTCGATGGTGATGTTGTTGTCGTCGACGATAGTTATGTCTGTAATGCTCTGCAGAGCGAGAAGGCGTGGGTACCTCTCACCTTCTGGTGGCGACTTCGAACGCTCGAACGTCCACTTGATGTCCTCCAGCGTCAAGTCTTGACCGTCATGGAATTTCACACCGTCCCTGATTGTGAAAGTGAAGCTGTCGGCCCCATCACCGATGCTCCATTCAGTTGCGAGGTCAGGAAGAATGGTAGTGCCATCGGACGGGTCAAATCTCACGAGGTTGCTGTAATGACGTTGAAGGCTCTGAGGCGCGAACCATACCGCCTCGGTGTTGTAGTCCCATTGCCTCAGCGTTCGGGATACGCCGCGGATCAATGAGCCGCCTCGTTGACCGTCAGAAGAAGGTGCCATTGCCTCCTCTGCCGGTTCTGGTGCAGCAGTTGGTTCCGGCGCTTCGGTCGGTGCCGGAGCAGCGGTTGGCTCGGGTGCTTGGGTGGGCGGCGGAACTGGTGTAGCCGTCGGTTCTTCTTCACCACACCCGATGACGACGGCGATCAAGGAGGTGCACGCGATGATCAATCCCAACGTAAAGGGTATGCGCGTAATGTGTTTCTTTTTCATGGATTCTTGCCTCTGCAATCAAGTCCGCCAAGGTATATTGCGGTATTCGTCGCATACTCGTCACTATTCTTCGGATTTCGAATGATTCGCCAACCGAAACTCACGATTCGTTAATCGTGAGTTCAGTTTACACGGTTTGACATTTCGCGGAGCGTAATATAGTTTTTTGCCAGCATCGGCGCGAATGGCGGGTGATACGGGTTTGGCTTTGTTGAGTCAAACTGTTTCTGTTTTCGCGTCGTACTGAGCGACTCTGGCCCCGTTCATTCGATGGTCGGAGTCCAGGCAAGACAAGAACACAAGAGGTGTCATGATGCGAAGCTTGAAATCGGGAGGATTGCTGAGCAAGCGGTCCATCCTTTTCTTGGCGCTCACGGCCATGGCCGCTGCCCTCACGACCGCTATCGCCTGTGGAGGCGGTGAGACGGTGATCCAGACCGTTGAGGTCGAGAAGATCGTCGAGGTCGAGAAAGAGGTCGTCAGAGAGGTCGAGGTCGAAAAGGTCGTCGAAGTAGCCGGCGATACTGTCGTCGAAGTCGTCGAGGTCGAAAAGGTCGTCGAAGTGGCGGGCGAGACCGTCGTCGAAGTCGTCGAGGTCGAAAAGATCGTCATCCCGACACCCGAACCTGTCCGAGTCGACTCTCCGCACATCACGGGTGACGTGTCCCCGAACGAGTGGCCGACCATCTACGACGCGAGTGGGAACCTCTTCCCTAAGCCGTCGTCATTTAAAGAAGCTCCAATGCTCGCCGAGCGAGTCGCCGCTGGTGAACTTCCTCCAGTCGAAGAGCGCCTCCCTGAGAATCCGCTCGTGTTGCAACCAACACGCGGCATCGGAAAATACGGCGGAACCTGGTACCGCGGCTTCACTGGCCCGGCAGATGGTCAGAACATGGAGCGTCCGCTTAAGGACCACCTCCTCTTCTACGAAGTTTCTGGTTTGACGGTGCAGCCCAACATCGCCGAGTCTTGGACGCAGAACGAAGACGCCACCGAGTTCACCTTTACGCTCCGCAAGGGCCACAAGTGGTCGGACGGTCAACCGTTCACGACGGCCGACATCATGTTCTGGGT
Organism: Dehalococcoidia bacterium; assembly: GCA_022819585.1. GTDB lineage: Bacteria > Chloroflexota > Dehalococcoidia > Lucifugimonadales > Lucifugimonadaceae > Bin127. The sequence goes on along the minus strand of JAJEGY010000016.1, from coordinate 27,821 downwards.
CGACCACATGCTCCACAACGAAGAGCTGAACCCCAGCAAGCCAGCGTGGACGCAAAAGGGCGGCGAGACGCTCCAGTTCGAGGCAATCGACGAGCAGACATTCAAGGTCACATCACCTGAGCCATACGCTCCCTTCGTGACTTTGGTGGCATCGGTCATCGTTGCCGGCCAGCACACACGTGGTGACGGCGGTGACGGTCTCTACGCTCCGCGGCACTACCTAGAGCAGTTCCACCCCGACTTCGTCGGTTTGGAAGAAGCTGAGCGCAAGGCATCGGAAGCCGGTTTCGAGAACTGGTACACCTACTTCCTCGACCGCAACCACGCCAACGCCAACCCCGACGCCCCCATGCTCACCGCATGGCGCGTCACTGGCAGCATCAACACCAACGAGTGGTCGTTCGAGCGCAACCCTTACTACTACGCGGTAGACACCGAGGGCAACCAGCTCCCGTACATCGATCGTGTTGTTCTTACCCTCGCTCAGAACCTTGAGGTACTGAACCTCAGCGCGCTGGCTGGTAACTACACAGTCATGGGTCGCCACATCAACATCGCGAAGCTTCCACTCTTCCTCGAGAACGCAGCCTCTGTTGGCTACCGCATTCAGTTCTGGCGCCAGCCTCAGTCGGGTATCGCCAACATCTACGTCAACGAGACCTGGGACGGCAACCCCGAAATCCAGAGCTACCTCCAGAACGTAGAGTTCCGTCGAGCGCTTTCCTTGGGTATCCAACGGGATCAGATCAACGAGGTCTTCTTCCTCGGCATCGGTGCCACTTCCGGTCTATGCCAGGGTTACGATGACCCGGACAATCCCGGTAAGTACATCGGCGAGGACGATGTCCAGTTCAACCCGGACAGGGCTAACGCGATCTTGGATGAAATCGGTCTCGACCAGAAAGACGGAGATGGCTTCCGCCTGATGCCTAGCGGCGAGCGGCTGACCGTTCAGCTTCCGTCCGTAGTCGCAGCATTCGAAGACTACCCGGCAATCAACGAGATGATCGCCCGACAGTGGGAAGTCAACATCGGCGTCCATGCCGAGGTTCAGTCCCTCGAGCGCGGTCTCCACGGTGACCGCCAGTTGCTCAACGAGCTGATGACGACCAACTGGGAGTCATCGCCGCGATCGACCACACTGATCACGCCGCAACACCTGCTGCCAGTGGGCGGCGGTGGTAACACCGGTCGTCTCTACGGCGACTGGCACCAGTCCGACGGCGAGACCGGTATGGACCCGGGCGGAATAAACGACTTGATCAAAGAGCAGATGGATCTTTACGACGAGGCACAGTCGACGGCTGGACCTGCGCGGTACAACGAGATCCTTCAACGCGTCGTCGAGCTCAACTGTTTGAACGTCAACCCGATCACGACAGTCATGAACAAGCCGACATACGTCGCGATCATCAAGAACAACGTGATGAACATCCCGAACCCGTTGCCGTTCTCATACCACAACCAGACCTCAGGAAACGCATTCCCTGAGCAGTGGTGGATCGACGACGAGAACGCGATGGAAGGCAAGTAGTACCAACCGCTTGCCGAACCCTTAACTGGGTTCGTCGCCTGACGGTATCCGCCCACGCACTGAGCGCGGGCGGATACCGTCTCGTTACTCAAGACTGAAGCCCGTACGACGGGGCTAAGTCGCCACCCGAAGCTATGCTGGCCTTCATCATCCGAAGATTTCTCTACGCGATCATCGCCATGTGGGCGGTATCCGTAATTTCGTTCGTCATTATCAACCTTCCCGCCGGCGACTTCGTCACTACCTATATTGCTACGCAGCTGGCTACCGGAAATCTCATTCTGGAGGACGAAGCCGAAAGCCTTCGGGAGTTCTATGGACTTAATGATCCCGTGTACGTTCAGTACACAAAATGGATCACTCGCATAGTTCGAGGCCAACTCGGCTTCTCGTTCGAATTCAACGCACCTGTTAGAACGGTGCTCGCAATGAACCTGTTAAATACATTGCTGTTGGGGGCAGGCGCCGTTATTTTCATATGGATTGTCGCCATACCTATCGGAGTTTACTCGGCGGTCAAGCAGTACTAGCCGGGTGACTACATCGCTACATTCTTTGGCTTTTTGGGACTCGGTATCCCTGACTTTTTGATCGCTCTCGTGATGGCATGGGTGATATTCGATACAACTGGTTTTCTTGCCACCGATCTTTATTCCGCCGAATATCGAACCGCGCCTTGGTCGCTAGCCAAGGTATGGGACCTTACCAAACACCTGGTACTGCCCGTTGTCATCCTCGGCACCGCCGGCACGGCAACATTGATTCGCATCATGCGCGCCAACCTGCTGGACGAGTTGAAGAAACCGTACGTCACTACAGCGCGCGCAAAGGGACTGACCGAGTGGCAGATCATCATGAAGTATCCAGTGCGCTACGCGCTGAACCCAGTGATCTCCCTCACCGCCTACATCTTGCCCTTCATCATCTCCGGTAGCGTGGTCTTGTCCTACGTTCTCGACCTGCCGACCATAGGAAGGGACTTCTTGCGCGCCTTGACAGCGCAAGACATTTATCTTTCAGGTGCGGTCATCCTCTTCTCTGGATGGTTGACGATCATCGGCACGTTCGGCTCCGACATGCTTCTCGCATGGGTCGACCCGCGCATCCGACTGGAGGACGATTAACTAGATGGTTGCCGGATCACAGACTGGATCCCAATCCGACGTACCGGGCGCTCTTGTCCACGACCTAGACGCTGAGGACGAGATCGAGGTAATGTCGCAACGCCAGCTGATCTGGCGTCGCTTCAAACGACACCACCTCGCGATGGCTGCAACCGTCGTCGTCGCAATGTTCTATCTGATTGTCATCTTCTCCGATTTCTTGGCAACCAACGACCCCGAAGACATCGAGGCCGCACGTCAATACACACCCCCGCAAGGGCTCCGCCTATTCGACGGTTGGAAGCCCGATCTGCACGTCTGCAAGCTGGTAGGTACACGCGACCAATTCTTGCGGAAGGTCTACGAAAAAGACTGTGACCAAACGGTAGATGTCCAGATATTTGCCAGGGGTTACGAGTACTCTCTGTTCGGTCTGAAACTCGACTGGCACCTGTTCGGTGTTAACGATCCTGTAGAGACGGCCGAAGACTCGATATTCATTTTGGGCACCGATGTCCAAGGACGCGACTTGTATTCCCGCTTGATGCGCGGGACACGATTGTCGCTGCTTATCGGGTTGACGGGCATCTTCATCTCCCTCGTAGTCGGAACTATCCTAGGCGCTATTTCAGGCTTCTACGGCGGATTCGTCGACAACCTGATCCAAAGAAGCATCGAAATCATCCGGTCCATACCCACCGTCCCGCTGTACCTGGGATTGGCCGCCGCATTCCCGGCTGACTGGTCCGTAGAACGTAGATTCTTCGCCATTACCATCGTGGTCTCGTTATTCGCTTGGACCGAACTCGCACGCGTCGTCCGTGGACGATATTTGGCCATGCGACAAGAGGACTTCGTCACTGCGGCCATCACCGCCGGAGCTAGCCAACGGAGAATCATCTTCCGACACATGCTCCCGTCTTTCTACAGCCACATAATCGCAGCCAGCACCCTCAACTTGGCATTCATGGTCATCAGTGAGACGACGCTCAGCTTCTTGGGCCTCGGCCTGTTGCCGCCTGCCATCTCATACGGCACGCTGCTCTTCACCGCGCAGAACGTCCAGACTGTCGCCCTAGCGCCATGGCTGCTGATACCGGGCGTCTTCGTAGTCGTCTTGGTGCTATCTCTCAACTTCATGGGTGACGGAATCAGAGACGCCGCAGACCCGTACGGAAGTTGATTAACTCCCTCTACCCGATGACAACAGAAACCGCCACATCCCCGACCGCGACCAGCGAACAGCCCCGCGGCCTAAGTGCAGATCCGGTGATCTCCGTGCGCGATCTCGAGACGCACTTCTTCACCGACGAAGGCGTCGTCCGTGCCGTCGACGGCGTCAACTTTGACGTCCATCCCGGCACCACCATGGGTATCGTGGGCGAGAGCGGATGCGGCAAGAGCATCACTGCTAAGTCGATCCTACAGATCGTCGAGGCGCCGGGCCGCATCGTCAATGGCGAAATCCAATATCGGCGCGACGCTGGTTCAGGTGAAACGGTCAACCTGCTCAACTACGGAGCGAACAGCGAAAGCATGCGCTCGATCCGTGGCGGTGAGATCTCAATGATCTTCCAAGAGCCGATGACCTCCTTCAGCTCCCTCCACACTTTCGGAAACCAGATCGACGAAGCGCTGAGGCTCCACACCAATCTCTCGAAGAACGAACGCTTCGAGCTCGGCGTCGATTGGCTCGCACGCGTCGGCATCCCCAACCCGACGCAGCGAATGCACGAATACCCCTTCCGATTCAGCGGCGGCCAGCTCCAACGCGCCATGATCGCAATGGCCATGTGCACCAACCCCAAGGTCCTCATCGCCGACGAACCGACCACTGCCCTCGACGTCACAACCCAAGCCCAGATCCTCGACCTGCTTCAGCGCATGCAGGAAGAGAACGACATGGCCATCGTCTTCATCACTCACGACCTCGGAGTAATCGCCGAGATCGCCGATGAGGTGACCGTCATGTACCTCGGCAAGGTCGTCGAGTCAGGACCCGTTCACAACTTCTTCGACGACCCGATGCACCCGTACTCCCGGGCCTTGCTGACATCGATCCCAAGCATGTTCACCTTGTCTCGCGAACGTCTGCCCTCCATCTCTGGCTCGATACCACACCCGCAAAACCGGCCGTCGGGTTGCGCTTTTCACCCGCGGTGCCAGTCATACATCGAAGGCACCTGCAATATCCGCGAACCTGAACTCGTAAGCGTCAACGAGGACCAGGATGTCAGCTGCTTCTTATACGAGGACCAGTAAGCTTAGATGACGACCGAAACAACACAGAACGGCAACGGCCGATCAACCCTCCTCGACGTCCGCGGGCTCGTCAAATACTTCCCGATCAAGCGCGGCTTCTTCCGTCGGACGGTTGGCACGGTTAAAGCTGTCGACGATGTCAGCTTCGACATCCAGGCCGGTGAGACGCTCAGCCTCGTGGGCGAAAGCGGTTGCGGCAAGAGCACTACCGCTAGGTCGATCATTCGAGCATACGAACCCACCGCCGGGGAAATCCTCTTCAACACCGAAGAGGGCGACACCATCGATCTGGCCCAACTCTCGCTCATCGAGATGCGACCCATCCGTCGCCAGATGCAGATGATCTTCCAAGACCCGTTTTCGTCGCTAAACCCGCGCATGAACATATACGAGATCATCAGCGAACCGCTCCTAGTCCACGGCATCGGCACGAGCAGCGAACGTGAAGACCGCGTCGCCGAGTTACTACGCCTCGTCCGTCTGCGCCCTGAATACATGCGCCGTTATCCCCACGCCTTCAGCGGAGGACAGCGTCAACGCATAGGCATCGCTCGCGCTTTGGCACTGAACCCTCGCCTCATCCTCGCCGATGAACCCGTCTCCGGCCTCGACGTCTCCGTCCAAGCCCAGGTCATCAACCTCATGATGGACCTCCAAGACTCACTGGGGTTGACCTACCTCTTTGTCTCGCACGATCTCAGCGTGGTTAAACAGATTTCGAACCGCGTTGTCGTCATGTACGTGGGCCGAATCGCAGAGATCGGCACCCCTGAGGAACTCTTCGACTCGCCTAAGCATCCTTACACCGCGGCCCTGATGAGTTCCGTGCCCAAACCGCACCCCAGCCAACGAACGAAACGCTACGTCCTGGAAGGCGAGGTTGCAAACCCCGCTAATCCGCCGACCGGCTGCTACTTCCATCCCCGTTGCCCATTCGCAACCGATCAGTGCAAGGTCGAAGTGCCTCCGCTTGTAAAATCAAAGGATGGTCGTTACGTCAGCTGCCACCGCGCTGACGAGATCGAACTGACCACCGAATAAGACTTTCACTGATTACCCCTCCGGATCCGGTCTGCCATAGGAACCACCGACATCAGTCGTTTGGCGACGCTCGACGTCGTTAGCCCCGATGCTGGACGCCGCAAGCGCCTCACCGCATCGATCACTCTTCTCGGCATCATGCTGTCGATCGCTGCGTTCCATGTATCGGTTTTGACGCGCTTCCAATACTTCGAAGAAGCTACACGGATTCAGGGATGGGGAGCGTTCTTCTTCTCCATCGTCGCGATCATCTCTGCGATTATCGTGGTGCCGCTAGCCGTCTACCACATCAGGGACTTAGCGCAAAACCCCGGCCATCCCATCACATGGTTCGCATTGGGCGCTGGTTTCGGCGTATTAACGCCCCTGTTCACAGGTGGATTCAGCCGCACCGCCAGTGCATTCACCGGTCTGGTTGAAGGGCACTTGGGAGCCGGCGATTTCTTCTCGGCGATGCTAGACGCCGTCCTCGTCTTCCCTTACGACTTCGTCGTTGAAGGCACGTTGAACGTGATCGTCGGACTGGAATCGGGAATTCTGTTCGCAGTGTTCGGTTTCATCATCGATCGGATAAACGCGTCGAAGAATGAAATCGTCGGCACTTGGGGACCGTGGATCTTCACGGCAGCAACAGGAATACCTGTTTTGCTCTTCTCGTTGTTGGGTCCAACCGAGTTTTTACGAGACTTGGCCTCGTAAAAACCAACTACGGTCTCATCTGCAAATCAACCGCCGGACTTAAAGACGTCCGATACGCTCGCCACAGTACCCAACGACTCGTCACGGTGCAGGTAACATTGTGCTGCCTGAGTGTCACCCATGCGATACAACGGCGGCATGTCCACCGTGCAGTCCGACATCACATACGGACATCTAGGAGCAAAGCGGCACCCCACATCAGACGCATCGCTACCCGTCTCCTGTGACGCCATATCACGACCCCAGCGCTCCTTCGGATCGGGACGCGGGATCGACTCTACGAGCAACTGCGTGTATGGATGCTGCGGCTTCTGGATTACATCTTCAACCCGACCCGTCTCCACAACTGATCCGCGGTACATCACCATGATGTTGTCGCTGATCTGGAAGGCCGTCGTCAGGTCGTGGGTGATGTAGATGACAGCAATGCCTAATTCTTTGTTGAGAAGATCGATGCTGCCTAAAATCGTCGCTCGCAACGACGCATCCACCATCGACACCGGCTCATCCGCAACGATGATCCTTGGCTTCAAAAGCAACGCCCTTGCAACCATGATGCGCTGACGCTGCCCACCGCTCAACTGATGCGGAAAACGCCCCAACGTCTCCTGATGCCGCAACCCCACCGTCTCCAACGATTCGACCACAAGGTCACGCGCCTCGCGTCTATTCCGGGCCAACCCGAAGTTGTTGACAGGCGCCATCAACACATGATCAACCTTGTAAAACGGGTTGTAGACCTCAAACGGGTCCTGCATGATCGGCTGGACTTCTCGGCGGAATTCCAACTTCTCTCGGCGACCGAGAGTAGAGATATCTCGACCACTGAATAAGATAGAGCCTTCTGTCGCCGGGATGATCCCCAGCATCAACCTAGCAAGTGTCGTCTTGCCACTGCCGCTCTCCCCTGCGATGGCTGTAATCCCCGGATTCTCCCGCGGGATGCTCATGCTCACGTTGTCGACAGCGATCGTCAACTTTCGTCGTACGATCCCACCACCAAATACTTTGGTGACGTTCTTCAGTTGGAGAACGCTATCTCCGTCCGTCGCAGGAGCGGACGCCGGGCGTTCGAGAGTTTCAGTCGCCAACTATGCGCCTCCTTCGTACAAATGGCAAGCCACCCAACGACGCGGTTCAACCTCGTTCAACGGAGGATCAACAGTGGTGCAAAGCCCAGTATCGAGACCACCACGCAGATCCGTAAACTCCCCGCGGAAATCCTCATCATCGTTGTAAATCGGGCAGCGAGGATGGAACCTGCAACCCGGCGGCGGCACCACCAACGTTGGCGGTAATCCATCAATGCCGGTGAATTTGCCCTTGACTTGAATATCCGGCAAGCTGCTAATGAGCTTCTTCGTGTATGGGTGCTTCGGATTCTCAAAGACCTCATCGATCGGCGCGAACTCTACCAAATGACCCGCGTACATCACACCCAACACATCTGCGAACTGCGCCATCAGTCCCATGTCATGACCCACCAGAAGCACAGAAGCCTGCATCTCCTGCTGCAACTGCTCCAACGTCAACATAATCTGCCGCTGCACTACCACATCCAACGCGCTAGTCGGTTCATCCGCCAAGATCATCTTGGGACGCAGAGACGTCGCCACCGCTAACGCCACACGCTGCTTCATGCCTCCGCTCAACTCATGCGGATACATATCCGCGACGCTGGCATCCAATCCCACGCTGTTCAGCAGTTCAACTACACGCTCGGCAACGATACTCTTGCTAGGCATCTCGCCTTTAGGAGTGTGGTGCTTGATACCGTCAACGATCTGATCGCGTACTCTGTATACCGGGTTCAACGAGTTCATCGCGCCCTGAGGAACCAGAGCGATGTCCCGTAGACGCGTCTGACGCATCTCCTCCTCGTTCAGATCAAGGATGCTCACACCATCCAGCTTCACCGTCCCGCCAGCAATGATCGCCGGAGGCTTGTGCAACCTCATCAGTGCCATCGCCATCGTCGTCTTCCCAGACCCGGACTCCCCTACCAGCCCCATCCTTTCGCCACGCTGCAATGTAAACGACACATCATCTACTGCCTTCACCTGGCCCGCGTCCGTGTCGTAATACACCTTGAGGTTCTCGACCTCAAGAAGAACATCGGATCGTTGTCCGTTGGTCGCGGTCTCAGGTGCAGCTTCGGCGGTTGTCATCGGATTTCCTGTTATCGACAGTTGGGCAGGATTCTTTCGTGATGATGCTCGGTCACACTCGACGGCGCAATCTCGGATTCGCTACTTCATCAAGCCCCGCTGAGATCATAAAAAGCCCCACGAACAACGCCACGATCACCACGATCGGGGGTATCAACCACCACCACTGTGCCTTCAGAAGTGCGTTCGTGAAGATGATCCAGTAGAGCATTGCTCCGAGTGTCGGGGCGTCGATGTCGCCGAGGCCTAGCGTCTCAACGCCGATCGTCGCCAACATGGCACCCGTTAGCGCCGCAACGTAACTCGCTAACAAATACGGCGCAAGGTTCGGCATCATCTCCTTGAAGATGATCCCAAGCGCGGAAGTTCCAGACATCTGCGCCATCGTCACATAACCACGTTCCCGCATCACCAACACCTGCGAACGAATCACACGCGCGGGTCCTGGCCACGCCAAAACCGCTATGGCGAAGGCCAACTGATTCTCAGTTAACCCCTGACCCGGATTCAAAGACGTCGCTATCAATATCAACACCAACAGACCCGGAATCGGAATAAGGCTGTCGACCAACAGCCGAATGATGAGGTCCGCCCAACCGCCAACGTAAGCTCCTACGAAGGCTAGGATCAATCCCACACCGATACCGATCGCGGCGGCGATCGCACCGATCCGGAACGTCTTAGGCGTGCCTATCAGGACATGAGCCAGTATGTCCCTGCCCTGCTCGTCAGTCCCGAGCGGGTATTCACCCCATGGGTTCCATGAAGGCTTCAGCCTCGGCGGTACCGAAGCTGCGTAGACCAATTCACTTACACCCTGAGGATTCCCTTTACGATCATCCTGTTGATAAAACAGATGCCCGATGATTACCAGCAACACGATCACGCCCAAAATGCTCAACCCACCGACCATCAACTTGTTGCGCCTCAGGTAGCGCCCCATCGGAACCAAACGTTCGCGGTAAATCGATTCGAACGAACTCGGCTCCGCCATCATCGGCTCTGGGCCAGTAACAGTATCTGTCGCGTTTGACATGCTCAATTTCAATCTAGTTGCCTGAATAGCTGATGCGCGGATCGATCAGCGGATAAATCATGTCAAGGAGCAACGTCGTGACCGCCGTGCAAAACGCCAGCACAAACACAATTCCCTGAATCAACGGGTAGTCGCTGTTCCTTATCGATTGCACTAACAGACCGCCTACACCCGGATACGTGAACACGATCTCGACGAGCACGACACCAGACACGATCAACCCGATTTGCAGGGCCAAGCCCGTCAATTGCGGCAACAGCGAGTTGCGAATGGCATATCTGTAGAACCGAACGTTATCCGGCAGACCTTTCGCCTCGGCCTGCAACATGTAGTCTTCGCCCTTTGTCGTCACCATCATCCCGCGCATACCCATCGCCCAGCCGCCTAGCGACACCAGCACGATCGACAGCGCCGGCAAAGTGGCGTGCCACACTGCAGATCCCAAGAACCTGAAGTCAGACCAGTCCGGCCACTCCTCAACCGTCGGATCGTAGGCTCCGTACGGTGGGAACAACTCCCAGTCGAATGCTTGCAACCAACTGAACCAAAACACCGTCAGCAACACCAATCCGAATATGAAATATGGCACCGCCGACATCATCAGGAACGGTGCCATCGCCGCGAGCAACCCGGTGTTTTGCCTCCGCCACTCCATAATCGCCCCCATCCCGGTTCCGATGAAAAACGCTACCATCGCTGAAATAAACGTCAATCCGATCGTCCAACCGAGCGTTTCAGCCAAAAGTTGATTATTCGATTTCGAAAAAGTGAACTGGGATGTACCCAAATCAAATCGCGCGATCTCGCCAAGATACGATACGTACTGTTGCCATAACGGGCGATCAAATCCATATCTCTCGTTCAACGCCGCCGCAATCTCGTCAACGTCCTCCAAATAGCCCCCCCGCTGAGCCTCTTCAAATAGCTTCTCTCTAAACGGATCGCGGCCGGAGAGTCGAGGAAGGAAGAACACCAGAGTCGACGCGAGGAAAATCGTCAGGAAGAACATCCCTACTCGGCCGACGATGTACTTCGATGGCATTGTCTCTAGGTTTCCTCGATCCTTCTAGTGCTCGTACTCAGATTATTCAGATACGACTTTAACGAATCTTCCAATCCGTTCGTTTGGGTTCGAGATGGATCCGGGTCTTTTCAACCCGGATCCATCTCCGTTTTCCTAACGACAAACTCTTATGTTTGCCGGTAACTTCAGAACGTCTTTACTGGACTGCCCTGAGGTTGTTCAGGATCAACTGGAACGTCAGGTGCCAGAAGGCTCCGTTGACGTAGTTGTTGTCGTGTGTCGGCCAGTTGACCCAGTAGGTCTGGTTCATCGGAATACGGTGGTACCACTCGATGACCTGCACGTCAGGCAGTTCATCCAGCCAGATGTCCATCGCATCCGCCCAAAGTCCTTCGAGAGTCGCGACGTCGTCGATGCCAGCCGCTGACACCTCGTCGGTCAACGCGTCAAAGGCAGGGTTCGACCAGTGGTAGGCGTTCGCCTGGTGCCCTTCACCAGCCTCTGCGCCTTCGGCGGTGCGGTAGAGGTTCATGGTGAAGTACGGGTCACGCACGGAACCACCATGGCCTCGCAATCCGCAAGATGCGGAGCCTTCGGTCTGCCTCGCCCATGCGTCAGGCGGGTTGGCGTACGACGACTTGATGCCGTGATCGTCCAACTGGCGGGCGAGCACCGGACCAAAGTCGTTGAAGATGCCGAAGCCGAGAATGTCGCAAATAACGACGTTCCCGTCTCTCTCCCAGTAACCGTCAGAGTTCTTGGAGTAACCAGCTTCCATCATCAGTCCGTCGGCCTTGTCTGGGTTGTACTCGTTCGTGTTGTGAGTCGTCGTCAACTTGTCCTCGACAACGTCGTAGTAACGCTGGAGAGGAGCATATGACGGCAACGGCAAAACCGAAGGAGTACCTGCACCATCGTAGGCGAGGTCGATCAGGTCCGCACGGTCGATGTAGTACGAAACTGCCCATCGCACGCGCTTGTCGTTATACGGCGGTTCGCTCGCGTTGAATAGGAGGCTGATGGGCCACCAGTCGACGTAACCATACGGCGGGTTAAAGCCGGAGTGTGTCGTGACTGCAGCGTTACGAGCCAGAACCTCGCGGATCGTCGTCGGCCTGAGGTCGAGAGTAGCGTCCGCACGGTTCGCGATGACTGCCTGCGCCATTTGAGTCTCACCCGGGTTCGGCTGGTAAATGATCTGCAGGACATCGGGCATCTGCTCTACTAGCCCTTGGTCGACTGCCCACCAAGAATCTCGGCGGTTGATGATCTTGCGCTCCGGCGAAGTCGCTACGACTTCCCACGGACCAGTTGTGACCGGATAACCCTTCTCAAGGTCGAAAGCCTGGAACTCGAGCCAGTCCTCACCCTCGAAGATGTGCTTCGGAACGATGTACAGGCCAATGTCGAACTTGTAGGTCATGAAGTAGAAGAACTTCGGACGCGGACCCTGGAAGTTCACGACGACCGTGTTGTCGTCCACCTGCTCAATCGATTCGACGTCTCGCTGGACCTGCGCGCTTCGGCGGAGACCCGGAGTGTCGAGAAGATGCTGCAGCGTGTAGGCAACGTCGTGCGCGCCAAACGGCTCGCCGTCGCTCCAAGTGATACCTTCGCGAGTGTTGATCGTCAGCTGCGTGAAGTCGTCGTTGTAGCTCCAAGACTCAGCAAGCCACGGGTACTCCGTGTCGTTGAACGCCGAATAGAACGCCAAGGGTTCATAGAACAGGCCGGGGCCGTTCTGGTGGCTAGTTCCCGGGTTGTAGATGTTCCAGATGTCGTGGTCGGTGTAGCGTCCTGCTGCACCAACTCCGCCGGAACCGCCCCAAAGCAGGATCAGCTGGCGGTTACGAGGAATGTCCTCGTCATCCATCATCATCGAGTCGTCAGCCATCGCGGTTACTTCAACCTCGACCTCGACCACTTTCTCGACTTCCACAACCTTCTCTACCTCGACAACCCTCTCCACTTCCACGGTCTCAACCACTCGTTCCGGTGCGGCGGTGATCACGCGCTCCACAACGACAGTTTCTACGACGGTCTCGGTCCCGCCACAAGCGGCAACGGTTGCCACCATCGCCGAAAGCGCGACCACCAAGATCGCCAATTTATATCTCATCGGTTAGTTCCCTCCATTTGAATCTGGGTACGCACGAATCCGCGCCATCCGCGCGGGAAATGACTACGAAAATCTAACATCTCAAACGGTTCGAGTCAAACCAAACCCTTTAATTGCATACGCGACTTGAGCGACTCAGACGCAAAACGTATCAATCGCTCACTCCATACCAACTGTCACTGGAGAACGAGCAATTGCTGTAATGAAACGCAATCCCTCTCATGCGTACACGGCATTTCCTAACTTCGACTAAACCCGCCGCCGCAACCTCGGATTCGCCACCTCATCCAATCCCGCAGAAATCATGAACAATCCCACAAACAGAACGATCAATACGATGATCGGCGGCAACAACCAGTACCACAATCCCAAAAGCACCGAGCTCGTGAAGATATTCCAATAAATCATGCTCCCCAAAGTCGGCGAATCCAACGGACCCAAACCCAACGACTCCACACCGATCGATGCCAGTATCGATCCCGATGTCGCAGCAACAAAACTCGCCAATGCGTAAGGTGCCAGATTCGGCATCATCTCCTTGAAGATGATCCCCAATGCGCTCGTGCCGGACATCCTCGCCATCTCAACATATCCGCGCTCGCGAATCACCAACACTTGCGATCTGATCACGCGCGCCGGCCCAGGCCAAGCCAATACCGCGATAACGAACGCAAGCTGGTCCACCGTCAACCCCTGTCCCGGATTCAAAGAAGTCGCTACCAACACCAGCACCAACAACCCAGGAATCGGTATGAGGCTGTCCACAATCGTCCGAATGACGGCATCTATCACCCCTCCGACATAGGCAGCGACGAACGCAAGCACCATACCCACCCCAACACCAATCGCCGCCGCTATCACCCCTATCCGCAATGACAAAGGAATCCCCACAACCACCGCCGCATAGATGTCCCGTCCCTGCACATCAGTCCCCAACGGGAACCCGCTCCAAGGATTCCATGATGGTCTTTGATTCGCCTGCACCGACGCAGCCCGGACCAGTCCGTTAACGCCTTGCTCCTCACCCAACAGATCGACTTGTGAATAGAAAAGATACGAGATCCCGACGAAAAGACCCAGCGCAGCAAAGGCACCCAGTCCGATAATCATCAACCGATTCCTGCGCAGATACCGGAAGATCGGCACTGCGCGGTCGCGCACAAAATCGGAGCGATCAGGCAGCGTTCGCCACCAATCCATACTCGCTACGCTTGCGCTGGTCTGGGCCTGTTCCATCAATCCTCTTTATTTAAGTCCCATCAGACTTGATCCGCGGATCAAGCAACGGATACATCAGATCCAAAGCCAGTGTCGCCGCCGCCGTGCCAAACGCCAAAACAAACACGATCCCCTGCGTCGTCGGATAATCATTCGACCTCACCGCCTGCAACAACTGCCCGCCAACCCCGGGATACCCGAACACTATCTCCACCAGTACCACGCCGGAAACGATCAACCCCAAAGCCAACGTCAAACCAGTCACCTGCGGCAACAGAGAATTCCTGATCGCATACTTGGTCAGCATCACACGATCCGGCAAACCCTTCGCCTCGGCCTGCACCATGTAATCTTCGCCCTTCGTCGTCACCATCATCCCACGCATCCCCATCGCCCAGCCGCCTAGAGATACCAACGTAATCGACAACGCCGGCAAAATCGCGTGTTTAAGCACGCTCGCGATGAACTCCCAATCCGACCAGTCCGGCCAGCCAACAACCCCCTGTTTGAAGCCATAAACCAACGGGAACTCGCGATCAATGTTGAACACGATCAACTGCAGCACCAAACCGAAAATGAAAAACGGCACCGCAGATATCGCCAAAATCGGAGCCATCGCAACCATCAGCCCCCAGTTGTTCCTCCGCCACTCCAACAACGCACCCATCGCAGAACCGATCAAAAAAGCCAATACCAGAGTCAACAATCCCATCACCAGTGTCCACATGATCTTCTCGGCAAGAATCTCGTTAACCGATTTAGGCCACTGGAATATCGATCGACCTAAATCGAACTGAACGACATCGACCACGAACTTCACATACTGCTGCCAAAGCGGTTTGTCGAAACCATATTTCTCTTCAAAAACCCGGACCCGCTCAGCAACGTCTGGGTCTTGATACCCCCCTTGTTGCGCCTCCTGATAGATCTTCTCCGCAAGGGGGTTCTGACCCGAAAGGCGCGGCAGGAAAAAGACGATCGTGCTCGCCATCCAAATCGTGACGACGAACATCGTCAACCTTCCAGCAATGTACTTCCAAGGCATGGAGCTCAGAAACCCCTAACTTCGGGCATGCCGTGAGCAGAAACCAGAAGCAGACGGGCCTGAACGTTCATACCGTCCAGACCCGTCCAACTTCGTAGGCTCTGCTACTGCACTGGCTCAAGCTCGTTCAGGATCAACTGGAACGTCAGGTGCCAGAACGCACCATTGACGTACGGGTTGTCGTGGGTCGGCCAGTTCGTCCAGTACGTCGTATTCATCGGAATCCGGTGGTAGAACTCCAACACTTGCACGTCGGGCAGCTCTTCCAACCAGATGTCCATCGCCTCCGCCCACAGCTCCTCTAGCCTGGCAATGTCGTCGATGGCTGTTGCGAACACCTCTTCGGTGATCGCGTTGAACTCTTCGTTGTACCAGTGGTACGCGTTCGGCGGACGGTTTGTCGCGCTCTGAGGTTGCTCAGGGTCGTACGTCGCCGGGTCGCCACCGGTGTAAAGGTTCAACGTGAAATACGGGTCACGCACGGAACCGCCGTGGCCTCGCAAACCGCAGGAAGCCTCACCAGCGCTCTGACGCGACCACGCATCCGGAGGCGTGCTGTACGAAGATTTGATCCCGTGGTTGTCCAGTTGCCTCGAGACGATCGGACCGTAGTGGTTGAAGATGCCGAAGCTCAGGATGTCGCAAACCACGACATTCCCATCCTTCTCCCAATAACCATCCGCGTTCTTCGAGTAACCCGCCTCGGTCATCAAAGCATCGGCCTTCTCCGGGTTGTACTCCGTCGTGTCATGCGTCGTCGTCAACTTATCCTCGACAACGTCTATGTAACGCTGCAACGGAGCATACGTCGGGATCG
The DNA here is from genome assembly GCA_022819585.1 of Dehalococcoidia bacterium. Taxonomy (GTDB): domain Bacteria; phylum Chloroflexota; class Dehalococcoidia; order Lucifugimonadales; family Lucifugimonadaceae; genus Bin127. The sequence goes on along the minus strand of JAJEGY010000016.1, from coordinate 11,755 downwards.
GCAGATAGGAAAGCGTCCCCGCACCGCCGAAACCGATCTCAATCAACTGCTCACGGTTCAAGTAGTACGAAACCGCCCAACGCACTCGCTTGTCGTTGTACGGCGGCTCGCTCGCGTTGAAGAGCAACCCTACCGGCCACCAGTCGACATAACCGTACGGCGGGTTGTAACCGGAGTGAGTGATGATCGCCGGGTTGCGAGACAATACCTCACGCATCGTCCCTGTCTGCAACGACAGCGATGCATCGGCACGGTTCGCAATCATCTCCTGCGCCATCTGTGTCTCGCCCGGGTTCGGGATGTAGACGATCTGCAAGACCTCCGGCATCTTGTCAACCACTCCCTGCTCAACCGCCCACCAAGAATCACGTCGATTCAAGATCTTCGACTGCGGAGACGTTTGGATCACTTCCCACGGACCCGTCGAAACCGGCCAACCCTTTTCAAGGTCGAAATTGCTAAACTCCAACCAGTCCTGGCCTTCGAAGATGTGCTTCGGAACGATATACAGCCCGATATCGAACTTGTAGGTCATGAAGTAGAAAAACTTCGGCCGAGGACCGAAGAAATTCACGACCACCGTGTTGTCGTCAACCTGCTCGACTGACTCCACATCCGCCTGCACCTGACCAGCACGCGCCAGACCAGAATTCGTCCTCAGATGCTCCAGCGTGTAAGCAACGTCATGCGCACCAAAGGGTGTCCCGTCACTCCATTCGACGTTTTGCCGGGTGTTGATCGTCAGTTGCGTGAAGTCGTCGTTGTATTCCCAAGATTCCGCCAGCCAGGGATACTCCGTGTCGTTGAATGCTGAGTAGAACGCCAACGGCTCAAAGATCAATTGACCAGCATCCTGGTGGCTCAAACCGCCGTACACGTTCCAAATGTCGTGGTTCGTGTACTGACCTGCAGAGCCGACACCACCAGATCCGCCCCAAAGCATGATGAACTGCCGTTCCCGAGGGATTACGCCATCGTCCATCATCATCCCGTCGTCCATCGCCTCATCCGCAACCTCGACCTCGACCTCAACAACCTTCTCAACCTCAACTTCCACCACCTTCTCAACCTCAACCACTCGTTCGACCTCGACAGTCTCGACGATTCGCTCGGGTGCTGCGGTAATCACACGCTCAACAACGACGGTCTCTACAACGGTCTCGGTACCGCCACAAGCTATGGCGAACGCCAACACCGCTGAGATCACCATCGCCAAACCAATTCGTTTCATGTCCGACCTCCTCCTTGAGTCAAGCAAAGCAAACTTAGCCACTTAAAGCGGCAAAGTTGTGCGAACTCTAGCACGTACCAAAGATTTCGTCAATTTGCGCCGTGTCGTTTTCGACCTTCAACCAAACCCGTCCGGTGAAGATACGAAATCCGTAACCATCAAGCTTGCACCGCGTACTCCCCTCCAACATGCACAATTGAATCCATGACTAACTCCAATCATTCCACTTTGCAAAACGATCCACCCGATCTCGAACCAACATCCGAATCCCGCGCCCAAGCCCTAAACCGTCTGCGCGAAGCCGAAAACGAACGACTCGGCGAAGAACAAATCATCCGGAAACGCCTAATGTGGCTCGGAATCGTCATCGGAGCCACCGTAGGACTAACCGTCGGATACTTGGGCACTCTCATCACAATCGTCGACAGCGGCATCGGAGAATTCGGATTCAAGTTCTTCAAACCCAACTTCGTCGACGGTTTCCTCCGCATCATCACCGCCTACTTAATCGGTGGAGGAGCCGTCGGAGGTGTCCTCTCGTATCTTCTATTCACTACCCGAGCCGAAGCCGCAAGCCCCGTCCGCTGGATCATCGCCAGCATCTTCTACGCCCTCGCAACTCCCCTGCTCATCGGCTTCCTGCTCCCGACCACCCTCCTCATCTTCGTCGACTTCATCGAAGGACTCCGCCCAGGCCTATGGCTCTCCGCATTCGTCGAAACCCTTCTCGGCTCATTCCTCGACGGCTACATCTTCATGGTCAAAATCCTCGCCGCCGCATGGATCGGGGCGTTGATGTTCATAGTCATCTTCATCGCAACCTACGTCGCGTCGCAACGATTGACACTGCCCGAATCCATCACCCAGAAAGTCCCTGCTGTAGTCGTCTACAACGTCGGAGCCGCAGTCATCGCCCTCATCCCTCTCATCATCCTCGCCTTCGGCCCCTTCTCATTCACAACCGCAGTCGCCTCCTTCCTCACTGGCGAAAACCTCTAAACTCCAAGACCAATCAAGTACAATCAACTCTGGTTTCAGCACACAGAATCAGGTATCAAATGGCAAGGCAAGTACCAGGCGAACCATACGCCCGAATCACATCACAAGAAGCCCACGAAATGGTCCAAAACGGCGACTCCACCGTCGTCGATGTTCGCAACCCTGACGAATGGGAAGCCGGCCATGTCGAAGGCGCTCTCTGGATCCCCGTCGACGACATCATCCCACGCTTCGACGAGCTACCCGCCGAAGGAAACCTCCTCTTCATCTGCGAAGTCGGAGCACGCAGCGGACTAGCAGCCGAATACGCCGCCGCAATGGGCGCAGACACCGGACGCCTCTACAACATCGAAGACGGCACCCCGGCATGGATCGCCAGCGGACTCCCCCACGCCACCGGCGCATAACCCCAACCGTGTCCAACGGCAACATGCATAGCTCCGAGGAAACGCGTCAACTGCGATACCTCGGAGTAGCCCCCACAAACTTCACGGGAAGCTCAACGTGAATCTCCTTGTCGTCGGATCAATGGCGTACGACGACGTCGAGACGCCCGCAGGTACCAGAACCCACCAACTCGGCGGATCCGTCACATACTTCTCCGTCGCCGCAAGCTACTTCACCGACGTCGCAATCATCGGAATCGTCGGACAAGACTTCCAACCCGAACACCGAGACCTCCTCACCAACCGCGGCATCGACACCTCCGGCATCGAGATCGCCGACGGCCAAACATTCCACTGGTCCGGTTCATACCTCAAAGACCTCAACGATGCCGAAACCGTAGCAACCGACCTAAACGTCTTCGCAAACTTCAACCCCACAGTCCCACAAGAACACCGCTCTATCCCCTACCTCTTCCTCGCAAACTGCGACCCCGAGACACAGCAGTCAGTCCTCAACCAGATGACCGACGACCTCCAGCTAGTCGCCGGCGACACCATGAACCACTGGATCATCGAGAAGCGACAATCCCTCGACTACTTGATGACCCAACTCGACTTCTCCGTCATAAACGAAGCCGAAGCCCGTATGTACACGGAAAAGTCAAACCTAGTTGACGTCGCAGAAGGAATCCTCGACGAAGGCCCCGACAACGTCATCATCAAACGAGGCGAATACGGCGCTGTCCTCTACAACGACAACCAGCGCTTCATCGTCCCCGCATACCCCGTCCAAAACATCGTCGATCCCACAGGCGCAGGCGACTCCTTCGCCGGCGGCTTCATGGGCTACATCGCATCAACCGCCAGACACGACCCTGAGTCCTACCGCCAAGCCGTCATCGCAGGATCAGTAATCGCATCCTTCACCGTCGAAGGATTCGGCCTTGACCGCCTCGCAAACCTGACCAACGACGAAATCACCGACCGCTTCTTCGAGTTCGAAGACCTCACAACATTCGACACCGCGATTCGCTTACCCCTGAGAAATTCAGCCAGTTAACCAACTACCAATCGGAGAATTGATGAACTACGACATCACCGACATTAATCTCGCTCCTGAAGGCGCACTAAAATCCGAGTTCGCCGACGAACAGATGCCGGTACTAGCCGACATCCGAAAACGATTCGCAGAAACTAAACCCCTCAAAGGCATACGCATCGCCGCATGCCTGCACGTAACCTCCGAGACCTCGAACCTCGCCAAAACCCTAGTCGCAGGCGGTGCCGAACTCGCACTCTGCGCATCCAATCCTCTCTCAACCCAAGACGACATCGCAGCATACCTCGTCTCCGAAGGCATCGCCGTATTTGCACGCAACGGCGAAGACTCCGAGACCTACTACAACCACATCTCCGCAGCAGTCGACACCAAACCACATCTAACAATCGACGACGGAGCCGACCTAGTAGCAATGCTCCATTCCGAGCGCCGAGAACTCCTCGAAACAACCATCGGCGGAATGGAAGAAACAACCACCGGAGTCATCCGCCTCAAAGCCCTCCACGCTGAAGGAAAACTCGCATACCCCATCGTCGCCGTAAACGACTCCCAGACCAAGCACATGTTCGACAACCGATACGGAACCGGACAGAGCACCCTCGACGGCATCATCCGAGCAACCAACATGCTCATCACCGGAAAATCCGTCGTAACCATCGGATACGGATGGTGCGGACGCGGCTTCGCAGACCGCGCACGCGGCCTCGGAGCACACACCATCGTCTGCGAAGTCGACCCCGTCCGAGCACTCGAAGCCGTCATGGACGGACACCGCGTAATGTCCATGAACGAAGCCGCCAAAATCGGCGACATCTTCCTAACCGTCACCGGCGGTATGTCAGCCATCGACAAGCACCACTTCGAAAACATGAAAGACGGCGCTGTCGTCGCAAACTCCGGTCACTTCAACGTCGAAATCAACATCGACGCACTCCAAGAAATGTCCGAAGCCAGACGCCAAGTCCGACCATTCGTCGAAGAACACACCCTCGAAGACGGACGCCGAATAAACCTCCTAGCAGAAGGCCGACTCGTCAACCTAGCCGCCGCCGAAGGACATCCCCCAAGCGTCATGGACATGAGCTTCGCAAACCAAGCACTAGCCAGCGAATACATCGCCGAAAACCACGAATCCCTCGAACCCGGCGTCCACACTCTCCCCAAAGAGATCGACATCGAAATCGCATCCCTAAAACTCAACTCCATGGATATGACCTTCGACAGCCTAACCGCCGAACAGGAGAAATACCTCAACTCATGGGAGGCAGGTACCTAACCTACCGTCACCAACTCTGAAACGCACTACAGGACGATCAAAATGACAAACCGCAGTTTCAAACACCTCCTAACCTCCGAGTCCGTCTCCGACGGCCATCCCGACAAGATCTGCGATCAAGTCTCCGACGCCATCCTCGACGCCGCCCTGGCCGGCGATCCATCCTCCCGCGTCGCATGCGAAACATCCTGCACCACAAACCGCCTCTGGATGTTCGGCGAAATCACGACATCATCCGACATCGACTTCGAATCCGTCGCCCGAGGAGTAATCCGCGACATCGGCTACACCGACCCCGAATACCAATTCGACCACGAGACATGCGACGTAAACGTCTACCTCCACTCCCAGTCTCCCGACATCAACGCCGCTGTCTCCACCGCACTCGAAGATCGCGATGGATCTGAAACCGAAAACGTCCAACAAGGCGCTGGCGATCAAGGCATGATGATCGGATACGCCGTCGACGAGACGCCCGAACTCATGCCGCTCCCAATCTCCCTCGCACACCGCCTTACAAAGCGAATGAGCGACGCCCGACGCCACGGAGACATCCCCTACCTCCGTCCCGACGCAAAAAGCCAAGTCACCGTCGAATACGACGACAACCACAACCCCGTCCGCATCGACACCATCGTCCTATCCTCTTGGCACGCCCCCGAAGCCACACAATCCCAAATCGAATCCGACCTCATCGAGCAGGTAATCGAACCTCTAGTCCCCAACGATCTCCTAGACAAAAACACCCAATACCTCATCAACCCCTCCGGCCGCTTCGTAACCGGTGGCCCCCACGGAGACGCCGGACTAACCGGACGCAAAATCATCGTCGACACATACGGCGGCTCTGCCCGACACGGCGGTGGCGCATTCTCCGGAAAAGACCCCTCAAAAGTCGACCGTTCCGGAGCCTACGCCGCCCGATACGTCGCCAAAAACATCGTCGCCGCAGGACTCGCAAAACGCGCCGAAGTCCAAATCGCATATGCCATCGGAAAAGCCGAACCCGTATCACTCATGGTCGAAACCCGCAACACCGGCAAAATCCCCGACACCAAAATCGCCGACCTCGTAGCCCAGACCTTCGACCTCCGACCCTCCGGCATCATCCAAACCCTAAACCTCCGACGCCCAATATACCGATCCGTAGCCGCCTTCGGCCACTTCGGACGCCAAGACCTAGACCTCCCCTGGGAACAAACAAACAAAGCAACCGCCCTCAGAAAAGCCGCAGGCATCTAACCCCCACGTCATCCCAGCGAAGGCCAGCCGCTTGCAGGACGGAACCCGTCCATCCAAAGGGGAAGGGCGGCGAAGGGAAAATCCCCTCTCCCGCTCGGCGGGAGAGGGTCAGGGTGAGGGTGACCGGGGCGGACAAATGGGAGGGGTAAGGTAAACAACCAACAGCGCCACTCCCGACCAACACCCCCTCCCGCAACGCACCCATCATTCACATCCTTATCCATCATTCGCATCCTAGTTCCCCCTCTCCCGCTCGGCGGGAGAGGGTCAGGGTGAGGGCAATCAGGCTGGACAAATGGGCGGGGTAAGGTAAACAACCAACACGGCAACCCAAAAACCACAACATCTAACACCTCACCCCATGCCCAACACCCTCCCCCAAATCTCCTTCGGAACCGACGGCTGGCGAGCAATCATCGCCCAAGAATACACCTTCCAAAACGTCCAAGCCTGCGCCCTAGCAGTAGCCCTCGAACTCGAAGCCTCCAACCAGACCCACCGCGGCGTAGCGGTCGGCTACGACACCCGCTTCCAGTCCCAAGCCTTCGCCCAAACCGCCGCCGAAACCATCGCCAACCGAGGCATCCCAGTTCAACTCTCCGACCGACCTCTCCCGACCCCCGCCCTAAGCCTCGCCGTCACCAACATGAACGCCGCAGCAGGCGTCATGATCACCGCATCCCACAACCCGCCCGAATACAACGGCTTCAAAGTCAAATCCGAAGCCGGAGGTAGCGCCCCTCCAGACCAAGTCGAACGCATCGAAGCCCACCTGGAATCCGTCCCCTTCGCGAAGCGTAAGGGGACGCGAACAAGCGAAGCGAGTTCGCAGGGGATGCCCGGGGACGGGCGGCCGGAGGAGAACATCCAAACCACCAACATGGTCACCCCCTACCTCGACCAACTCTCATCCCTAGTAGACATCGACACCATCAAATCCGCCGGCATCAAAGTAGCCGTCGACTCCATGCACGGCTCCGGCGCAGGTATCATCGCCACCCTCCTCAAAGGCGGCAAATCCCAAGTCACAGAGATCAGGAGCGAAATCAACCCCGCCTTCCCTGGCATGAAGCAGCCCGAGCCGGTAGACGACAACCTCCACCCCCTCATCGACCTCATCAAAAACCAAGACTTCGACGTAGGACTAGCCACCGACGGCGACGCCGACCGCCTAGGCGTAGTAGCCGAAAACGGCACCTACCTCACGACTCTCGAAGTCTTCTCCATGCTCTTTCACCACCTCAAATCCCGACGCAACCTCCCCGGCGGCGCTGCATGCACCATCACCATGTCCAGCATGATGGACCGCCTCGCAGAGCACCACAAAACCGACCTCTACCGAACCCCCGTCGGCTTCAAATTCGTCGGACCCGCAATGATCGACAACGCCTGCGTCCTCGGCGGCGAAGAGAGCGGAGGATACGCCTTCGCCGGACACATCCCCGAACGAGACGGCCCCCTAAGCGCCCTCTACTTCCTCGAGAGCATCGCCAAATCCGGCAAAACCCCAACCCAGCTCCTCAAAGAAATCCACCAAATCACCGGCCCACACACCTTCCGACGCATCGACATCCAATTCACCCCCGACCAACGAGACCGAATCGCCTCCACCCTAGCCGGTCCCGCCCCAACAACCCTAGGCAACCTAAAAGTCCTAAACGAAGACCGCCGAGACGGCCTCCGCCTAGACCTCAGCGACAACGCCTGGGCAGTAACCCGCCTATCCGGCACCGAACCCCTACTACGCATCTACGCCGAAGCCCCAACCGAAGCCCAACGAGACGCCATCCTAAAAGATTTTCGAGCGCACCTATCCGTCTAGCCATCCTATTCCCCACTTCCCCCGACTGAAGAGTACCAGCGTGACCGCAAAACTCTATCTCCCTTGATCGGATAGAGCTAGGGTGAGGGTGACGAAGTGAACGCGCAGCGCGGCAACGTAATATCAAGCAATTCCACCGATGCGGAACTCCGAATTACCACGCACTCGAGAGTATCTTTGCTGTCACCTGGGATTACGCCCGTCCAGCTAATCGCTGGCGATACGCAGTTAGATCTTGTTCAGTTATTTCGTCGGGCGGCACCAAAAGGTAATGGTTTTCCGAGACTACAGCGATGTCATCGCCGTTCTGTTCGAATTCGAAAAGGGCGATTTGCTCGTTTTCGATGAACTGTGCTCCGACAGCACGACAAATCAAGTTCGGCAACTTTTCGGCGCACACCGCCATATCCTGCTCGATTTGGACACGGTTGAGGATATCGTTCCCACCCTTCGCTTGGATCGGCACAACGTAGTGGGAACCGAGTTTATCGACGCCGACGTAGACTTCGTCAGTCTCAACTTGACCGATACCTCCAACGGTCGTTCGCAGGTGGTTCTGTAACGAGTAACAGGTGATGCCCAAGAACACGTCGATTAGCCGGTTGTAACGCACACGCGCTAAGAGCGCCTGCTCATCCGAAAACGCGTACTTTGAGATGATTCCCGGAGTCGCATCCGGGATTTTAGTTAAGGCGAGGTTCGGGTTTGGGAGGATGGGTGAATCGGTTACAAGCACGAACTCGTACTTGCTGATGCCAACCGACCTGATTATCCATGTTTCCCCGTCAGGCGCCTCGTTCAATATGGAGTCGGGTAGGGGCCTTCGGTAGCGAAAGCTGTAAATCACATCCCCAAGGTTCTTAGGTGGCGCGACATTGAGGATAGCCGCATGAGCAGAGATTTCCGCACGATCAAATGGCACTTGACGATCGCCGGGGTTGTACTTGCCCCTGAAAATCGCCTCGATAATCGCAGTGTAACGATCTGGTGATTGGATGACTAATTCCTTCTCAACTTGCGCTTCCCGGCCACTCCAATACCACTACCTCTTCCCGCAGTTGGTCGCCGGTAACGGTCGAAGGCCGAGTGCGGAACAAATCGATGTCGAGCACTTGATAACCTAGCGACTCTGCCAGATCGGCGAGAATCTCTCCCGTCCTTATCAGAACTCTAAGGTAGGAGGCTTGGTCTCCGACAACGTACGCGAGTTTTGCGCCAGGACAAAGAGCCGGGCGCAACGATGCTAGATGCCTAGCCATACCACCGAAATACAGTTTCGTAACACGAGAATACAAACGTTCAAATCCTGAGGTTTTCTGCATTTCGATACGCCGTTGTTCGATGGTACGCGCGATGCGTTGGATCGTTTCGTGCTGCTCAACCACACGATCGTCAGAATCCGCCTTATATACGCCCCGCGTGTTGGATCGAATCAGATCCTGCTTCTATGAACGCAACTAACGTCTGTCCCTGATCAATCCCAAAATAACCGACTCTAGCCTCGTTGTACGAGTGTAGTCTTTTTCATTCGGGTAAGGCGGGGAAGTTATCACTGCGTTTATTGATTTAGGTTGAAGAACAAGATGAGATTCACGCGCATCAGCTTTTAGGACTGAGGAAGGTGGCAGAGAGTGATGCCGAACCAAGCGAAGGTCATCGATTATGAGTTGCATGACATCCAACCATGTATCCAAGACCGGTGCATCGTATTTGATTTTGCCGACTCCCACCTCTGGTCCGAATTTCAAATTGCCGATTTTTGTAACGAGCGCCTTCGCAAGAGCGAGTCGCCCGTAACGTTGTAGGTATGGGTCGCCTCGATGTTCGATCTCTTCTAAAAGCACTAGCGTTTTGTGGAGTGGGATAGGGCTGATCGAGTCCTTCAATATCAGTTTCGCCGCATCGGGACCAAGGGATCTGCGAATTACGCCCGATTCGTCGAATCGCCATTCCCCTGCATCCGCGAGGTCTTGCCACTCAACCTTGCGGAGCGTAGCGTTCGCGACTTCTTCTGCGAAGTCAGATAGTGTCTCTGGATCAACCGACCAGTCAACTTTCACGGAACTGGCAAAATGCGCCATCGGATTCGACTCGATACCCACACTCTTGATGCCGAGTTTCTTGCATTCGACCAATGTCGTGCCAGTTCCACAAAACGGATCCAACACGGTTGCGTGCGCTTCAACATCCAGACGTGAAAGGTAGTCGCGGACCAAATGCGGTGGGAAGGAAAGGACGAATCGATACCAATCGTGAACAGCCCGATCTTCGGATCTTAGTTTGTTCCGAAATGGTGATGCGGTGCTGCTGACGGACAGAAGTTCGCTAGTCATAGGTTTGTATTCATTACCAGTCTCTACAATTTATCAACGATTACACTCGATCGCTCCGTCAGGTTGTCGGAGTCTCGGTGAGTGCTGGGAAACCCGGTGGGGTGGGTGTTAGCCGGCTCTGCCAAACGCAGGAAATTTCTGCTGTCACAAGAGTTGGGTTGTGTCGGATTGCTGTTTCTCGCATTAGGCGTATCTGTCAGCCCCGCGCAGATACTTCCACAAGCGGTTCGACGCCGCTGATATCCGTTGTAGCGCGTGCGAGGTCAAGATCATACATCCGCTGCAGATTGAGCCAGTAGTCCGGGGTGGTGCCAAGCGCGCGCCCAATGCGGAGCGCAGTGTCAGCCGTTATCGACCTGCGGCGTTTGATGATCGCGTTGATGCGGATCGGTGGTACGCCGACCGTCTTGGCTAGTCGGTACTGGCTTATGCCGAGTTCATCGAGGAACTCCGCAAGATGCTCGCCCGGGTGGATAGGTTCGGGAGCGTTCATTATGATGGTTCCTCCTTAAGTGGTAGTCGACGACTTCGATCTCCATCGCGCCTTGGTCGGTCCAGACGAAGCAGACCCACCGCTGGTTGTTTATCCGAACGCTGTGTTGTCCGGCATGGTCGCCGCGTAGCGTTGCAAGACGATGCGACTGCGGCACGCGAATGTCTGTGAGTACTGTCGCGGCAACCATCCGTTGCAACCGCATCCAGGCTCGGCGCTGGATGTCGGCCGGTAAGCGACGCACTGCTCCTCCTTCGAAAAGCTGCCTCGCTGCGTCATTCCTGAAACGGCCCACGTCTCGCATAATAACGCACAACGATAATATCGCCAAAGATACAGGAAATAGACACTAGTGCCATCATACCCGCGCACGCATCCCCATCTCCAAAACACCAACTAGAACCGCCATCAACTAAGAACGAAATCCCCTCTCCCGCTAGGCGGGAGAGGGCCAGGGTGAGGGTGACCGGACGGACAAACGGGCGGGGCACCCCAACAACCACCAACGCAACCCAGCGCAATTCCACCAACACCTCAACAACAAAATCCCAAAAATCCCAGTTCAGACAAAAGGGGGCAGATACGGAATGGAGAGGCCATCCCGTTCATCATGCACATCCATGCCAATATTTTCAACCCGCGCTTGACAACATCAACATCCGTAGTAATATAGAAACCAGATCGACGGATCGAACACAGTGCTGCGCAGACGTGTGCAGACCCCCGACCCAGACGGTCACAGGGAGAAAGCGTGAGGACATGAAGGCAACAGTCGACATAAAAGACACGGCGAACAGCCGTGACGAGTCGCGGCGTCTTCGCGTCCTCTGGTGGCGTCCCTCGGCGGATCGGAAGTCCGTCGCAAGACCGCGAGGGTCCGTGCCGAAGCGTGGGAGGCACAGTTCCCGGAGCG
>JAJEGY010000022.1 GCA_022819585.1 Dehalococcoidia bacterium | reverse complement strand
CGAGGGCTTGACCATCAAAACAAAATGCTTCATCAATCGGCTCGCTCCGAGCTCTAAAAAACGCGAGAATGCGGAATCGGTTTCAATCAACATCTTCGACTCGCACGTCGAACACAAAACATCGGTGCGGGGTAGAGCAGTTGTAGCTCGTCGGGCTAATAACCCGGAGGTCGCAGGTTCGAATCCTGCCCCCGCTACCAACTCCCAAAACCAACAATTCGACCGCAAGCGAAGAAATCAAACATATTTCATAAAAGCTCCTTGGTGATTAGAGCGCGATGGAACCACCCGTTCCCATCCCGAACACGGAAGTGAAACGTCGTAGCGCTGACGATACTGCACTGTGAGGTGTGGGAAAATAGGTCGTTGCCAAGGGGCTTTTACAATTGTTCACAGATCTAAACTTTCGCAATCCATCCGAGGAGAGGTGGCTGAGTGGTTGAAAGCGCCGGTTTCGAAAACCGGTATCTCGGGCAACCGGGATCGCGGGTTCGAATCCCGCCCTCTCCGCCAGCATCCAAATCCATAACGTCTTTTGCCTCCCAAAACGCGGAGAGGTGCCGGAGCGGCTTAACGGGCACGCCTGGAAAGCGTGTGTGGGCTTACACTCACCGCAGGTTCGAATCCTGTCCTCTCCGCCAGCCACAAAATACCCTCGCAAATACCACGCGCGCCTTTTCGCCACTTCAACAAAAGATACATGAACGTGTGTAGTAACATGAATCAAGGCATACCGATCAGCAACAACCATCTGATCACCGCCGCCGACTTGCAAAAACCATAAGGAACAAAGACACGGAACACAACCTGTGAACGTTAACGACGATTTGAAATACTGGGTGGCCTTTCACGGCATCGAAGGCATGGGACCAAAAAGGTTAAATCGAATGGAGACCCATTTCGGCAATTTGGAAGACGCTTGGAACGCCGAAAGAGGCGAACTTCGTGATGCCGGCATCGCTCCGACCCTCATTGAAGACATCAATGCAACCAGAGACCGCATTGATCCAGATGCCGAACTGGAACGCCTGCTCCGACGGGGAATTCGCCCGATTCACCTTCGATCAGACGAGTACCCTGAACAACTGGCCGAATCACCGGACGCTCCAGCGGTCATCTACATCGGCGGCGAACTTGAGCCTCGAGACAACAACAGCATCGCCATCGTCGGAACCCGGAACGCCACCGAATACGGTACCCAGATGGCAACTATGCTCGCCCACGACCTCGCAAGTGTAGGCATTACCGTCATAAGCGGACTCGCCATCGGCATAGACACCGCAGCCCATCGAGGAGCTCTACGAGTCGGCGGCAGAACGATCGCCGTCCTCGCCGGTGGTCTCGATTCGATCTACCCGCAGCAAAACCGCGGTCTCGCCCGTCAAATCATCGAAAACGGATGTCTCATCTCCGAATACCAGCTGGGCACACGCTCAAAACGTGAACACTTCCCACGACGCAACCGCATCATCAGCGGACTCAGCCGCGGGGTAGTCGTCGTCCAAGCAGCCAAGAAAAGCGGTGCCACATGGACCGTCAAGTGGGCCCTCGACCAAAACCGAGAAGTCTTCGCCGTCCCCGGCAACGCCACATTACCGCAGAGCGAAGGCACAAACTGGCTCATCCAACAAGGCGCTAAACTGACCACCTGCGTCGACGACATCCTGCAGGAACTTAGCGCATTCTTCGGCGACCTGAAACCGGAACCAGAAGTCCAGCAACAACACTCCGCCGACCATATTCGAGCAACCGTTACGGCACCAGATCCTCAGACCAACCAAGCCCACGCTCCAACACGTAAGTCACAGATCCAAGAGATCGAAACCTTCAACCAAAACGAACATGCAATCGCCAAAACATTGAGCGAAGCAGACGGACCAACGCATGTCGACGAAATTGCCCGAACCCTATCCATTTCCGTTAACGAGACGATGTCGACTCTTACTATGATGGAAGTTCGGGGTGTCGTGCGGTGTACCGAAGGCGCGTTATACGATTTGTCGAACCGACGCGCAGAAATCGGCGCGCCCAGGCTCCTCGATGAAGGAAAACCTGCATAATTGCTGCTTCGTTAAAGATCCAGAATTCAGCGGAAGTGTGACGAATTGCCACCACGAACAAAGGCCAAATCGAGGACGCGAACAAAGGCATCCGAAGATAACCTCGTGATCGTCGAATCGGCCGCAAAGGCACGCACTATCGAACGCTACTTGGGCAAAGGATTCGCAGTCAAAGCCTCGGTCGGACATGTCCGGGACCTCCAACGATCCAATCTGGGCGTCGACGTAGAAAACGATTTTGAGCCCAAATACAGCATCGTCTCCGACCGTCGCAAGGTGGTTAACGAACTCAAAGCCGCAGCCAAACGCGCGAACGGCGTGTACCTTGCCACCGACCCTGACCGAGAAGGCGAGGCCATCTCCTGGCACCTGAGCCAAATCCTCGACATCCCGCCAGACGAAGCGCGCCGCGTCGTTTTCCACGAAATCACGCATGACGCCGTTATGGAGGCCTTCCAAGACCCACGTGGCATAGACCACCAACTTGTCGAAGCCCAACAAGCCCGTCGCATCCTAGATCGCCTCGTCGGTTTCAGACTCAGTCCATTTATCCGGAACAAAGTCGCCGGAGCGCAGTCGGCAGGACGAGTACAGTCCGTCGCCCTCCGTCTCATCGTCGACCGCGAAGAAGAGATCAACGCCTTCGTACCCAAAGAGTATTGGCTGATCTCCGCTGATCTCGACAAGCAACCCTCGGACATCCCGTTCAACGCTCGCCTTTACCGGATGCACGGCGTCCGCAAAGACCCCAACAACCCCGAAAACGGACTGCTTCCCGACGAAAGCTCCGCCAAAACCGTATCTGAGGAACTGAAGTCGGCGTCTTACACCGTTGCCAGCGTCACCAAACGACAGGTCAAAGTTCGTCCGCGTCCCCCTTTCATCACCAGCACCCTTCAACAGCAAGCTGCGCGGTCTTTGCGATTCAGCGCCTCTCGCACGATGAGCACTGCCCAGAGCCTCTATGAAGGCGTCGCCCTCGGCGATGGCGAACCCGTCGGTCTCATCACCTACATGAGAACCGACTCCACCAACCTCGCATCATCCGCTCTCCAACAAACACAAACCTTCATCGAAAGCGAATTCGGCGAAAAATACCACGCTGGCCACCGAATCTACCGCACCAGTTCTCGCAACGCCCAAGAAGCCCACGAGGCCATCAGACCAACTTCCATCGCAAACACACCATCCCGCATATCCCGATACCTCAGCAACGACCAACGCAAGTTGTACGAGCTCATCTGGCAACGCATGGTCGCCAGCCAAATGACCGACGGTATTGATGAAAGAACCCGCGCCGACATCGACGCCGAAACGACCAACGGCAATACCCACAAAATGCGCGCCACTGGCTCCGTCACCATCTTCGACGGTCACCGGGTTCTCTACAACGAGACCAGAGACGAAGACGCGGAATCGGACGATGCTCGACGCCTTCCTCCCTTGGCCGAAGGCGAATCGCTAGACCTCCTGAAAATCAACAGCGATCAGAAGTTCACCCAACCACCGCCACGCTACACCGAAGCTAACCTCATCCGCACATTGGAGGAACTTGGCATCGGAAGGCCTAGCACTTACGCCACCATCGTCGGCAGAATCGTAGATAGGAACTACGTCACACGCGAACGGAACCGGTTCCACCCGACCAAGAGCGGCGTCGCAGTATGCGCCATGCTCAAGCAGTTCTTCCCCGATATCGTCGATGTCGGATTCACCGCTGGCATGGAAACAAAACTCGACGACATCGCTAATGGCGACTTGGAACGCGTCAAGATGTTGGAAGAGTTCTACGGACCCTTCGACAAGGCGCTTGACCACGCATTCCAGAACGCCCAGCGTATCCGTCGATCCGAGTTCGATACTGCAAGCGGAATCAAATGCGAAGGCGGAACGGACCTCGTTATCCGGAACGGTCGCCGCGGCGACTTCTTGGCGTGTCCGAACTACCCCACCTGTAAGTTCGCAATGGACCTCCACCCAGGCGAAGATGCTGACGGCGAAAAGATCGAAGAATGGCAAGGCGAGTTCACCCGCCGAATGTCGCAGTGCCACCTCCTCCACCCCGATGGAGTCCCAGAACTCGAACAACGCGTCGAGGCCAAAGCCGGCGTCACGTGCGACGGGGGCGTCGAACTCGTTATCCGCAACGGCCGACGCGGTGAATTCATCGCATGCCCAGAATTCCCCAAGTGTCGAGTTGCCTTGGACCTTAAACCTGAAGACGAGTCCGAACTCGAAGAGTGGGAACAGAAACGCCAACAGCGAATGCAACGCTGCTTCAAAGAACACCCAGAAGCAGCTAAACGCCGCACTACCAGATCCACGCGTTCAAGGTCCCGATCAGGCACACGCCGCACCCGAACCGCCAGCTAACCTGCTATACCCGATCGCAGGGAGCGCATTGTGATTCAGCCTGCGCCCCGCCACGAACGCGTCAGCGTCCCCGGCCTGTGGAATACCGTGGCCAAGACTCCATGGGCACCGGTTCTTCACGACTACGAGACATTCCTCACCTCTATCCGCCAACTCGCAACACCCACTGTGCGCAACTACATGAACGACCTAACCGCGTTCATGACATTCCTCTCCAACAACAACCGGATCGACACCATAACCTCACCCAACCGCCGTCAACTCAGAAGCTACCTGGCATGGCTCGCCGCCCACCGATACGAAAAAACCTCCATCAGCCGCAAACTCACCGCGCTCCGTACCTTCTTCGGTTGGATGCAGGAGACCGGGCGCATTGACAAAAACGACACCGACTTAATCTCGGCACCCCGTCAGCCGAGAAAACTCCCTTACGTTGTGTCAGAGACTGAGATCGAACGTCTCCTCGCCACGCCCGACACCACTAAGACACTAGGGATCCGTGACCGAACCCTCCTCGAACTGATCTACGCATCCGGCATTCGCGTCTCAGAAGCAAACTCCATCGACACCACCGACGTAGATATGAAATCTCGAGAGATCAGAGTCTTCGGTAAAGGGTCCAAGCAACGCATCGTCCTCCTAGGCACATCCGCCGCCAACTGGCTCAACCAGTACCTCAGCCAATCAAGGCCCAAACTCGCAACAAGACAATCTGTCGATGCACTCTTCCTCAACAACCTCGGAGGCCGACTGAGCGCGCGATCCATCCAAAACATCGTCAAAAAACACGCCTTAGCCGCCGGGTTGGATGCAGAATTTCACACTCACAACCTCCGACATAGCTTCGCAACCCACCTGCTGAACGGCGGAGCAGACCTCCGAGTCGTCCAAGATCTGCTAGGACACGAATCCCCCTCAACCACCCAGATCTACACTCACGTCTCGGCAGAGCAGGCCCGAAAGGTATACCTCAGCGCACACCCCGGCACAAACCTCAAACGCCGCAACAAAACTCAGGACCAACGCGACGCGTTATAGCCTTAAAGGTTGCACGTTAACCACATTCCCACTGACCAGTCACATATACATCTCAAGCCGCCCAGCGATGACGCGCATCCTAGTCATAAACGGCCCAAACCTCAACAATCTGGGCAAACGCGACTCTTCCCAATACGGCACCATCACCCTAGCCGACATCGAAGAGCAAATATCTAATCGCGCCCACCAACTAAACGTCGAAGTCGCCTTCTTCCAATCAAACCACGAAGGATCCATCGTCGACTGGATACAAGCGGAAACTGACAACGCCGACGCCATCATCATCAACGCCGGCGCCCTCACACAAGTCGGATACTCCATCCTCGACGCCATCCTAGATAGCAAACTCCCAACCGTAGAAGTCCACATCTCCAACATCCACGCCCGAGAAGAGTTCCGACGCCATTCAGTCATCGCGCCATTCGCGGTCGGCCAAATCGCAGGCCTAGGTTCGAGGGGATACGCCTACGCACTCGAATCACTAGTCTCCGACCTACAGGAAAACTCCGAATGAGCAAATCCGGATTCCGGCACCCAAACCGCGTCGCCGCCCTCCGATCGTTGATCCAAGAGCAAGAGATCGACGGCATGCTCATCTCCGATCCTCACAACCGACGATACCTCTCGGGATTCATCGGCACGGCAGGTTACCTCTTCATCACCGAAGCGGAAGCCGTACTAGCAACCGATTTCCGCTACACAGAGCAAGCCGCCGATCAAGCGACAGGCTTCCAAGTCTCCAAAATCCAAGGCCGTCTCTCGGAATGGTTCCCAACTCTCCTGGGCGATCTCGATATCAAATCTCTCGGCTTCGAATCCGACAATCTCACCGTCTCCGGCCTAAAAACGTTCGAAGACGCCCTCGCCGAGCGCGAGATCGAAGTTGCACTGGAACCTAAATCCGGCGACACCGCCAAAATACGCGCCATCAAAGACCAAGGCGAAATCCAACTCCTCCAAAAAGCCATCGACATCGGCGACGCTGCCTTCGAAGAGACCGCCGCAAATCTCACTCCCGGCATGACCGAAAAAGAAGCCGCGTGGGAATTCGAGAAAGCCATCCGAGAACGCGGAGCCGAATGCCTCTCATTCGACACCATAGTCGCCAACGGCCCGAACGCAGCCCGACCTCATCATCAGACGGGCGACACCAAACTCCAAGAAGGCCAGACCATAGTTTTCGACTGTGGCGCAACCTACCAAGGCTACTGCTCAGACCTCACCCGTACCGTCATCCTTGGCGAAGCCGACAAGGAAGTCGCCCGGATCTACAACATCGTCCTCGAAGCACAAGAAGTCGCAATCGAAAACGTAACATCCGGCATCACTGGCGGGGAAGCCGACGCCATCGCGAGAAAAATCATCGACGAGGCCGGATATGCCGACAACTTCGGCCACAGCCTCGGCCACGGCTTAGGTCTACAAGTACATGAAGAACCCAACGTAGGCCCCCGCGGCACCACACCTCTTGAAGACGGAATGCCATTCACCATCGAACCCGGCATCTACCTCCCCGGTTGGGGCGGTGTCAGAATCGAGGATGTGGTCGTATTGGAAAACGGACGCGCCAGAGTCTTGAGCCACGCCGCCAAAATGCGTTTCTAACCTTCAAACCAGCAACCCGAACCAACGGAGCACGTAAACAGAAATGACCATCTCATCATCCGAGATACGCCGCAACATGACCATTCTCCTAGATGGCGACATCTACCAGATCATGGAATGGCAGCACCGACAAGCACCCAAGGCGCCTCCGACCCTCACTCTCAAAGTGCGTCAACTCAGCACCGGCAACGTCTTCGAGCGCAAACTCCCGGGAAACCACAAACTAACCGCCGCTCCAACCGAGCGCCGAAACGCGCAGTACCTCTACCGAGAAGGCGACTTCTATGTCTTCATGGACATGGAGACCTACGAACAGCATCTCCTCGGTGATAACCTCCTCGGCGACGCCATCTATTTCCTACCCGAAGGCGGCGAACTCATCCTCCTCATGTACGAAGAGAAACCCATCCTCGTCGAACTCCCCTCAGCCGTCAACCTCACAATCGCTCACACCGAAATCGGCCTCAAAGGCGACACCCAAAGCGGCGCCACAAAACCCGCAACTACCGACACCGGTCTTACCCTCCAAGTCCCTCTCTTCGTAACCGAAGGTGACGCCATTAGCGTTAATACAACATCCAAGGAGTACATCGGAAGGGCCGACTAGATAAGCATTCCGCGCCAACTCCCAATAACTCACAGATAATTGGGGGCAACCCGATGTACAACACCCCAACGTCGCCCCCAATCCCAACTGACCAACCTCGCTCGGTTTCAGAAGTCTCTCAACTCATCCAAGGGCTTCTAAAGAGCGATCCCCAGCTCGCCAACGTAACCTTGATTGGCGAAGTCTCGGGTCACTCCCAACCCCCATCAGGCCACAGTTACTTCTCTCTGCGCGACAGCGAATCCTCCCTTCGCTGCGTCATGTTCCGGTACGGCCGCGGTCACCAATACCTCGAAGACGGTGCCCTCGTTGTCTGCCAAGGCAGCGCCAACATCTACGCTCCCCGAGGCGACCTACAAATCGTCGTCACATCCGCCGAACCCGCCGGCGTTGGCGATCAACAAGCACAACTAGAAGAACTTAAACGAAAACTACGCGCCGAAGGTCTCTTCGACCCATCCCGCAAACGCCGAATCCCACCATTCCCCAAACGTATCGCTGTCATCACCTCCGAACAGGGCGCCGTCTGGCACGACATCCAAATCATCGTCCAACGTCGCTACCCCTTGATGGAACTCCTCCTTGTCCCATCAGCCGTCCAAGGAGAGCTAGCACCCGTCACCATCATCGAAGCCTTCGCCGATCTACACGCATACGCCGAATCCGAACACGTCGACGCAGTAATCATTGGACGAGGAGGCGGATCTGCCGAGGATCTAATGCCATACAACGACGAGATGGTAGCCCGAACCATATTCGCTAGCCGCATCCCAGTCATTAGCGCGGTAGGACACGAAACCGACTTCACCATCGCCGACGAAGTAGCCGACCTCCGAGCACCGACTCCCTCCGCCGCTGCTGAGCTAGTCTCCCCCGACATCGCCGGTCTCGCTGTAGAAACCGCCGACTTCGTTCAACGATTAATGAGAGGGCTTTCAGGCCGCGTCACCCTCGCCCGACAACGCCTCGACCTCACCCAAGACCGCCTAGCTGAAAACGCACCCGAACCCCAAATCTTCCGACAACGCGTCGATGAGCTAAAGATTCGCGCCCAAGACTCGTGGGCCCGATACCTCGCATTGAAGCGGGAAGCCATGCGCCGCGTTGAAGCTGAACTGCGAGCCTTAGGCCCCCACAATATTCTCGAACGGGGATACGTCATCGCAAGAGACTCTGAAGGCAAAGTGATCACCAAAGCCGCGACCGTCAAACCCAGATCAGCTATCGAGCTGACCTTCGCCGATGGCACCGTCGAAACCGAAGCTAAATCCGTCAATGCAACCAACTGACCACGAGACCATCATGACAGACTCCGACCAACAACCCGCTGAAGAACCCACCTCGTTTGAAGACGCCTTCACTCGCCTCGAGTCCGTAGTTCGACGTCTCGAAAGCGGCCAAATGTCTCTTGACCAATCCACCGCACTCTTCGAAGAGGGGATGCAACTGGCTAAGACCTGCACCGAGATGCTCAACAGCGCCGAACTCAAAATCAAACGTCTCCAACAAGGCCTGGTAGAGCAACTCAACCTAGTCTCAGACGACTAACCGTGGCCGTCCCCCCACAATCACCGACCGGCAACCCTCTGCGGATCGGTTGGTTCACAACCGCGAACGGTCCGGGTTCGAGGGGCATGTTTGAGGCGGTCTTACACGCCACCCAGACCAACCACCTCAACGCAACCTTCGAATTCGTCTTCATCAACCGAGAACGCGGTCAAACTGGACCTACCGACAGCTTCCTGGATCTCGCTAAGCACAACAACATCCCCACAGTAACTCTCTCATCCCTCAACTACCGACGCCAAAACAACTACGCGCCCTGGGCAGAACTGAGAGAGTCTTTCGACCGCACCGTCCTGGCCAAACTCGAACCTTTTGAACCGGACATTTCAGTGATGGCAGGCTACATGCTCTTCGCCCCAGAAATCAGCCGAAAAATGCTAGTTATCAATCAACACCCAGCGCTTCCGGGCGGGACCATCGGCAAATGGCAAGACGCAGTCTGGGATGTGATCGAAAATCGCAACGATCACCATGGCTCAATGATCCACATCGCAACCCCCGAGCTTGACCGCGGGCCAGTCATGACTACGTGTAGTTTCCCAGTTCGCGGCTCCCACTTTGACGAGTTATGGGATGATGCCCGGACTTGCGACATCGCACAGTTGCGAGAGTCTGGAGACGAAACCCTTCCACTCTTCGCCGCAATCCGAGAAGCAGGCGTCATACGCGAAAGACCGTTTGTCGTAGAAACCCTAAAAGCAATCGCCGACGGTGATATCGACCTACTCTCGTTCAGGAACGGCTCTCAAACAGAACCCGTCGACCTGACCTCGTCGGTTGAAGCCGCCATATCCGGGGATCAAGCCTAACCCGACCGCGCGGCCAACATCGCGGCCATCAACTCCCTAGTCGCCAGTCCCGGATCAACCGCCCCGAGTATCGACCTGATCACCGCAACTCCACGTGCTCCTTCCTTCATCACTTCATCAACATTGGTCGATGTGATCCCACCAATCCCAATCACATCCAAACCAATCTCATCCACAACCCTCCTCACAATTCCCGACCCATGCGTCTCACCACCCGGATGAGTGCCAGACGGAAAAATCGTCCCCAATACAACAGAATCCGCTCCCGACTCCTTCGCACCTCGCGCCCCCACCAAACTATGCACAGATCGTCCCACCAAAACACTTTTGCCATACATCTCCCGAATCTCCGCAACTGTCACCGACGCACTTTCACCCAACTGAACACCATCCACCCCATCATGATGTGCAAGAGGCCTGCTCGACAGATTTACCAACACCAACGCACGCCTTGCAACGACGCTGACAATTTCCGAGACCAGAATCCCAAATTCATCCGTATCCAGCTCTGGTGCCCGAACCTGAACCAGATTCACCCCGTTCTCAACCGCAACCGAAACTCGATCGGCCAAGAGCCCTGAATCTCTACCGACGACACCTAAGTCAGTCACCAAACAAAGCGTCGGATCAGGAAGTCGTAAACGCGGCGATTCTGACATCCCGTCCGCCGGACCGTCCTCACGCGCTGACAGCCAGCGCCTCTTGCGGGCTGCTCGGTGATGCCTCCGCAACCGGGATCCGACCAGCTAGGTAAGCCTTCCTTCCGGCCTCGACACCTAGTTTGAACGCTTCACCCATCAACCCCGGATCCTCGGCCTGCGCAATCGCGGTGTTGACCAATACCGCGTCAGCCCCCATCTCCAAAACCTTCGATGCATCCGACGGCACACCCAACCCTGCATCCACCACCACCGGCACATTCGACTGCTCAATGATGATCGCTATCTCTTCAGCCGTGTGAACCCCTTGACCTGAACCAATGGGTGAACCCAACGGCATCACCGTCGAACATCCCAGATCCTCCAACTTCATCGCCAGTACCGGGTCCGCATGAATATACGGCAAAACCGTAAAGCCCTCATCCACCAACCTCCCCGCCGCTTCGTACGTCCCAACCGGATCAGGCAGCAGATGCGCCGGCTCAGGTATCACCTCCAACTTCACCCAATCCGAACCCGTCACTTCCCGTGCCAACCGAGCTATCCCAACCGCCTGCTCCGCATTTCGTGCGCCAGCCGTATTCGGCAGTATCTGGTACTTGTCCCAGTCCAAAACGTCCAACAGCGTCTCTTCGGTCGGATCGTCAAGATTCAGCCTGCCGATCGCTACCGTGATGATCTCCGTCCCCGACGCCTCCACCGAATCCAGAAGTTGTTGGGCGGATCGGTGCTTACCCGTTCCAGTCATCAACCGCGAGCTAAAGGATTTTCCCGCAATTACCAGTCGATCGTCTGTCATATCAAGAAGACTCTGTCATTCTTATCCATTAAAGGCTTATCCATTAAAGGGAGTTACCTCAGAACAGGTTGTGAGATTGCCCACCATCCACGTTGATGCACGCACCCGTTATCAAGTCTGCATGTTTCGACGCCAGAAACGCAACGGTAGCGCCGATCGGTTCAGGCCAACCAAACTTGCCCATCGGCAGATTCCGCGCAACGAACTCCTCAACAACCTCGTCAGTATTGATCTCCTGGAATCGCTCCCAGGTCCCGCCAGGAAACAGGATCGAACCCGGCGCAACCGAGTTCACAGTCACCCCAGTCGGCGCGCTTGACAGCGCGGCATGCTTCGAAAGGGCGATCATCCCAGCTTTCGCCACCATATAAGGCGCTGTTCCGCCAGCTTCCCGACCGTAGATGCTGGAAATGTTGATAATCCGCCCCCAGCCGCGTTCTTGCATTCCCGGCAACGTCAATTTGATCAAGCGAATCGCCGAAAACACATTCAAGTCGACAACCATCGCGAAATCTTCAACCGAAGAATTAACCACGTCGCTTGTGCCCATGCTCCCGCCCACGTTGTTGACAACGATGTCGGGCTCTCCCAGATCAGCTTTCATCTGCTCAACCACCTGAGCCGGAGCGTCGGCGTCGCCCATATCGAGCGCGTATCCCACCGCATTCACTCCGCAATCAGACAACTCCGCGACTGTCTGGTCCAGTCGTTCCTGACCTCGTGCGCAGATCGCTACATCCACGCCCTCATTCGCCAAAGCCAGAGCCGATTGCCGACCGAGACCTCTGCTGCCACCTGTGATCAGCGCACGTTTTCCCTTGATTCCTAGATCCATACTCGGATTGCTCCAATCATCGCTCGATCTTTCGCACCGCCCAGATTCAGTGCCGAATCCGTTGCGTTCTTACACGAATCTAGAATACTCCAAGCACTCGGGAGCGATATCTTTGAATCAAGAGGCGATATCTTGTCTCATCTCAAGGTGCACGAACGGGAAGTTTGGGTAAAATCGGTTTACACACAATTCCATCGCAAAGCCCAGATCGATCTGTCAACCGCCCGACACGAAACGGATTCGAAAAAACACCGTGCTTATAATTAGGGCGTGCAGTCAAACGGGGCTGCGGAAGATACCTCAAGGATTTCTAATTGACGACCACAGACACTGAGCAGACGGCGAATCCTGGAAGCGTCGCGGTCTTAGATGACGAATCCGAGCAGCCTATAGACGCTGACGGATCAATTTCGACGCAAACCGAGCCAGATGCAAACGGCTCTCAGGAGACCGAAGTCGAGGCCGAAGAACTCGATCTAGTTTTCCAATACCTGCCGAAACAAGGCTTGAGGCGTGGAGACATCATCGACGGCACTGTCTTGGACGCCGCTCGTGAAGGTCTACTCGTCGACATTCAACAGAAATCCGAGGGATGGGTTCCCATCAGAGAGACCCGCCTCCTCACCGAAGAAGAAGGCGAAGACGCTCTGCCGAAAGTCGGCGACGAGGTCATTCTCTACGTTTCTAGGCCCGAAGGGCCCGAAGGCTACCCGCTCCTGTCCATAGACCGGGCACGAGGTGAACACGGTTGGCGCGATCTCGAAAAAGCTCGAGAATCTGAGGAGACGGTCAGAGGCCGGATCATCGGCTCCAACCGCGGCGGTGCCGTAATACAAGTTAAGGGCGTACAAGGTTTCGTACCCCTTTCCCAACTAGTCGGACCCGCGAGAGACCTCTACGTCGGAGATGGCGCTCCTCCCAAGCCCGGCTTCATCGGCATGGAGATCGACTGCAAAATCCTCGAACTCAACCGACGCCGAAACCGAGCTATATTCTCCGAGCGAGCCGCCCTCGAAGCGATCAACCACATGCAGAAGATGCGTCTCGTACAAGAGCTTGAGGAAGGCGATATCCGACACGGAAGAGTCGCTGGGATATCGAGTTTCGGCGCATTTATCGACCTTGGAGGCGCTGACGGCCTTGTTCACATCTCTGAGATGTCATGGTCGTCCGTGAATCGGCCCGATGATGTCGTCAAACTCGGTCAAGACCTCGATGTTTTGGTCCTGAAAGTCGACCGCGAGTCCCTCAAGATCGCCCTGAGCATGAAGCGATTGATGCCTGAGCCATGGGAACACATCGAGAACCAGCTTAGCGTGGGCCAGATCGTGGAAGGAAAAATCACGAAATTGGCGCACTTCGGCGCTTTCGCCCGTATAGAAGAAGGCATCGAGGGCTTGGTTCACATCTCAGAACTCACAAATCGACACATAAAGAGTCCGGCAGAAGTCGTTAAAGAAGGCGACGTGCGGAACTTCCGTGTGATACGAATCGAACCAGAACGTCGGCGACTCGGTCTGAGCCTTAAACAAGCCGAGAATGCTACAGAGGGTTCCGATACTGACGGCGATGAAGACGTTACCGGCTTCTCCGACGGCGGGTTCGAAGACCTATTTGAAGAATGAAATCTACGGACGCGTAGGGCGTCCGTGACAACCTGACTGAAGGGAGCGTTCAGCAATGCCCGACAGCAGCGAACGTGGCTTTAACATGTTCTCGGCACCGGCACGTCGCGTGTTCGAGACGGCCCAAGAGGAAGCCAAGCGATTCAACCAGCGGTACATCACTGCTGAGCACCTTTTGCTTGCTCTACTTGGTGAGAAAGAGGGTATTGTCGCTCAGGTCTTCACAAACCTCAAGATCGATGTCAAGGAACTCCGCCACAACCTTGAATTCAACATAAACCGTGAAGCCACTCCCGCTGACCGTCCACCCAGCCTCGGCCCGAGGGCTAAGAAAGCTATCCGACTCGCCGTTGACGAAGCTCGTCTGAGTGAACTGAACCGCGTTGGGACCGAACACCTCCTCATCGGCCTCCTTCGTGATGGCGAAGGACCTGCCGCCGATCTGCTGAATCAGAACAGCGTCACCCTCGACCGCGTAAGAGAAGAAACTCAACGGCTCGAATCCGGCACCAAACGGTCACGTCGCAAGGGCGCCGACGACAAGAACAAGCGCACTCCCATGCTCGACAGCATGGGCGTCGATCTTACCGAACTCGCATCAAACGGCAAACTCGACCCCGTTATTGGGCGCGACACCGAACTCGAACGAGTCATCCAGATCCTAAGCCGCCGAACCAAAAACAATCCCGTTCTTGTAGGCGACCCCGGAGTTGGCAAGACCGCGATCGTCGAAAAACTCGCCACGACTATCGTCGACGGCGCAGTTCCCGACATGTTGAAAAACCGGCGTGTCGTCGCACTCGATATGGGCTCGCTCATCGCCGGAACCAAATACCGCGGCGAGTTCGAAGAGCGAATGACCAAGATCATCTCCGAGCTGAAAGCCAACCGCGAGTGCATCCTCTTCATTGAAGAGATACACACTCTCGTCGGAGCAGGCGCTGCCGAAGGAGCTGTCGACGCGGCAAACATACTCAAACCTTCCTTGGTTAGAGGCGAATTGCAAGTCGTCGGCGCGACGACTCACGATGACTACCGCAAGCACATCGAACGCGATGCCGCACTCGATCGTCGCTTCCGGCCCGTCAAAGTCGAACCCCCGGACGTGGACGAAACCGTCAAAATCCTCCACGGCGTCAAAAAGCAGTACGAGGAACATCACCAGTTGACCATCAATGACGAGGCGATCGAGATTGCAGCGCAACTCGCCGACCGCTACATCGTTGATCGTCACCTGCCCGACAAAGCAATCGACCTCGTCGACGAAGCCGTCTCGCGGGTACGCGTCAAAAACACGATGCCACCGCCAGAAGTACGCGACGCCATTCGTATTCTCAACGACATACTCCGAGAGAAGAACGAAGCAGTAACCCGGCAAGACTACGACGCCGCGTCAGAACTCTTCGAACGCGAGACAAAGCAAAAAGCCCTTATATCTCGGGTCGAAAAGAAACACGCCGAGGAAAACAAAGACCAGATCAAGACCGAGGTCGGACCCGACGACGTTACCGAAGTCGTCTCCATGTGGACCAGCATCCCGGTTACACGACTCGACGTCGTCGAAGTCGAACGCCTCCGCAACATGGAGCAAGAGCTGGAAAAACGCGTCCTCGGTCAAGAGGAACCCATCGCTATCGTCTCGAAAGCGGTACGACGTGCACGCGCTGGTTTCAAAGACCCCAAGCGACCTATCGGCGCATTCCTATTCCTAGGCCCGACCGGTGTCGGTAAATCCGAACTCGTCAAGCAACTCGCGGAATACCTCTTCGGCGACGCACGCCTGATGATCCGCCTCGACATGTCCGAATACATGGAGAAGCACACCGTCTCACGCCTGATCGGATCGCCCCCCGGCTACGTCGGATACGGCGACGGCGGCCAGCTTACCGAAGAAGTCCGAAAACACCCCTACAGCGTCATCCTTCTCGACGAAATCGAGAAGGCCCACCCCGACGTCTTCAACGCGCTGCTCCAAGTCTTCGAAGACGGACACCTGACCGACGGCCAAGGACGCAAGATCGACTTCAAGAACACCATCATCGTCATGACGTCGAACCTCGGATCGAACCTCATCGCAAGCGGCTACAAAATCGGCTTCAGCACCGGTGAAAGCTCTGACGGAACGTCCCAAGACGACTACCTACGGATGAAGGATCGTGTTCTCGAGGAACTCAAGAACCCGAGAAACGGATTCAGACCCGAATTCCTGAACCGCATCGACGGAGTCGTCGTCTTCCGAGCATTGGATCGCCAAGACGTCCTCAACATCGTTGACCTGATGATGAGCGAAGTCCGTGACCGGGTAGAAGAGCACGAGATGGAGTTGCGCATCACCGATGCTGCCAAGACTTATCTCGCCGACACCGGTTTCGATCCCAAGATGGGTGCGCGACCACTGCGTCGAAAGATCCAAGACGAGGTCGAAGACGGCATCTCTGAGATGTACCTCACCGGAGACTTGGAAGAGGGCGACACCGTCCTGATCGACGCTACCGAAGCTGAAGATACCGGGGAACAATCCATCGTCATCACTCGTGATGAAGCGCCTGTTGACATCCTCGAAGAATCCGCGATGGTAGCGCAACTCGGCGACGAACCCGTCTTCACCGCAACAACCTAAATTCGGCACTCAAAACCGAAACTAAAAGGGGGATTCGCCAACCACGAATCCCCCTTTTTGCATAATTCCAATATCCCCAAATCCATGACCGACGTCACCCTCGCCCTAAAATCCCACCGCCTCCGCGAGACGATCGCCAACTTCGAATCAGCGATCGTCGCATACTCCGGCGGCGTCGACTCCGCACTTGTATCCGAACTCACACACCAAACCCTAGGCGCTGATGCCTCACTCATCGTCACCGCCGTATCCGACAGTCTCGCCGACTACGAACTCGAAAGCGCACAGAAGCTCGCCGAAACACGAGGATGGAACTTCCGAACCATCACCACCTCCGAGATGCAAGACCAGCGTTACCTCAGGAACGACGGCGCACGCTGCTTCTTCTGCAAATCCGAACTCTATACCCACCTGGAACACATAGCGACATCCGAAGGATTCCGAGTGATCGCAAACGGCGCCAACCGCGACGACCTCGGCGATTACCGACCCGGAATGAAAGCCGCCAAAAACTTCGAAGTCCGATCGCCTCTGCTAGAAACCGACATCGGCAAAGAAGAAGTCCGCGCATTAGCTCTCGAAGCCGAACTGCCAAACTGGGACAAACCAGCCCAACCTTGCCTATCCTCACGGATTCCATACGGGACTCACGTCACCCCAGAGGCGTTGAAGATGATTTCCAGAGCCGAAAAACACCTGCGAGAGCTAGGCTTCAAAGAATGTCGAGTCCGCCACTACGGTGAAACAGCCCGAGTCGAGATCCCCCTCGAAATGTTCCCGATCTATAACTCGCTCGGCACCAAAACAAAGGCAGAAACCGGAATCCTCGAAGCAGGCTACCAACGTGTCGAACTAGACCCCAAGGGCCTACGGTCCGGCAACTTGAACGAGGCCCTCCAACCGACCCCATGACGCCCGTCGCATACCTCGACATCATCGGCGGAATCAGCGGCGACATGTTCCTCGCTGCCATGCTCGATGCCGGTCTCGACAAGGAACTCTTAGAGCCAGAGCTAACAAGAATCGTTCCCAACCATTTCCAGCTGATTACCACCAAAACAACCCGTGGTGCTATCAAAGCAACACACATAGAAGTAAATCTGGGAAATGATAGCGACCGACGCCTCAACTGGAACGACTTCAACCGATCCATCGAAACCAGCGACCTCCCCGAAACCGACCTCGCCAAAATTCGCACCATCTTCGACCACCTCCAAAACGCCGAAGCAGAAGCCCATAACGCTTCCCCCGGATCAACCCATCTCCACGAACTAGGCACCTTCGACACCCTAATCGACATCGCCGGCGCAGTGATCGGATTACGCCTCCTAAACATCCACTCACTTCACGTATCACCCGTACCAGCATCCACAGGCATGTCATCAAGCAGCCACGGCAAAAACGCATCCATCGCCCCCGCGACCATGGCCATCATCAAAAACCACCAAATCCCCGTACGAATCTCAGCCACACATCCTCCGGCAGGGGAAAGCATCACCCCCACAGGCGCAGCGATCATAGCTTCATTGGCCCAATTCACACCCTCCAACATGACCATCGAATCCGTCGGATACGGCGCAGGAACTCGAAACAGCGATTCCCCACCTAACGTCGTAGGTATATGGCTCGGACAATCAACTGACCAAACCGCTTCGATTGAACAGACCGCCGCAAACATAGGCCTCAAACACCAATCCGACGTTGTCCTAATCGAAACAAACCTCGACGACATGACTGGCGAAGAAATCGGCCACGCCATCCAAGTCCTCTTCAACAACGGCGCCCTAGACGTCTGGACAACCCCCATTCAGATGAAGAAAAACCGTCCCGGTGTAACCCTCTCGGCCATCGCTCCAAAAGACGATTTGGGAAGTATCTCGACCGCCTTCTTTACCCACACATCCACCCTCGGCGTAAGGGTAAGGCAACTCGATCGACTAGTAGCCGAAAGAGAAACTATTAAAGTCGAAACAGAATACGGCCCTATCCGAGTCAAACTCCGAAGCATCGACGGCAAGGTCACACAGATCGCACCCGAGTACGACGACTGTGCCCGCATCGCTTCCAGTCTCGATCTCCCGATTGGCCGAATATCCGATACCGCAAAACAAGCCGCATCTAAATCCATCGCGAACTTTCGCACCAGCCGTGAACACTGAAAATGACAACTCCTCGCCCGGATCTGAGCTTTCAAACGCATCATTCAACAAACCCGAAATAGGCTCCCGCATCTGCATCTACGGTCAGGGTGGCAAGACCTCACTTAGTCGCGCCCTCAGCGCCCTCATAGAGCTACCGGTGATCGAGCTTGACGCCATATTCTGGCTGCCAAACTGGGTGTCACGAGATCGCGACGAAGCGGTAGAAATCGTCATTGACCAAGTCGCACGTGCCACCGACGGTTGGATCGTTGATGGAAACCACAGCGAAATCCGCCCCCACTTGCTGCCGCTGGCCGATACTGTCATATGGTTGAACCTTCCGCAAGTACCATCGGCCCTGCGCGTGGCAAAAAGGACGCTCTTGAACGTCATCAACAGAACCCGGATCTGCGGCGATAACTACGAAACCCTCAAAACAGCACTTGCGCCAGATTCGATCATCTGGCGCAGGGCGTTCCACGGGCAAAAGTCTCAACACCGAATCGCTGACGATATAGCAGATTCTCAGACCACCGCTACCATCCACGAAATTCGCTCATACCGACAACTCCGCGCCTTTTACCAATCACTAGGCCTCGACTCACGTCACTATTTGACGTAAAAATCTCAGGCTTTCCATTGATCGCCTTGACAGCACCGATCCCATAACCGCCCCGATTAGAATCAAACACGAGCCTTTCGGCCTCTTTTTTCTCCTATGCCCCAGTGGCGCAATGGCAGCGCAGCCGATTTGTAATTGGCAGGTTGGCGGGTTCGAATCCCCCCTGGGGCTCCAACACTTCCACAAACAGAATCGCTTTTAGTTTTGCACCTTCCGCAGTGAAAAACAGCGTCGAACCAAATCCTATTCCCCGCCCCTTAACCAACCCAACGCCGAAAAACGCCTCCAAGACGTAGGTCATTTC
Organism: Dehalococcoidia bacterium; assembly: GCA_022819585.1. Lineage (GTDB taxonomy): Bacteria > Chloroflexota > Dehalococcoidia > Lucifugimonadales > Lucifugimonadaceae > Bin127. Next base: position 12,718 of record JAJEGY010000022.1, on the reverse strand, counting down.
TGGCCGCAGGATCGCAGTCCCACTCTCGAAGATGCGAGGGAACCCGCATCAAGGATCCGATTCAGATAGACGAAGGCCGCCAGTTCCGACAGGTCTAAAATCAAGAATCGGTCGGAGGTCGCCTAGCAAGCGTAATTGAGGCGCATCGGGAAAAGCACTAGCCTTCAAAAGAACCCCAGATGCGTCACTCCCTCCGACCGTTGCACGTGGTGTATACCACCGCACCTTTATCGTAACACTAACCTGAAGACGCGTCTGAAATGCTGGACCAGTCGAGGCGCACCGTTTGGCCAATCCCTCATCCGCGACTCCACGGCCGTACCGCGGGCAGATCTGACCCACATTCATCACTGGGCTTTCAACGCCCGCATCAACCTATTCAACATGATTCAACCCTCCTTCACCCTTACGAATCTCGTAACTTGACTCTTTGAAATCCCCCATTGTTATAAGATGGAGGGTTGTGCAGGGATTGGGGAGCGGTCAAACCCAGCAGACTGTAAATCTGCCGCCTTGTGCTTCGTAGGTTCGAATCCTACTCCCTGCACCAGCGCAGGGAACAAAGAAGGAACTCGAACCAAGAGGAGCCGAGCCCACATAGCTCAGTGGTAGAGCACATTCTTGGTAAGAATGAGGTCCCGAGTTCAAGTCTCGGTGTGGGCTCCAATAACCCCGGATCCACCGTCGAGACAACTCCTGCATAGCCGATAATCGGCAAACGTGAAATTAAATATAGACCCTTTCGGAAAGGGCAGGCAAAGAGGAAAATGGCGAAGCAAGTCTTTGACAGGACCAAGCCGCACGTTAACGTCGGCACTATCGGGCACGTCGACCACGGGAAGACGACCCTTACCGCAGCGATCACACAAGTTCTGGCAAATAACCCCGAACTAAACGTTACCGCTAAGAACTTCGACGACATCGACAACGCGCCCGAAGAGCGCGAACGAGGTGTCACCATCGCTACCACTCACACCGAGTACGAGACCGCTGCGCGTCACTACGCTCACGTCGACTGCCCCGGTCACGCCGACTACATCAAGAACATGATCACCGGCGCAGCGCAGATGGACGGCGCTATTCTCGTCGTCTCCGCAGCTGACGGACCCATGCCCCAGACTCGTGAGCACATTCTGCTCGCTCGTCAGGTGAACGTTCCGGCCCTCGTCGTCGCTCTCAACAAGTGCGACACGATGGAAGACGAAGAGCTCCTCGAACTCGTCGAACTCGAAGTCCGAGAGCTACTATCCTCATACGACTTCCCCGGCGACGACATCCCCGTCGTACAGGTCAGCGCACTTGAAGCACTGGAGAATGCTGAAGACACCAGCAACAAATGGGTCCAGCAGATCTACGAACTCATGGACGCCGTTGACAGCTACGTCCCCATCCCGGATCGACCCGTCGACCTCCCATTCATCATGCCGATCGAAGACGTCTTCGGCATTAAGGGACGAGGCACCGTCGTAACCGGCAGGATCGAGCGTGGAAAAGTCGTGGTTGGTGAGCCAGTCGAAATCGTCGGATTCGGACAGACCCAGAACACCGTCGTCACCGGCGTGGAAATGTTCCAAAAGACTCTTGACGAAGGCATCACCGGCGACGCCGTCGGTTGCCTCCTACGTGGCATCGACCGCGAAGAAGTCTCCCGTGGAGCAGTGCTCGCAAAACCCGGCACCATCACCCCATACACCAAGGGCAAGGCGCAGGTCTACGTCCTCACCGCCGAAGAAGGCGGGCGACGCACCCCGTTCTTCTCCGGCTACAAACCGCAGTTCTACATCCGAACCACCGACGTCACCGGCGAGATCAAACTCCCCGACGGCATCGAGATGGTCATGCCCGGTGACAACACCGAGATGGAGATCGAGCTGCTCTACCCCGTAGCCCTCGAAGAGAACCTGCGATTCGCTATCCGCGAAGGCGGGCGAACCGTCGGCTCCGGCGTCTTCACCGAAGTAACCGCATAACAAACCGGCGCAACATCGCCTGCGACGAGCGCTTGTCAAAAGCGAACGACGCAGGCGATTTTCGCTATCACAGACAACACCGACTCCAATAGAGACGAACCCGCCGAGGAGATGAAAAATGGCTAGAAAAAACGCCGTCCGAACGTTGGTTCAACTCACCTGCGAATGCGGGTCGCACACGTATCATACGGAAAAGAACCGACGGAACACCCCCGATCGCATCACCCTCCGCAAATACTGCCCGGCATGTCGATCACACAACCAGTTCCGTGAATCGCGCCGCTAACCCAACCCTGAAATCCTGAAATGGCACGAAACCAAGCCAGACCCGACGTCCGACTAACGCCCTCGCGGCGTTTCTCCATCTTCGGATTCTTCGGTGACGTCTTTGGCGAACTCCGAAAAGTCACTTGGCCCACACGCGAAGAAGCCACCAGGCTATGGCTGCTCGTCATCGCCCTCGCCGCTGTTATGGGCGTGTTCCTCGGATCATTCGACTGGCTCTTCGCTCGCATATTCTCACTGCTAGCAGGGACATAAACCTTGACTACCGCACCATCCTCAACCTCTGTGATCCCGAACACCGCACGGTGGTACGTCGTACACACCTACTCCGGTCGTGAAGATCGCACCTGCCAAAACCTCAAGCAACGCATCATCACTATGGACTTCGAAGACCAGATCTTCGACGCCGTTGTGCCGAAGCAGACCGTCGTCCAGATGACAGACGGCGAAACCAAGAACGTCGAAAAGACCATGTACCCCGGATATCTCCTCGTCCACATGGTCATGAACGACGACAGCTGGTACGTCGTACGCAACACACCAGGCGTAACCAACTTCATCTCCGTCGAAGAAGGCGTCGAGGGTAGAGCAAAACCAACACCCCTCACCGATGATGAAGCACACCGCATGATCCAAGGACCGTCTACCGACAGCCCTCAGATCAACTTCGGGTTCGAGCGCGGAGACGTCGTCACCATCAAAGACGGACCTTTCTCCGAATTTAGCGGCACCGTCGACGAGGTCCTCGGACACCGCGGCACCCTGCGTGTCACCGTCTCGTTCTTCGGACAAGACACGCCCGTCGAACTGCCGTTCCTATCCGTTGAAAAAGCCTAGAGCTGATCGACGGAACACCTGATCCCACCACTCAAAACACTAGAAATAGATAGATACCCGTGGCAAGGAAAGTAATCGCAAAGGTAAACCTCCAACTCCCGGCCGCCGAGGCGACACCCGCACCGCCGGTCGGCCCCGCTCTCGGACAGCACGGTATCAACATACCGCTCTTCATCAAAGAGTTCAACGAGCGCTCCCAGTCCAACCGCGGAATGATCGTTCGAGCCGCCATCGACGTCTATGCCGATAGGTCATTCTCCTTCGTCGTAAAGTCCCCTCCGTCATCCGCTCTGTTGAAGCAAGCCGCCGGCGTCGAAGGCGGATCGCAGACCCCCGGAACCATGGTCGCAGGCAGCATCTCACGTGACCAGCTGAAGTCCATCGCCGAGACCAAGATCGAAGAACTCAACGCCAACGACATCGAAGCCGCAATGAACGTCATCGAAGGCACCGCACGAAGCATGGGCATCGTCGTCGCCGACTAGCACCATCCGAACATCACCATCCGAGAAAACCCCAGACCAATGCCAAGACTCAAGCACAGCAAACGCTACAGGGAAGTCGTCTCAAACCTCCCCAAAGAGCCCATCGACGCAAATGACGCTGTCAAACTCACCCGAGAGTCCGCAACGGCTAAATTCGACGAAAGCATCGAGATCCATCTCGCTACTAACGCCGATCCACGCCACGCCGACCAGCAGCTCCGAGAAGTCGTCGCACTCCCACACTCCCTCGGCGATGTCGTGCGCGTCCTCGTATTCGCAGAAGGCGAAGCCGCACGAATCGCAACCGAAGCCGGTGCCGACTACATCGTCGACGACGAACTCCTAGACCGCATACAAGGCGGATGGACCGATTGGGAAGTCTCTCTCGCTACACCAGACCAGATGCCCAAAGTTGGACGACTCGGACGCGTCCTCGGACCGCGCGGCCTCATGCCAAACCCACGAAACAACACCGTCGTACAGCCCAACCAGCTCGAATCCGCCATCAACAGTGCACGCCAAGGACGGCAAGAGCTCCGCATGGACCGCCATGCCAACCTGCACGCACGAATCGGTCGAAAGTCATTCACCGACGACCAGCTCCTGAACAACCTCGCCGCCGTCTACGAAACCGTCTCACGAGCCAAACCAGAAGGCGTCAAAGGACAGTTCGTAAAAGCCGTAACCCTATGCTCCGCCATGGGACCCGGCATCAAGGTAAACCTCCCCAGCTTGGAAAGCCTGACCGTCTCCGAATGAACCTAGAGTTACAATCGAAGATAGCCGCTGACTAGATCCGAAACAGGAGACAATCTAGACAAACCCACCAGATCACGCCAACATCCCCCGGCTGCAGACAGCGGGTGCTCTGATACAGAGACCAAAGACAGTTGATGTCGCCCGCCGAGGCTGATACGAAATACGGCAAACTCCAAAAGCCGTAATCCATATCTCAGACCGCCTCGCGGCAACCTGCAACCAAACCCGAAGCAGAAAGCCCGAGGCTTTTTGATTCCCCATAAATCCCCTCGGCAGGAGAGGCTCCCGATAAATGCCCTCTCCCGCTGGGCGGGAGAGGGTTAGGGCCCGGGGAAGCGGGGGGCATCTCCGCTACAACAAACTTCACCAACGCAATCGCAGAAATCCCAAGCATATACCGACACACCAATCGCTGAGTAACCCAAAATGCCATCCCAACGCAACGAAAAAATGCTCGAAAACATCCTCGAGCGAATACGCGACAAACCCCTCATCGTTACCGCACGGCACACCAACGTCAACGCTTCACAGATGGACGAACTGCGTCGTAGCGTCACTGAGGGCGGTGGCAAAATCTTCGTCGCTAAAAACAATCTCGTAAAGATCGCTGCAGATGAACTCGGCATCGACGGCATCGAAGAGATCATCGACGGACCCACGGCTTACATCGTCGCCGAAGACGACATCGCCGGCATGGTTAAAGCACTCAACAACTCCATCAAAGACCTGGGCTTGAACGTTGAGATCCTCGGCGGGGTCCTCGAAAGCGAACTCATAAACTCAGCACGAGTCGAGCAAATCGCAGACCTCCCGAGCCGAGAGCAACTCATCGGAATGCTCGCATCCGCCATGAACGGACCCCTCAACAACCTCGCACGCGTCCTAAACGCACCAGTCCAAAACCTGGCCAGCACCCTCGAACAAATCGCCGAACAACGTAGAGCCGCCGAGGCTGCATAATCCCGGCTCCCCTTCAGGGGGAGATACAGAGGGGCCCCAACAACCCAAAGATCTACTAAACCAAAAACCAAAGCCAAAGAACTATCTCCAAAGGAGGAGAAAAATGACCCTCACAAAAGAACAATTCATCGACGAGATCAAGTCGATGTCCGTTCTCGACCTCGCTGACATCGTAAAGGCCATCGAGGAAGAGTTCGGAGTATCCGCAGCTCCCATGCCTGTAGCCATGGCACCCGGTGCCGTCGCTGTCGCCGAAGCCGCAGCCGAAGAAGAGCAGACCGAATTCGACGTCCGACTCACCGACATCGGTGCCAAGAAGATCAACGTTATCAAGGCCGTCCGAGAAGTCACGCCGCTCGGACTCAAAGAGGCCAAAGACCTCGTCGAGTCCGCTCCCGCTCTCGTCCTCGAACAGCTCTCCAAAGAAGCCGCCGAAGAGGCTAAGGGTAAACTCGAAGAAGCGGGTGCTTCCGTCGAACTCGTCTAAAGACGTTTCAACGCCAACCGCGCACCTCGCGCCCGCCACATAACCACCTCTCCGACCACCCGAATCTCGGAGAGGCGGCAACGGCGTCTCGACAGCGACATAGTCGCGCATACCCAAACAAAACCCAGCGTCACACCATGACTACTCAAAAGGCAAGTTCTCGCAGAGGCCCCAAAACGAAAGCAAACGCGAAAGCAAACGCAAAGACCGATCAACAGGTCCCCGAAGAAGAAGAACTCACTCCCTGTCAACTCGAAGGCTCCAACTGCCACTGGAAGATCGGATCCCCCAACGGACCCGAATCCACCGGCGTATGCAAAAAGTGCGGAACACAAAGACAGTTCAAAAACTCCTTCGAATACTCCTCCTGGTACGGAGCCAAAGCCGCCGGAGGACGCGGCAGAGGCCGACCACGCAAAACCTCCTGAAGTAAAAACTCACTTCTCACCTCATTCCTGCGAAAGCAGGAATCCAAGGGTAGGTGGGAGGAGAGAGAACCGCCCCCTTCGCTTCAGCGTAAGGGGGCGCGATGCGAAGCGAGCGGGGGATGCCCGTCGAGGCGGGAAAACTCCAAGCCTCAAAAACCCTGTCCGTACACCACCACCCTATCTGTCGCCCTAAACCCGCCCGCAAACAACCCGGGCCGTAACCCGTAGGGGCCGTTCGAGAACGGCCCGGGCGGCAGGGGCTGCGAAGGAAGCAAAGCGCCCTCCGCAGAACGACGGACTCACTCGAAAACCACACGCTCCTTCCACAACCTTTTTCTCCAACCAAAACCGTCACCGACTATGAGTACATCCCCTCTCCCGCTCAGCGGGAGAGGGCTAGGGTGAGGGCAACCCGGGCGGAAGGGAGGGGCACCACACGACCTCTCCATCCTCCTCTTTCAGTTTTCCGCCAGATCCGCGACGCGTGAACTCTCCACGACACACCCCTCGTGACTCACCTAAGCGCAAGGCGATATTCAACACTCGCACAACTTCAACAGACCTAGAATCACATCCCATGATACTAAGTATCGACTATCGATTCGTTTGATTACAACCAACTATTGGTATTCATCGATAACAGATCAATCTGGTTTACAAAACTACAACTATGCAGCTTCAAGATAAGTAATCATTCTTAAATTATCATCGATGCGTTCTTCATTGATAACATCGCACACGACACAGTTGCCACATGGCACTGCACTTAACAAAGCATCGTATTCTCATCGCATCAACGATCCTGTTCTCATGGCTGATACTGATCGCAGCCACATCCCTTTCACACCCATTCTCAACTGTCGAACCAACCACTCCGAACGATAAACCCCCCGTACATCCCGTTCTCACTCCCGCTCCCACTCCCTTCCCCACCATCCCCGACCGCATCGCCTTCCAACAATCCGCCGACCCTGCCGACTTCAGCATCGCCATCACCGGAACAAGCAAAGACATCGACAACCACATCGGATTCTGGAACGTCCAGCTTCAAAACTCATCCCCCTCCGACGCCACCATCGTCCTCACCGCACACACCAGCAACGGAACCAACATCTCCGAAAAAACCGAACTATGCAACCCCCTTGACACCGGATGGGCCTGCAACGTCCCCGCCGGCCATCAACTCGACATCACTCTACAAACATCCATCCAATTCCTATGCGAAGGTGGACGCGTCCGACTAACCATCGCCGCTACCGTCGACCATCAAAAGATCACCCCCTCCAGCTCCAGCCGAATCCTCACCCACCGACAATTCAACTGCCCCGACATCACCCTCTCAAACCCCGCATTCAACCCCTCCCAACACGCCGCATCATGGACCGTCACCGTCCAACACACACTCCTCGACAACGACCCCGGCATCGACATCTCCTTCCCACACGACTCGACGTTTGAAAAGGAGGTTCTCCGTTTAGGTACCCAAATCGAACTATTCGATGAGCCAGTCAAGCCCTGAGAACCCACTTTTATTTCGATTTCATGCCTGTCCGATGACACCTTGAACAAGTGACATACCGGCGCCCAGTCTCACTTGTACCGATCTGCCAATCATGTAGATCGAACCACCGTTTCCAATCACTGGATGAGCCGTAAGTTGCAGCCCATCCCCAACAAGTAAATCTGTAGCAACTATGTCCAAAAGCGAACCTCAAGAACCAGAACATTGCAAAGGCAAGCGCGGTGAACGCGGCCGGATAGTCCTTGATGAAACCTTTGATCGGATCCCAAAAATCGGCCATTAGGGAATAATGAACTGAAGCACTTCTGCCTCAATCTGATAACCCGGCAAACAAACCCCGCAAGGTTTCGTGTCACGCTTGTTTTCACGAACTGCTACCGATGCCGCGCCATCGGGATTGGAGAAGGGACCTAGCCAGCGGTTGTCTGGAAGCCGTGAATCCTTCACGCCTTGACCGTTGTTGCAGTACCTACACGATGCCAAATGCACTCGCGCTTTGCTCGTGGGATCATCCACGTACACCCAATAGCTTCTCAACGTTCTGGGAATTCCTCGTTGTTGGTCATCGGCGATATCTCAATCCAATCCAATTACTTCATTCCAACGCAACTTCAGCTCGTACGAAATGTCGTTGTCTGTTTCAATCTCGCTGACATATTCATGGACGAAGAGCCTTGTGTCGGAAATGAGTCGAAGATAGTATTTGAGCGTGGGTGCTACTCCATTGACGATCATTTGGCAACCATGATCTCTTCTGATTTCTGCGATTCTGTCGTTCATTCCTATGTAGGATTGGGTAGGACTGGTTGTCAAGATATAGTACCGTTCGACTGAAGCGGTTCGGAATTTCTGATAGGCGGAATCGATCACCGATTCACTGATAAGATGTCGTGTTTGATTTCTAACCCTTCATAGATCATATCCTCGTAGCGCATGATTTCAACGTCGCCGATGCGTCCCGATCTAGTATCTGCCGCAGTGTGTGCCTCCAGCGGCAAAAGCTCACAGTCGTCGTAGCGGTTGACTTCGCGCACAACCACTTTGAGAACGGCATAAATCGCCAAGACTGGCAACCTTGCCGCGCCAGTGAGACTTGAGTTGTAGTGTTGCTCAATTTTGGTCACGATCTCGCTGACGGTCAATCCGACTGGTCGTGACAAATCGATACTGCTGCTACGTTCTCTAAAACGCACCAATCCCTTGAAGATTCGAAGCAAAACGTCACGGGCATCGACACGACCTAATTGGACTGCATGCACAACCATCAAAAATGCGTCTTTGAGCTCTTGCGGCCTAATGCTCCCCGGATAATCCATGTTGTATGGCATCGCTTGTTCAAGCGAACGTGTCAACCATCCTGAACCGCCAGCCATGTAAGGAAAATCGTGTGATCGAAGAAACGGCGTCACTACTTGCGTATCTAATACGCGTCCACTGAATCCTCCGTCCATCCCTGCTTGGTGCATTCTGATGTCCTGATCGGGATCAACGCACTTTTTGACCAACAACGTGATGACAACAGCCAAAACTCCCCGCGATGTATGTTGCCGCTCAATAATCGTATCGACATGCGGTTCTATGCCATCGCAATCAGGTGCATCGCCGTCACCCATCGCCTCTGCGTATACGCTATCTAGTACTCCGATTTCATCCATACCGTTCCCCTCGGAATCTCATCGTCTTGTTGAACTCGCGTCGCGGCAGCCCTGCAGTATTCGGTACTGATATCAATGCCTATACAGTTTCGACCCTCTTTCAATGCTGATACAAGAGTCGTGCCGCTGCCCACGTAATGGTCTAACACAGTTCCACCTTCCGGCGAAAGCAGCCTGATGAGCTCGCGGATGATTTTTTCAGGAAATATCGCTGGATGACCATTTCCCTTGAGCGATCCAACCGGACTCTCAATCACGTCCTTTTTCATTCGGTTACCTGAAATGCGAATGATGGTGAATCCATCACGCTCCATCCGGATTTTGCGCCCACCTTCCTGTCCACCATACGCTGGCGCGTGCACACCTTGAATCTTCATTCGGAAACTATGAATGGTTCCAGACTTCACGTCGTAGATTGCTTCGTCCAGCGCGTCGTGAGCCGCCATGCGTTGCCACTGAGATAGATCAGATTCTTCAATCAGCATGCGGTATCTTTGCCCGAGGCGTTTAGAAGGCTTACTGCGTTGCGCCACAGCATCAGGCATGAACGCATCTCGGTCGTAGTAGTAGTTGGTGTCTTGGGCGAAATGGAAAAACGGCTCGGTGCTTGAAGTCAATCTACGATCGAATTGATGCGGAACCGGATTCTGCTTCAACCACGTGATGTCATTGACGAGAATGAGACCGAGTTCGTCGATAATTCGCATAGCGAAACGATAAGGGACGAGCATCAATCCGCCATTGGCATATTTGTCCCCCAAGTTGTAGATGATGTTGCCATGTGGTTTCAGAGCCAGAAGGAGCGATTCGAAAGTGTCGATCAACGCGTCTAGGTATTGATCAACTGTGTCCTCGTTGCCAATTCCTGCTTCAGAGTACGAGCGTTGCTGGAAATAGGGAGGCGAGGTGATAGCCAGATCAACGGAGTGGGGCGGTAATGACGAAAGGACGTCATTGCAGTCCCCATTCATCACCGTGCAAGTCAGTTGATGGTTTGTGACGTGTGGTACTAGATGCTCATCTAGGGTCGCAATCGCCATCGTATGATCCCCCTTCACTTGGCAACTGACTATAGCAGTTCGGGTTGACGCTTGGATTTTCGGCCTACCAACTCGGAATACGGAAGGATTTTACCCTCGGACCCCACCATGATGAACGCCATTGGATCGGTCGTTCTCGATGCGTGTTGTGACCTTCCCCACTTGCGCATATTTTAGTTGCCAAAGTCTTTGTGCATTCCATCGTGCCTGCAAGATGTCGTCAAATGGTCACGACCCCGCTCGTAGGCTTCTTCGTCTTCCTTTTCGCTCTTACAATCTGGGGTTTGCTTTAGTTCGTTCGCAATCCAGTGGATATTTGTCTTCCCCAAATTCCGTCCATCGCTACCGCCTGGCCATGCGACTTCTGGATCCTAAATTCTCCCGGGCATTTTTGCTGGATTCCATGATGGGTCAATTGTGGCTGACGAAGAAACCGATCTGCCTCAGAAATTCAATTTTCTAGTGCCCTTCAAGTGCGACGCCCCCACGCCACTTGCCAAATCTCGCACCATCCTATATCCTTAAATTAAGTCACTATTGTTCCAATCAACTCGGATGGGAGGGGCGGATGAATGCCGCAACAACAATCGTCAACCGTACCACGTCTTAGCTCATCTAAGATCTGGCGCATCAATCCGGTCAAGTTCGCCACCCACCACCTAGGCGTCACCCCGTGGAGGAAACAGGCCGAGATCCTCAACGCAATCGCGCGTCACAACCACGTAGCCGTCAGGTCCTGCAACGGCTCGGGCAAAACATTCACCGCTGCCGTCGCGACCCTATGGTGGCTCATGATCCACGACGACGCAATCGTCGTCACCACCGCGCCCACGAAACGCCAAGTCACCAACCTCCTGTGGCGTGAAATCCGCAATCTCCACCAACGCAACATAGAGGTCATCGGCGGTCGCATATTCAAGACGCGATTGGAGTTTTCGCCCAAACGTTACGCGATCGGATTCTCCACAAACACCGGAGACAAATTCCAAGGTTTCCACAGCCCCAACATCCTCGTAATCGTCGACGAAGCCGCCGCCGTGCTCGAAACCGTCTACGACGCCATATCGGGATGTCTAACGACCAAACACTCGAAGCTGTTGATGATAGGTAATCCCACCACTCTGGCAGGCACCTTCTACGACGCGTTCCACAAGAACCGCGATCTCTACAAGACCATACGCATCTCCGCGTTCGACACCCCCGCGTTCACAGGCGAGATACCGACAGGGGAAACAGTACCGACAGGTCTCATCACTCCCGAATGGGTCCAGAGGATCAAGCGCCAGCGCGGCGAACAGTCCGCCGAATACTTCTACCGAGTGCTCGGCGACTACCCGGTCAAAGCGGTCGACACCCTCATCTCCCTATACGACATCGAAAGGGCAACCAAGCAGGAGTTTCCCGACGAACCCAACGAGAAGCCGGTGATGGGGCTCGACATCGCGCGTTACGGCGACAACCACTCCGTCGCGGTCGTCAGGAAGGGCAAGACCGTCACATGGCTCGAAGCCTTCCCGAAATGCGACCTCATGGAGACGGCCGGACGCGCCACCAGAATCATCCGCCAGTTCGGAGTCAAGCACGCATTCATCGACGAGGTCGGAATGGGATCCGGCGTGCTCGACAGAATCCGGGAGATCGACGAAGTCCAAGCCTACGGCGTCAACGGCGGCAACAAGCCCAACGATCCCAAACTACACTTTAATAAAAGAGCGCAGATGTTCGATCACCTCAAGGAAGTGTTCGAGCATGGCAACATATCGATTCCCGACGACCCCGAACTCATCTCGCAGGTCGCATCTCTCAACTACCGCTACACATCCGCGGGCGCGCTGCGTCTAGAAGGTAAAGAGGTCATGAGGAACAATGGACGACCGAGTCCGGACAAGGCCGACGCGCTCGCCCTCGCGTTCACGGACCCGCCGTCTCGCCCGCCATTCCTCATGTACATCCCTCCGTAGAAAGTCTGCAACCCGCCCGGCGCGATCGCTTTGGAAAAGAAGGCTCGACGAGTCGTCTTTTTCTTGTCTTGCATCCTGATACATGGTTGAGAATCCGAATCTTTGAAATTTTGTAGAAACAACTTGACATCTGTAATACGTATGAGTTAACTTGGAGTCAAGGCGTGAGACGGAAACCGGAACCGTCAAGCGCCCAGAGGATCGCCGCAGCCCGGGGTCGCGCCCTTGGAGGCAGTAATCGTCGATTGAAATGACATGAAACCGCGGACGGAGAACACATGAGAAGCGTGAAAGCAGGCAGAGAGCCCCTAGGCCGGAGGTTTAGAACC
>JAJEGY010000025.1 GCA_022819585.1 Dehalococcoidia bacterium | reverse complement strand
GACCGCTAGCTTCCTGATCCAGACGCGGCACGCGTCGCCAGACCGCGTGCTTGGTCCGCGGCGCGGTGCTTTGGTGCACCGTTCGGAGTACGCCGTTTTCCTTCGATTCACCCTCGCGGGATCCTCTCGCGCTGTAGCCTCCCTCCTGTGATGGGCAGGAGTAGACGTCCGTCGGCTCCACGTGCGGTCTCCCGGCCCTTGGCTGGGCATCCCCCGCGGACTCGCTTCGCTCGTCCGCGCCCCCTTCGCTCCGCGAAAGGGGCTTGTAGGGATGCCTGCTGGCTCGCTTCGCGGCGCAGGACTGATGCGCCGCGCTCCGGGAACTGTGCCTCCCACGCTTCGGCACGGACCCTCGCGGTCTTGCGACGGACTTCCGATCCGCCGTGGGACGCCACCAGAGTGCATGTAGACGCGGGGATACTGCGCGGTGGTTCGCGCTTTTTTGTGTATCGATCTTTGCCTTCATGTCCTCACGCTTTCTCCCGGTGACCGTCTGGGTCGGGGGGGCTGCACACGTCTGCGCAGCACTGTTTCGATCCGTCGATCTTGTATCTATATTACTACGGATGTTCGTGATGTCAAGTTGTCGTCTGAACTGGGATTTATGCGATTGTGAGGGTTTTTGGGATTTTGTTGTTGTGTTGTTGGGGGATTGCGCTGGGTTGCGTTGGTGGATGTTTGGGGTGCCCCGCCCTTTTGTCCGCCCCGGTTGCCCTCACCCTGGCCCTCTCCCGCTGTTGATGGGCGTTCTGGGGGAGAGGGGATATGACCATAGCTCGCGAAGGTTTTGATTGGAGAAAAAGGTTGTGGGTGGCGTGTGTGGTTTTCGGATTGGGTGGTGGTTGTTTGGGGTTTTCTCGCCTCGGCGGGCATCCCCTGCGGCCTCTGTTGTCGTACGTTTTGGGCTTGTCCGCGTCCCCTTGCACTTCGTGAAGGGGGAGGTAATTGGGTTCTCGCGCGCCCTTATGTCTTGGAGAAGGGGGCGGTTCTCCCCGCGCCCCGCGTCCACCCTTGGGTTCCTGCTTTCGCAGGAATGACGGGGAGAGCGCGGGGATGACGGAGCTGGTTTCTTATTATTGGCGGTTGTGAGTTTTTCTGGTGAGCAGGATGTCTTGACTGTGGGCCGGCGTAGGCGGTCTGTTTTAGGTGCGCTTGTTAATGGGATGCGTCCGATGCAGGCTCCGAAGAATGGGTTGGTGTTGGTGCCGCTGGTGTTTTCGGTGAATATCTGGTTTGGGGTGGATGATTTTGGGGGGATGTTGGAGATCGTGATGCGTGGTGTGGGTGCTGCGGTGGCGTTTACGTTGCTTTCGGGTGCTGTGTATCTGTTGAATGATCTGGTGGATGTGGAGCGGGACCGTGCGCATCCGGTGAAGAGGCATCGGGCGATTGCGTCGGGTGATCTGCCGGTGATGGTTGCGGGGATTTCGGCGGTTGTGGCGGTGTTGGTTGCAGGTGCGATATCGGTTTTGATCAGTGCTCCGCTGCTGTTGGTCGCGGCGGGGTATCTGGTGTTGAACGTTGCGTATACGTTCAAGTTGAAGCATGTTGCGATCTTGGATGTGATGAGCGTTGCGACGGGGTTCGTTTTGCGGGCGTATGCGGGCTATGTGGCGATCGGAGGACCGGTGCCGGGCTTTGAGAATGGGGTCCCTAGGGTTGATATAGACGTTTCGCCGTGGTTTTACATCATGACGGCGCTTGGTTCGCTGTTGATTGCGCTGGGCAAGCGGCGCGCCGAGTTGACGACGGCTGGTGATGAGGCGTCGAAGCAGCGTGGCATCTTGGGGGATTACACGACGCAGTTCATCGATGCGTTGATCATGAGTACGGCGACTCTGGCGATCTTCACGTATGCGCTTTACGCCATCGACCTAGGCGACACCGGGGCGAATGTTCCTGCGGACAACACGATGATGGTCACAATCCCGTTCGTGGCGTATGGGATATATCGATACCTGTATCTGCTGTATGTGAAGGGCGAAGGGGAAGCGCCGGAGATAGTGCTTCTGCGTGACCGTCCGACGCTGATCAATGGTTTTTTGTGGCTCGCGGTGGCGTCGGCGATACTATTGATACACACGATTGGCACCGTCAATGGCGGTTGATGTCAGGAGGTATTGGGATGTCGAAATTGAGCGAAGGTGAAGTTGCGGAATTGTTGTCTGCGCTAACGGATTGGGAACTGGATGCAGCTTCGGGAGCGATTGTGCGGCATTTGGAGTTTCCGACGTTTGCGGATGCGATTCAGTTCGTGAACCGCGTCGCGCAGGATGCGGATGATCATGATCATCATCCGGATATCGACATCAGGTACCGACGTCTGCGAGTGGCTTTGATTTCGCATGATGTTGGCGGGTTATCGAAACGCGACAGCAGGATGGCGCGGTTGATTGATGAGCAGGTTAGGCGTTCGGGGATGTAGACCACTTGTCGGGCGAGTGGTCCCCGAGAACTGCGGACTGCGAATTGATGCCTTCGATGACGAAAGAGCAACTGGAGCATTTTGAGCGTTTTGGATTTGTTGCAGTTGATGGGGTGTTGGATCCGGAGACCGTGATTGATCCTGTCATCGAGGAGTATGCAGGGGTTTTAGACAATCTCGCGGACGAACTTTATGCGGATGGGAAGATCGGTTCGAGGTACGAGGGGTTGGAGTTCGGAGAGCGGGTTACGCGGATTTATGCGGATTCGGGTGAGGTGCACAATAAGTATTTCGATTTCACGTTGTCAGTAGCGAATGTGACGCATGACACTCCGTTTTGGGTTGGTCCGGCGGTGTTCAATGCGTTGACTGCGCCCGGTCTGTTGGATGCGGTGGAGTCTTTAGTTGGTCCCGAGATCTATTCGAATCCGGTGCAGCATGTTCGGATCAAGGTGCCGGAGAGGGATGCGCCGCGGGACGATGAGGGGAATGTGATTTACGGTGCGGCTCCGTGGCATCAGGACAGCGGTGTGGTGAATCCGGAGGCGGATGACACGGATATGGTCACGGTTTGGTTTCCGCTGATGGATACGGACGAAGAGAATGGTTGCTTACAGGTGGTGCCGGGCTCGCATCGCGGGGAGGATATGTTGACGCATTGTCCCGGCGATAAGAGTGTGCAGGGCAATTTGGTGATACCGGAGTCAGAGTTCGAGGTGGGTAAGGCGGTTGCAGTGCCGTTGAAGAAGGGTGATGCGCTGTTCTTCTCGAAGTACACGGTGCATTCCTCTTTTCCGAACAATAGCGATCGGATTCGGTGGAGTTTCGATTTGCGGTACCACCCCGTTGGTCAGCCGACGGGTCGGTCGTTTCTACCGGGGTTTGTGGCGCGCAGTCGGAGCAATCCGGAAAGTGAGTTGCACGATGCGGTGAAGTGGCGGGAGATGTGGGAAGATGCGCGGACTACGCTGGCGGAGAGTAACGAGCCGATATTCTACCGATGGGATGGTAGCGAAGCGGTTTGTGCTTGATTCGCACGTCGGCAGCGTGCGCGGCGATAAAGCCGTTTCAAAGGAGTGACGCGGTATCATTCTTAGCTATCAGTCGCGAACGATTCACGGAGCCGCAGAATCATGCCTGCCATGACGAAAGAGCAACTCGAACATTTTGAGCATTTCGGGTTTGTAACAGCCGAACAAGTCTTGGACCCTGAGGAGGTCATTGATCCGGTGATTGATGAGTACGCAGGAGTGCTTGACAGTCTCGCGGATGAACTCTTTGAAGAGGGAAAGATAAGTTCGAAGTACGAAGACTTGGAGTTTGGTGAGAGGGTCACGCAAATCTACGCGGAATCGGATGAGGTCTACAACGGTTATTTCGACTTTTCGCTACCTCAGGGCGGGATAACAGAGGACACTCCGTTCTGGGCAGGTCCGGCGGTTTTCAACGCGCTGACGGCACCGAGTCTGTTGGATGCGGTCGAGTCGTTTATCGGGCCGGAGGTCTACTCGAACCCGGTGCAGCACGTGCGCATCAAGGTGCCGGAGAGTCGTGCGCCTAGGGACGAGAAGGGGCATGTGAAGTTTGGGATCACGCCTTGGCACCAAGATCAAGGCGTGGTGAATCCAGATGCGGACGAGACGGAGATGTTGACGGTGTGGTTCCCGCTAATGGATGCTGATGTCGAGAACGGATGTCTGTCGGTAGTGCCGGGGTCGCATAAGGACGATCTGCTGACACACTGTCCGGGTTTCGACAACGGGTTGCAATCAGGTCTGCAGATTCCGGAGACTGAATTCGAGGTAGGAAAAGCGGTGCCGATACCGCTCAAGAAGGGCGACGCGCTCTTCATGACCAAGTTCACCGTGCATTCGTCGTTGCCGAACAACAGCGACCGCATCCGCTGGAGCTTCGACCTTCGTTACAACCCGATCGGGCAATCGACTGGTCGGACGAGTTTTCCGGGCTTCGTGGCACGCAGTCGCAGCAACCCGCAGAGCGAGCTGCACGATCCTGCGATCTGGAACGATTTATGGACCGATGCGCGGGATTCCCTTGCCAAGGGTGAGCAACCGTCGTTCAATCGCTGGGACGGTAGCGAACCGGCCTGCGCCTAAACATGTCGGCGATAACCAGAGATCAGCTCGAACATTTCGAGCATTTCGGCTTCGTAACCGCGGAGAACTTGATCGATCCTGAGCGCGTGATCGATCCCGTCATCGACGAATACGCAGGGGTTCTTGATAGCCTCGCCGACGAACTCTACGAAGACGGTACGATCAGTTCGAAATACGAAGATTTGGAGTTCGGAGACCGAGTAACCCAGATCTATGCGGAGTCGGGCGAGGTCTACAACGGCTATTTCGACTTCTCGCTACCGCAGGGAGGCATCAAGGAAGACACGCCATTTTGGGCAGGACCCGCGGTTTTCAACGCGCTCACAGCGCCTGATCTATTGGATGCCGTGGAGTCTTTCATCGGGCCGGAGGTCTACTCCAACCCGGTTCAACACGTTCGGATAAAAGTTCCAGAGAGTCGGGCGCCACGCGACGACAACGGAATGGTGAAATTCGGGGTCACGCCGTGGCATCAGGACGCCGGAGTAGTCAACCCCGACGCCGATGAATCGATGATCCTTACGGTGTGGTTCCCGCTGATGGACGCGGACGCCGAGAACGGCTGCTTGCAAGTGGTCCCCGGTTCACATCGAGATGATTTGCTGACCCACTGCCCTGGGATGAAGAGCTCGTCGCCTTCGGGATTGCAGATTCCCGAGTCGGAGTTCGAGGTTGGCAAAGCGGTCCCCATCCCATTGAAGAAGGGCGACGTGCTTTTCATGACCAAGTTCACGATCCATTCGTCTTTTCCAAACAACAGCGATCGCATCCGCTGGAGCTTCGACTTGCGATACAACCCGGTCGGGCATTCGACGGGCCGTACTAGTTTTCCCGGTTTCGTGGCGCGCAGTCGCAACAACCCGGAAAGCGAATTGCACGATCCAGTCATTTGGAACGAATTGTGGACCGAGGCACGGGACTCGCTGGCCAAGGGAAATGAGCCAGCGTTCAACCGCTGGGATGGCAGCGATCCGGTTTGCGCTTAGAACTAGGATGTGAAGGATTTTGAAGGATGCGAAGGATGGGGTTTTGACGGTTTGGTTTTAGCCGTCAGTCACGCCCGTCGAATGGAGTCGTTGAATCATGCCTGCAATATCTAAAGAGCAACTCGAGCATTTCGAGCACTTCGGGTTTGTTACTGCTGAAGGGGTGATCGACCCTGAAGAAGTGATCGATCCGGTGATTGATGAGTATGCCGGGGTGTTGGATAGTCTGGCGGACGAGTTATACGAGGAGGGGAGGATCAGTTCGAAGTATGAGGATCTGGAGTTTGGGGAGCGGATGATTCAGGTCTACGAGGAGTCGGATGAGATACATCAAGGGTATTTCGATTTCACGCTTCCGCAGAGAGGCGTCACGGAGGATACGCCGTTTTGGGCTGGTCCGGCAGTGTTCAATGCAATGACGTCGCCGGACTTGTTGGATGCTGTGGAGTCGTTCATCGGACCGGAGATTTACTCGAATCCGGTGCAGCATATTCGGATCAAGGTGCCGGAGAGTCGTTCGCCTCGCGATCATTTGGGCCGGGTGAAGTTCGGAGTTACGCCGTGGCATCAGGACATGGGCGTCGTGACGCCGGATGCTGATGATTCTTTGATCCTTACCGTGTGGTATCCGCTGATGGATACGGATGAGGAGAATGGGTGCTTGCAGGTTATTCCGGGGTCGCACCGCGATGAAGAATTATTGACGCATTGCCCAGGTGGCAAGAAAGTCCTAGGCAGTTTGCACGTGCCGGAGAGCGAGTTCGAGGTGGGGACGGCGGTGCCAGTGCCGGTGAAGAAGGGCGATGCACTGTTCATGACCAAGTACACGATCCATTCTTCACTGCCGAACAACAGCGATCGGGTCAGATTCAGCATGGATTTGCGATACAACCCGATAGGGCAGTCGACGGGTCGGACGAGTTTTCCGGGGTTTGTCGCTAGAAGCCGGAGCAACCCGGAAAGCGAGTTACACGATCCAGTCGCCTGGAATCAGTCGTGGCTGGAGGCGAGGAGCGCGCTGGCTAAGGGGGAGGACGCGCCGTTTAACCGATGGGATAGTGAGCATCCGCTCTGCGCGTGAGGTCAACTCGCCTCGTCACAGTTGCAATCTCATGATGTGGCGGCGAGTGCCGGCCATGGCGATTTCTTTGAAGCCTAGGCGCTCGAAAGTCCCAATGCGGCCCATGTAGCTGTAGCTGGGCGAATCGTAGTCGACTGGATAGGCTTCGATAGCCTTGGCACCGTTAGCTTTCGCGTAGTCGATTGCGGCTTTGAGTAGTCGAGTTGTCATGCCTTGACGACGGAACGTGCTGCGGATGTAGAAGCAGGCTATTGACCAGACGTCTTCCGTGTCGGAGCCGTCGGAAACGTAACTGCGTGTGCGGAGATTGGTGTAGGTTTCGAGCGGCGCGATAGAGCACCATGCGATGGGTTCTTCGCCGTCGTATGCCAGGATGCCGACGGGGGTGTTGGCGGCAACAGTTTCGGACAGTGCTTGTTTTTTGGCGGGAGAACCGACCCGTCGAAAGGCAGCCGACATTGGTCTGAAAACCATGCACCAACAATGTTTGGGGCCGCCGCGCGATTCGAAGAAGCGCTCTAGGTCCGGCCAGCGGTCAGGAGTGACGCGGAGGAAACTTAATTTTGCGTGTTCAACGTTCAAGGTTAGGGGCAGATCCTGTATTGATGACGTGCAACGATGATACACTTGTACACATCCAGTCGAGAGCAAGACAAACGAATATCGCTGTGAAGCATAAACGGTCCACCATCGGGCGTCAAGTTCGCCGCCGCAGCGGTAATTCGATTTGGACCCTATAAACCTGCGAAGATACATGCCCCCAAGCCCTTATCAAGAGATACGCGACCCGATTCATGTCTTCGTAAAGCTGGACGATGATGAACTGAAGGTGCTCAATTCTGCGCCTGTCCAAAGACTGCGAAATATCCATCAGTTGGCCATGTCGTATTTGGTGTATCCGGGGGCGACGCACCGGCGTTTCGAACATAGCCTCGGTGTGATGGAACTCGCGGGTCAGGTTTTCGACGTGGTTACTCACGAAGCGAACCTCGTTGACCAAGTTCGAGATGAAATCGGAGGTCAACTTCTCAAATCCGATGAAAGGTTGTATTGGCGCAAGGCACTTCGAATGGCCGCCCTATGCCACGACATTGGTCATCTACCGTTTTCACACGCCGCGGAGGAATCAATGCTCCCAGAGGGTTGGTCCCATGAGCATATTTCCGCTCGACTAATCCTAGGTGAGGAAATGAAATCGATTTGGGAATCGATGCGTCCTCCATTGAACGCCCTTGATGTGGCGAAATTGGCTGTTGGTGAAGCGAAAATGGCGAAGATTCATCCGGAGACTCGGTATTCGACTTGGGAATCTCTCCTGTATGAGATCATCGGTAGCGACACGTTGGGTGTGGATAGAATGGATTATCTGTTGAGGGATTCGCTCCACATCGGTGTCGCCTATGGTCGGTTCGATCATCATCGATTGATCGATTCGATGCGAATGCTCCCTACCCATCAAGGTTCTCCGGAACCGACGTTGGGAATCACACATGGCGGAATCCACACTGCCGAAGCACTGTTGTTGGCACGATATTCGATGTTCATGCAGGTTTACTACCACAGGACTCGCTTGGCGTACGACTGCTTGTTGGCGGATTTCCTCAAAGAATGGCTGCCGGGAGGCCAATTCCCCGACAATATTTCAACACTTAACCGAGTGACAGATAACACTGTTCTCCAGGCGATTGACGATTCAGCGTGGTCGCCCCAAAAACCGGGCCACGTCCCAGCTCGAAGGATTCTGCACCGAGAACATTTTCGGCAGCTATACCGAGAATCTCCGACTGACTGGAAGCAAGTTGAAGATTCTCAGGCTACCAACCCAGCCAAGCTGGTGTACGATGCTTGCGTGAATGAATTCGGTACCGATAATCTTCGCTACGTCGCGACCACACAAAACGAGCCTGACCTTCACTTCCCGGTACTAGACTCGGACAGGAGGATCACCCCATCGACTGCGAATTCGGAGACGCTCAATCGCATCCCAGTGGCGAGGCATGGTTTCGTGCTGATAGCACCAGACCTCGTTGATGCGGCAAAAGAGTGGTTGGAGACACAAAAAACGGACATCATATCGTCGATAGATTAAAGGAACGGAAAATGAACCGAGTCGAACAGAGAAAGTTGATTTGCCACCTCGTGAACGCAATGCACGAACACGGGAGCTGGGTTGGTGAGACACACATCCAAAAATGTTCGATGTTTTTACAACGGTTATTGAAAGTGCCGATCGAGTACCAATTCGTGCTTTACAAGCATGGACCGTATAGTTTTGACCTGCGCAGTGAATTGGCTGAAATGCGTGTCAGATACCTACTCGATGTTGAACCACACCCCGATTACGCCCCTTCGTACGTTTTGGGAGATCGGGGGGAACGGATCACCAAATTCCACAATGAATACGAAAATGAAGTCGAATTCGTGAGCCAAGAGGTATCAAGGAAGAACGTAGTTGAGCTCGAGCGAGTTTCGACGGTGTTTTTCGTCAAGGAATCCAATCCCGAATTGACCAAAACAGATGTCGCCAAATTGGTTTGCAGACTTAAACCTCATATCCAGCCATTCCAAGCATTGTCCGCGGTAGATGAAGTCGAACGCATCATCTCAGCCGCGATAGAGCGTGAACTTCCCGTCGAAGCAATCAATGAAGAGTGAGAGGTAAGGAAGTCGGAGGTCGGAAGCGACTCACAATATTTGTCCCGATCCGACGGCGCTCGGAATCAACTGAGTCTGGATATATCAGTCCCAATCACCCACAGAGCGCCACGTTTCCATAGTCACCCGAGGAAGTTCATCGCGGCCGCAGCTCGCTTGCGGTTTTGGCTATTGCTGCGCCGTAGAGGAAGATCAGGGAGGCGGTGAAGGCCCACAGCATGAGGACGACGACTGAGGTGATGGGGCCGTAGACGTTAGCTCGATAGGTGTCGAGGTTGTTAGCCCAAAAGAATATGTGTTTGCCGATTTCGAAGAGGATGATGGCGATAATTGCACCGAAGATCGCGTCTCGCAACTGGACGGGGGTGTCGGGTATTCGGTAGTAGACGATTGTGAATATGACAGCTGTGAAGATTGCGGGGAGTATGGTTGCGAAGGTGCCGAGGATGAAGATTGCAAGGGTGGATAGACCGAGGGTGATAGAAGCTGATTCTTGACTGAGGCGGATGAGGGCTTGTATGACGCCTGAAAGTCCTATTGAGAACATGAAGAGAACGACTAGGAAGGTGATTAGTCCAACGCTTTTGATAGTGACTCGTATGGCTCTGGTGTTTCGAACTCCGAAGACTCGGTTGATGGCGCGGCTGGTGGCTGCGAAGAGACCGTTGGCTCCGATGATGAGGTTGATGGTTGCCAAGATGCCGATGGTGAGGGAGCCGCCTAGGAGGTTACCAATGGCTTCATTAATGAGATCGAGGGATGCAGGGAAGAGGTAGTAGAGGGGTTCTGTCAGTACGTCGACAACGCTGTCTGCAGGTCCGATGGCGATGAGAAGCATCGCCATGAGAGCGACGAGCGGAAGTAGTGACAGTACGGTGAAGAATGCTAGGGATGCGGCCAGATCGATGCCGCCGATGTTAATGAGTCTGGGAACAGCTTTGAAGGGAGCGAGAGCTGGCCAGAATATGGTTTTTTGGGCTGGGAGATTCATTTATGCGGTTTTGGTTTAGAAATTCTGACACTGTAAGAAACGTCAACGCGCCGCACCGGGTTACCGATGCGACGCGTCTTTGGCGATTGCTTAGAGCTTCCGCCGTTCCTGGTTTAGGAATGGAGTTGGTTTAGAAGTCCATTCCGCCACCGGGTGGCATACCGCCGCCGGGCATGGGAGGCTCGGGCTGCTCAGAGATTAGAGCAGCGGTGGTGAGGATCATGCCAGCGACGGAGACGGCGTTCTCGACGGCTGAGCGTGTGACCTTTGCGGGGTCTACGATGCCCATTTCCATCATGTTGCCGTACTCGTCGGTCATTGCGTTGAAGCCGAAGTTGAGGTCGTCGTTGCCGGCGACGCGGTCAAGGATGACAGCGCCTTCAAAGCCGCAGTTTCCGGCGATGATGCGGATGGGCTCTCGTAGTGACTTCGAGAGTATCTGCACGCCAGTCTGCTCGTCTTCGTCGTCGAATACGAGTTCGTCGAGTGCGCTTGCGGCGCGGATCAGGACTGAGCCGCCACCGGGTACGATACCTTCTTCAACAGCCGCACGAGTCGCTTCCAGAGCGTCTTCGACACGTTGCTTTTTCTCCTTCATCTCGATCTCGGTAGCAGCGCCGACACGAAGGATGGCCACGCCGCCCGATAGCTTGGCGAGTCGCTCTTGGAGCTTCTCGCGGTCGTAATCGGAGGTCGTGTCCTCGATCTGAGCTTGGATTTCGGTCATCCGACCGCGGATCTCGGACTGATCGCCGGTACCGCCCACGAAGGTCGTGTCGTCTTTCTTGACAACGACCTGTTTACACCTGCCAAGGTCTTCGAGGGTTGTGGAGTCGAGCTTGCGTCCGATCTCGTCGGAGATGACGGTGCCACCGGTGAGGATGGCGATGTCCTGGAGCATTGCCTTGCGGCGGTCGCCAAAGCCAGGAGCCTTGACTGCGACGCAGTTGAGGGTGCCGCGGAGCTTGTTGACGACGAGTGTGGCGAGGGCTTCGCCTTCGACGTCTTCAGCGATGACGAGGATGTTCTTGCTGGTCTGGAGCACCTTCTCGAGAAGCGGGAGCAGGTCAGAGACCGCCGAGATCTTCTGCGAGGTGATCAAGATGTAAGGGTCGTCAAGAACCGCTTCCTGGCGGTCGGGGTTGGTGACGAAGTAGGGGGAGAGGAAGCCTCGGTCGATCTGCATACCTTCGACGAAGTCGGTCTCGTATGAGAGTGACTTTGACTCGTCGACGGTGATGACGCCGTCCTTGCCGACTTTCTCCATCACTTCCGCAATCAAGGTGCCCATCTCGTCGTCGTGCGAAGAGAGGACGGCCACATTGGCGATCTGCGAGGAACTGTCGACCGGGGTGGACTGGCTCTTGATCGATTCGCGGACGGTGGCCATCGCCTTTTCCATGCCGCGCTTGATAGCCATGGGGTCGGCGCCGGCGGCGACGTTCTTGAAGCCTTCGGCAACGATGGCCTGTGCGAGGACGGTTGAGGTTGTGGTTCCGTCACCGGCGTCGTCGTTGGTCTTCTTGGACGCTTCCTTTAGAAGCTGTGCGCCCATGTTCTCGAAGGGGTCTTCGAGGTCGACTTCCTTGGCGATGGTTACGCCGTCGGAGTTTACCTGCGGGGGGCCGAACTTCTTGTCGACGATGACGTTCTGGCCGCGTGGGCCGAGGGTCTTTTTAACGGTGTTCGCGAGGACGTCGATGCCTTCCTTCAGCTTGGAACGGGCCTCCTCTTCGAACAGCAAATCTTTTGCTGGCATTTGCTATTTTTCTCCTTTTGGTGTCGTCTAGGCCTGTGGTCTTTGGCGACGAATTCCGTAATTTGGTCGATGTTTGTCGGCGTTATCCGACGATGGCGAGGATGTCGGACTCACGCAGGATGAGGTACTCGGTCCCATTCTGGGAGTACTCGGTTCCGGCGTACTTCGAGTAAATGACGCTGTCGCCAACGCTGACAGTCATGTCGATGGTTGCGCCTTCGTCTGTAACTCTGCCGGGTCCGACGGCCACGATGGAGCCCTGCTGGGGCTTCTCTTTCGCGGTGTCGGGGATGATGATTCCGCCGGGGCTGGTCGCCTGTTCCTCGTCTGCCGGTTCGACGACGACACGGTCGCTCAGTGGCTTCAAGTTAACCGTCACTTGGGTGTTTCCTCCTTGTCGGTAGCTTGGTTTTGCTTTCGTGGCCGGGCGGTATTTGTGCCCGTGCCCACGTCTACGATTTTCGTTAGCAGTCGGCGTAGCCGAGTGCCAGATTCAATTATATTTTCGGATTTCGCAATCGCAAGAAGAAAGTTGATTCGGGTAGCATCAGGAGGCAGACATGACGCTCGAGATGTGGATAATCGCTATGGCCCGGGTTGCGGGTTCTTTGCCGGTGCTGTGGTGGGCATTTATCGGGGCGATTCTGGCGATCTTGGTGGACTTTTCGGACTTGTTCATGATGAATCTGATCAGTTTGGGGGGAGTCAAGAATTATCAGGCGTTCGACAAGTGGGTGGATCAGGTCTACATGTTGACGTTTCTGTGGGTGGCGGTACGACAGTGGGACGGGCCGGGGCGGACGGTCGCGATCTGGTTGTTCGGGTTGCGGTTAATCGGGTTTGTGACGTTTGAGTTCGTGCAGGAGCGGTGGATTTTGATGGTGTTTCCGAATGTGTTCGAGTTCTGGTTTGTGGCGATTGCAGCGCAGCGTCATTGGTGGCCGCAGTATGAGTGGACGCGGTGGCGGATCGTTGGGTGGTTGGCGATTTGCACGGCATTGAAGCTGTTCCAGGAGTACACATTGCACGTTTGGCAGGTCTTGGACAACTATGTCGCGGTAGATGTTGTTGTCGCTTGGTGGGAGTTTTTGACGGGGTTGTTTTGAACTGGGATGACCGCACGGCGGTTTTTCTTTGGAGTAAAACTGTCGCGTTTTCCGCGGTTTGGCCAGTTAAGCGCGTCTGCAACGTTAGCCAAAGTAACCTGTTACAAATCACTTCACACCGCACCGGAGACCGGCAACATGGACTTGGAACTTCAAGGCAAGAAAGCGATCGTGACTGGCGGAAGTCGAGGCATCGGCAAGGCCATTGCATGGGAACTGGCACGCGAAGGTTGCGACGTTGTGATCTGTGCGCGAAACGCCGAGCCGCTCCAAGCCACCGCGAAGGAGATCGCAGCCGACACTGGCCGGAACATCTATCCGATCGAGTGCGACACTTCGGATACTGTGTCCGTGAACAGCATGGTGGCGCGGGCTGACTTCCAGCTGGGCGGGATCGACATCTTGGTCAACAACGCTGCAAGGCCGCTCGGACAGGCTCCAGTGCCGGGCATCGAAGGGGTGACCGATCAAGCGTTCCACGAGGATCTCAACACCAAGACTCTTGGATACCTCCGCTGCGCCCGCGCGGTGGCTCCCACGATGAAGCAACGAGGGTGGGGACGGATCATCAACATCTCCGGTCTCGCTTCCCGATCCAGCGGCTCAGCGGTCGGGTCGATCCGCAATGTCGGCGTCTCTGCCTTGACTAAGAACCTCGCCGATGAACTCGGGCCGTACGGCATCAACTCGGTCGTGATTCACCCCGGCGGGACTCGAACTGAAGCTACACCGCAGGTAGCCGCTGCACGCGCCGAAGCCCAAGGCGTCCCTGTTGAAACCATCCTTGACGAAATGGCATCTGCGAACTCAGTCCGGAAACTCATCGATGCAACGGAAATCGCTTACATCGCCGCATTCGTCGCATCACCCAAGGCTGTGGCCATTAACGGCGATGGCATCGCCGCGGGCGGAGGGGTAGGAAACGCAATCTATTACTGATCACAAATGCCGATCACAAACTTGGGCAAACCGCCAAGCAACTTACTCTAGAATCGAATAGAACCTGTATTCCTTCACTCCACAGAGTTAAATGTCTGAAAACGAAATCTTAGTCAGAGGCGCACGAGAGCACAACCTCAAGAACATCGACGTTCGCATTCCACGTGACAAGCTCGTCGTTGTGACTGGTGTCTCTGGTTCCGGCAAGAGCAGCCTCGCGTTTGACACCATCTACGCTGAGGGACAACGTCGCTACGTCGAAAGCCTCTCGGCATATGCTCGCCAATTCCTTGGTCGGATGGAGAAACCCGAGGTCGATCATATCGATGGCCTTAGCCCATCGATCTCCATCGATCAGAAAGGCGTTTCGCGAAATCCTCGTTCGACTGTCGGCACTGTAACCGAGATATACGACTATCTCCGACTCCTCTTCGCCCGCGCAGGACGCCCTCATTGTCGTAACTGCGGAAAACCGGTCCAACGTCAGACCGTTCAGCAGATTGTCGACTCGATCCTCCGCCTCGATGAAGGATCCCGGCTACTCCTGCTAGCTCCTGTCATCAAACACAAAAAGGGCGAACACACCGCAATCTTTGAGGATGCCCGACGCGCCGGTTTCGTCAGAGCAAGAGTTAACGGCGAAGTCTTCCAGCTCGACGAAGAGATCGCTCTGAACAAAAACAAGTGGCACAACATCGAAATCGTCGTCGATCGCATAGTCGTATGGAGCACCACTGAGCGCGAGCGCCTGACTCAATCCGTTGAGACCGCCCTAAAAACTGGCGAGGGCATGTTAATGGTCTCGGTCCTAAACCCGACCGAACATCTTATCGAAGAACTCACCTCCGGCGCCCGAAGCACAACCGCCGCGGGCACTATCAAAAAGCAACGGCAACGCAACCAGAAAGCCAGTCAACCGCAGGACATCTCCTACTCCGAACAGTTCGCATGTCCAGACTGCGACATCTCGATGTCCGAGCTTGAACCTCGAAACTTCTCTTTCAACACTCCGTTCGGCGCATGCACCGACTGCTCCGGTATCGGATACCGACTGGAAATCGATCCCGATCTGGTCCTACCGGATAAAGCCGTCGCCTTGGAAGATGGAGCCGTGGCCCCGTGGAGCCGCGACGGCAAGAACTCGCAATGGGCTTGGGGGCCGCTCAATGCCCTCAACGAACATTTCGACGTCCCGCTTAACAAACCCATCGCCGAACTCGAACCCGAACACCTGAAACTCGTTCTATATGGATCGGGCCGTAAAAAAGTGCGATTAACGCATCGGACCTCTTCGGGCGCTGAGTTTACTTGGAACGGTCGGATAGAGGGTGTGATCCCCAATCTGCAACGCCGACACTCGAACACCGAATCCGAGAATGTCCGCAACGACATCGAACGCTACATGTCGCAACGGACCTGCAATACGTGCAGCGGAGACCGCCTGAAGCCAGACGCTCTCGCGGTGACTCTTCTCGGCATGAACGTCATGCAGGTGACGCGTCAATCAGTGGCCAACGCGCTGCAATGGGTGGATGCGTGTCGAGATGGAAAATGGCCACACGACGATCACGAAGTGTCCGAACCTCTAACCGACCGTGAACTCTCAATCGCTGACCAAATCCTTAAAGAGATCGAATCCAGATTGGGGTTCCTGTCCAGAGTCGGTCTCGATTACCTCACCCTCGACCGATCCGCCGGGACTCTGTCCGGTGGCGAAGGTCAACGTATCCGGCTCGCAACTCAAATCGGCTCTGGCTTGATGGGTGTCCTCTATGTCTGCGACGAACCCTCCGTGGGTTTGCATCCTCATGACAACGACCGCTTGATCAATACGCTCAAGAGCCTTCGAGACGTGGGCAACACCGTCCTCATCGTCGAGCACGACGAATCTGTGATGCGCGCGGCCGATCATATCGTTGATCTCGGCCCTGGAGCCGGGGAGCATGGCGGACACATTGTAGCCGAGGGCGATATCCAAGCCATCATCTCCTCCGAGAGGTCCATCACAGGCGACTATCTAAGTGGTCGAAAAGAGATCGCTACACCGAAAGATCGACGCGAAACCAACGGCCAGGCGATCAAAGTCCTTGGTGCAAGAGCCAATAACCTCAAAAACGTCGACATCGAGATACCTTTGGGCATCTTGGTCTGCGTAACTGGGGTCTCCGGCTCAGGCAAGAGCACTTTGGTCAACGAGATCATCCTCAAGCGACTGGCCCAACACTTCTACCGAGCCAAGGACCGACCTGGTCTGCACGACGATGTCACCGGCCTGCCGCTCATCGACAAGGTCATCAACATCGACCAGTCTCCCATTGGCAGAACCCCACGCTCCAACCCCGCAACCTACACTGGCGTCTTCACTCCAATCCGCGAACTCTTTGCGACAATGCCCGAAGCTCGTGCTAGGGGCTACACCCCCGGACGCTTCTCATTCAACGTTCGGGGCGGTAGATGCGAAGCGTGCTCAGGGGCGGGATATACCCAGATCGAGATGCAATTCCTTCCGGACGTAACCGTCCCTTGCGAGATATGCAGCGGCGCTCGATACAACCGTGAAGCACTCGAGATCCGCTTCAAGGATGCATCAATCTCTGATGTCTTAAATATGACCGTTACCGAAGCGCACGAACTCTTCGAAAACATTCCAAAGATCTCCTCCAAACTCGAAACCCTGATTCAAGTCGGACTCGGCTATATCCATCTCGGCCAACCGGCCACGACCCTCTCCGGCGGTGAGGCACAACGCATCAAACTCGCATCCGAACTCTCAAAGCGTGGCACCGGACAGACGCTGTACATCCTTGACGAACCAACTACAGGTCTGTCCTTCGACGATGCCGACAAACTCTTAACTGTTCTCCACCGCCTAGTTGACAGTGGCAACACAGTCCTGCTCATCGAGCATCACCTCGACCTCATCAAAAACGCGGACTGGATCATCGATCTCGGTCCATACGCCGGCGATGACGGTGGAGAACTGGTAGCCGTCGGTACTCCCGAGTTCATCGCCTCTGTCGACGAATCGTTTACCGGCAACTATCTTCGCGATTTCTCGGGAATCGTCCCCGACTCGACTGCCGCCGGTTCCGACGTGACCGAACTCGCCACCAATGGCAGCAAAAACGGGCAGCGCGAAAACGGACACGGTGAAATCAAAATCGCCGACATATTGGAAGATCACGTTGATCTTGCAGCACAATCGAAGGCATCCACAAACGGTTCTCGACCTAGACGCCGTCGACGACGACGAAGAGCCGGGAGCCGAAGAAGTTGACAACTCTTAACGCTTCGCTCCCCACTCTCCCAGCCGCGCCCGAGTATGTCCAAGACGGGCTATTCGGCAATTCGTGTTTCGGTTGCGGCGCTTGGAATCAACACGGCTTAAACATCAAATCCGTTTGGGAAGACGAAATCTCCATCTGTAGATTCGTCCCCAAATCCCATCACGCTGCGATGCCGCACGACATCGTCAACGGAGGCATCATCGCTGCCGTCATCGACTGCCACTCTGTATGCACAGCCATTGCCGATGCCTACCGACGCGCCGGTAGATACGCAGGCGACGGCGAACGTCCGCTTCTCTGGTACGCAACTGCATCCCTCCATGTCAACTACCTGAAACCCACCCCGCTATCCATGCCATTCACCGTAAGGTCAAGGGTCACGGAGTTTGATCGCCGCCGAACGACTTTAACCGCGGAGTTACGTAGCGACGATGGGACATTAACTTGCACGGGTGAAGTCGTAGCCGCCCAGGTTTCTGACCGATGGGCCCGAGAGGCGGGCTACTGCGGAAACGGCCAGATACCCGGGCGTTAGATATCAAAGGAATTCGATACCCAATGTTGACCAGCACGCTAACCCGCGAAGAACTTGCCGCCAGAATCGATGCCTTTCCACGCGTCGATATAGCCCACACGCCAACTCCCTTGGAGGAGATGACGCGCCTTCGGGAACGCTTGCAAGAGGAAGGGCACACCGCTCCACCGATATACGTCAAGCGGGAAGATATGACCGGGCTAGCATTTGGAGGCAATAAAGCCCGACACTACGAGTTTGAGATGCCTCATGTCGTCGACCAGGGATACGACACCCTGATCAACATCATGGACTACCACTCAAACAACGCACGGATGACTGCCGCTGCCGCGAACAAGGCCGGCCTTCGCTACATTCTGATCCTCACAAACGCGGCGCATCGCAAAGTCCAGGGCAACCTTCTCATCGACAAACTTCTGGGAGCCGAACTGCACCTATTAGACCAGTTCCAGTCCGCCGACGCCAACCAATACGCCCAAGACCTCAAATCTCAGCTAGAAGCCGAAGGCGCTAAAGTTTACTGGCTGCAAGAGCATCTCTTCCCGCGCGTAGTAGGCATGGCGGGCTTCATACGTTGCGGCTTAGAGCTGCTCGACCAGATCAACGAACTGGGTCTCGAAAACGTCCACATCTATGGCGTCGCTGGCCGTTCGCTCTGCGGCTTGATGCTGACCGCGAAAAACCTCGGTTTGGATTGGCGTTTCACCGGCGTTACCGTCAACTACGACATGCCGCTGAACGAGTACATCTTCCAACATGCTGATGACATCAAAGAGTTGCTGGATTTGCCGATAACATTTGCCGAGTCTGACATGAGGGTGTTGGACCAGTTCGTCGGCGAAGGCTATGGAATAATGACCGCCGAAGTCGTCGAGGCAATAAAGATGTCCGCACAAACCGACGCCATAATCCTCGATCCCAACTACACGGGCACCGTGATGGCTGCATTGCTCAACGAGATCCGAGAAGCCAACGTCACTCCCAACGAAACGATCATCTTTCTCCACACTGGCGGTCTACCGGCGCTCTTCACATTTGCGAACGAACTGGCGCGCTGATACTACCGTCATAGGTTGTCAAACTCACGGATGAGATGTGCTCCGTCGCAATCTCTGATTCGGGATCTGTTTTGCCGCAGGCCCGCCCCTTCGGGCTTGGACGATCTAGCAAAGGGTCTTGATATCGGCTATCGGCAGTGCGGGGCAAGGAGAGATAGGCGTCAAGGCGCGAAGACCACTCGGTCGCTCTCGTTGATGCGGCGCAGATTAGCGATCAGCATCGTGTTTTGTCGTCTTTGATCACGGACTCGGAGGTAGTTCGACCATTTTGCCGATAGCATCGCTCCGGCGAGGAGAATGATCGACTCGATATAGACAAACAGGAAGAACATCATGATCGTGCTGATGCTGCCGTAGATCGAGGTCAACAATCCACTCGAATTGCGCAGGAAAAATATGAATATGTACTTGGTGGCCTCGAAGGCGATCGATGCCAAAATGGCGACTCCAAGGATGTCCGTAAACTTAACCTTCGTGTTCGGCAGCCACCAATAGACCACCAAAAAGACGATATACGTGATCCCTGCAGGAGCGACGTAGCCCGCTGTCAGCAGGAACCACTGATCAAATGGTGTCCGATCCGTGGCCAACAAGCTGGCGATCTCCTGAATGAATGAGAATACTGCCGAAAGCACGATTGAAAAGAACAGGAGCGATGACGCGACCATCATCATGATGAAGTCGATTGCCCGTTCGGTAAGGAACGGGCGGGGCTGTTGAATGCCCCAGATCAGGTTCACGCTCTTCCGTATTGAGCCGAACACGCCCATCCCGGCAATGAATAGCGTTAATCCTGTCAAGCTAGAAGTGACGGCCGGTTCGTTGCTGACGTTGTGGATGAAGCCTTCCACGAAAGATGGCCCCGGAGTTTCCGCGAGCACCGGTATTTGAGTGACGATTCCGCTGATCAGACGATCCTCGAAACCCTCGAGTCCAACCACGAACCGCCAAAGAGTGATTAATGCGATAGTGAGGGGGAAGATGGACAGGAACGCGTAGAATGCGATTGCGGCGGCCAGATAATGCCCGTTCACCGACATGAAGTCATTGGTGTTGTGGTAGACGAACCAAAACGCCTCTTTGACCAGACTGAGCATGCGACGGTTTTCAGAAGGATTTTGATCTATCACCACTGACCTAATCCCCGCGAGACCGCGGTCAGCTTTGTGGTTTGCGAGGGCGCTGGTTCGGAAGCCGAATCAATCGAGTTCGCCGCTACGGTATGCGGTGATGTAGTTCATCGCGAAATCGTCCCTGCCTTCCAGCAGGTCGACCGCATATCGGACTCGCGGCGAATCCATGTCAAGTTTCATCGCGCGATCGATTTTGACCTGTATAGGGTCGATGATACCCGAATCTGCGCCAGCTTCAACCGCAAGCTTTACGAAAGTTTCATTCACTAGCGCTCGCTTGGGCAACCCAAACGAGACATTGCTCATGCCGCCGGTTATGTGGACATCCCCGCCGAATCGATCCCGGAGTTTCGAGATCGCTTCAAGAGCGTGAGGGCCGTATGCTTTGTCCACTGAGACGGGGAAAAACAGCGGATCGATATACATGTCCCCGAAAGGGACGCCACGGTCGCTAGCAGCGTCAATCACCTGTGTGGCATTCTCTAAACGGTCGTCCGCGTTTTCCGGCATCCCGCTTTCCGCTGCGGCAGAGATAATGCACTTCGCCTCGTGCTCAACTATCAAATCCAATGTGTCGAGTCTCTCCAAAGCGACTGAATTAACCATTGGTCGGCCCGTAGAGCCGTCGTACGCTTCGAGCCCTGCTTGAATGATCTCAGAGTTTGAAGAATCGATGCTCGGCGGAATATCGGACACGGACTGCACAAACTGCACCAGCCAGCGCATAGCTTCGATCTGTTCGCCGACGCGGTGTGAAAGTTCGTCAACGTTCAGATCAAGGTACGCGGCCCCCGCCCTCGTCTGTCTGTCGACCTCATATTTGATATAGCGCTCACCTTCTGCGGCGTCCTTGCCGTCACAGTTGACACCTTTCCAGACAGCGATCATGAAGTGTTTCAGATTGCCCTGCTGGTAAGGTTGCGTTTTTTCGAAGTGCGGAGGGACCTTGACGAATTCAAGTTCGCCATCGACTCTGAACTTGACTGCTTCGGTACCATCATCGAAAACGTGTCCCCGAATGCCACCTCGTTTGACGACACGGGTGCAATGGATGTTTTCTCCGATGATGGTGAAGTTGGTAGGGGGCATGTGATTCACGTGTTTAGAGATTGGCTGGGGAGTTGCGGCAAGCGGCAACTAATCTATTCTCATACGCTTCTGCAACGCAATCAAATCGGAGCGCATCCAAATCCATCAATCGCTCATTTCGCTTTGATTCTGAGCATCGTCAGTCGCCAAAACGCCTCGAGCGCGATCTGAACCGACATCTTAGATTTTCCAGCGGTTCTTTCCATGAACGTATAGGGATGTTCCTTCACCGTCAAGTCGCATCGTTGGGTCCTGAGAGCTACTTCGGCTTGGAAGCCGAACCCCGTGATAGTAAGTCGATCCAAACCGATTTGTTCAAGAGCTTGGCGACGGTAAGCTTTGAACCCCCCGGTTGCATCGTGTATTTTCAAACCCAAGATTGCTCGAATGCCACAGTTTGCCCACTTGCTGAGCAGCACACGGGACATCTTCCAATTCGGATCGACCGCGCCTCCGTGACTGTAGCGAGTCCCTACGACGACATCGGCGTTGTCCAATGCCGCGACCATCGGCGGAAGCTCGGTGGGAGGGTGTGAGAAGTCGCAATCCATCTGAACTATGTAAGGAGCGTCTGAATCTAAAGCGATTTTGAAACCCGCGACGTAAGCGGTACCGAGCCCGAGTTTGCCGCTTCGATTTGCCACGACAAGTCGCCCAGGATGTTCGTTTGCCAGACCGTCTGCTATTTCGCCCGTGCCATCGGGCGACGCATCATCTACGAATAGGATCCCAAGTCCGGTGATGTTCAGGGCGAAGAGTTGATCGACGATACTGCGGATGTTCTCGGCTTCGTTAAACGTGGGGATTACGACGATGACTGTGATGTCGCTATGAAAATCACCGACAATTCGTATCTCGTTCGTTTCATCCATTGACATCGACGCGCATGCGACGCGTTAAACGGTCTCTAGTTCAAATTCGGAGTGTATCGCCTTTGCCGCTGCGGCTAGCTGATCCTGCTCAACAATGCAGGTAATTCGGATTTCCGAGGTGGTGATCATTTCGATATTCACTCCGGCGTTAGCCAAGGCGCGGAACATTCGCGCCGCGTATCCCGGCGAGTTGGTCATTCCCGTGCCGACGATACTGACCTTGGCGAGGCCATCGCGTGTTCCAAGTTCGGTATAACCGACATCTTCGTTTACAGAAGTTATCTCAGCGACTCGCTGCAGGTACTCTTGCCCAACGGTGAATGACATGTCGGTCAAGCCATTGGAAGATACGTTTTGAACGATTACGTCAACGCTGATGCCTGCGTCTGCCAACGGCGTCATGATCGATGCCGCGATTCCCGGGCGGTCTTCAATTCCGTGAAGCGTGACGCGGGCGACAGATCGCTCGGTAACGACGCTGGTTATGCTTCTTTGGATCTCCATGTCAGTACCCTGGTCCTGAAAGTTGTTGATTTTGGTTCCTTTGGCGTCGCGGTTGAATGTTGAGGTGATGAGCATCGGCACCTTGTGGACTGCTGCCATCTCGATCGATCGAGGGTTCATCTTGGCACCAAGAGAGGCCATCTCAAGCATCTCTTCATACCCGATGTGGGAAATCACCTCGGCATTCGGAACTAGGCGCGGATCTGCGGTGAAGATGCCATCCACGTCGGTATAGATTTCGCACAGGTCCGCATTGATCGATGCGGATATCGCAACTGCGGTGAGGTCTGATGCGCCCCTCCCCAAAGTCGTGGTGTCATCAGCCAAGGTCAGACCTTGGAAACCTGCCACAACGACGATTCTTCCTCGTTCAAGTTCTCTTAGCACACGGGCCGGGTCGATACTCGCGATGCGAGCCGAGCCA
The DNA here is from genome assembly GCA_022819585.1 of Dehalococcoidia bacterium. Lineage (GTDB taxonomy): Bacteria > Chloroflexota > Dehalococcoidia > Lucifugimonadales > Lucifugimonadaceae > Bin127. The sequence continues at coordinate 13,163 of JAJEGY010000025.1, read as the reverse complement.
AAGGTTTCATCGGTCCTGATGCCTGCTTGCCGACCGCTGAGGCTGATAGCGTCGTGTCCCAACCCACGAATCGCGATGCCCATCAGAGATGCGCTTACCAGTTCGCCGGTTGAGATGAGCGCATCGGTTTCGCGCGGGCTTGGAGAGCGATCACCCGAAAGACGATTTGCCAGCCCGAGGAGTTCGTCAGTTGTGTCGCCCATAGCTGAGACGCAGACAACGATATCAACGCCTTGTTCGCGGCGCTCACAAACTCGTTCGGCCACGTTTCTGAGCAGATCTTCGGTGGCAAGAGAGCTACCGCCGAATTTCTGGACAACAAGCTGTCTGTTTCTGTTCATCGTTACGTCTGGTGCGGCTCTAAAGTTCGGTAGTGATCTGCATTCCCTGCTGGGCGATGTCGAGAATGAGCGCCTCGCCATTCACTTGAGCTTTTCTTGCGTTTTCCGACATCTCGTAGCAGATCGTCATGAAGCGGTCGGTGGCCAGCGCCAACACCGAGGGGCCGGCACCTGAAAGCAAGACGCCATGCGCTCCTGCATCGAGCGCTCCACGCGCGATCGGACGGAATCTCGGGAAAAGTTTTTCGATCCGTTGAGGTTGGTGGAGACGGTCATCAGTGGCATGTCGCAATAATTCCCACTGACGCGTTTCAAGAGCATGCACCAGCATGGCGGCTCGGCCGACATTAAATACGGCATCCGAACGCGGAATTTCAGCCGATAAAACACCCCGGGCTTCTTCAGTCGCCATCGTGAAATCCGGGATGAATACCACGGCTTTCAGTTCCTCCGCTGTGCCAACACGGCTGATGATCCAGTCTTTTCCAGGATTCTCGGTTCCAACATGGATGCCGATTTGGCATCCGCCGAATACAGCCGGGGCAACGTTGTCTGGGTGACCCTCGATGTCGGCGGCGATAGTGAAGATTTGGTGCTGAGTTTGGGCATCCGCTACATCCAAACCCGCGAAGGTGAATGCGGCGGCGATGCCGGTAAGTGCGGCTGCGGAAGAGGATCCCAATCCTCGGGCCAACGGAATTCTGTTATGGCAGTCGAATGCCAACGGTGTTGGGTCAACGCCGAGATCTCTAAAGGTTCGTGACGCGCTGGCCGCGATCATGTTCGTAGCATCGTGTGGCAGCGAATCGGCGCCGATGCCGGAGATGGTGATGCTTGGGTCACCTTTGGTGACGACCGTCTCGTTCCAAAGATCGAGCGCCATGCCGATGCAGTCGAAACCGGGGCCGAGATTAGCGCTGGTTGCAGGAACTCGAATGGTCGCGCGTTGGAGATTTGGCTCGGGCATAGGTTTGGTGCGTACGGCGAAATCCCTTGCTTGCGAGGTAGGGATGCGTTTTCGATTATCGGGTTGCCATCAGGCTGAAGTGGGACGAATGCCGAAATGTGCGCTACCAAATTAGTATAATCCGCTATTCGTGGCGAACTTTTCGACCAACCGAGTGCGTTGGTGGGCAGATCGCCGATACGTGAATGACTGAGCAAGAAAGTCGAGAGTTGAAACGATGGCCGTAGTGGTTCTGTTGGGTCCAATGGGAGACGCGAGATCTCAGATGCGACAAGATGAACTCGCGAAGGCAGCGAAGGAATATCCAGAAGTGGAGTTGAGGTTCGTCGACACTGAGCAACCAATGGATGATGTAATCCGGGAGTGTCAGGACGCAGTCGCTCTGATTCCTGCCGGGGTTCGAACGTTCGATACCGAATTCATCTCAAAGCTCGGCAACCTGAAGTTGATCCAGACTTTCAGCGCTGGCACTGATTGGATGGATAAGGCAGCGCTAGCGGAACTCGGTGTGAACGTCTCGAATAACGGCGGAGCCAATGCCGTGGCCGTGGCAGAGCATGCCGTGCTGTTGATGCTGACGATCGAACGCAAACTGGACCGTCAGATCGAATCTGTGAAAAACGGAACGTGGATGGCTGGTGTCGGTGGCGACCGCACCGAGTACCACACTCTCGTTGGGAAGCGCATCGGCATCGTGGGCCTTGGCCGCATCGGGTCTAGGGTGGCGAAAAGATTGCAGGGATGGGAATGCGAGGTCGTCTATTACGACTCTGTTGATTTGGACGAAGAGTACGTGAAGGACGCTGGCGCTAAGTTCGTAGAGTTGGATGAACTGCTGGAAACGTCCGACATCGTGAGTTTGCACGTCCCGCTTGAACGGACGACGCGTCACATGATCTCAGACCGAGAGTTCGCGTTGATGAAAAACAGTGCAATTCTGGTTAACACTTGTCGGGGCCCGGTCGTAGACGAGGCGGCTCTCAAGCGCGCGCTGAGTGATGGTCAGATCTTCGGGGCCGGTTTGGACGTCACTGAGGTTGAACCGATTGAAACCGATAACGACCTTCCGAATCTGCCGAACGTGGTCGTCACGCCTCACATGGCGACGCGAGCGTTGGAATCAGAGCACAATGCCACAGCGTATGCATTGGCCAATGTGGCACGCGTAGCGCGCGGAGAAGACCCGGAATGGGTGGTTCCGCCAGTGTAAGCACCGGTCCATAAGCGTGCGCTCGATGTGAATAACGGTTAACATGGAGGTAGCACGTGCATGGATGTTGGCGGGTTAACACAATTGGTTGTTGCGCCACGTTGCGACTGCACCGGATTTGCGTGATCCAGTAAAACACGATGCCGAACACATTGCTGTCGGCGATGGAAAGCCGCGGGAAGCATGCGGCATATTCGGTGCATATATCCCGGATCACGAAGCCGCTCGTGCCGCGTTCTTTGGGATATTCGCCCTCCAACACCGGGGCCAAGAGAGTGCGGGGATTGCTGCGTCCAACGGTTCATCGTTGAGCGTCACTGCCGAGATCGGACTTGTTTCCCAAGTCTTTGAAGAGGATGACCTCCTGAAGCTGCCGGGCCACTTGGCGATAGCTCACACTCGGTACTCCACCACTGGTTCGAATCGTCGCCAGAATGCGCAACCGTTATTGGCTTACGGGCCCCGTGGCGCTGTTGCACTGGGACACAACGGCAACGTCATCAACGCGCTCCAACTTCGCGAGTTCTGCCGTGATGAATACGGCAGCGTGTTTTCCGGCAGTTCAGACAGCGAGGTCATCGCAGAACTATTTGCGAAGACACCGGGGGACAACTGGTTTGAGGTTTCAGACCAAGTTATGCCGATGCTGAGTGGTGCGTATTCCCTGATCATGATGACCAAACATGAATTGATCGCTGTGCGCGATCCTCTCGGCGTCCGTCCGTTGTGTCTGGGTAAATTGGACGGTGGTTGGGTCTTCGCGTCCGAGACTGCGGCCCTCGACAACCTCGGCGCTGAATTTGTGCGCGAGTTGGAGAATGGCGAGGTGATGGTCGTCGATCGTGATGGTGTCGAGAGTTGGGTGTGGCCCAAAGCTGCGACCTCCCACAAGATGTGCATCTTTGAGCAGATCTACTTCGCCCGACCTGACAGCATCCTTGATGGCAGTCTGGCTTATGAGAACCGAATGCGTATGGGAGCGATCGCATATCAGGAGGACCCTATAGACGCGGATTTAGTAATCGGAATCCCAGACTCGTCTACACCGCATGCAGCCGGTTATGCAGCAGAGGCCAACATCCCGTACTCAGAAGGTTTGGTGAAGAACCGTTATGTCGGCAGGACGTTCATCCAACCTGATCAATACATGCGAGAAATTGGGGTTCGAACCAAGTTCAATGCGATGAAGCAGGTTATCAAGGGCAAGCGCATCGTCGTGGTGGATGACACTATCGTGAGGAGTACGACGGTTAGACACGTTGTTCGTATGCTCAGGGATGCAGGGGCGAAAGAGGTTCACGTTCGGGTTGCCGCGCCGCCGATCAAATCGACATGTCACTTCGGCGTGGATATGGCGACGCTCGATCAGCTGATCGCGGCCAATCATACTGTTGACGAGATTTGCGAGATTATCGGCGCTGACAGCCTGAAGTATTTGAGCCTTGAAGGACTCGAAGAAGCCGTATCCGCTGGTCGCGAGGAGTATTGCAGGGGTTGCTTTACCGGCAAGTATCCGATCGATGTCCAACTAGAAATGGACAAGTTGCGGATGGATCGTCTGGCCACGGAGCCTGCAGGTGTCGCCTGAACTCGACGTAGGGATGAAAGAAGTATCGGCTAGTGCATACGCGGCGGCGGGGGTAGACCTCAATGCTGCAGCCCGTGCGAAGCTACACATTGGCGACATTGCCCAATCGACTTATGTGGGTGGTGTCGTTTCCTTGCCAGGCGCATTCGGCGGCGTATTCGACATTGACCCGAACAGCGACTACCTGACGGTTTCAAGTACCGATTCTGTTGGCACGAAGTTGCGGATCGCGCAAGCCATGGGGCGTCACGATACGGTGGGCGTCGATATTGTGAATCACTGCGTCAACGACATTCTGCCGGCTGGCGCAGAACCGATGTTTTTCTTGGATTACATCGGATTGAATGGTTATGACGAGGGGCTGATTGCGGAGATACTGACTGGTGTTGCGTCCGCGTGCGTTGAAAACGGATGCGCGTTGATTGGCGGCGAAACAGCGTCGTTGCCGGGCATCTACGACGGCGAGGACTATGACTTGGTCGGATTTATTGTGGGGCGCGTTAAACGCGATGCGCTGCTGAAACCAGAATCGACGATGCCCGGGGATGTTCTCATCGGTTTGCCTTCGAGCGGATTGCACACTAATGGTTACTCGTTGGTGAGGTCGATTTTCAATACGGACAGCGATCCAAGTGCGTTGAGAGATGCTTTGCCGGTGGATGGGAGAACTTTAGGTGAGGCGCTGCTTGAGTCGCACAGATCATATCTGAATCCGCTACGGCCGGTAATGAGCAAAGTGAAGAGTTTGGGGCACATCACCGGCGGCAGTTTCGCTAAGAACGTGCCAAGGGCATTGGCAGCAAATGTCGGTGCAGTCCTCGACCTTGAGTCGTGGTCACCGCCCCCGTTGTTCGGATACATACAAGACCATGGTGAAATCGCCGATGAGGAGATGTTCAACGTATTCAATATGGGTGTCGGGATGGTGATTTGCGCCGCGCCAGAGGATGTCGAATTCTTACTAGCCAAACTTGACGACGCTTGGATCATTGGGGAAACTGCCGATTACGATGGCTCGGAAGATCGTGTGAAGTGGCGGGGTTGATCTAAGAAATCCTGTTAATAAGAGACTGAAAAACAGGAGAGGCATGGTGCCCGAAACCGCCAAGAAGATAGCGCTGTTGAGTGCGTATGACCGCCGTGGGCTAGTTGATTTTGCCAATCTGCTAGTGGAATGCGACTATGAGATCGTCTCCACTGGTGGAACTGCCGCTGATTTGCGATCTTCTGGGATTGATGTAGTTGAGGTGTCCGATGTTACCGGTGCTCCCGAAATCTTGGGGGGACGCGTCAAAACCTTGCATCCGATCATTCACGGTGGTTTGCTGGGTTTGCGTGACGATGATGAACATGTTGGTGAGATGGCGAGGCTTGGAATACGCAATATAGATGTTGTGGTCAACAATCTTTACCCGTTCGTCGAAACGGTTCGAAACCGCGACGCGTCTTTACACGATGCGTTGGAGAACATCGACATCGGTGGTCCAGCAATGACGCGGGCGGCGGCGAAGAACCATCCGCACGTCGTGATCATCGTGGATCCTGACGACTACGAGCGCGTCGGCGGTATGATCCGCGGTGGCGAAGTTACGCAGTCGGAACGCCGCCGTTTGGCCGCCAAAGCTTTCCAGCATGTCGCTACGTACGACACGGCTGTCGCTGGCTATCTACGAGAAGATGAATCGACTTCCGGGGATGATGCTGCGCTCGAGTTGCCAGAGGAGATTACTTTCGGATACTCGTTGGTTGCGAGGCCCCGCTACGGAGAAAACCCGCACCAAAGTGCTGGCATCTACTCGTTCCCGGGAGAGAATGGTGGCGTAGTTAATGCCGAGCAGCTCCACGGCATCGATATGTCGTACCTGAACTACTTAGATGCGGATGCTGCATGGTCGGTGGCTCGCGCTTTCTCAGGTTTTGAGGGACACGCGGCCGTTGTTGTTAAGCACGCTAATCCGTGCGGACTGGCGGTTCGTGACCATCAGACGGAGGCATGGGAGGCGGCGAGAGCCGGCGACCCAGTATCGGCGTTCGGCGGCATCGTGGCGTTCAGCGAACGTTTGAATGCCGCGACTGCGGAACGGATGAAAGGTCTATTGCTGGACGTGGTGATTGCGCCGGGATACGACGATGGGGCGCTGGATATATTGCGAACTCGTCGACGAACTCGGGTGTTAAGAGTTGCCCCTCATGATCCCCCAAGACTGGATGTTCGATCGGTTTCGGGCGGAGCGTTAGTGCAAGAACCCGATAACTTGGCGGATGATGATTTCGAGAACTTCAGCTTGGTGTCCGAACGGCAACCTACCGAGAGCGAGCAGGCCGACCTGTCGTTTGCTTGGCGTGCATGCAGGTTTGTGAAATCTAATGCCATCGTGTTGGTCAAAGATAGAGCGTTGGTTGGTATGGGAGCGGGTCAGCCTAATCGAGTAACCAGCGTTCAACTTTCAACTCAAGTTGCTGGAGATGCGGCCAGAGGATCGGTGATGGCATCGGATGCCTTCTTCCCGTTTCAGGATGGGATTGAGGCTGCGGCTCAGGCAGGGGTCAAAGCGGTGGTGCAGCCGGGAGGTTCTGTGAATGACGAGGTTGTGATCAACACAGCCAATGAGTTGGGCTTGGCGATGGTTTTCACGGGGCGTCGGCATTTCTATCATTGATACGTCAGACGAGACGTACATCGACGTGTCCAAGATATCTGTTGACATCACCATTCCTGTGCTCAATGAGGAGCACTCGTTGCCGCGTTGCATCGGGATTTTGACGGAGCATCTATCCGGCGGATTTGCAGCCGATTGGGACTGGAGCATCACGATCGCGGATAACGGTTCGGAGGATGCGACGCCAGAGGTGGGTCGTCAGCTTTCCAGCGAATACCCGAATGTCCGATTGACGAGGTTGGAGCAGCGAGGCAGAGGTAGGGCATTGAGGAAGTCGTGGGTGGAGAGTGATGCCGAGGTTAGATGCTTTATGGATGTTGACCTGTCGACGCGATTGGAATCGTTGGAGCCGTTAGTGAATGCAGTTGCGCAAGAGGGTTACGGCGTTGCTATCGGTTCGCGGTTGTTGCCTCAGTCTCGGGTTGAAGAACGAACGTTGAGGCGGGAGATCGTGTCTAGGTGTTATAACGCTTTGATCAGGGTGATGTTTCCAAGGAAGACGTTCCGAGATGCTCAGTGCGGGTTTAAGGCGGTATCCCGCGAGGTGGCGGAGAATGTGGTTCCGCACATTGAGAATACGGGTTGGTTCTTCGACACTGAACTGCTCTTGCTGAGTCTCAAGGCAGGGTATCGGATCAAGGAGATACCAGTCCATTGGGTGGATGATCCGGATACTCGGGTCAGGATTGTTTCCACTGCTACCGAAGATATCAAGGGACTATTGCGCGTTCGGTTTTCTCCAGCGGATGTGAAGCGGAAGGGCCGGTGACGTGACTTTGTGGTCTACGAGCAACGATGTTTTTGCGTGGGTACGGTAACCTAACATTCTGTTAATCGAACGGTCTCTCAACGATGGTTACTCCCTCAGAAGAACTTGAACTTTCGTCGCCGACGTTGCGTGGGGCGACGGTGGCGATCGAGTATCACAACGCTCAGTCGATACTCAGGACTGAGCAGCGCAACCCGATCGTGGTGTTTGAGGTGTATTCCGGCGCGTCGGGGATATTGTCGGGGATCAACGAGGTTTTGCCGTTTTTGCGGGCGCGGTTGCCTGTTGCGTCTTCGGCGGTCTATTCTTTGTCTGACGGCGAGAGGATCAGCGCTGGTGAGACGCTTTTGCGGGTGGTTGGACCGTATGCGGCTTTCGGGATGTACAGGGATGTGATCACGGGTATTTTAGCTTCGAGCATTGGATGGGCGACAGCTGCGAATGAGTGTGTTCGGGCGGCGGGCGATACAAGAGTGATGGTTAGCAGTTCGCCGTATATTCATCCTGATGTGGTTGATTCGATGGAGTATTCAGCGTATGTTGGAGGTTGTGCTGCAGTTTCGACTCAGAAGGGCGGAGAGCGCACGGCGACGGTGCCTCAGGGATCGATGCCGAATGACTTTGTGTTGATTTGGGGCGCTGCAGATCGAGCGATGACGGTGTATGACCGGCAGAGCAGGTTAGGCGCGCAGCGAGTGATGCCGGTTCCGACGACGGGAGACACTATCCAAGAAGCTTTGGATGCTGCGTATTCGTTGAGCGGAGGTACCAGCAATCCGTTGCGGGGCGTGAAGGTCAGCGTACCAGCCAATCTAGGCGGCGGTTCGCCGGATCTGGTGAGGGAGTTGAAGGCGAGGTTGACGGATGCTGGATTCGGCTCAGTGGATATTCATGTGGCCGGGGAGTTGACGCCTGATTCGATCGCGGAGTACGAGGCTTCGGGTGTAGAGATCGGGATGTATGTGGTGGGCAGGTACGTTGCTGCCGCGTCGCCAGCACCAGTGCATGCGGCGATAAAGGAGATCGATGGTAAGGCGGTAGCTCCGCGTGGCATGGAGCCAGGGCGGATGGAGAACCACAGGATGTTGCAGCGCGAGTTGAGCTGATCTTCATTGTGTTGGTGCGGTTTTGAGCTCGTAGTGGAAGATGAGGTGGACAGCGCTTTTGTCGGTGGGCGAGACTTTGGCCCATTCAGCGATTCTGACGCCGGGCAGCCAGATGATGCGGTTGTTTTGGGGATTTACAACGATGGGGATTCGGTCTCGCCAAGTTGCGGCTACCTTGGAGTTGATAAGGAATTTAGATAGGTCGACGTTTTGGTGCATGCCTAGAGGATTGAAGCGGTCGGAGGGTTGGCGGTTGCGGATGGAGAGGTGTTGGGTCTGGAGGATGTCGAGTTTTAGCCATGCTTCGCCGTCGTTGGCGCTGTGGTAGTTGGCGGCTAGGGGTGAGATCTCGGATTTGATCACGTAACCGTTGCCTAGATGGGCGGTGCCGGGGAGAGGGAGTGAAACGGGATCAGCGATTTTTTGTGGGTATGGGACCGGGTCTTCGATGGGAGAGCCGTCATGCGTCATGCCGATGTGTTGGTGGTTGGTCCAAAAGGTGATGTTGTCGGGTAGGTGGTATGTGGTTGATTTTCCTGTCGAGATGAGGTCGAGTAGTTTGTCGATGTGGTGTTGGTCTAGTTGCGTTTCGGGGTTGGCAATGGCGCGGTAGATGGTAGACAGTGCTTCGACAGCGATGACTGGGTGTGAGGATGCGATGGCGTTCCGGAGGTGGGTGTTTGGAGATTCTGTGGATGCGTTTTGGAGGACGTCGCTGGCGAGTTGCTCGACGAGGTTGGTGTTGGCTTGAAGAATTTCGCCGAAGCGGGAGATTGCGGAGGTTGCTTGGGGGTTTAGGGCTTCGAGTTCGGGGGTGACGCGGTGGCGGATGCGGTTTCGGGCGTAGCGTGTCCAATCGTCGTTTGAGGAGTCGTGTCGAGCGGTGACGTGGATGGAGTTTAGGAATTGCTCAGCTTGTTCGCGGGTAGTTTGGAGCAGCGGTCTGATGATGGTTGCGGATTTGCCTGACGGGGTTTTGATGGTTCGTGTAATTTTCATGCCTCCTGCGCCGCGGAGTCCGGAGCCCCGGGTGATGCGGAGGAGGATGGTTTCGGCTTGGTCGTTGATGGTGTGGGCGACGGCGATGGAGTCGGCGTTGAGTTGGTCGGCAGTTGTGGCCAGGAAGTTGTAGCGGTCGCGGCGGGCGGAGTTTTCTGTCAGATTTGGGGTATCGTGGTTTGCTCTGCCGACGGTAAGCGGGATTTGGTGTTTGTTGCACAGAGCGCGGACGAAGTGTTCGTCGTCGTCGGATTCTTCGCCGCGTGCGCGATGGTTGTAGTGAGCGGCGGTTAAGGACTTGAAGTGGTTTTGGAGGCGGTGGAGGCCTAGCAGGAGGGCGGTCGAGTCGATGCCGCCTGAGACGGCGCAGACGATTGAATGGTTTGGTTTGATGCCTGCTGTTTTGATTCCCGTTTCGAGGTTTTGGAGGAATGTTTCAGGGTTTGGCTCTCGGCTCATCCGACGTGAGGTCTAGGTAGTTGGTTCTGGGGCTATGTCCGTGGCGATGTTTTTGATTTTGAGACGTTCGATGCGGTTGCCGTCCATTTCGAGGACTTCCATGAAGATCGTGTCTTCGTATGTTGTGCACTGGCCGACTTCGGGCATTCGTTGGGCTTTATCTATGAAGAACCCGGCGATGGTCTCGTATCGTTCGTTTGGCGGGATTACGATGCCGGTTTCGTCTTCGGTTCGTTCGACGGATAAGGCTCCGGGGACGACGAAGGTTTCGTCGTCGATGCGTTCGACGGCTTTTTGCTCTAGGACGAGGGTGTCGTCGTCGTCGCCGCGCATCATTTCGAGGAGTCCGTTGAGGGTTACGAGTCCGTTGATGCGGTCTTCTTCGTTGTGGGCAATGGCGAGGTGTTGGCCGGTGCGGATCATGGAGGTGAAGAGGTCGTCGAGGTTTGTAGTGTCGGCGAGGATGAGGATGTCGGTCCGCATCAAGTCGGTGATATTCGTGTCGAGTTCATCGTCGCCGCCTTCGGCGATGAATTTCATGACGTCGTTGGCGTATATTGCACCGGCGAGTTGATCTAGGCCGTACCAGTATCCGATGCGGAGAGGTTCGCCTTTCTGGATGACGAAACCGGGTTGGTATCGCTGGGGTTCGTGCGTGGCATCGACGTCTGCGATGTGGTCGCGGTAGGTTTTGAGGAAGGTTCTGACGGTGTCGTTTTCGTTCAGCCATACGATTTGGCTGGTGTGGACGCGGACTCGGTGGTCTCGGAGGTCTCGTGCGCCGAAGTCGAGGAGGTTGTCGAGCATTTCGCCGTGGGTGTCGTCGAAGAGTCCCTGTTCTTGGCTCTGATCGAGGATGAGGCTAAGTTCGCCTTGTGTGTATCCGGGTCTGGTGTCTTGTTCGGAGACGCCGAAGAGGCGTAGGAGTCCTCTTGGGAAGAGGGTGAAGACCCATACGATGCATTTAGAGACCGTCATGATTGCGAGGATGATGTGTGCGACGGCCAGGGACCAAGTCTCGGGTGCGATTGCGCCGAGGGTCTTGGGTGTGAGTTCGCCGACGACGTAGACCATGACGGTTGCGACGGCGGTTGCGATGATTGTGGTGACGACGGTGTTTTCGCCGTTTCCGATGGAGTTGATGATGAGGCTTGTGGATGCGGTTGCGACGAGGACGTTGAAGAGGTTTCCGACGAGCAGGATTGTTGCGAAGAAGTTTTCGTATCGTTCGAGGACGCGCATAACTGCGAGTGCTCGGCGGTCGCCGCTTTCAGCGAGGTGCTGGATGAGCGAGGGGCGCGCGCTGAGGAGGGCCGATTCGGCGGCCGATATGAATGCGCTTCCCATGAGGGCGCAAGCGATCAATAGCGCGTTGATAACCATGTTCTAAGCATATTCGGGAGTGTTGAACCCACCAATAAGGGCGGGTTCATTCACTTCCCGAAATTCCGGCGTGAAACTGGCAGGGGCGGGTGTACCGGGTGAGGTTTCCTATTTGTTTTCCGGCAGAGTGATGGCCCGTATCTGGGCGTCGATCTCGTCGCGCAAGTCGGTGTGCTCTTTGAGGAAGATGCGGGATGCTTCTCGTCCTTGACCGAGTCGGGTTTCGCCGTATGAGTAGAAAGCGCCGCGTTTCTGGAGTATTCCGTGTTCGACGCCGAGTTGTATGAGGTCGCCTTCGGTGCTGATGCCTTCGTTGAATATGATGTCGATTTCGGCTTGTCTGAAGGGTGGTGCGACTTTGTTTTTGACGACTCGGATTCGGATTCGGTTTCCTGCGATTTCTTTGCCGTTCTTGATGGATTCTCTGCGTCGCATGTCAAGACGAACGCTGGAGTAGAACTTTAGGGCGCGTCCGCCGGGGGTGACTTCGGGGTTTCCATATACGACGCCGACTTTTTCTCGGAGCTGGTTGATGAAGATGCAGACGGTTTTTGTCTGGTTGATGACGGCGGTGAGTTTCCGCAGTGCCTGCGACATGAGTCGGGCTTGTGCGCCGACTTGGAACTCCCCCATTTCGCCTCGGATTTCGGCGTTGGGCACGAGTGCGGCGACGCTGTCGAGGACGATCATGTCGAGGGCGCTGGAGCGGACCAGTGCTTCGATGATTTCGAGGGCTTGCTCGCCAGAGTCGGGCTGTGAGATGAGTAGCGAATCGATGTCGACGCCGATGGCTTTGGCGTATACGGGATCCATGGCGTGTTCGACATCGACGTATGCGCATACTCCGCCGGCCTTCTGGGCTTGTGCGACGGCAGACATTGCGAGGGTGGATTTTCCGGCGGATTCGGCGCCGTAGACCTCGATGATTCTGCCTCGTGGAAGTCCGCCGATGCCTAGAGCGATGTCGAGGGATAGTGAGCCTGTGGGTATCGCTTCGACGTTTCGGAAGCTGTCGTTTTCGCTCATGAGCATTACAGCGCCGCGACCGTAGCTTCTTTCGATTTGAGCGATGGCTTCTTCGAGAGCTTCTTCGCGTGTGCTGGGTTGCTTGGTTCTCGGCATATCGTTCTCGTCTTCGTTTTCGTCGGATTGTGCCGTCAGGCTCTCGATGATCTCATTCTCGAGAGTTGCGGTGGCGTTTTTGGTCATTGAGTTATCCCTTTATCTTATGCTGTGGCTTTGACGACGGGTTGTCGTTGCTTTGATGTGACAAGCGTATCATGGTTTGTTCGATTATGACGCATGTTGTGGCGAAAAGTTCTTTTTTCGAGTATGAGGGTAGATTTAAGTGTCACTTGCGTAATTTCGAATATCAGGTTTGGGAACTAGGATGGGAAGGATTTTGAATTGGGATTCTTGGGATTTCGGTGTTGGTTGGTGAGGGGATTGGTTTTTGGGTCGGCGCGTTTAATTGGCCGTTTCCGGCCTTTCTTGTTTTTTCCGATTTCTCGGTTCTTGGTTTTGCCGAGGGGCATCGCGAGGTTTTCTCCCTGCCGCGATCGCCTTGCGATGCGCCCTTCGGACTTACGGTGGCGGCCGAAGGAGGGCCGTGTGCTCTGCACGGCTCCTGCTTCGGAGTTACGCACTTTTGCTCCGCTTCTCGACGGTGCAGCGTTTACGC
>JAJEGY010000033.1 GCA_022819585.1 Dehalococcoidia bacterium | reverse complement strand
AAGTACAAAGACCGAGGCTCAAGGACCAGGGCAGTATATTCGGCCCCATGACCCGACCTCCTAGGTCACATCCAATGGCGACGTAACAGGAAACCAAAAGATGATGCCAACCCTGCGCCCCTGAAAAGGCGCAGGGGGAGGATGCTTCTCGCACCCCCTCCTTCAGGAGGGGGCAGGGGGAGGCCCCGCCCCAAGGCGGAAGAAACCACCCACCAGTGGACATAAAAACACGCCCGAAAAAGAAAGGATCATGAACACCCATCATTCCCGCGAACGCGGGAACCCAAGGGTGGACGGGCAGAAGCGAGGGGCACCCCAAACAACCAACACCGAAATCCCCAGAATCCCCCAACAAAATCCCAAGAATCCCAATTCCAATCATTCATAATCATTCGCATCCTAGTTCAAAACAACCAACCCCAAACAATCCGAGGAATCCCAAAATGCCAGGCAAGATGATCACATTCCCCGCAAACGGAACCCAGACCAAGGGATACCTCTCTCTGCCACCCTCTGGCTCTGGACCCGGACTCCTCGTCATCCAGGAATGGTGGGGACTCGTTCAACACATCAAAAACATGGCCGACCGTTACGCCGCACGAGGCTTCGTCACACTCGCACCCGACCTCTATCACGGCGAATCCGCATCCGAACCCGAGCACGCCATGACCCTCATGCACGAGCTCGAAATCCCCCAAGCCTCCAAAGACCTCATCGGCGCCACGCAATTCCTCCGCTCACACCAAGCAAACTCCACCGGAAAAGTCGGATGCCTCGGATACTGCATGGGCGGTGGAATGACCCTCCTCCTCGCCTCCAAAGGAACCATCGACGCAGCCGCTCCCTTCTACGGAGTCCTGCCAACCGGCCTTCCAGACCCAGCCACAATCACCTGCCCAGTCCAAGGACACTTCGCAGAACACGACGACGCCACAGCCGCCGTACCCGACCTTGAATCCGGCCTAACCGCCGCGGGCGTCCAGAACGAGTTCTTCATCTACGACAACACACAACACGCCTTCTGCAACGACGATCGACCCGAAGTCTACGACGAAGCCGCCGCAACAACCTCAATGGACCGCACCGTCGAATTCATGATGAACCACCTCTCATGACCACCGATTCCCAAGAACAATTCAACCGCCAGGCGAGCCAATACGCCATCAGCGTCCCACACTCGTCTGGCGATAGCCTCCGAATCCTCACCGAATGGGCCGCGCTCGACCGCTACGACCTCGCCCTCGACATCGCAACCGGCCCCGGTTTCACCGCCTTCGCAATCGCACCTTACTCCCAAACCGTCATCGCCTCCGATATCGCCGAGGGCATGTTGACCCAAGCCCGAAAGATCGCCGCCGACCGCAACATCCAAAACATCCGCTTCGAAACCATCAACGCCCAAAACATCCCCTATCCCGACGCCTCCCTCGATCTCGTCACCTGCCGAACCGCACCGCATCACTTTCCCGACATTCCCCAGTTCCTCTCCGAAGTCCATCAGATCCTAAAACCAAACGGCACCTTCCTCCTCTGTGACACCACCACGTCCGAAGACCCCGAACTCGCCCACTGGCACCAACGCGCCGAAGCTCTCCGCGACCCGTCCCACAACAACGCCCCATCACCCTCAGAATGGCGAAACCTACTCAACCAATCTGGCTTCAAAATCACCCACGAACAAGCAACCCAAGTAAACATGACCTTCTACGACTGGGTAAAACGATCCGGCACACCAGATCCCGTCATCAACCAGCTCCACCAAGACTTCGCCAGCGCATCCAGCCCCATCAAACACGAATACGGCATCGCCAACCTCGACAACGACGACTACAAATTCCACTGGCCGGTGTTCACCTGCCGAGCCCTGAAACGCTGACAACAACTTCTCATAGTCTGCTAACATTCATAAACGTTGCTCCATTCGACTGGAGCGACAGCTTCCAAAGGTTTCGGACGAGCGATCCAATGATCAATCAACCGGCTAAGAGGGAAAGCGGTGAAAATCCGCTGCGGTGGCGCCACTGTAATCGGTGAGCCGACCCGCCAAAAGCCACTGGCGCTGTTGAAAACGAACAGACCGGGAAGGCGGCGGGAGAGCATACGCATCATTAATCGATGCGAAAAACCGTAAGCCAGGAGACCTGCCCAAGGAGGACCAGAGTACAAGCTCCGCGCCACACGGAGCGGCTCAGGGGCAGGTCGTAAGGCAAATGCGACGATGCCGACCAACGGTCCAAAACCGTCTCAGGCATCGAACCCGCAAAAGCCATAACCCGCTAACCCGGCCCTTCGTTGGCGCACACGAAACCAACGGAGGGTTTTAATTTTGCGAGCGCGCCCACGCACGCAACCTCAACCGACGACCTTGACGTCCCGCGCCCTCCGCTTCTTCCCGCGCACCGACTCAGCAGTCGTCCGCAAAACCCTCATCGGATCCCTCATCCTCGGCGCGCTCATCATCGCCGCGATCGTCACCGCCGTAGCAACCGGTCCTGTCGACATCCCTCTCCCCAACACCGTCCGCGCCGTCCTCGCAACTATCAGCGGAGAGTCTGCTACGAGCGTCACTTCCACTCAACAAGCCGTCATCGAGCGCATACGTCTTCCCCGCGTCGTACTAGCGCTGGGCGTCGGCATGGCCCTCGCCGTCGCCGGCACTATCATGCAGGCCATCTTCCGCAACCCCCTCGCCGATCCCGGCATCATCGGCACATCCGCCGGCGGTGCATTAGGCGCCGTAATAGTTATCGCCATCGGCCTCAGCGGCAGCGTCCTATGGATACCCGCCGGTTCGATTATCGGCTCGATATCGGCACTCCTATTGGTCTTCGCCATCGCATTCCTAGGCGGACGCATGTCGATCGCCACACTGCTGCTAGCCGGAGTGGCGATCGGTTCGTTACTCGGGGCCGCCGTATCGACAACGATCTTGCTCACCGACAACATCACCGCGCAACGAGAGATGTTCTTCTGGCTGGCCGGAGGCTTCGAAGGAGCAACTTGGACCACGGCCCGTATCGTTGCTCCCATCGCTTTGTTCGGCACTGTGATTGCGGTTGTGGCAAGCCGTGACCTGAACCTCCTCCTCCTAGGCGACGACGAAGCCCGATCACTAGGCATCAACGTCGGCGTCTTCCGGATCGCAATGGTCATCCTGGCAGCAGTCCTAACCGGTATCGCCGTCGCCTTCGCGGGCATCATCTCATTCGTGGGTCTAATCGTTCCGCACGCCATTCGTCTCGTCACCGGTCCAGACCATCGGCACGTCGTACTCCTGAGCGCCCTAGGCGGTGCCCTATTCGTGCTCTTGGCCGACACTGCCGCACGCACGATCATCTCTCCCGCTGAACTACGAGTCGGAATCATCACCGCGATGGTCGGTGGACCTGCGTTCATAGTCCTACTAATGACAACAAAGACCAGCAGGAGTTCGCTTTGAACCCGCGTAAATTGAAATCCGTCCTGATCCTTTTCAGCGTCCTCGCCATTAACGTAGCCGCAACATTCGTAGCCATCGGATGCACAGATGAAGAACCGACACCAACTCCAGTACCGCCAACTTCAACGCCGATCCCACCGACACCTACGCCCCTGCCTCCGACGGCGACACCGGTGCCTCCAACAGCTACTCTCGTTCCCCCAACGGCGACTCCCGCGCCAGACTACTCTGCGTACCTTGACGTTCCCGGTATCGTTGATCCCACCAACTTCGACTGGCCCCGCGAAGTCGAATCTTCCGAAGGCTTGATTGTACTGAATCAACCACCAGCATTAGCACACTTCGCATCCCAAGGCCACGCCGAGATCGCGTTCGGGCTGATCGACACATCCCGCGTAGCCGCAATCTACTCCTTCTTCGCAGACCCAGACATCTCAAACATCAGCGACCATGTTGAAGGTATTCCAGAGATCGGATCTGAACCTGAGGAGGTGGTCAGCCTCGAGCCCGAGGTCATCGTGGTCTCCAAATTCGTCAACCCCGACTTGGTGGCGGTCTTCAAAGAATCGGGCATTCCCGTGCTCCGAACCGCGCTGGAAGGCAGAAACGGCGACATACCCAACATCCTTCTGTTGGCTTACATGCTAGGAGCCGAAGACCGTGGATTGGAACTCGCGGCAGAGGTAGCTTCGAGGCTGGACTTTGTGCGCCAACGGATCGTTTCTGCCTCTGCTCCAGAAGGCGAAAGACCGTCAGTTCTCACCGTTTCCGATTTCGGCCAGATCTGGGCCGCAGGCGCAGACACCAACGTTGACAGCATCATCCATGATGCAGGCGGCATCAATGCGGCTGCAGAAGTAGAGAGCTTCCAGCAGATCAGTATCGAGAGCATCGCGGCGATGGATCCTGACGTGATAATCATCACGCAGCCAATGGAATCTGGTCAGGTCTTCGCAGAGACGCTCATGTCGTCACCCGCATTGCAGGGCGTCGGTGCTGTTCAGAACAACGAAGTACACGTGGTTCTGTCCAGACATTTCACCACTCTGTCCCACTGGAACGTCAGAGGCGTGGAAACGTTGGCCAAGATGCTCTACCCTGAACTGTTCGCTGACGTCGAGTTCAAGGATTTCGAAACCTACGATCCCGAATGACCGCGACTTTGCCACGCAATCCTCTTCTCGCCTCACGGTTGACAGACCGCGGACCTAGCAGCATATCTGCGGTCGGTGGCGCAGCAGCGTTTTCAGCGAAAGATCTGAGTGTCAGGATCGGTAACAGCAATATCGTCGACGATGTTTCGTTGGTAGGAAATTTCGGGGAGTTGCTGGGCATCATTGGGCCTAACGGCGCGGGAAAAACAACGTTATTGAAAGTTTTGGCAGGATTGCTCAAACCCAGTCTGGGGTGTGTCGAAATCGACGGCGTCGATCTCGAAAAGATGCCCTCCTCAACTCGATCCAGACAGCTCGCGTATGTTCCGCAAATAACAGGGGCACATCCTTTTACCGCGTTGGAGTTGGTTTTGATGGGGCGGTACCCGCATCTACGTCGGTTTCAGATCGAGAGCGAGGATGACACTGAGATTGCGATCGAGGCGATGGAGCGGATGGATGTGGCGCAGTTCAAGGGCCGACGGGTCGATACTCTATCCGGGGGCGAGCGTCAACGTGTCCTCCTGGCAAGAGCGTTGGCTCAACGAGGGGATGTCCTATTCGTAGATGAGCCGATAACTTCCTTGGACATCAAGCATCAGTTGTTGGCGCTTCAAGTCCTTAAGGACGAGGCGAGGGATCGTAGCGTTGCGGTGTGCGCGGTATTGCATGACCTGAATATGGCAGCGCGGTTTTGCGATCGTGTGGTGTTGTTGGCAGAAGGAGGGATGATCGATGAGGGTGAACCTGGTTGCGTAATTACCGAGCGACGTGTAGCTGAGGTTTTTGGCGTCCGAGCACGCGTGACCCGACGCGCGCGCAGTAATGGCGTTACAGTCGATCTGATCGAGCCGTCTGATTGAGCGCAGGTCTCAATTAAATACGCGATAACGCGCGGATTTATACTTGGATTGAGCCGCCGTTAAACCTTCGGGATCAGTCAATCCCAACTTAATTCTGTAGCGTATTGACACTAGGGCTGTATCGCCCAAAGTCCCGCACCGAAATCCTCATTTCGAAACGCGCGCGAGGAGCAACATCTTGGAAGCGCAACCCATAATCGAAGCGTCTGATGTCACGAAAATCTATCGCACTCGTGATGTCGAGGTCAGAGCATTGGATGGAGTCGATATCAGTGTCGACAAAGGCGAAATGGTGTCGGTGATGGGGCCAAGCGGTTCCGGCAAGACCACGTTATTGAACTGCCTGTCAGGCCTAGACACGGTTGAGACGGGGGAGATAACCGTCGCGGGCAATGTGATCGCAGAGATGTCCGACAACGATTTGAGCGAGTATCGCGCTCGGATGATGGGGTTTATCTTCCAGTCCTACAACCTTCTGCCAGTTCTGACGGCCCAAGAAAATGTCGAACTGCCCCTTGTATTGACAGGTGTAAAGCAGGCCAAAGCGTCCAAGAAGGCAATGGAGAAGTTGGAGATGGTGGGGCTTGCCGACCGTGCGGACCACACGCCATCAGAACTCTCGGGTGGTCAGCAGCAGAGAGTTACGATCGCCAGAGCTTTAGCGAATGATCCTGCCTTGGTATGGGCGGATGAACCCACGGGAAACTTGGATTCTTCCAATGAAGATGAGATCATGGCGCTCCTTCGAAAACTGAATCTTGAGGAAAAGCAGACCTTCGTGATAGTCACACACTCGCAGCACGTGGGACTTCTGACAGACCGAACCATTCGGATGTTTGACGGAAAGATAACGGATGATGGAAAGGCGGACGCGATCCGCCAATCCGAGCTTCCGTCTAGCGATACCGCCAGTAATGGAGTGTGATGCCGACCGTTGATGTGGTGAAATTCGAAGTAATTCAGATCACGTAATGGAAACGCTTTTCGGTCTCAAAATGCAGTATCTCGCCGTCGGGCTGACGGCGACGTTGTTGATCTTGATATTCGCGATCGCATTGATAGCTATCCGCAATCGCTTCCTCATCAAACTCTCCCTGCGCAACATCCCTCGTCGTCGAACACAAAGCGTGTTGATCATCGTCGGCCTCATGTTGTCTTCCACTATCGTCGCCGCATCCTTGGCGATAGGTGACACAATCACTGCGAGCATTCGCAATGCCGTTTTGGATGGGATCGGGGATATCGACATCCGGGTGACGAAACCTGTGTTGGGCGACTTCGGCGACCCGATCATCACTCCAGATGAGATCGAAGAAGTAGCGTCCAAGCTCTATTCGGATGAGCGTGTCGACGGCATCATGCCCGTCATGGGCGAGATCGCGCCGGTCCTGAACCAACGAACTAGATTGACCGAAGCGAGAGCGGTGATCCGTGGGTACGACGTCGATGGCGCGGTAGGTAACTTCCGACCACAATCTGAGGGCGGCCCTGGTCCGGATAGCCGATTATCGCCTTTCCTGATGAACCCATCCGTAGGTGGTGAAACCATAGACTTCGCGTCTTTGGCCGACGACGAGGTGTTGATCAACGAGGCTCTGGGTAGGACGTTGGATGCAGAGGCGGGCGACACATTGACGGTTGTTACTCCGGAGGGAAGGTTCGACCTTAGACTTCGCGCTGTGATGCGCAAGGGTGGATTGGCTGCAAATGACCTGCGTGTCTTCATGCATCGGTCGAAGCTCAACCGCATTTGGGGCCATGCAAGCGGGACCGCGGACCGCATCGAGATTTCTCTGGACCTTCACAATTACGACTTGGATACGGAATCCGAGGAAATAGTCGACGCCTTGGCTCTCGATTTCACGGACGCGGAATTGGCCACCGAACTCCATGCCGGCATGCGACCGTTCCGAGACACGATGATCTCGATCATTCGAGAGCACATCAACGAGAAGAGTGGCACGCCGGAACTTAGCGCGGGACAAGAAGAATCGCTGAACGAGTTCATCGCTGAACTCGAACGCGATGAACCTACTGAGGAGTTTCGAGTACTGCTGTCTCGCGACGCATTTGTCGCGTTGCTTTTCGGCATTCTGGGCAGTGCCGATCTCGGCGTCGCTTCCGATGCGTTGCCTCAACTGGCCTTTGCAATAGCGCAACTTGAGAGATTGTCAGTCTCGGATTACAAAGTCTTCCTTACAGGTATTGCGGAGCAGGTAGGAAACATCTTCTTCACCTTCTTCACCTTCTTCGGATCGTTCTCCATCATCGTCGGACTGCTACTGATATTCCTGATATTCGTGCTGCTTGCATCCGAGCGGCAACAGGAGATGGGCATCGCCCGGGCTGTTGGTACTAAGCGCGGTCACCTCGTGCAGATGTTTACATTCGAAGGTCTTGCCTACGCGATTGGCGCGGCCGCGGTGGGAACGGCAATCGGCATCCTCGTCAGTCGGGCTCTGGTCGGGATAATGGCCAATGCGTTCGGCACGGCGGATGATCCGACCTTCTCGATCAACTTCACCGTAACTGCCTACTCGATTCTGGTTGCCTTCTCGATCGGTCTGATACTCACCCTTGCGACGGTCATCTTCTCCGCGTACCGCGTGAGCAAATTGAACATCGTTGTCGCCATCCGCAATCTGCCTGAAGAGTTCGTCGCGTCGACTACTAAACCGATCCTGCGTCGCATCCTCGAGTTCGTGTTCTGGATTTTCGGCCCCATCTACACTCTCATCGGTCTGATTCGTGCCGTGCGTCGCCGCGAGGATGTAGGAATCGCTATTCTCAAACTGGTCTTCACGCTCCTTGTGGTCGGCTGGGCCATCGGATTGATCGCCGCATTCTTCCGAATCTTCGCTCCGTACTTCAAGCAAGGCTGGCCGGTCGCCATCGTAGGAGCAGCGTTGACCGCCTTGGGTTTCGCCAACGAAAGTGCTTGGCAAGCGTACCTGGGTGCCAGCGCCGCGATCTACGGTGTCGCCATGCTCGCGCTGGCGATCATGATCAGAGTCAATATCCGGGAGAACATCGCCACCCGGATCGCGTACACATTCGCCGGAGTGCTGATCCTCGTGATATGGGCGCTCCCTCAGCGCTACACGAGATTCATCACCGAAGACCTCAACGCCAATATCGAGATGTTCATCTTCGCCGGCTTTTTCATGGTCGCATCGTCGGTGTGGATCATCATGTACAACTCGGACATCATCGTCCAAGGACTGCAAGCGACTCTTGGGCGCTTCACGGTGGTGCGGCCAATCATGAAACCTGCCGTGGCGTATGCAGTGGCGAATCGATTCCGAACGGGATTGACGGTTGCGATGTTCGCTCTGGTGATCTTCGTCCTGATGTCGTTCTCGATACTCAACCAGAGTTTCAGCGGACTCTTGCAGACTCCCGAGAACGTCACAGGCGGCTTCGACGTGCGGGCGGAGATCAGTGAGGAACTTCCGATTGATGACATCGAAGAGTCGATCGCTGCATCGCCAGACTTGGAGTTGAGCGATTTCGAGCTAATAGTTGGGCAGTCTAATGTGGAGATGGTTGCGCGGCAGGTAGATGGCGAAGAGGCGCGTTTCTTGGATTTGAATGTCCGAGGTACAGAGTCAGAGTATTTCCGAGAGACGTTGCTGAAGATTACTGCCGCTGATGCGTCTTATCTGGCGGATGGCACTGATATGGAGGACCAGAAGGCTCGTGCGCGTGCGGTCTGGGATGCTTTGGCCGCGGATCCGAGCCTTGTTGTTATCTCCAGCGAGCATGCCGTGGATTTCGAAGTGATCGGGCCAGATCCGACTGAGGGTCTGATGAAGTTGGAGGATGTTGACTTCGGCGAGAGCGGGTATGAGTTTGAGGCCAAGGAGATTGAGATTGTCAGCGGTGCGGAAGCGGATGCGTCTTCAAGTGTCAGGCGAACGGTTATAGCGGTTCTCGACGACAATGCGGAGAGCATTGAGGGAGATACCGGTGAAGGTCCGCCAACCGGGTTCGTCGGGATATATACCGATCACGAGATATTCGCAGAGCTATCTGATGAACTGGTGCCGTTCACGATTTATCGGATGAGTGTCGCTGACGGGGTGGACGCGTCTCGGATCGCTTCGACGTTGCAGACGGTTTTCCTTGACAACAGCATGCTGGCGGTTGACACCGAAGAAGAGTTGAGCGAAATTGCGGCGCAGAACGAGCAGTTCAGTCTGCTGTTCCAAGGCTTCATGGGGTTGGGTTTGGTAGTAGGTGTCGCGGCACTTGGAGTGCTTTCGTTGCGCGCGGTGAATGAGCGACGAATGCAGATTGCGATAATGCGTGCTATCGGGTACCGCGCTGGGATGATCCGAATTCAATTCATCATGGAATCGATCTTCATCACAGTGATTGGTACCGGCTTGGGCATAGGACTAGGCGCGTTGATATCGTGGTCGTTTTTGGACGATATCGGAGATGCTAATCAAGGGTTGACGTTCGGAATTCCGTGGATGTCGATACTGGTCGTTGTCGCAATTACTGTTGCCGCGGCGTTGATCACTACTTACGTTCCGGCGCGTCAGGCTTCGAAGGTTTATCCGGCTGAGGCGCTGCGGTACGAGTAGGCGGTTTATGCTCGCTCGATGCGGATTTCGCCGCCGTAGGGAGCGTCGGCTAGTTCAGTGGGATCGCCTTCGATCATTCCGCAGACGTTGACCGCGCTGGCAGGACGTATCTCGTCGCCACGGCTGGCTGGAGTTGGTCCCCAGAATAGGCAGAGGGCGTTGCCGGGCGGCCAGTAGGCGATGGCTCCTTTTTCTACAACCTCGGCAGAGGTATCGTCGTTGGATGCGGAGACGGGGATGGGGAAGTAGATTTCGTCGCCCCAGGTTTGGACGCGGCCGATGATGGGGAGGGCTTCCCAGATTTGGTTTGCGGTCGGAGAGTCGTTGAGGGTGGCGGATAGCGAGACGTTGCCGGAGGTTATTTTGATTTTGCTTGTCATGGGACCTTGGAGGTTAGTTTGATTGGCGGGATTTCCACTCTTGGTAGATGCGCTCGGTTTCTTCGTTGAAGGGGTAGAAATGTTTGGGTGAGACGCGGTTTCGTTGGGTGTATTCGATGACGGCCTGTTCGACTTCGTCGTGGTGCTCACATTCGTCGACAATCCCGGCGGCTAGGTGGGAGGGGAGTACTACGATGCCGTCGTCGTCTCCTAGGATGATGTCGCCGGGCCAGACTAGGACACCGCCGCACTGGATAGGTTCGTTGACTTGGTATGGGAGGATGTTGGGTTCTCCGACTGTCGGAGTGCTTCCGCCAGCGAAGACGGGGTAGCCGTAGCGGATGACTTTGTGCCCGTCGCGGACGCCGCCGTCGGTGACTAAGCCCTCGGCGTCTTGGGTGAGGATGCGGGAGAAGACGACGTCTCCGCCTGTTGAAGTTTTTCCTAAGCCCATTGCGTCGGCTACTAGGACGTCGCCTTTGCGGAGGGTTTCTAGGGCTTGCCAGCGTGGGGTCTCGTTGAAGCCTTCGCCGTGTTCTCCGGTGGCGATGATGTCTGCTAGGTCGGGGCGGGATGGAAGGTATTGGAGGGTGACGGCTCTGCCGCATAGGCGTCGGCCTTTGGCTAGGGATTCGACGCCTAGCATGTAGACCTTGTCGTAGCCGCGTCGGAGGAGCTGTCCGAGGACGGTTGCGTTGGAGATGTTGCGGAAGCGTTCGAGGAGTTCGTCGGGGACGGATGCCAGTGGTTCGGCCATGTGGTTGGATCCTAGAGATTGGAGTGGTTGGAAATCGGTATGTGAGTATATCCGACTAGAATCTTGTTAGCCCCCACCTAGAACGAGTTGGTCTGCCGTGTCTGCATTGTTGAATCCCTTCAGAAAAGTAATCGAGGCGGTCAATCTGCGTCTCGTGAGGTTGGAGCCCAAGGTACGGGCGGCGGTGATTTTCTTCGGTACGGCGCTGGTGTTGTATCCGGCGGTGGTGCAGGTTTATGGGCCGTTGTGGGCGGTGTTGTGGTCTTGTTGGTTGGCGGCGTTTGCGTTGTATTTCCTTTTCAGGTCTGGGTATTTTGCTCGACGGGTGACGTTGCAGTTGCCGGGGGAGAGCAGGCCTTATCCGGAGAAGATTCGGAGTATTCAAGGTGGTGTTAGGTTCAAGACTTGGGATGATGTTGCTTATCTGGATGCGGAGGAGGCTGATGGAGAGATCGGTAGGGACGATCGGGTGATTGGGTTGGTTGTTGATGGAGATGCGATTGCTTATCCCTTGTCGACGATGGGTTTGCGGGAGGTGGCGAATGAGGAGTTCGGGGATCTGCCGGTGTCAGTTACTTGGTCGCCGATCACGTATGCGGCGCGGGTGTATGTGAGCGTTGGGCCGGATGGCGAGGCTTTCACATTGGCTCCTACGGACCAGATGGTGTTGAACAGTCCGTTGCTGGAGGCGGAGAATGGGAGTCTGTACTTGCAGTTCACGGGTGAGGCGATTATGGGTCCGGATGCGGGTCATCAGCTTCGCCGGCTGCCATGTTTGAATACGACTTGGGGTGCTTGGTCTAGCGCGTGGTCGGGCTCGGAGATGCTGTCGCCGGCTGAGACTCCGGAGGTTGATGTTTTCGAGACGTACTATGCTTCGACGCGTGCGGGGTTGTTCACGCAACCGAGCAGGGACAAGCGGTTGCCGGACAAGGATGTGGTGCTGGGGGTTTCGGATCCGGATGATCCGATGGTGATCAAGGTGTTCTCGGCGGACATGATGCAGCAGGAGCCTTTGTTGAATAGTCATGTGGGCGGGACGGCGGTGGTGGTTTTGAATGAGAGGTCGTCGGCATCTTATGTGGCGTTCGATCGGGTTGTTGATAGTTCGTCGTTTGCTGGGGAGTTGACGTTCGTGGGGGAGACGAAGAATTCGTTCCGGCCTAATCGGGTTGTTGAGCGGGAGCAGCGGGATGAGGTTGGAGATGATGCGGTGCCGCATTCGGAGTATGAGGCTTGGATGTTGCGGGATGAGCAGACGGGGAGTCTGTGGCATGCGGTGAAGGGCGAGTGTGTCGAGGGAGAGTTGGCGGGAACTCGGTTGAGAATGCTGGACGGCAGGTTGGCGTTCTGGTTTGCGTGGTCGAAGTTCCACGGGGATGTGGAGTTGGTGGTTTGATGTTGTGGGCAGGTAAATGGTTGGGCGATGTTTAGTCCGGGGGTTTTGACGGCGGTTGTTTTGGCTGGTGGTCGGTCTGAGCGGTTGGGGATGGCTACTCCGAAGCCTTTGATCGGGCTTGGAGGGAAGTTGCTGCTGGCTCGGGTGGCGGATACTTTGAAGTCTTTGTGTTCGGAGCAGATCTTGGTGGTGCGACCGGGTCAGGGTGATGATGTTCCGGACTTGGGGATTGCGTTGGGGATGCATGTGGTGTCGGATGTTGAGGAGTATGAGGGTCCGCTGTCTGCGATCTCGGCGGGGTTGTCGGCGGCGACTACTCCGTTGGCTTTTGTGGTGGGGGCTGACTATCCGTTTTTGTCGCGGGGGTTGATCATTGAGATGACGCGGATTGCCCAGATTGGTGGGGAGGGCCAAGCAGCGGCGGTGTTTATTCGGCATGGGGATTGGATCAATCCGCTTCATGCTGTTTATCCGGTGGCGACGTGGCAGGTGTTGACGTCGGATGCATTGAGTGCGGGGATTAATTCTCCGAGTTCGTTGATGTATCGGGTGATGGAGGAGGGGATTCATCCGATTGAGATCATGACGGAGGATGAGGCGGAACGGGTTGATCCGAGGCTGTTGAGTCTGTTCGATGTGGACACGTTGGATGATTTGGGGGTTGCGAAGCGGATTATCGATACGAGGAATTACCATCGAGTGCGGCCTGATTTGAAGAGAGGGGGGATTTGATATGGAGACGAGGGTGATCGTTTGCCGGCCCCGCGCCTCTTCCCGTCCACCCTTGGGTTCCCGCTTTCGCGGGAATGACGTAACTGTCGAGGAGGTATCTGACAAGCGATGAGCAGGATTGTGATGATTCGGCATGGTGAGACGGGTTGGAATGCTGAGAGGCGTTCGCAGGGTTGGATGGATCCGCCTTTGAATGAGATTGGGGAGCGGCAGGTCTCGTTGTTGGGCGAGCATGTTCGGGAGCATTACTCGTTTGAGCGGGTGGTTTCGAGTGATCTGACGAGGTGCACGATGACGGCTGATGGTTTGGGTGTGGAGTATTCGACGGATGCTCGGTTGCGGGAGATCAGCACAGGAAGGTTTGCGGGGTTGTTGATTGCGGATATTCAGGCCCGGTTTCCGGATGATGTGGGTCCTTGGCATCGTGGTTATGGTCGTGCGCCGGATGGGGAGTCTTGGTTGGATTTGGTGGCGCGGGTCGGCGGGTTCTTGGCGGAGTCGGGAGTGTTGGAAGTTGATGGAGATGTTTGTCTGGTGTCGCATGGCGGGACGATCCGCGCTTTGCTGTCGGTGTTTTTGGAGCTGCATGTGAATTCGGCGCGTTTGTTTGCGCAGAGCAATACGGGGATCACGGTTGTTTCGCGAGAGGTTGTTGATGGGGAGCATAGTTTTGGGTTGGATATGCTTAATGATGTTGGGCATCTTGTTGGGAACTAGGATGTGAAGGATGGGGAAGGATTGTTGGGTGTTCCGTATTCATTCGAGGAACATAGGATGAAAGAGTTGACATTCGAAGAGATCAAGAAGCTGTATGGCGAGGAGACGGCGATCAATGCTGGGATTGCTGCTGATCCTGATACGTTCGAGTTGGACGAAGAGTGGTTCAAAGAAGCGCGACCGGCGAGGGAAGTCGATCCCGGGTTATTTGAAGATTAGCCTGACTGTTTGAGGTTTTGGTTGGGTTGGGTCGTGGTCTTGGGTGAGGCCCCCTTTGTCTTTCGGACATTTCCCCCTGAGTTTTCGTTCTCTTTGGCGGGGGAAACCTTGGGTGTGGCGGTTAGGATTGTTGGTGTTGAATTTGCGAAGGGAGCTTGAAAGGAGCTTTTGAGATGGGGATCAATCGTCGGGGTGAGCAGGTTGTTGATTCGCCTTGTGGGGATGTTGAGGTTCGGGTATTGCAGGATGGGTCTACGGGTTCGGAGATGATGACGGTTTTGGAGGTTTTGGTGGGTCCGGGCGGTTCGACGCCTTATCAGGCGAATGTTTCGCATGAGGAGAGCTGGTTCATCTATTCGGGTGATGTTGTGTTTACGGAGGGTTCGACTCGGTATTCGTTGACGTCGGGGGACTGTGTGCTGGTGGCGAAGGGGGTTGGGATGAGTGTGGAGAATGTCGGGCCCGAGGGGGCGCGGATAATCACGATGAGTCCTGATCCGCAGGTGGTGCGGGAGGAGATGGAGGCGGGGGATGTTGAGGATGGATCGCCCGGGGGGAATGTTTTGATAAGGGCGGAGTATGAGGCTTTTGAGTTTGCGCCGGGGGTTATGCGGGTGGATCTGGTGGATGATTCGCGTGGTGCGAGGAGTTCGTATTTTTCGGAGTTGAGTTTTTCGCCTGGGGCGCATACTCCGAACCATTACCATCCGGCGCATGAGGAGACGATGTTTTGCATCGAGGGAGAGATGACGGCGGTCTACGGACCTGATGATGGTGTGCCGTTGCCGGCGGGGGATGCATTTTTGTGCGAGCCGACGGTGCGCCATGCGACGAACAATCCGTCGTCGTTGCCGAGCAAGTTGCTGGCGATACATCCGGTGTTGAATCCGCCGCCGCGGGTGATGTGCGATTGATCAGTGATATAAGTGGTTCTGGTCATTTGGTTGGTGCTCCTATTCGCTGTGAGTTAGATGTTTGTTGGTGGGCAGCGATTCGCGGCCACGTTTTTGCTTGAGGGCGTGAATCGTCCAACTGGCGTCGGACACTGTCCGAAGCCGGCAACCGCAGGGTGCTACGGCATTGGTGTTTCTTGGATTCATTGATCAGTTCGTTTCATGTGCTTACAGTGGTTCCATGCTTGCCCGGCACG
>JAJEGY010000002.1 GCA_022819585.1 Dehalococcoidia bacterium | reverse complement strand
GCCGTCGGCGACAAAGACGTCGCCGCCGCCATAGTAAGAGCCATACGCAAGATCGACGAAGATCTGATCCACGTCGTCCTAGCCAACTCAGTTTGGGAAGACGTTGCCCGCAACGAGAACGCCCGCGTCGCTCGAGAATGTTACGCCGACCGCGCTGTAACACCTGAAGGAACCCTCGTTCCCCGATCTCAACCTAGATCCGTCATTCACGACATTGACGAAGTCACCTCCCGCTCCCTGCGTCTAGCTGCAGAGGGCAAAGTCACAGCATCCGATGGCAATGACATCGACTTCGCTGCCGACACCATCTGCTTGCACGGCGATACACCCGGCGCAGTCCAAATGGCCGCCTCAGTCAGATCGATCTTCGAATCAAACGGAATCGAAGTAAAACCACTAGCTTCAATCCTCGGATGAACGCGCGGATCCTGAATCAAGTAGCAACCTCGATCCAGTGACCCAATACCCCCGCATCATCCCGGCAAACGATTCCGCTGTCCTAATCGAGTTCGGCAACTCGATCGACTACGAGATCAATGCCAAGGTCTACGCCCTGCAATCCGCGATCGAAAGCTCCGATCTGGCTCCGACGGTAATCGAATTCATCCCTTCATACAGATCGCTTCTGGTCGAGTACGACGTCACGCAGCACACATTGGCAGAACTGCACGACCAGATCAACGAATTGGCGAACAGCGTAGCTTCAGAACACGTTGCGACCGTCGATACGGATGGCGACATCCAACAAATCCCTGTGGCATACGGCGGCGAATACGGACCAGACTTGGAAACCGTCGCTGACCACGCCGGTTTATCGACAGACGAAGTCATCGCAATCCACTCAGGCACCGATTACCACGTGTTCATGCTCGGTTTCGCCCCAGGATTTCCCTACCTCGGGGGGATGGACGAACGCATCGCTTGCCCCCGATTGGCAACACCCCGAACTCTCGTTCCTGCCGGTTCTGTTGGCATCGCAGAATCCCAAACGGGAGTCTACCCAAATCCCAGCCCAGGCGGTTGGCAGCTAATCGGCGGAACACCGATGAAACTTTTCGACGCAGGTGCTGACCCTCCTACAGCAATGCTGCCGGGCAACAAAGTCAATTTTGTCCCGATTCCCCACGATGAATACGAGACGATTGCCAAATCAGGTTGAATCATTTGCTGAACGAAAACGGACACATAGAGGTCACATCACCCGGCAGTCTGCTGACAGTTCAAGACACGGGACGACGTGGAAGTCAGAGATTCGGCGTCTCCGTCAGCGGCGTCTTGGACCTCCAAGCAGCCACCATCGCAAATCGTCTCGTCGGCAATCCACCAGACTCGGCGATGCTCGAAGCGACATTCGGCAACGTTGCCCTGACTTTCGACAAAGAAACCAAAGTCGCTGTCACTGGTGCAACTTCGGATCTCTACATCGATGACTTTCCGATGCCATTGTGGGAAACATTGATTATCCCGGCGGGCGAGACGTTATCCATTTCCGCTCCCTCTTCTGGCCTATACTCGTACGTCGCTATCGCCGGCGGCATTGACGTTCCGAAAGTCCTCGGATCGAGGTCTACACATGTCGGATCCAGTCTCGGCGGGTTTGAAGGAAGAGCACTATCGCAAAGAGACGTGCTACTGATTGGCACCGCATCCGTTACACCAATAAGACCAAGAGCAGGCACAACAGCACCTCAAGATCTTCTGCGTGCCTGCGACGACAACGAACGCCGCGTCAGAGTTATCCCTGGTCCGCAACATGACGCCTTCGACGACGAGGCGCAATCAACGTTTTTCTCCTCGACCTTCACAATCAGCAACGTCACGAATCGTCAAGGCGCCAGATTGGAGGGGCCAACGGTCCCAGCGATCGACGGTAAACACGACATCGTCTCAGATCCGACTTATATGGGTGCCGTACAAGTCCCATCCGATGGCAACCCAATCGTATTGCTGGCCGATCGCCAACCAACAGGTGGATACGCAAAAATCGCTTCGGTGATATCTGCCGATCTCCCGACCGTCGTTCAGCGACCTCCGGGTTCCGAAATTGCCTTCGAGTTGACCGACCTCAACATGGCCCAGCAAGAAGCAAAGGAATTCGTCGATCGCATTCACCACGAGCCATTAGTAGAACCAGCCAGAATCTTCTCCACGAATTTGGAAGTCAACGGGGAAGCCTACAATGTTGAATTGGTGCATCCCTCGAGTGTTGGTTCTGAACGCGATGTTGATGGCATCGTTTACGCCTCTTTCGGTCAAACTTCCGAAAGTGTGGCTACTGTCGAATCAACCAGTTGAATCTGTTTTCGGGCAGGTGCAACTAGAAAGCTGGCATCAGCGAATCTAATAACAGAATCAAGTTGGAAATCCAACCAATCATAGACGGCCTGCAAATCAGCGGCATTGGAATGGGCATGACGAGCGTCGTGCTCATCATCTTGGCGCTGTCTGTACGAGGCATGGCATGGCTCGACGCGTATTTGAAGCGACGCGAAGCACAGAACAGCGCGTCCAGCGATGAGGAACCAACACAATCAATAGATGCTGCTCCCGAAATCGCCGAACTTCCGAGTGCTGATGGCGCAGCGCGTGCCGCTGCTATCGCCGTGGGGCTATCCCTATCTCAACGCGCCAAAGAGGAAGCACGAAGCACGACGCTTGCCGCCCAAATTCCGCCTACGGGCGCCACGTATGACAGTTGGTTGACCGAAGGTCGATCCCGGCAACGCAGCAATAGTGGCGCTGCACGAGGAAGCAGGGGATGGCGATGACCGACCATTACCGCATCACCATAGATGGCGTTACATATGATGTCGAGGTCGGCGATGTCTCCTCATCTCCTGTCCAGGTAATCGTCGATGGTGTGGACTACGAAGTAGAGATACCCGACGCTCCAAGCGCAAGTTCTAAACAAGCAATACCCGCACGACCTGCTTACCGTCCAGCACCGCGACAACGCCCTGCAGAAAGAGCGCGACCGTCACCAACAGCGGCATCCGATTCAGAAGATGTCGTCCGCGCTCCAATGCCTGGACGTATCATCCGCGTCAACGTATCGTCGGGCGACAGCGTTACGCAAGGACAAGCAATTGTCGTTCTCGAATCTATGAAGATGGAGAACACGATCGCCTCACCTCGAGACGGAGTGGTGTCACAAATTCACGTCTCTGCCGACGATTCAGTCCAACATGGCCAGTCTTTGGTGGAGCTTGAGTAACCGATGTCTGGCGAAGGCATGCTAGATCAAATACTCGTCGGCTTCGAAGCGATAGCCGACGACCCACGCATCGTCGTAATGTGGCTGATCGCGGCAGGACTCCTTTACGTAGGCGTCGCCAAACGTAAGGAGCCGCTACTCCTCGTCCCCATTTCCATGGGCATCCTGTTCGCCAACCTCCCGCTGGGCGAATTTATACGCGCAGGCGGGGAGGGCGAACCGACAGGCATTCTTCGTACATTCCAGAACGTCGGGTTAGAGACAGACATCTTTCCATTGCTGATCTTCTTGGGTGTGGGCACGGCAACCGACTTTTCACCAATGCTTTCCAACCCGAAGACTCTGCTTCTCGGAGCTGGTGCTCAAGCCGGCGTGTTCTTCGCACTGATGGGGGCGCTGGTCCTAGGTGCTTTGGGGTGGTTCGATTTTGGTCTTCTGGAAGCCGCATCGATCGGCATTATCGGCGGAGCAGATGGCCCGACAACAATCTTCATCGCCACTCGTATGCGCGAATTAGGACACGCTCTTCCGCACATTGAAGTTCGCGACATTGTCGGTGCGACCGCGGTCGCGGCGTACTCCTACATGGCGCTGGTACCCATCATCCAACCGCCGCTGATTAAACTCTTGACCACCAAAAACGAACGGCGCATTCGGATGGAATATGCCAGCGAACCAGTCTCGCGCAGATCTCTAATCCTTTTCCCTATCATCACCACAATCGTCATCAGCGTGTTAGTGCCTTCAGCATCCCCACTGATCGGGATGCTCATGTTGGGTAACCTGATCAAAGTTTCTGGTGTTGTCCCTCGGTTAGCCGATGTTTCTGAAAACGCCTTGATGAACGCCACCATCGTAGTGCTTGGATTAGCCGTCGGCGCGACGATGCCCGGATCCATATTCCTTCAGCCCGAAACCCTCGGTATCTTCGTGCTTGGACTATTCGCGTTCGCCACCGCCACGATGACGGGCGTGTTGCTTGCCAAGCTGATGAACTTGGTATCCAAGAGCAAAGTAAATCCAATGATCGGTGCTGCAGGCGTATCTGCTGTGCCGATGGCCGCAAGAGTAGTGCAGGACATGGGCCAAGAAGAGGATCCCGACAACTTTTTACTCATGCACGCGATGGGACCAAACGTCGCAGGTGTTATCGGCACTGCCACGGTCGCCGGGGTCTTAATAGCGGTCGTTCCAACTCTACTCGGTTGATGATTGCATTACGCCAAAGCTTCATCCGTATAACATCATTTTGCGTAGGTAGATGCACGAGCAGACTTGCTGACCAACGGAGAATCCCCAATGCCTGACCTCACGATGCGTGGCGTATACCCGATCCTGTCAACGCCCTTCGACGAAAACGGCAACATCGTATTCGAAGATCTTGAGCACCAAGTCGAATGGATCATCGACCAAGGAGTCCACGGTGTCGGGATCGCGATGGCGAGCGAGGTTTTTAAGTTCACAGAAAGCGAACGAGACGCAGTCCTGAAATCTGTGGTCGATACAGCGAATGGGCGCGTCAAAGTTGTCATGAACACCAGTGCGGAGGGCACAGACGCAACTATCTATTACTCGAAACGAGCCGAAGAGTTGGGCGCCGACGCTCTCATGATCCGCCCCACGAGTTACATACCTACCACCGCATCAGAACACATCGAGTACTTCGTACAAATCGCCGAAGCCGTTGGAATCCCGATCTTCATGCAAGACCAGAGCTCCGCTCAAGTCCCGCCAGGAATGGCAGTCGCATGCGCCAATCGCCACGAGAATCTCTGCTATATCAAAGTCGAGACACCACCGACACTCCCTCGCCTGAACGAGGCTCAAAAGCTTGTTGGTTCGAATACCAACCTGATCCTGTTCGGCGGCATGGGCGGTGCGTTCTTCTTGGAGGAGTTGCGGCGAGGCTCAGTCGGCACTATGCCAGGTTCAACGCTACCGGATAAATTCGTTGAAATATGGGATCTGTGGGAAGACGGAGACGAGGTAGGAGCCCTTGATGCCTTCGACAAATACGCCTCGATAATCAGGACGTTGGCTCAAGGACAAGGCTTGGCCAACTGGATATACAAGCACATCATGTGGCGACGCGGCGTGTTCAGCAGGGGGGGTACGTATGCCCGAGGCCCTTCTCTGAGACCCGATGCTGCACACCTCAAAGAAGTTGACGAATTGCTTGACCGCGTAGGGCTGCTAACCGTTGCGGATTAGCGTCATTCCCAGTCTTCAATGAGTTGATGTATTCCAGCAACAGACGATCAAAACGCGGTTTCGATTTCGATATTACTTACGCCGCTGAACCACGCGATGGTTCTGACAAAGATCACTGTCGGCGCTTCACCGCGTCGCTTTCAACACAAGAAACAAGAAATCGCCGGGAGTCGCTATGGAGGTGATTCTCGGTACAACGGTTGACTTTCCAGCTTGGCAGTTAGCCATCATGGCAGCAATATCCTTGTGCGTGGGCCTGTCTGGGGGTATAGTCGGCATCGCCCTAGGTGTGATACGCCTGCCGATGCTGACATTATTCGGAGTCGACCCTTTGATCGCCGCTGGAACAAACCTCATGATCAGTGTGATGGGCTCAACCATTGGAACGTTGGAGGCATTCTTCGATCAACGCGTCGCACCGGTTGTGGTTTTGGCGATGGGGGGACCAGCGATTGTCGGAGCCTTCATCGGTGGTTATTTCGCTGACGTTGTGCCGATTTGGATCCTGCTGACGGTAGTAGCACTCCTCATGGCGTGGTCAGCGCTGTTCTTGATCGCGTGGTCGCTTCGCATTATGCGCATTCGACGCCGGTATCCTGGCTCGCGACTGCGCAGGGCGATGACCGGTGCGACCAACGGGGAAGGTGTCGAACTTGACGCCAAGCAGATTAGTCGTGAGAGTGCTGCCGGATTCCTGATTGGCGTCGTCGGTGGCGCAGTCGGGCTAGTTTTGGGTGTCCTCAGAATGCCGGCACTTCTAGCGATGAAGATGGATCCTCACAAAGCAGCAGGAACCAACTTGGCCATTACTGTCTTCGTCGGAATTGCCGGGTTCGCTGGTCACCTGTTGAAAGGAAGCGTCGATTGGAATTTGATCGCGATCGTGGGAATCCCAGGTGTTATCGGAATGTATGTCGGTACTCGGTTGGCAACTCGTTTTGATGCCGCTGGATTGAGACTAGTTGTGGGCATCGTAGTCTTACTTGTAGCACCTGCTGTCCTTTTCGGTGCGATCCGTAACGCCGCCTAACATCCAAATCAGAGCAATCAACTCCGTAAAAGATGTCTAGCAATCTACATGATGCAGTGAAAACTGAGAAGCCGTTGCAGATCGTCGGCGTGATCAATGCCTACGCTGCGATCCAAGCGCAAAATGCAGGTTTCCGCGCAATTTACCTTTCAGGAAGTGGCGTCGCCACCGCGTCGTACGGTTTACCAGACCTTGGATTGACTGGGTTGACTGACGTTTTGGCTGACGTGCATCGGATCAAGGCTGTTTGCGAACTACCTCTGCTCGTGGATTGCGATACCGGGTGGGGTGCTGCTTCATCGATCGCACGCACTGTCCGCGAGATGGAACGCGCTGGAGTGGCGGCCGTTCATATCGAAGACCAAGTCCAAGAAAAACGCTGTGGCCATTTACCCGGCAAATTGGTGGTTGAAGCCGCTGAAATGTGCGATCGCATCAAAGCCGCAGTTGACGCACGTAATAACGACGACTTCATGATCATGGCCCGCACCGACGCGTTGGCCCTTGAGGGCATCCAAAGCACTTTGGATCGTTGCAACGAGTACGTAGAGAACGGTGCCGACGCCATCTTCGCCGAAGCAGTGACAGACCTGCACCAATATCGGGAATTTGCATCGCGAACTGGAGTCCCGATACTCGCAAATCTCACGGAATTCGGCAAGACACCACAATTCACTATCGATGAGTTGAGAGATGCCAAGGTGGCAATGGCCCTTTACCCGTTGTCAGCTTTCAGAGCCATGAGCCGTGCGGCGGAAACGGTCTTTGCCGAAATCAGGGAATCCGGTAGTCAGAAAGAAGTCGTCCGGATGATGCAGACTAGAGACGAGTTGTATGAAAATATCGGATATCGCGAGTACGAGCGCAAGATCAACGAGATGGTTGCAACTCGTGACCAATTGGAAACACCCCGATGACAATGACCGCCAAAGGATTGGCCGGCGTAATCGTTGGCGAAACCGCGATCTCCACAGTGGGCAAGGCCGGAGCTGGGTTGACCTATCGCGGGTACAGCATTGAAGATCTGGCTCGACACGCCACATTCGAAGAGGTAGCCTACCTTCTCATCTACGGCAAACTGCCCAACGCTTCTGAGCTAAACGCGTACAACGAGCGGTTGGCGAAATTACGAGTGTTGCCTGCTCCGCTGTGCGAAATGCTGGAAGCACTTCCGATGTCAACTCATCCGATGGATGTGCTCCGAACCGGCGCTTCGATGATCGGCTCACTTGAACCGGAAGGCGAAGGGGGCAGGGGAGCGGCATACGTTGCCGACCGATTGATCGCGAGCATGACTTCGATGTTGGGATATTGGCATCGTTTCGCCCATCGAAAACAACGCGTTGATACTCAGTCCGATGAAGTCGGCTTAGCGGGGCACTTTCTGCGACTGATAACTGATGCCAATCCTAGAGAGTATGCAAGAAAAACGCTCGACACAATTCTCGTCCTTTACGCCGAACATGAATTCAACGCGTCGACGTTCACCGGACGCGTCGTCACCAGCACCTTGGCTGACACATATTCCGCCGTTGTCGCCGCTATCGGCGCGCTACGCGGACCCTTGCATGGCGGGGCGAACGAAGCGGCAATGGAATTGATTGCTTCGTTTGAAACCCCTCCTGAGGCGGAAAAGTCGATCAAGAGCATGTTAGATGCACGTCGGCTCATTATGGGTTTCGGACACCGCGTCTACAAGAGTGGTGATCCGCGTTCCGACATCGTCAAGGAATTGGCCCGTGGTCTAGCTCAAGAAAGCGGTAACTCGACTTATTTCGATATATCCGAACGTATCGAACAGGTAATGATGCGAGAGAAAGGGTTGCACCCGAACCTAGACTTTTATTCTGCGACCGCGTACCACCTGTGCGGTGTCCCTACAGTCATGTTCACACCCATTTTCGCCGTCAGTCGCACATCGGGGTGGGTGGCTCACGTGATTGAACAACGAGACGGTAACCGCCTGATTCGTCCCAATGCCGACTACACGGGACCGCCAGCGCGCGAGTTCGTCAAATTGCACGACAGGTAATGCCGAATCGATACGACGAGGTCATCTCCGAGATCGCGGCATACGTTTGCCGAGGCGGTGAGGTTGGTTCTGATGAGGCCTTCCGAACTGCGCGTCTAACCCTGATGGATTCGATAGGCTGCGCTTTATTGGCGTTGGGTTTCCCTGCATGTAGGGACTTCGTATTGTTCGACAATGCCTCTTCGAACATCTCAAGCGGCGTTCCGATACCCGGTACCCAAGCCAACAAATCTCCCGAAAACGCAGCATTTGATATCACTACAGCAATCCGCTGGCTGGACTTCAATGACACGTGGTTGGCCAATGAATGGGGACATCCTTCAGACAATTTCGGTGCCATTCTGTCCGCGACACATGACCGTGCCAATATTCACCGAAAGGATGTGTTTCGGATGCGTGACGTGTTTGAACTCGCTATCCGTGCGTACGAGATTCAAGGCGTTCTCGCTTTGGACAATGCGTTTAACCGTGTCGGCATCGATCACGTCCTGCTGGTCAAAGTCGCATCAGCCGCAGTCGCTGCTGCCATATATTCAGGCAACAACGAAAAGATCGTCGCATCCGCGGTATCACACGCATGGTTGGACGCCACACTTCGTACTTACCGACATGCACCAAACACGAACTCCCGAAAATCCTGGGCAGCGGGCGATGCAACATCGCGAGGACTGATGCTTGCGCGGTTCGCAATGCGGGGTATGCGAGGAGTTCACACAGCGCTGACCACTCCGACATACGGTTTCCAAGACGTTTGGTTCAACGGTAGATCCGTGACTTTGCAGCGCGACTTCTCGTCATACGTCATGGAAAACATCTTGTTCAAAGTCAAATATCCTGCGGAGTTCCATGGCCAAACCGCGGTCGAGGCGGGTGTCGCGCTCCATCCACAGGTCGTACATCGATTGGATGAGATCGAGACTGTCGATATAGCGACGCAAGAACCAGCGATCCGTATCATCGACAAGGTTGGGACACTGTCGAGCCCAGCCGATCGCGACCATTGCATCCAATACATGACCGCCGTGGCTCTCATCAATGGCAACGTTACGTCCGAAGATTATGAAGAGGAGGCTTCTCTTGATCCGCGCATCGACGCTTTACGATCAAAGATGGTCGTCGCTGAGCGCTCCGATTACAGCCGAGAATACCTCGACCCGCATCGAAGATCGATAGCGAACGCGATTCAAGTCCACTTCAAAGACGGTAGGTCAACAGGCGAAATGGAAATCCGTTACCCGGTGGGGCATCGCACCCGCCGAACTGAAGCAATCCCATTGCTCCGAAACAAATTCCTCAACAACCTGCACTCGACCTACGGCGATTCCACCTACGCTCAACGAATTGGAGCGCTATTCGACGATTTGCAGAATCTGGACGAGATGACAATCACAGATTTCATGGACGCCTTGAAACTGAGGCCAGAAGATGAAGGGACCGGACTGAATTGACCGAAAAGCTGACTGGAAGCGACCTGCTAAACCTCTCGCTCAAAGCTGAGGGAGTTGACACTCTGTTTGGCATTGCCGGCGACCACATCCTCGACATGCTGGACAAAATGGTCGACGAGCCATTCCGCATGATCGACACTCGACACGAATCTGGTGCAGTTCACGCAGCCGATTCTTACTCACGCATACTCAGAAAAGCCTCAGTTGCACTGTCAACAACGCCCGGACACGCCAACGCAGTGCCTGCACTCGCCAACGCGCTTCACTCAGAAGCCCCAGTAGTCAATATCGCCGGCAGCGCAGATTCGCCGAACCTGGGTCGTGGGGCGATGCAGGAAATCGACCAAGTCAGTATCGCCCAGCCCGTTACCAAAGGTGCATGGCAAGTGCCATCGCCGGAACGGATCCCCGAATATGTGGCTCTGGCTTTCCGAACAGCGTTAAGTGGTCGCCAAGGTCCTGTCCACTTGACCATCCCTCACGATTACCAATCTGCAACGGTAGACGCTTCCGACTTTGAACGATACGCTCCTCAGGAATACAGCACACCAGCCAAAGTCTTGGCTGATCCAGAGCGCATCCGTCAAGCGGTACGACTGCTTAACTCGGCAGAACGTCCCCTTATTATGTCTGGTTCGTCGGCTGGGGCCACCGCAGACCCTGCAACTGTCCAACAGCTCGTGGAATCGACCCGTATCCCATTCGTATCCGAAGACTCCGCTCGGGCATTGATCCCAGATGCCCACCCGTACAGTATCGGTTTGGGATATCTTCCGTTGAACCAAGCCGCACAAATGGTCCGAGATGCCGATGTGGTAATGATGCTCGGCAAACGATTGGACTACACGCTCGGATTCGGAGGCACACCGCCCTTCAATCCCAATGCCAGCGTAATCGTGGTAGACCCGTCCCCAGCAGAGATCGGACGCGCTCGTACATCTGAAGTCGCCATACTCGGAGACCTCGGTCCCGTGTGTGAGCAGTTGGCCGAAGAGTGCGAACAGTTGACTTGGTCCGAACGCGTCGAATGGATCACATCACTGCGTAGAACTCACGATGAGTGGCTATCGGAGCTATACGAAATGGCGAACCCATCGATGCCGATGCATCCTATGTACGTCAGCGAGACGTTGCAGAAGTTTCTCGACGATGACGCACATGTAACTTTTGATGGAGGAGACTACTGCCACTTCCTACGTGCATCGATACCTCGCGACAAACCATTCCGGTTCCATAACGTATCAAGCTTCGGTATGATCGGCGTTGGCATCGCGTACGGTCTTGGGGCTCAAGTCGCTTTGCCCGACACTCAATGTATCGTCGCTACGGGAGACGGTTCCTTCGGCTTCAACGGAATGGAACTTGACACAATGGTTCGCCACAACTTACCTGTCAAGATACTGTTAGGCAACAACTCGATTTGGGGCATAGACTGGCAAATCCAAAAAGGCATCTATGGGCGCCCGGTCTGGACTGATTTAGCCCAAGGAACAAGGTACGACTTGGTAGCCCAGGGATTGGGTGCCTACGGCAAACATGTAACTACGGCAGAAGAGTTGGAACCAGCAATAAAACGAGCATTCGAACATAACGGCCCAGCTTTGCTGAACATCGAAGTTGACCAAATCATCAGCCCGGTTGCCGAGGCTGCCATCGATCGCAAGTTGGGTTCACATGGCTAAGCACACAATCGAGACGCTGAGGAGTTTGTGGCATGACAACCCAAGTTGACAAAAAACGCTCACCAGATGGTACCGCTGGTTATTTCGACCCTGAATTCGTAGAACGAAGGCAGTTGCTGCCTGGAGTGACGGCGCGCCTGATTTGGGGAGAACGGGTGATGATGGGAATAATCGATTTCGAGCCAAACGCGATCGTTCCTTGGCACTCGCACTACCACGAGCAATGCGGACGCGTCCTAGAAGGATCCGCTTGGTTTGAGTTGGAAGGACACGAAAAGACGAAACTTGTAGCTGGCGAACACTATGTCATCCCCGGACATGTTCCACACCAAGTCACGGCCACGAGTGAAGGTTGCGTAGCTCTTGATATCTGGTCCCCGATTCGAGAGGAATACATCTCGGATGACATCGGGTTCTTCAACGATGTTGAATAGTCTTCCGTTATCAAGTTACCAAAACTAATCCCGTCTGGACGCGCATCCCCGCACATCCAGACGGGGTGCAAGTTAGTTCAGAACTACGCGTTACTGCTTGGTCTCCCAGAAGATCTTGCCGATCTCTTCCAGTGATGCCTTGAACTCTATGGCGGCATCCATGTCAACGTTTTGTTTCACCTGGCTGCCAAGTTTGCAGGCATTCCAGACAAGTTCGTGAAGATTCGGATACTGTTCGAGATGCTCGGGCTTGAAGTAGTCGGTCCAGATGATCAGAATGTCGTCTTTGGCTTTCTTCGCGTGTTCTTCTTTGGCTCCGACGTAACGGATAAGATTGTTACGCGCACCCAGAGACGATACGTCCTGGGTTTCAAGTATCAACTCGGTCATCCGGATGCAGGTTTGGGCCGCTTGAATCGCATCGTGCGGGTCGTAGATCCCACATGGGATGTCACAGTGAGCGTGTGCCACGCCAAAGGGAGACAAGCGGTCAGCTAATCTTTTGACATTTCGTAGCATCGTCATGATTCCTTTCATGTTGCCGTAAGACCGTCTCACGGCTGGTCAGGTGATTGTCGATTGCCGGTCGAACATCAACATCAAGAATAGACTACTTAGATGTTGGTCAGCGTCAAAAGGATATTACACGGCGCCTGCGCCGCACCTGCGGTTGTTGGCGAGCATTTAACAAGCAAATGGGTGGTCGTTGTTGGTCACTCCATGCATCCCACGCTCAAAGACGGTCAGCGCGTTCGCGTAAGCCGTAGGGAACTGACACGAAGGCCGATCGTCCGAGGAGACATTGCGTTTTTCGAATATCCTCAGCGGGATGGTTTCTGGGAAGTTAAACGAATAGTCGGTTTACCGGGTGAATCCGTCAATCTGGAAGCTGGTAGATTGATCATTGACGGGACGCATGTTGACGAACCATATCTGCTCGGAATTCAGCCTCGCATCGATAGAGGTTGGGAGTTGGGACCAGACGAGTACATACTGTTAGGTGACAACCGAAGGCGGTCTACTGACAGCCGTTCGTATGGGCCAGTTCATCGCCACCGGGTCTTGGGCTTGGTGATGATTTCAAGTGGTGAGTCCGTTGACCCGCGACCGGTATAGACCGGACGGAAGATTAAACACCTGACATTTCATAAATCAATGCATTCACTTGACGTGAGATCTCATGGACTAATGACACG
The DNA here is from genome assembly GCA_022819585.1 of Dehalococcoidia bacterium. Taxonomy (GTDB): domain Bacteria; phylum Chloroflexota; class Dehalococcoidia; order Lucifugimonadales; family Lucifugimonadaceae; genus Bin127. The sequence goes on along the minus strand of JAJEGY010000002.1, from coordinate 34,070 downwards.
ACCTCTTCGTCATCGGACATTTGGGAAGGGTCTGGCAATCCCCAATCGTCGATCTCGGCGAAACTGATCGCAGGACATGCCTCCGCCTCTACTTGGCAACCCATAGTAATCACTCGAGGTTGGTTCGAGAGCATCTCATCAGTTATCAATTTCGGCAGTTGGTCCGAAGTGTCCAGATTGAAAGATTCCAACACCCTTCGTATTGTTGGATTGATCTGTCTGCCAGGCATCGTGCCTGCGGATTCAGCGTGTAGGGCCAAACCGAGTTTAGTGGAGCGATCATTGAAAAGAATCTTGGCAGCCACGCTACGGCCAGCGTTGTGCACGCAAACAAACAGCACATCAACACGTTCGTCATTCATATCGACTTCTAACCACAATTTCAGATTCGCTCTCTCGGCCAGGCAGACCTGGTTCGATTACCAGTTTGAAGATTAACGCTCCGATCGGCGCTCCGACTAAAGGCCCGAGGATGTAAATCCAGAAGCCGCCTTCTGGACCTGGTATAGCGATTTCACCCCAACCAGCGATCGCCGCTATGATCCTTGGCCCGAAGTCTCGCGCTGGATTCCAACCTGCTTGAGTTATCGGCGCGAATAGGCTGATCAAAGCCGCCACAGTGAAACCAATGAAGAAAGGCGCCATCCCATTTGTCGGGATACCAGCATTCTTGCGTTCCGTTAGAGCAAAGATGACCATTGCCAATATCGCCGTGCCGAAAGCCTCTACTGCAAATGCGTGCATCGGTGAAACCGTCAACGTATCGAACATTGCCGGATTCGGGAAGTACTCCCCGAAAGCCATTGCCGACCTCTGACTACCTTCCGCCCCTCGTACGATGCCATTTGTCATCTCAAATCGGTCGATAAACGGGTTGAAGAGAAGCAAGACAACCAACCCGGCCAACACAGCTCCAACCAACTGTGATCCCCAATACGCGAACAGTCGATTGATCGGAAACTGGTTGCCTCGAAATATGGCAAACGCTAAACTCACCGCTGGATTGAGGTGCGCGCCGGAAACTCCACCACTCACGTATATCGCCAACGTCACACCGAAACCCCAGACCACGGCGACTTGCCATAATCCGACTTGGGCTCCTGTGAACACAGCAGCGGCTATTGACCCGATCCCAAACAGCACCAACACAAAGGTCCCAAGCGTCTCAGCCAAACAAGCACTCAGGATGGAAACCCTCGCCGCACCGCCTGAGCCTCCCTTAATGAATTTCATCAGGCGATACCCTTGATCCAACGGGCAGCATCGATCGCGAAGTAGCTGATGATGTTCTCTGCGCCAGCCCGCTTGATGCTTAGCAAGACTTCGAGCGCGCCATTCTTAAGGTCGATCCATCCGTTGGCTGCTGCTGCGTGGATCATTGCATACTCACCGCTCACGTTGTAGGCGTATAGAGGGGTGTTCGGGAAATTGGCGCGGGCGGATGCGATCACATCCAGATACGAAAGAGCGGGTTTCACCATGATGTAATCGGCCCCTTCTGAAACGTCGGCTTCAATCTCCTGCATGGCTTCGTAACACTGACTGGGAGCCATTTGGTAGCTCTTGCGGTCACCGAAACTCGGTGCCGAGCCCGCAGCGTCCCGGAAGGGACCATAAAAAGCGGAAGCGTACTTGGCCGAATACCCAAGTATTTTGACGTCGTGGTGGCCAGCATCGTCCAGAGCTGTCCGTATTGCAGCCACTTGACCGTCCATCATTGCCGATGGAGCCACGATGTCTGCACCTGCTTTGGCATGAGATACCGCAGTTTTCGCTAACAATGGCAAAGTGGCGTCGTTATCGACCTCGCCGTCGTTGGTCAATTTCCCGCAGTGTCCATGAGAGGTGTACTCACACATACATACGTCAGTTATGGTCTGTGCTTCGGGAAAGCGGGTGTCCAACTCGGTAACCATGCATTGCACAGCTTCGTCCGAAGCCCAAGCTCGTGTGCCGACGACGTCTTTTTCATCCGGAATCCCGAAAAACAAGAATCTAGTGACACCAACTAGCATCGCTTGTTCAACCTCACGCATCGCCTCGTCTACTGACACTCGATCGATTCCCGGCATTGAAGGTACCGGTTCTCGACGTTTTTTACCGTTTACTACGAACATGGGATACACGAACTCTGTCCCAACGAGCCGTGTTTCAGAGTTCCGTTCACGCTCAGCGGAGGTTGACCTGAGCGGGCGAAGACGTCGGAATTCAGGTGTTGTGTTAAATAGCATCTCGGTTCAATCGCCGCGAGTGTAGTGCTTGGCAACCGCCGATATCATCGCCGGGATCGATTGCTCTTCAGGGATTAGGTCCACTCGGATCCCGGATTCATTCGCAGTTTGCGCAGTAACCGGTCCCATGCAGGCTACATAACTGTTGTTAATTCCGGTTACATCTCCGTCAAGGAGACCTACGAGATTCCGAACAGTTGAGGAGCTTGTGAAGGTCGTCACGTCGACACCTTCCTCGAATGCCTGAAACGCGATTTGTGCTGAATCCTCAGCTGCCATGGTTCGATACGCTGCTACCTCGGTCACTTTTGTGCCGAGTTGCCTCAAACCTCTCGGCAATGTTTCGCGACCTATATCTGACCGGAACACCACTGCAGACTTGGGAGTTACCTCAATAGATCGAAACGCAGCGACCAAACCCTCAGCAGAAAAGGTATCGGGGATCAAATCGGCCACGATACCTTGCGACTTCAAGGCCTCTACGGTGGCAGGGCCTACCGCCGCGATCAAGTTGGCCGAAAATGTTCGGGCGTCCTTTCGAAGGTTCTGCATACGATCAAAGACTTGATTTACGCCGTTTGGACTTGCAAATGCGACCCAATCGAACCTATTTAGGCCTAACAAGACTGAATCGAGTTCCGAAATGTCATCAAGAGGTACCGACTTGATGACCGGACACTCAACAACTTCCGCGCCCAGTGCTGACAACCCACCAGCCAACCTGCTAGCTTGGCTTCTGGCCCGTGTTACCAACGCACGTTTGCCAAACAAGGGGAGAGTATCGAACCAGGAGATACGATCCCTCATTTTCACTACGTCACCAATTACTAATGCTAATGGGGCAGTTAATCCTGCCTCAACTACTCGAGATTCAATGTTCGCCAATGTGCCTACAACGGTGATTTGAGCAGGTGAAGTCCCATGGCGGATCGCCGCAGCCGGCTCCTCGTCGGATCTACCGTTCGCAATCAAAACGTTCGCAATCTCTCCGATCTTGGTTGCACCCATCAACACCACAATCGTGCCGTTGGTCTGAGCAATGCCGCCCCAATCAACGCTCATCCTTTTTGCCCTTGGGTACTCGCTGCCCGTGACGATGGTCACTGAAGAGGCAATTCCTCGATGGGTAACGGGAATACCAGCGTACGCGGCCGCGCCAATCGCCGACGTAACACCCGGTATTACTTCAAATGGCACTCCCGCATCGCGCAGAGCCGCGGCTTCTTCGCCGCCTCTGCCGAACACGAACGGGTCCCCTCCTTTTAGCCGACAAACTTTGTGACCATGGCGAGCACGATCAATCAACAATTCGTTGATTTCTGCTTGCGTCAGCGCAGCAGAACCAGGCGACTTCGCGGCTGAAATCAACTCGGCATCTGCATCGGCTCGAGTCAACAAGCTGGCTGGCGACAGGCGGTCATATACCACTACGTCCGCGTTGCGCAATGCCTCAAGTCCCCTGACGGTGATGAGCCCCGGATCGCCGGGCCCAGCGCCGACTAACCGGACCGTTCCGATACTAGACATTATGAGACCGCAACGGCGGTTGATTGTGGGAGGAATTCCAACGCGCCTTGTTGGATGATGTGGTCTGCGACACGTTTCCCGAGTTCGATGCCTTCACTTGCAGAAGCTGATGCACGATGGCGAACGAAATTCGCGCCCGAAGGTTCGGAAACGAAAACCGCAAGCGTGATGACGTCTCCGTCAATTCGCGCGTGCGCGCCAATTGGTGCACTACATCCCCCGCCGATTTCGTTCATGAACGCACGCTCGGTCTCAATGCAAAGGCGGGTTGTTGCGTCTTCGATTGCAGCACATGTCGCGCCCGCGTTTTCGTCATCAACTCTCGTCTGCAAAGCCAAGGCCCCTTGCCCGGGCGCAGAAACGAAAGACATGCAACTGAGATATTCAGATATACGATCGGCCACTTTTATTCGCTTTAATCCTGCCGCGGCCAAGATGAGAGCATCGATGACAGAATTTTCGTCGTCCAGCATCGCCAACCGAGTTGTCACGTTCCCTCTAATTGGTTTAAGAATCAGATCATTCCTTTCAGATGCGATTAAGGCGCGACGGCGCGCACTCCCAGTCGCTACGATCGATCCTGCGGATATCTCATTTAATCCGCTTTTCGTTTTGCTGATTACCGCATCGCGCGGGTCTTCGCGATAGGGCACACCAGAAATCACCAAGCCATCCGTCAACGTAGTAGGCAGATCCTTGAGACTGTGGACTGCGATGTCGATTTCGCCGGCGGAAAGCGCAGATTCGATCTCCTTGACGAAAACTCCCACACCTATTTGAGTGACTGGAACATCGCGTTGAAGGTCGCCACCGGTTTTTATTGTCAAGAGTTCGATAACAACGTCATCGAAGCGTTTTTTCAACGCCTCGGCGACTTCGTTGGTTTGGGCAATGGCTAAAACGCTATCTCGGCAACCCAAAACGATCTTGCGGGACGCACTTGCCATGTCTAGGCATTTTAAGCCTGAGAGTTGTGTGCTGCCCGTTCTTCAAGCGCGTCGACCAACATCTCCCGAGCTAGGTCAGCATCCCCTTCTTGAAAGGCCGTGAGCATTCTTTCTGTGATCGATTCGGCCCAATCATCAGGCGTGACAGGTAAACTACGCGAACGCACGTCTTTTCTCACATCGGCGAGCAAAGGACCCATATCTGCCCACTGCAGGCAACGGCAATACTCGTTATCCGAGATCCGCTCTCGGAGCCGGCGAGCCAAAGCAGGGCTAGTTCCTGCAGTGGAAACCGCGACTGTAACGTCTTCGCGTTGGATTAACGCTGGTGCGATGAAGGTGCACAGATGCGTAACATCCATGACATTCAGCAGTACGTTGCGTTCTGCGGCTTCGCGCGAAATCGCTTGGTTCGTCTCAGAGTCTGAAGTATCAGCCACGATAACGATCCATGCTCCGGCAAGATCTCCAACATTGTATCTGCGCCGAACCCATTCGATCTCACCCGAATCGGCCAACGCCATTAGATTGTCAGAGGTCTCTTCCGGTGGACTGACGAGCGTGACATCGGCTCCGCATTCGAGTAGATAGTGGACCTTGCGCTCGCCTTCGTGAGGGTCGCCGCCGAAAACCAAGCATCGTCGTCCTTTGACGTCAACGAAAATCCCGTAGTACTGAGGCATTCTAACTAACCGATGGTTGCAACCGCGGCGCGTTCGACATCGATGTTGTCGTCAACGAAGTAGCGTACACGCGTCTTCTTGTACTCTCGATGACTGTAGAGGAGTTGGTAGTCCTCGATATCAGTTTCGTCTGAGATCTTTGATGCGATATCCTCGCACTCACCCCGCGTAACAGCGTGAATCATCGTGAAATGCGAAAATCTCCAGTCTTCGTAACGTGGGCGCTCGTAACAGTGTGTGACCGCCGGATGTTTCGCCATTGTCATGCCGACTTCTGCAGATCGGTCCTCTGGAACGTTCCACACCGCCATGGCGTTTGCCGAAAATCCAGCGCGACGGTGATGGAGGACTGCCGCGTAACGCCGCATAAGGCGTCGAGTGATCATTTCCGCAGCTTTGGTAAAGAGTTGGTCAACCGTCAAACGAAGCTGGTCTGCCATCTCATCGAAAGGTCGAGATTCCAGTGGCAGATCCTCTTGAAATTCTCGAACGAAAGCGACATCTGACTCAGTTAGATCAGGATCCACTGTCGGGACGTTCTTAGTCGTGTCTCCGTTGCCGATTCCGTTCGTGTACTGTGCGTCGGGCACGAAGTAGTTTTTGGCGTTCGAGACGTTATTGACCATATCGAAGTTCACGCCTATTTTGAAAAACCTTATTGTCGGCAAGATCCGCGCCGTTTCTGCACCGGAAAGGCGGATCAATTTATCGACCTCGTGTTCTATTTCCTTGCCTGGAGGAAGCGCTAAAGTGAACCAAAGGTTGAAATCACCGTCTCGCGCGTAGTTGTGACTGATGCCTGGATGAGCGTTCAATATCTGCGCACCGACATCTAGATGGTCGTCTGCAAAGCGCATCGCCACAAGGGTGGAAGAATAGCCTAAGCGCCGTGTGTCGAAGATCGCACCGATCTGACGCACAACGTTTTTACGCTTTAATTCCCGAATGCGCGACAGAACACTGGATTCTGAGATGCCGCATTGGTCGCCTATGGCCTGAAAAGGTTCGTGTACCAACGGAAAATCAGACTGCAAGATGTTCATCAACTTGCGGTCGATGGCATCGAATTCGTGGATTTTCAAGACGTTTTGGGTACTTAGACGGAGCTACAGATGAGGAAGCTGCTAGTTTCCGATTATAAACCGTACCTTTTCAGCCAATTTCGGTCATTCAATCGGCGCGATGATCCTAGAGACGACGAACCACTAAATCCGCAACGGTTTTTCCGCTGAGAACTGCTCCCTCCATTGTCGCAGGTAAACCAGTGTCGGTCCAATCACCCGCAAAATAAAAGCCCGACACATCGGTGTTCTGAAGGAAGCGGAGTCGACGCGATCCAGGTTTGATCTTGATGGTTGCATCAAGCGTTTTCACAACGGTGGAGTTGACGATGTCAACGGTGTTTGCCAGTGGGAAAGCTACTCGCATCGAGGAAGTGATGCGATGCAAAACGTCAGTCTTGGTGAGCATAGCCCATTCGTCGGCACCGCTCAGCGAGATCACGATGTGCTGAGTCGAATTATTAGACGTGTTTCGGAGCGCCGAGTCATTGAAGACCCATTGGAGGCCAAGATCAACGAAAGCCAATACGCGTTCGACCATCACAGGTTTTTCATACCAAAGATGAACGGCCACGATAGGGGAGTACTCGAAACTCGTCAATGCAGTTTTCATTGCTGCGAGACTCTTGTCCGATGTTGGTAGTACGCTGGCGATAGATTTGGGATTGAGCGCAGATACTACGTTCCTGCAACGTAGCTTTTCGCCACTCGATAACGCGACTTCAAAAACTCCTGATTTGGATTTCGAGATCGATGACACACGAGCGCCCATCTTCACTTCGATGCCGTTTTCCCGCATGAATTGTGAAGCTGGTGTGCCTATGAGTGAAGACAGGTCGGTCCGCGGGTAGCCAATCGCAGTTTCTCTGGCACTACCCAACAGCGCGATTCGCGTGAACTCAATCGCGTCTTCAGCCGCTACCTCATCGACATGACAATTGAATACTGGAAGGATAAACAGCGACCAAAATCGTTCGATAGCTGCTTGGGATTGACCTTGAAATGAAAGCCATTCAGCAAACGAGACTGCACTGGCGTCGATGCTCTGATTTGTATCAACGAGATGGAGCTTGAGCTTTACTAGAAGACGCGCTACAGAAATCCTGTCGGAAATGCTGAGATGAGAGTATCGAACCAACGCAAATGCGTTTCCGAAGAAGCGATTGGCCCTTAGATTCGTGACTTTGCCTTTGAATGCAACTGGCACGTCTAGTGAGCCCCCCAATTCGATCTCATTTCGGGTACCTAAGTCGCTCAGGAGTTGCAGGAATTCGTTGCATACGCCCAATATGACGTGTTGTCCGTTGTCGATCTCCTCGCCACTGAAGCGGTCTCGGAATGAAAAGGCTCGACCACCGAGAAACGGTCGCTGTTCGACGAGCGTTGCTTTAATTCCATGCTTCAGCAGATTGACTGCTGTCGAGATCCCGGCGAGTCCTCCGCCAAGGATGATGACTTCTCTCTCGACCAACACCGATTCCGCGGGGGTTACCGACTGACTGAATGCAATGCACTTCGCCAAGCGACGCCTAGGACGACGGACAGTTTCTCCGTCGATGACAAGCTTACGCGTTGTGTCAGGACGTCGGCCTCGCTTGATGCGATCTTGTCGAGGATCTTCGAATAGAAACCGTTCATGAGTTCAAGACACTGTCGTCCGCGTGTCACCGTCGGCAAAACCCTTGCCCCGCTTGTGTAGTAACTGCGAGCTCGGTCGATTTGGAACTCCATAAGATTGTTGAAATTCGTGCTTTGAGATTCGTAGGCGAATTCGTACTCGGAGACGCCGAATTCCCGTAGTTCACTTTGCGGCAGGTAAACCCGACCGTTGTCGTAGTCTTCACGGATGTCGCGCAGGATATTCGTGAGTTGGAACGCTACGCCTAGGTCATTCGCGTACTTGACGGCCTTGGGGCACGAATATCCGAATATGCTGATGCAGATGATCCCCACCGCGCTTGCCACTCGTCGGCAGTACTCAACAAGATCATCGAACGTTTCGTAACGATCTATTCGGACGTCCATACGACAACCATCGATCACGTCAATGAAATACTGCCGGTCCAGCCCAAATCGGTTTATCGCGTGTTCGAGAGCGATGAAGATCGGATCGTCCTGAAACATCGTTTGGTTGGGGCCGTCCAGTGCTCCTTGAACTAAATCCAGTTCGGCATTGGGGTCAACCCCTTGTTTCGGTTCGTCAACGATGTCGTCACAAAGGCGACAAAATGCATACGAGGCGTATATCGCACGCCGCAACTCTCGGGGAAGAGCAAGAAACGCCAAGTAGAAGTTTGAACTCGCCGTACGAGTTAACTTGGCACATTCGCCGTATGCATTTTCGATTCGATCATCCACGATAATCAGATGTGACCTCTCTTGCGCGGTCGCAATTTAACGATATGCGACGCTCACGAAGGACTTGTCAGAAACTAGTGAAAGCCCAAACATCTTGCGGGCGATGATCCTCAGCATGATGCTTATCTTTTTCGAGTTTGACACAGTGGGGCGATTGCTCAGCGTGTCGTAGTCAAGTTTCTCGATCGCGTCCAAGACTGCAAGGCCACCGGCAGTGATGGCTGCGAACTCCAAACGGAAATCGCTTTCGAGATGCTCTAAAAGCGAGTAGCCAGCACGGAACAAGTTTCGAGTGCGATCGACTTCGAACCTCATCATTTCCCGGAATGTCTCCGTAGCTTCTCCCTTCTCGATGGTCTTGCCACTGACGCCGAAGTCCATAAGATCTGATTGCGGGATGTATATGCGACCTTTTTGAAAATCGCGCGAGACATCCTGCCAGAAGTTCGCGAGCTGCAATGCGATGCATGTGTGGTCCGATAACGCTGCCATTTGGTCGGAGAAGTACCCGTAAAGGTAAAGAACTAGATGGCCGACAGGGGTAGCGGAGTAGGTGCAGTAATCAACCAGCGCGTCAAAGTCATCGTATCGAGTTTGCCGTTGGTCCCTTCGGTTCGCTTCGATGAGTCGCAGGAATGGCTCTGGGGGAATGTTGAATTCTTCGATGGTTTGCTTTAACGCTTGGAACCATACGAGATTCGGTGTACCTCGGTAACAATGCATCAACTCATCTTCCCACCGATCCAGTAACTCGATACGGTTCTCGACTGCTTCATCTCCGAGGTCGTCGACAAGTCGGCAAAACGCGTATACAGCATAAAAATGGGGTCTCAAACTCGACCTGATGAACCTGCTGCCGATGTTGAAATTCTCGTAGCTGGAGGCAACTAAATTCCTGCAGAATTCATAAGCGGCATCTACATCGGGTGCTCTCGTAGCGAAATGTGTCGTAGCGTCCATCTCTTCAGGTGCGTTGAATCCGGAGATGTCGCTCAAGAATTACGTTCGACCAAAAACTCACCAAGCTCACGGAAGTCGCCTTCAATGCTGAGATCGAATTCCAACCCGTCGATGATAGTCTCCGCAGTTGACCAGTGCCGTTCAGAAATCGAGTTGCAGAAGTCATAAGTGCCTAACGCGTCCATGATTTCCAAGACGGATTGCAAGTCACGATCAGTCAATTCGGGTTTTCGATAAATCGCAAGTATCGTTTTGGCAGCAGCACCGGTGGCGTTGCTGAGTGCGTGTATCGCAGGGAGCGATTTTTTCCTGTTGAGGATGTCTCCCCCCACCGGTTTCCCTGTCTCGTCGTCGCCCCACACGCCTAGGATGTCGTCTCGAACCTGAAACAATCGACCAAATTCGTAACCTAGTCTCCGCAATCCAGTTGCAGCTTGGACGTGAGATTTACCGTTCGCTCCAACCAATCCTCCGACGTGCAGACTGGCTTCAATCAATGCGCCTGTTTTTCGTTCAATCATGAACAGGTACTCGTCGACCGTGACGTCGTCACGGGCTTCGAATGAAATGTCCAGAAATTGGCCTTCGATCATCAACAAATACGCTTCGACAATTAACCGCTGTGCCCGGATCGCAGTGGGTAACTCAACGCCAAGATCAAGAAGAGCTCGGGCGGCATGATCCGCAATTTTCAACATTGAGTTGCCCGAAACGATTGCTGTAGATTCACCCCATACTACCCAGATGGTCGGGCGATGATGTCTGAATCGATCTCTGTCCTCGATGTCGTCGTGGATCAGCGAGAAATTGTGGATGTATTCGAGAGCGATAGCCGCCGGCAGAACGAGATGAATTTCGCCACCGACTGCGTCGGCACCCAGCATCGCAATAGTGGGTCGCAGCCGCTTGCCTTCTGTCGCTGAAATATCGTGGCCGTTTTTGTCGGCCCAACCCATGTGATACCGATGAGTCACTGCGAGTCGTGACTCGCTTGCCGCCAATTCTTCGCGCAATGCATCGCCGATCATAAGTTGGTAACGAGCGAAAAACGCCGGTGTCTCGATGCGTTCCTTTAGGGCGGGCATGACGTGTGTCTCGATGATACTGTATGTCAAATTCAGGTTTCGCTGTTCCATCGTCTTTTAGAAAGACTCGGAGCCAAGAAACCATCGATGTCATGTGACTAACACTTGATGCCAGACAGTACGGTTGATCATGGCTGGAATTAAGACACAGACACAACTAGATACACTCTATATCAAGAAACATGATTGAAATGTTACAATGAATGTTATGGCACACGTCAATACATATTTCAAGACGAAGCACTCCTACTATGGAATGCGGTAAAGAGTCCGATGACGATCTCACCTGAAAACTTGACCCACGGAACCAGAGCGGCGATAGATGCTGCTGTTCGGATGATGATGCAGCGAAGAAACGCGCAACTCGATGTGGAGCACATTCTTTTCGTCATGACCGACGCGTCGGATAGCCCGGTTAGCCAGATCCTCGGCACCCTAGAGGTGGACACCGAGGAATTAAGGACTGACTTGTTGCGTCTGTTGGATGCCAAACCAACCGGCATGGGACAATCGCGTGGGCGTCAACAGCAGATTTACATTACGCCCCGAGCGCAGAACGCCATCAGCAAAGCCCAAACGATTCAGCGAAAAACGTTTCGCGATGATCTGGTGAGTATGGATCACCTGTTTATCGCGATCGTTGAAGAGGCAGACGGCGATTTGGCGAAGGTGTTAACGAAACATGGGGTCACTGCTGATCGCGTGTACGTGGCTGTTCACCAAGTTCGCGGTGCTGCGAGGGTCACATCTCCTGATGCTGAGCAATCCTACGGCGTGTTGCAGAAATACACTACAGACCTCACGCGACTCGCAGGTGAAGGGAAACTCGATCCGATCGTCGGCCGTGACTATGAAATCCGTCGGGTGATGCAAACTCTCACGCGCCGGACGAAAAACAACCCTGTTTTGATAGGCGACGCAGGTGTGGGAAAGACTGCGATCGTTGAGGGTCTGGCTCAGATGCTGGTAGGCGACGATGTGCCGTCGATGCTGGCGGGAAAACGTGTCTTGGCTCTCAGTATTGGAGTGCTTTTGGCTGGGGCGAAATTCCGTGGCGAGTTTGAAGAACGTTTGAAATCGGTGATAGATGAGGTGCAAGCATCTGCGGGGAAGATCATTCTTTTTGTGGACGAACTCCACTCGGTTGTTGGCGCAGGAACAGGAAGCGAAGGTTCTCTTGACGCAGCAAACATGATGAAACCAGCACTTGCACGAGGCGAACTTCAGGTAGTTGGCGCTACAACACCGGAGGAATACCGGCGATTCATCGAAAAAGATTCCGCTCTTGAGAGACGGTTTACTCCGATCTGGGTAGAGGAACCCGACGAAGATTCTGCTGTTGACATGCTTAAATCCCTTAGGAAGAATTACGAGACTCACCATAACGTCGAACTGACCGACGCGGCGTTGATCGCCGCAGTACGATTGAGCGATCGATACATCACGGATAGGCAACTCCCCGATAAGGCTGTGGACCTGATAGACGAATCCGCAGCAAAAGCAAGAATCGAGCGCGCCCAAGTTGTCACCGTAAACCATGAAAATAGTGTGAGCGATGCACAACCTCTTGTCATCAATGAGGAAGACATAGCTTCCCTCATTTCGGAACGTATAGGCGTCCCCCTTGATCAACTGGTTGAGGAGGAAGTCAAAAAGCTATTGAAGCTGGAAGATCGGCTCCATGATCGAGTAATCGGCCAAGACAGAGCCGTCCAAACGCTGGCAGATGCCGTTCGTCGGGGTAGGATGGGCTTGAAGGACGTGACCCGACCGACGGGTGTGTTCCTTTTCATGGGGCCAACTGGCGTCGGCAAGACCGAACTCGCCAAGGCGCTAGCCGAGTTTATGTTCGACGACCCGAGCCACATGATTCGCCTTGACATGTCGGAATACGAGGAGCGACACTCGATATCCCGCATGATTGGAGCACCACCCGGGTACATCGGTTACGACGATGCCGGTCAGCTAACTGAGGCTGTGCGACGCCGTCCTTACTCGGTGATTTTGCTGGATGAAATCGAGAAGGCGCATCCGAGCATCTACGACAGTATGCTTCAGATATTCGATGACGGCAGATTGACAGATAGTCACGGACGAACCGTCGATTTCACCAACACCATCATCATCATGACTAGCAATCTGGGAACCGCAGACCGGAATACCAGGGGCATTGGTTTCGCAACTGGATCTGATGATGGTCATCGAAACACATTCGATGCTCCAGGACTGACCGAACGCCACGAACAGGCTTTGCGATCGCGCTTCACACCTGAATTTCTAAATCGCATCGACGACATAATCGTGTTCGATGCCTTGGGGCGAAGCGAAATAGATCGAATCGTGCTGAAGTTCATCGATCAAGTCGAGCGACGTTTAGAGGATCGTCACGTCACGATCGAACTCACCGAAGAAGCGAGGAACTGGATAGCCGAGCGGGGATATGACACGTGGATGGGCGCTCGACCTATGGCAAGGGCGATACAGCGATACATCGAATCGCCGTTGGCGCTATCGCTTCTTAAGGAGAAGTTCACCGCCGGTTCTCATGTGGTAGTGGATGTATCAGATGATGAGATTATGTTCGACGCGGTGCTGAAATCTGACGAATCGTCAATTTCAGAACCCTCCTTGGCAGCCAGCTGAACAGGCGCTAGGATTAAAATTGGGGTATGACTTGAACCGAACTGAACCTTAACTAACATCGGGTCAGGTCACCTTGGTGTGATATCGACAGAAGACGAACTCAACCCTGACGACAAAGTCGTACGAAGCGGAAACCGATACCGCTCTTCTGCCGATAATTTAGGAAATTCCACACTTCGGTCTTTAGCTACACATCCTAGGTGTGTCCAATCTGCGATTTGGACCCTGGTATTGGGTTCCACGGCTCTGGGCATCTGGTTATGGTGGGGCGGTTTTCTCCACATCACGGACGTAGGATACCTTGCGACCTTTTACCTGAATCTCATCGGTGCCGCCACGATCATCCTCCCATTGCCGGGTGTTCTAGCGGCATGTGTCGCCGCCGAACCATCTCTTGGCCTACATCCGATCTTGATAGGGTTAGTCGGAGCTGCTGGCGCAACCTTGGGAGAAACCACCGCATACCTAGCTGGATATGCGGGTCATAACGCAGCCATGAAACTGCGTTGGTACCCTAGGATCCATGGTCTGATGGAACGGAATGGTGGGGCCACACTTTTCCTCGTCTCGGCGATACCAACCCCATTCTTTGACCTTGCGGGAATCGCAGCGGGTGCGCTCGAATATCCGTACAGGAAGTTCTTGATTTATGTGTTTGCTGGGAAGCTGATCAGATTGACGATAATGGCCTACACGTGTCGATGGGGAATCGAATGGGTAGTGGATATTTACGAACTGAATCTGCCCTTTGGCTAGACGCTGAATTACTTCGGTTCGTATCGCACAGACGCAAAGAAGATTCCTCGAAACACATCTGTGAAGACGTCCGACAAAATCGAAACTGATGCACCAAGTGGCGTTGGTGAAATGTCGGTTGTGCTCGTAGCTGCAGGCCAATCAAGTCGGATGCGGGGAGTCGACAAACTCATGCTGCCGATCGATGGTCGGCCTGTGATCAGCCATTCTCTGGAAGCTCTCGAAGACTGTAAGCTGGTTCGCAACGTTGTCGTTGTAACCCAACCTTCGCGAGTCAACGAATTCCAGGATGTCATAGCCAGTTCTGGATTCTCTAAGCCCGTTCGTGTGGTTGCGGGAGGGGAGAGGCGGCAAGATTCAGTTCGTAGAGGAATTGAGGAACTGCACTGTGTTTGCGACCCAACGGAATTCGTGGCAGTTCACGACGCGGCGCGACCGTTCGTTGATGCGACATTGTTGGAGAGAGGGCTCAAAGTAGCAAACCGTATTGGTGCAGCAATCCCAATCGTCCCGATGAAAGATACGATCAAGCGGGTCGAGCACGGCTTGGTCGTCGAAACTCCTGATCGTGAGAAGATATATTCGGTGCAAACACCTCAGGTATTCCGAACCGAGATCCTTCAAACCGCACACGAAATCATCTCGCAAGACGTCACTGACGATGCATCGATGGTTGAAAAAGCGGGAGGATTGGTGGGAACCTTCGAAGGGTCAAACGAGAACATCAAAATCACCACTCAATCTGACATCCCGATAGCAAACGCAATTGCATTGGGACGAGCGCCTGGATCCGCGTATCGATTTGGGATCGGCTTCGACGGACATAGGTTGGTTGATGGTGGTCCGTTGAGGCTTGGTGGTACTGACATCGAATTTGATATGCACCTCAAAGGACATTCCGACGGCGACGTACTTTTTCACGCGATAGCAAGCGCGGTACTCGGTGCAGCGGGTCTCGGAGATTTGGGTAGCAACTTTCCTTCCAACGATCCAATTTACGCTGGCGCTGATAGCGAGGTGTTTATCAAATTCGCGGTCACCAAAGCCTCTGATCACGGTTGGGAGATAAGCCACGTTGACGCTACTGTGATTGCTCAAAAACCTCGATTGGCAGCACACGTAAAAGCTTTTGAATCGCAGATCTCCAACGCGTTATCTGTGACCACAGAGCAGGTGAATGTGAAGATCACATCGACGGATGAAGTTGGAGCAATAGGCCAAGGAGAGGGCATCGCCGCCCAAGCTATTGTCACGTTGGTTAGCTAACCCGTACCCGACGTAGTATTCTCAATACCTGCCACTGAACTCGGCTGAAAAACTTCAGCATTTCGGACACCACGGGACATGCAACTTTACAACACTCTAACCCGACAAAAAGAAGACTTCAAGCAGATTTCGGATCCCGTGCGGATGTATGTTTGCGGACCAACCACTTACGACGAACCGCATCTTGGCCACGGGTTGTCGACGGTAATTTTCGAGTTGCTGCAGTCGTACATGGAATATCGGGGAATCAACGTCAAGCGTGTACAGAATTTCACGGACGTGGATGACAAGATCATTGATCGTGCGGCCGAGATGGGGATAGATTGGTTCGATCTGACACAGGAACATATCAACTCGTTCCTTGAAGCCATGGACGGTTTAAACGTGCAGCCAGCAGACGTGCATCCTCGCGTTACCGAAGAGATCGATCCGATTATCGAATTGATAGGGAAATTGGTCGATTCCGGAGCTGCCTACGAAGCCGGTGGTTCGGTCTATTTTCGAGTGCGCCGGGATGAAGACTACGGCAAGTTGAGCGGCCGGACTGCCGACCGTATGGATGAGTTAGCGAGATTAGAACCTGACTTGCTTAAGGAAAATCCTGAAGATTTTGCGCTCTGGAAAGCTTGGAAACCGGGAGAACCGGCTTGGGAAAGCCCGTGGGGCCCTGGAAGACCTGGTTGGCACATCGAATGCAGCGCGATGGCGCGACGATATCTTGGCGACCAGATTGACATTCATGGCGGCGGTTTGGATCTGGTTTTCCCACATCACGAGAATGAAGTAGCGCAATCCGAATCTGCGACTGGTGTTGTACCTTTTGCTCGTTTTTGGGTACACAACGGGCTGCTCCGTATGGCCGGTGACGAAAAGATGTCGAAGTCTCTCGGAAACTTCGTCACGGTCCGAGACGCGCTCAAATCGCATACTCCAGATGCGATCAGATTATGGATTTTTCAGAGTCACTACCGAAGCCCGGCGACTTACGACGCTGAAAACTTGATCGCTGCTGAACGTGCTGTGAGACGATTGCGACAGGCGGCTAACGCAGTCAATACTGGGGAGGACAGCGGAGACCGCTACGATGCCGAACATATCAAGCAACGTTTCGTCGTAGCAATGGACGATGATTTGAACACTCCCCGCGCTTTGGCCACGATATTCGATCTGGCAAGAGAGATATTCACTGCTCAATCGGACGGCTCAAACATTGCTGACGGGCAGGCAATGTTGCGGGAATTGGTTGGTGTGTTGGGAATGACTCTGGATGAACCGCGGCACGGAGGCGAAGCGGGCGATGGGAAGATCGATGAATTGATTGCCGAACGTCAAAATGCCCGTCAGAAACGGGACTTTGAAACCGCCGACGGGATTCGTGACCAATTGATGTCGATGGGTATCGAGATATCCGACACCACACAAGGAACGACATGGCGCCGAACCTAGGTAGTATCTAACCGACGTTCAACTGAACCTAACGTTAGCGATCGCGACTGCGACGAAAATCAACGTCAGGACAATTGTTGCTCTGAAAAGCAACTTTTCTACGCCTCGACGGACATGGAACGTGCTCTCGGCCTGACCGAACACTGAGGGATTGTTGCCGCGTGCCTGCAAAAGCAGAACGACGATGAGCACCACGGCAAGAATGAGGAGCGTTATCTGGAACCACATGTCTATTAGGTTAATTCAGAGTAGCGATGACTCATCGGTCGCTCATCGCATGCTCCAATAGCCCCATTACAGCTTGTGCATCCGCTCTACCGCGAGTGGCTTTCATCACTTGCCCCATTAAGAACCGGATCGCGGTCGTTTTGCCTGATAGGTAGTCGGCAACTGCAGCCTCGTTGTTCGCCAGAACTTCTTGGATGATGGGTGTCAACTCATCAACATCGCCTACCGCAGCCAATCCCATTCGCTGGATGACTTCCTCGGGGTCTGCTCCATTTTCGAACATCTCAGCGAAGACGCGTTTCGCGGAGTTGTTATTGATCTCGCGTTGCTGAAACTTCCTGACTAGAACCGCTAAAGATGCAGGATCGACTAGCGTTTCGCCCATAGCACGCACGTCAGCTTCATGCATCATCCTGGCCATTTCCCCGTTCAACCAATTCGCGGTCTCCTTGGCGAAGTCCGCTTGATCGTTCCTCGATTGATCCGCGACGCTAAGCATCACCTTCTCGAAGTATTCGGCTGACGACCGCTGGTCGACCAGAAGCGAAGCATCATAATCGGATAATCCCCAATCTGTCATGAAGCGATGCTTTTTTGCCAACGGCAGCTCTGGCATCCCGGATTTGATTTTGGTCACCCAGTCTCGGCCGATGTGGATAGGTGGGATGTCTGGTTCTGGAAAATACCGATAATCGTGGGCGTCTTCTTTGGACCGTTGTGTGACGGTCACTTTTTCACCATCCATCCAACCACGGGTCTCTTGCTCAATCCGTTCCCCACGTTTTATGGCCGCAACCTGACGTTTGATTTCGTATTCCACTGCTTCGCACACCGCCCTTACCCGGTTCATGTTCTTGACTTCTACTTTTTCACCGAATTCTCTTGACCCAATTGGTCGGACGCTAATGTTGGCGTCACAGCGAAATGAACCTTCTTCCATATTCGCAGTCCCGACACCGAGGTAGCGTATTATCGCCTGCAACGCAGTGATGTATGCCTCGACTTGCTTTGAGGTTCGCATGTCGGGTTCAGTGACGATTTCCATCAGAGGCACTCCCGAACGATTGATGTCCAGAAGAGAATGCATGACGCCACCAGTAGGCGAATCGACGTGGATAAGCCTCGCAACATCTTCTTCCATGTGGACCCGGTTGATACCCACACGCCGCGGCTCATCGGTCGGTAAATCGAGCCAACCGTCGGTACAGATCGGTTCGTCGTACTGAGAGATCTGGTAGCCCTTCATCAAATCGGGGTAGGTGTACTGTTTGCGATCGAACTTGGTGATTTCAGCGATTTCGCAGTTAAGGGCAAGACCGATAGCGATTGCGGATTCGACAGCTCTCTTGTTGACAACGGGCAATGTGCCGGGAAGAGCCATTGAAACAGGGTCAACCAGCATATTCGGCGACGCCTGTTGATATTCTGCTCCCGACCACGAAAACATCTTGCTCTTCGTGTTGAGCTGGACGTGGGTTTCTAACCCGATTACTGCTTCGAATTCGGTGGAGGTCATCGCTCTCAAGTGGGATCTCCGATCGCTTCTATTCTGCATTACCTCAACGATGGCTAGACCTGAATAGTTACCACGCCTCAGGTCCTATTAGCGGCACAAACACGCAGTCGATCCCGTAGTTCACCTTGATGCCGTTGGAGCACTTTACGACTGTAGCAACGCGTTGCTTTCTGATCTGACCGACAGGAATCACCATGCGTCCGCCAGTCTTCAGTTGCGCAATCAGCGACTCAGGCACCTTGGGAACGGCGGCTCCCACGATGATGGCATCGTACGGACCGGCTTCGGGATAGCCCAAGTAGTCCTCGGACGCATCAATCACTTGGACGTTGACATAGCCTAGACGAACCAACCGCGAACGTGCTGCATCCGCGAGTGCCCGAATTCGTTCAACGGTTATGACTTCTTGAGTTAAGGAGGAGAGTATGGCCGCTTGGTAGCCCGAACCGCATCCGACATCTAAAACCCGGTTGTCGTTTTTGGTCAACCGCAAGTTCGAGACCATGTGAGCAACGAGGCTTGGTTGCGAGATGGTTTGACCATTGCCGATTGATAAAGCGCGGTCTTCTTGAGCGCGATCACGGTCTTGGGCTGGAACGAATTCTTCCCTGGGAATCTTCAAGACCGCATCAACTATCCTTCGGTCGAGTTCCTTTCGCGAAGCGAGGGCTTGTTCAATGTCCGTCCGTTCCGAGCGCGTATCTGAGCTGCTTGTCGGCACCAGCGAGCGAGCGAGTCTTTGTTTGATCTGAGGGAACATTACATCCAAAATCGTAAGCCAATCTAACCAGTGTCTTAAGTGCAATTTACATTCCTCTGACGAGGTCGGGACGCGGCGAGACTGTTGATATGAGAGAAAACTGGGATTTTCGGTAAGGAATTGAGTTATTGGGGCGCGATTCGGCTATTTGTTGGGGTTCTGCTCGTTTCGAGCGAACTTCGAGCGCTTCGGCGGCGGCGAAGAGATTGGTAAAATTAGAGGTGAGGCTGGACGACCGTGGGCGTAGTGACAAAGTCAGCAACGGCCATTGCGAATCGGAGTCGAGGTCTTCCAGCGACCTTTTTTATTCCGCACTCCCTAAATATCGAACGCAGACAACGAGAAGCCAGTTGACTACTCAAGACAGACTAACAATCTCGCGTGAATCCAAGCTCGAAGATGCTGGATACAAATGGGGATTCTCCACTGACGTCGAGATGGAGTTAGCGCCGAAGGGCTTGGATGAAGACATCGTCCAATTAATCTCCTCAAAGAAGAACGAACCGGAATGGTTGCTCGAATGGCGGCTCAAGGCCTTCGAGTATTGGAGCAAGTTGCATAGCGAAGATTCCGAGCCTCGTTGGGCCAAGTTGCGCTATCCACAAATCGACTACCAAGACATCTATTACTACGCAGCACCCAAATCTCTAGACGATGCTCCGAAGAGCTTGGACGAAGTCGATCCCGAGATGCTTGAGACTTTCGACAAACTCGGCATCCCATTGCATGAACGCGAACGGCTGGCAGGTGTCGCCGTAGATGCCGTTTTCGATTCGGTCTCAGTGGCAACGACTTACGCAGATCAACTAGAAGAACGAGGCATCATATTCTGTTCCTTCACGGAGGCTGTGCAGAATCATCCCGAGTTGGTCAAGAAGTACCTCGGTTCGGTAGTTCCCTATACGGACAACTTCTTCGCAGCGCTCAACTCAGCTGTTTTCTCGGACGGATCGTTTGCCTACGTGCCACCCGGAGTTCGATGTCCGATTGAGTTGATGACCTATTTCCGCATTAACACCGAAGGTTCTGGACAGTTTGAAAGAACTCTAATCGTAGCCGATGAAGGTGCGTACGTGAGCTACTTGGAAGGATGCACCGCACCGATTCGACGCACCAGTCAACTACATGCGGCGGTAGTTGAACTCGTGGCTCTTGACCGCGGCGAGATCAAATACTCGACGATTCAGAACTGGTATCCAGGCACAAAAGACGGAGAAGGCGGCGTCTACAACTTCGTCACGAAACGCGGTATGACCGGCAACGATGCCAAAATCTCTTGGACGCAGGTGGAGACCGGCTCTGCAATCACTTGGAAGTACCCGTCAGTGATTTTGCGGGGCGACAATTCGGTCGGTGAATTTTACTCTGTGGCCTTGACCAATAATTACCAGCAAGCCGACACCGGCACCAAGATGATCCACATCGGCAAAAACACGAAATCGACCATCGTGTCAAAGGGCATATCCGCCGGCCACGGCGAAAACACCTACCGGGGTGGCGTCAGGATCTTGCCAAGGGCCGAAAACGCAACAAATCACACACAGTGCGACTCGTTGCTCGTTGGGGATCAATGTGGCGCCCACACCGTCCCTTATATCGAGGTACGCAACCCAACCGCGAGATTAGAGCACGAAGCAAGCACGTCGAAAGTGAGCGACGAACAACTTTTTTATCTGATGTCACGCGGCATTTCGGAAGAGGATGCTCATCATATGATCATCACGGGGTGGAGCCGCGACGTCATCAAAGAGTTGCCTTTTGAGTTCGCGCTCGAGGCGGGCCAGTTGCTCAAGGTGAGCCTTGAGGGCGCGGTGGGATAAGAGTTTCCGCGCATTCAACTGGTTGCCTTTCAGAGAAGACCAAGCCGAATCAAAGATGGATACATCGTGCGAGAGAACGAATGCTAAAGATTGAAAACCTGCACGCGGCCGTAACAGACAGCGAAGAAGAGATCCTGAAAGGCATCGATCTACAGGTAAAACCAGGTGAAGTACATGCCATCATGGGGCCCAATGGCAGTGGCAAAAGCACGCTTGCAAACGTGTTGATGGGCAAATCTGCATACACTGTCACCCAAGGCGACATCACTGTCGATGGAGAGAGCATTGTGGAGATGATGCCAGACGAACGGGCTCACCTCGGCATGTTCCTAGCGATGCAGTATCCGTCGGAAGTTCCGGGCGTTCGACCTTGGCAGTTCCTAAAGGCGGCGAAGGACGCAATCGACGACGCCAATGGTGAGAAGAAGATGTCGGTTCGCCAGTTTTCCAAGCTGTTCGACGAAAAGGTCGAGGAGATCGGCATCAACCCGGATCTAATCAAAAGGTCGCTGAACGAAGGCTTCTCCGGCGGTGAGAAGAAGCGCAACGAGATGCTTCAGATGCATGTTCTGGATCCAAGGATTGCGATCATGGACGAGACCGATTCGGGCCTCGACATCGATGCGTTGCAGGCGGTTGCTGATGGTGTCAACAGGATGCGTTCGCCAGAGCGTAGCTTTGTCATTGTCACGCACTACCAGCGATTGCTACACTACGTCCGTCCGGATATCGTGCACGTACTTGTAGACGGAAAGATCGTCGAGACAGGTGATGCGTCGTTGGCTGAGCGAGTCGAGCAAAACGGTTATCGAGATTATCTCGCCGCTCAGCGAAACGGGAAGTAGCAAGAACTTCTATGACCCTAAATGTTGCTCGGATCCCGAGGAATACAGCTCGGCACCTGACACAGTACCGCGATGATTGGCACCACTTGGCGGAGCACCAAGAGGGCTACATGAGCGGCTTCGATGCGCATCACGACTTGAGACGCGCGGCTTGGGAAGAGTTCGAGCGTATCGGTTTCCCGGTCCATCGCCGGGATAACGAGCTATGGAAATATACCGATCTCAGACAGATTGACCGGATTGGTTTTCGATTCGGGGATTGGGACACACAGGTAGATCTTGCACGGATTGCCGAACTCGTTCCCATGCCGGAAGAGTGGTCTAACCTCGTATTCATAAATGGGAGCCTCGAACACAATTCAGGCAATGCTCCCTTGACTCGGATCCAAGCGTGCGATTGGGTTGGGAAGTTGGCGGATTACCGATCCAACGGGTTCGTTTCGTTGGCAACTGCGTTCATGAGGATCCGCGGCGGCTCTTATCTGCAATTCGACCGTGCTCGCGAGTATGCGGAACCAGTTCACATCATCCATGTGATCGATGGGTCCGTTGGCGGGCCAATCGTTGATAATCCGCGCATAGCCGTTGAAATGGGCGATAGTAGCCGTGCGACATTGATCGAATCCTACGTCTCGCTATCGGAAGACGTCCACATGACGTTGCCTGTCGTTGAAATCAAATTGGGCGAAGGTGCGGAGTTGACACACTACCGTTACCAATACAACAGCGAGAACTCCTATCACTTTGCCACAACTCGAGTATTGCAGGAAGCAAGCTCCAACTACCGCTCGACCTCGTTCAGCGTCGGTTCAGATATCGGTCGCAACGATGTCTTTACGCATCTGATAGGTGAGTATGCCGAGTCGATACTGCATGGTGTCTATCTGGCCACCAATCAGCAACATCAAGACAACGAGATCAGCACTACTCATGCTGCTCCGCATTGCACTAGTGACCAGTACTACAAGGGGATACTGTCAGGTCAGTCTCGTGCGGTTTTCAGCGGGAAGATCACTGTTGAGCGTGGGGCTCAGAAGACGGATGCGAACCAGAAGGACTTGAATCTGCTGTTATCGCATGGGGCGGAGGTTGATACGAAGCCCTCTCTCGAAATCTACGCGGATGATGTGAAGTGCGGACATGGCGCTACGGCGGGGTATGTCGATGAGGACACGCTCTTTTACTTGCAGTCTCGTGGTGTGGATTACGACACTGCGCAGGCGATGCTTATCCGTGGGTTCGCAGCCGAGATACTGGATGAGTATGAGGATCAGATCCTGCGGGAGTTCCTTGAGGGCAAACTCGATGAGTTGATGCCGGCATTGCAGGAAACGTCGGATACAATCGGCACGGCTTAGCTGTCTCCGCCATCCACGGCTAGAATATTCGCACCGGGTTCGTGTTGAACGCGGCTAGATTCCACAACCGAAGAGATTGATGCGTAGCGGATTGGGACATCTCGACGAGGTCAATCGTTACATAGTTGAGGATCATTGCCTGAATCCTCGGAATTGTGATCCGATCAGTGATCCCGATGCCGAGGCGACGATTGATAATCCGTTTTGCGGGGATGAGGTTTCTGTGCAGTTGAGGGTTGAGGGTGGCCGGGTAACGGAACTGTGTGTGATCGGGTCGGGTTGTGCGATTACTCAGGCTTCGTCGTCGATTATGGGGGAGCTTGTTGGGGGTATGAGTTGCGCTGAGATCGTTGAGATTGCTGGGGTGTTTAGGCAGATGATGGTGCAGGGGCAGGTGCTGGATGGTGTGGATGAGGATGTTTTAGGTGATGCGGTGGCGTTGCGGGATGTTTCGCGGTTTCCAGTTCGGGTGAAGTGTGCGCTTTTGGCTTGGGCCACTTTGGAAGATGCGATTGAGAGTCTGGGATCATAGGTTATCCGCCGCGGACTCGGTCGCTTAGCCAGAGGCGAGTGAGCCAGAAGGAGTCGGCGCGGTGGGTGCTTGGGGCGACGTCGTTGAGATGGGACCACCAGAGCCAGTGGGAGACGTTGGCGGCGGCGCGGAAGATATTGGCTCCACGGAGAATTTCGCGTTGAATATCGAGCAATAGTTGGTGCCTAGTGGAAGGGTCTAGCTCCGTGGTTTGTTGTTCGATTAGGAGGTCGAGTTCTTTGGTGGCGTGTCCAGTGACATTGCGGGGTGCGGCGGAGTGATAGATGGAGAAGAGGGTGGAGGTCGCACTGGATTGTGGTGGAGGAGCGCCGACGTAGATGTCGTAGTCGTGGTTTATCCATACGTCTTCGGCGAAGGATCGAGTTGAGATGGCTTCGACGGTTGCAACGAAGCCGAGGGATTTGATGGCGGTGGCTAGGGAGATTGCGGTTTCGATGTAATCGTCGCCAAACTGTCCGACTCGGATTTCGAGGGCAATGCCCCTGGGGAGGTTGACGCTGTCTAAGACTTCGAGGAGTTTGGTGCGATCGTTGAAGTAGGTGTCGATTTCCTCAGCAGGCAGCAACCATGATGGGTTGTTCAAGGGCAGACCAGCGCTTATGAATGACTGGCCTTGGTGCAGGTTGTTGATCAGAGAGTTGGGATCCCATGAGTAGAGAATGGCGGCGCGGAGGTTGTGGAGATCGAGTTCGCTGCGCCTAGTGTTGAATGCGACTTCGATGCCAGCTGCGGGGTTGTGGCTACGTGTCCAGCGGAGCTGGTCGAAGCGTTCGACAGCGGCGGTTAGGTCGGTTACGTCGGGTTGGATGAGGTCGATTTGGCCGGTCCGGAGCGATGTTGTGCGGGTCTGGGCATCTTCGATGATGGCGACGGTGATTCCGTCGAGGAGGGGGAGTTCGGGGATGAAGTAGTTTCTGTTTGCTTCGAAGCGCATAGCGGAGCGTTCGAAAAGAGTTTGGATCCATGGTCCGGTGCCGATGGTTGGTCCTTGGGTGAGGTCACCGTTCAGGTTGACTGCCTCGGGGGCAACGATTGCGGTTCGCGCGTCGGCGAGTTTGTCGAAGATTTCGGCGTCTGGGAGTGTGAGTTGGATTTCAACGGTATGGTCGTCGGTTGCGCGGATTTCAGAGATGGTGTTGACGAGCGGGGAGTTGGGAAGAGTAGGGTCGGCGAGGCGGTTGAGGCTGAACGCGACATCGGTGGCGTTTAGGTTGCGGTCAAGGCCGGGATTGGTTGCGTGCCAAGCGGCGTCGGAGCGGAGATTGATGGTGAGAACGTAGTCGTCGGAGAGGTCCCAGCTTTGACAGAGGTCGCAGATGATGTCGTGGGCGGAGGTTGCGATCTGCGGGTTGTAGCGTCCGTTGAGCGCCTCGGTGCCTTGGTATGGTGCGTCTGGGGCGATCCACTGGTAGCGGAAGATGCGTGAGTAGGTGATGCCGGGTCCCCAAGCGGCGAGGATCGGTGAGACGGACTTGTGGATGTCTTGGTGGGGAGGTGCTTGCGGGACGGCTACTTTGATTTCGCCGCCTTTTCGACCGGTGATAGGGGGTGGTTCAGTGTGAGGAGGCCCGACGGTTTTCGGTGTTGCGGTGACTTGGGGTTGCGAGGTTGGGGTAGGGGTGGGAACGGTTACTGTGGGTGTGACGGTTGGTGGGATGGGAGTTGAGGTAGGTTCGACCGTTGGAGTCGATTGGGTGGGTAGTTCGGTTGGCGTTGCTGTGGGTGGCGATATGGTAGGTGCGGGTGGTGGTTGCGTAGGAGTGGGTTGGATTTTTGTGATGGGTTGTGCTGTTGGGGTGGCAGGTGAGGGTTCGGGGGTTGGAGTATCGGTTGGGATAGGAGTTTGTGTTGGTGATTTGGTTGGAATGGGGGTGTTGGGGGGTTGTACGGTGGCGGTTGGTTGCGTTGTGGGGGCTGGGGTTTCGGAGGTGCAGGAGAGCGCGGTTGATGTTAGAACTGTCAGGGAGAGAAGGACAGCGATTAGGGCGGTGGATTTGAGGTTCAAGATGCTGCCTGCCTGAACCATTCGACGGTTTTGCTGATGCCGTCTTGGAAGGATGTGTTGGCTTGCCAGCCAAAGTCTTTTTTGGCGGATGAGATATCGAGCCAGATTTTGGGAATGTCACCGGGTCTTGGTGGTCCGTATTTTGCGGGTTTGGCTTTGTCGATGAATTCGGAGAGGATTTGGTGTATCTCGTTAACGGAGACGCCGAGTCCGGTGCCGATGTTGTATGGGCCAGGGAGGTCGGAGTTAGCGAGGGTTAGGACGCCGTCGATGAAGTCTGAGATGTATATGTAGTCTCGTTGGTCGTTTCCGTCGCCGAAGATGGTTACTTGTCGACCTTCGAGCATTGCTTGGGTGAAGATTGCGATGACGCCGGCTTCGCCGTCTGGGTTTTGGCGAGGGCCGTAGACGTTGGCGGGTCGGACGATGGTGTAGTTGAGGTCGTAAAGATGGCCGTAGGCGCGGAGGTAGTTTTCGATGGCGAGTTTGGAGACGGCGTACGGGGAAAGGGGTTGGGCGTCGATGGTTTCGCTCGCAGGGAGGGCAGAGGGATCGAGGTCGCCGTAGATGGCTCCGCCGGTTGAGAAAAAGATGAAGCGAGGGCTATGGGGCAGGTCTCGGATTCCTTCTAGGAGGTTGAGGGTGCCGATGACGTTTATGTTCACATCGGTTAGGGGTTCGCGTGCTGAAACCGCTACTGAAGCTTGGGCGGCGAGGTGGTAGACGGTTTTGGGATTGAGGTCTTTGACGAGTTGGGTGACGTTTGAGTCGCGGATGTCTTGGTTGATGAATTCGGCGTCTGGGTGGAGGTATTTCAATGCGGAGGTTGACAGGTTGTCGATTACTGTGACGTTTTCCCCGCGGTCGATGAGGGCGTCGATGAGGTGGGTGCCGATGAATCCGGTTCCGCCTGTTACCAGAACGTTGTCGGGCGCGGGTTGATCTTTGCCGGTATTGGTCATGGGGTCAGTGGAGGATCGTAGGTGGTCGGTAAGTTAGACGAAGGGATGCTATAGATGGTTTCAATTATGCGGTATAGGTGATGTTGGACTTGAGGTTGTTGGGGCAGGTTTGGGGCGAGTGGATAGAATTGGCAATCGTTGACTGAAGCACCAGCTTGGAGATTAGATAGATGGCCGACATCAGATTGATCGCGTCGCGGCACTCGGCTTTTTACAGCCCGATGATTTCGATGATTGCGGGTGGCTTTTTGGAGAAGGAAGGGCTGAGCGGGACTTATGCTCCGGCGGGACCGGGTGAGAATTCGGTGGTTGAGGTTGCGAAGGGCAGGGCGGATGTTGGTCAGTCGGCGGTTTCGGGTAGTTGGGGAGCTTTGGATGCTGGTGAGAAGCCGTCGGTGGCGCATTTTGCGCAGATCAATGCTCGGGATGGTTTCATTGTGGCGGCGCGGGAGCCGGATGCGGATTTCAGGTGGGAGAAGCTGTTGGATGCGAAGTTTTTGTATGTGCATGGTGGTCAGCCTGAGGCGATGTTGAGGTACGGGTTGCATCGGGTTGGGATTGATCTTTCCGAGATCGACGGGATTGTGTCTGGTGGTGCGGATGAGATGATGGGTCAGTGGCGAGATGGTCAGGGCGACTATTTCCATGAGCAGGGGGCGTTTCCGCAGCAGTTGGAGCATGAGGGGATCGGGCATATCGTTGGGTCGATCGGGGAGATTGTAGGGCCTACGGCGTTCAGCAGTTTGATATGTCGGTGGGACTATCTGGATACGGATGAGGCGAAGCGGGTGACTGCGGCGTATCGGGCGTCTCGTGAGTGGGTGAATACGGCGGATCCGATGGAGGTTGCGAAGGCTGAGGAACCGTTTTTCCCGGGGATTGCGGTGGAGGCTACGGCTGCGGCGGTTGCCTACTATCAGGAGCTTGGGACTTGGGATGGTGATATTGCGATACCTCGGGCGTTGTATGAATCTGCGTTGGATGTGTTTGAGCATTCGGGGATGGTGGGTGGTAGGCATTCGTATGAGGATGTTGTCGTGGCTCCTCCTGGGGGTTGAACTAGGGTTTGAAGGATTTTTGAGGATTAGAAGGATGGGTTGTGGTTATTTAGGTTTTCAGTTTTCGGTTAGACGCGCTGAAACGTCCGGGGCTGCCGGACTGGGGCGCTTGGGGCGTCGGGCTGGTCGGTCTTGATTTTGGTCAGGTCAGTTTTGTTTCATGCGGTTGCTGTGGTTTGGGAGTTGATCCCTTGCGACGTACATGGGCGGGTCGCAGACTCGCCCATACCGTCAAGTTGTTCGAGGCATCGCCGCGCCGGTTGGGGCCGCTCGGCGAAAGTTGTTGTTAATTCTGTGTATGGCTCCAGCGCTGCCGACGTCACCAGACCGTCGGCCCGGCGTGCGGTTTTTGATTGCATCCCGCACGCCATCACTTGGTTCCTGCCCCGCGTTGGCGCTGTGGCCGTCCCGCACGACGAAGCGGGAGCGGCGTGGTTGGATAAGAGAAGACCTCGTCCAGGCCTTGAACTCCGGGTTGATCCGATGCTCGACGTTG
The DNA here is from genome assembly GCA_022819585.1 of Dehalococcoidia bacterium. GTDB lineage: Bacteria > Chloroflexota > Dehalococcoidia > Lucifugimonadales > Lucifugimonadaceae > Bin127. The sequence goes on along the minus strand of JAJEGY010000002.1, from coordinate 5,506 downwards.
CGGCGGGCGTCGTTCCACGTCTCTTCGCGCTCGGCGAGAGCGGCGGGCTGCGCCACTTGAGCTTCACCGTTTCGCCGTCCCTGCGTCCTCATGTCTCCTCGTCTGCGCCTTCCCGTGCGCATCCCTTGTGCGCCGTCTCTGCGCTGAGCGGAAGAAGCGGTTCCGACCGTCCGCGTCGCGTCTCGCATCGTGATTCTGCCGTCGTCTGGCTCGTATTGGGGCTTAAGCAGTACATCGCCCCACCTGAACCGTGCAGCTACATCCTTCTCCATAACCGTTGTCACCGCGTCGCCCCATGCAACAAGGGCAGTTGACGGGCACCGTCGCGATAGGCGCGCAGTGAGACATCGGGCCTTGCGCCTCGGGGTTCTACACCTCCGGCCTCGGGGCTCTCTGCCTGCTTTCACGCTTCTCATGTGTTCTCCGTCCGCGGATCGTTTGTTTGTATGTGTGTCGGTGATCAATGCATCAAGTTCGCGACCCCTGACGCGGCGATCCTCTGGGCGCTTGTGCCGCTCGCGAAGCGGCTTGAACGCCTGTTGTCTATTGAAACATGCGTTGGGCGTGTTGTCAAGTGTGAACGGGGATTGTTGGGGTTTTTGTGGGATTGTTGGGATTTGGTTTTAGTTGTTGGGGCGATTGTGCTGGGTTGGGTTGTTGGTTGTTTGGGGTGCCCCGCCCGTTTGTTCGCCCCGGTTGCCCTCGCTCTGGCCCTCTCCCGCTGTTGTTGGGTGTTTGGGGGAGAGGGGGTTTGTCCTCCTGCCCTTCTCCCATCCACGCTTGGGTTTCTGCTTTTGCGGGAATGACGGGGTTTTGGTTGGGGTGTGGTGGGTTAGTTGGGTGTCCAGTTGTCGGTGAAGGGGGTTGGGAGGGTGTCGATGATGCGCGTGGTTTGGCGGAAGCGAGCTAGCCGAGCAGGGGGCGGGCTACCCGGATTTGGGGCTGTACGCCAAGCGGCAGGTGCAGATGGGAACGCCGCGTCCGGACCAGGTCCCGGAGCGAGGTGTCGTGGAGGTCAAACCAGTTGACGACGACGCATGGCTGACAGCGTCTAGCGACCAGGTAAGCCGATACCAGGACCGGTACAGGCTCATGCTGGTCACCACAATACTCGGGATTTCGAGAGGCGCGTGGTAAGTACGCACATGTCGCCAGTTCGCCGGCGTTTTGGTTGAGGCATCAGAGGTTCGCTGTGAGCGATTCAACCGTTGGATTCAACCGAAACGCGCCTTCATAGACCATATCACCTCCGATTGTAAGACCATCGACTCCATGTCGGACAGCGGGTGCAAATACACCGTTAGACTTAGAAACGTGAGATTGGCGTCAGCGCGTCTAAGATGAATTTCCTCCACTGAGGTAATCGTTTGCACGTCTGCATCGCTTTCGCCTCGGTCTGGATTCGATACTGACAGATTTGTCTGCGGCGGAGCTGGCAACGCGCAACTTGGCCGTCGATCCGTGGTTTCACAATTTCGATCGTTGGTTGAACGTCGAAGGTGCCGTTGCGCCCGTTTTCATTGTCGGAGTAGCATATTGGATCGTGGAGGACGACGTTAGAGAGCACGATCAATCTCGTCCATTGAACAGAGAGTAACCATTCCAGAGGGTAAATTGGGTCGAACAGAGAAGCTCAAAAGGACGTACCTAACGGAAGAGTCCAACGTTCCACTGCAGGACCGAGCGTTTCAAGACACCGGGCCTCATAGCGGGCACGCCTTTGTGACTGCACGGAGCCGTCTCCGGTTGTCACAGCAGGAGCTGGCCCGAAAACTTAACACCTCCCTTTACGCGTTGGTCAGATGGGAGCAGGGTGACTTGACTCCAAGTGCTGACGTCATGGATCGGCTCGCCGATCTGCTTTCCCCGCAGTTTCGGACGGGTAGCGAATCGAGGCGCTCCGGTACCCCTGCAATTGCGTTCGCGTCACATGGGGTCAAGACGGCGACCGATAATCCCTCGTTGCTGTCCGGCCCAGATCCGATACATACGCTCGATGAACCTAGAAAGTCGATTTTGAACGAGATCTTTGTCGACGGCTCGTTTTGGGGCGATGGGCGCTTGAAGCTTGGCGAGATTCTAGAACGGCGCGCCGAAGCTGCCGCCACTCGGGAGAAACCGTTAGACGATGAAATCTCCGCCGGCAAGAACACATACACTTACGATGCCCACACGTATCACACCAAGGTTCCGCCACAAGGTATCGCGACCGTTGTTTCTAGTTATCTGCCAAACGGCGGTTTGGTATTGGATCCATTTGCTGGTAGTGGGATGACTGGCGTAGCAGCTCGATACCTTGGTTCCGACGTCTTGCTCAACGAACTTTCGCCTGCTGCTTCATTCATCTCATACAACTTTCTTGCCACCATCGACGCAGATAGTTTTCACCGCGCGGTTCTGCATATTCTCGCAATACTCGATGGCTTGGACCGCGATTTATATTCGACTCAATGTCGAGAGTGCGGTTCCAATGTACGGCAACTGTATACCGTGTGGTCCTACATCTTGGTTTGCAACCACTGTTACTCCGATTTCACATTATGGGACCATTGCCGGAAATATGGAAAGACCGTAAGAGATCATCGGATTCTTCGAGTTTTCCCGTGCCCAACCTGCGGCAGAGAAGTCAATAAGTCCCATCTCGATCGCAAGAACCCTGTGCCTGCATTTGTTGCCTATCGCTGTTGTTCAAAGCGAATTGTGGAACATCCACTGACCGATGAAGATAGTCAGCGTATCGATGATTCACAAAGGATATTGGAACGCTATTCATCTGACATACCAACGTGTAAACTTCCCGACGGGGTCAACCTAAACCAACCTAAGCGTCATGGCTATGATACTGTTGGCAAGCTCTACACGCCGCGCAATTTGGTTGCGTGCGCTGCCATTTGGCGCGAAATAAGAAAGTTAGGTGATCCTGATCTAGCGTCAGCAGTTGCTTTCGTGTTCACATCGATGTACCAACGAGTGACCCGATTGTCAGAATACAGGTTCTGGGGCGGAAGCGGGAACATGGCCAACTACAACGTGCCCCAGATTTTTAACGAAGCCAATGTGTTCAATACGTTCCGAAGGAAAGCGGAGACGATTCGCAAGCACCATGTCACCACCGCGCAGGCTTATCACGGAGAGTCGGTGGTCCACACGGGCAGTGCGACGCACCTCGATTTTCTCCCTGATGACTCGATTGACCTTATATTCACCGATCCGCCTTTTGGCGCGAACATAAACTACAGCGAAATGAACCTGCTGTGGGAAAGCTGGCTCGGGGAATTTACGGACGCCACATCCGAAGCGATCATCAACCGATATCAGGATAAAGACATTGAAGCCTATCAACTACTCATGACAGCTAGCTTGAAAGAAGCTTACCGCGTTCTACGCGTTAATCATTGGATGGTTCTGGTATTTATGAATTCGTCGAGCAGAGTCTGGGAGGCTTTACGAGCGGCCATCACGGACGCTGGTTTTACCATTGAAATGGTTAATATCTTTGACAAACAACACGGTACATTCAAACAGTTCGTCAGCGACAACACCACAGGCGCGGATCTCATGATTCATTGCAGGAAGACAAGATCGTCTGACAGGTCCCTAGACATTAAACAGACCGAACCCGTGTCGACATTCGTGTTACGAGAGTTGGATCGACTCCCGGTGATTCCCTTCATTCACGTAGCGCGTGGACCGGAAGTGGACTACAGAACGCTCTATAGCCGGTACATTGCATCAGCGATTCGAGACGGCGAGACAGTTGTGAATTTTTCCGACTTTCGCGAGCAGGCCGCAGCGGCATTGGAGGCGCTGGCATGAACACGCTTAGCGCTTTCACTGCGGAGGAAGAGACGCGCGCGAAACTCCTGTTGGCTGCCAAGGTCGCGTCGATGATGGGTCGCAAACTGGAAGAGGGCGACTGGATTGAGGTTTATTCCAAGGCTAAGAATATTCCTTTCAGCGGTTGGAGCAACTTGCATATCGATGTCAATCACAACGGACTGGGCATCGAATTCAAAATGCTACGCGTTACGCAACTGAGAGGGAGATCAATAAAACATGTGTGTGGAACTACACGAATGCATCCAGCCGCAACACGTTCCATTCGGATCGACGACACCGACTTACCTGCCGATCAAGTGATGACAGATGTGCTGACGCAATATGCCGATCTAATTGAAGAACGCACTGATCGAGTTAGGGCCAACAGCCCGGACGGCAATGCGGACATGCGCTTGGGGTGGTTGCTATGGGAGGACGATCTACAAGAATTCGTTTACTTTGAGGAACCGATGGAGAAACCGGACCCGACCGAGTATACGGCGATTTGGAACGAAACTCCAGCTAGAGGCGCAAGGAAGCCCAGCAAAAGCCTTTGGATATTCGACAAAGCTACAGGTGCAAAACGATTCTCGGTCACGACCAGTGCTGGCATCAAGATACAGCCTTACTTTGACGTGCCGCCTCCCAACGATCCGGATCTGGTTTACTTTAGAGTGCAAAGCGAGCCGATGGATGACGGCACGTTTGTAATGTGGGTCTCATCTACGACTGCAGACCAATTGAGAAGGGTCCTTGGGTCGACAGATTGTCGCGTGGTTAGCGATGCAGTTGCGAGGGCAAAACAGGTTATTTCCACATCCGAGCCGAATGAAACCATGGGTACTGGTTTCGCCGTTGCCATTCAAGTTTCGAAGGAAGCTTTTGATCTTCTAGTTGAACATTGGGAAGCGGTGAGCGATGAGCATCGCATTCAGCAACTGATCGACGCCTTGAGCTCCGACGCGACGGTCTAACGCGCACTGTTGTGATGCCATCGCCTTGGCGTTTGTCCCGACTATCCCCAGTCCGTTGGTAGATGACGACGGGCCGTTGTTCAATTCGCACGAGTTGTATTGGGCAACGCACCAATTCGAATTTAGTGTATCTGGCGGACGGGCCATCCGCCACGAGATGGTGTATTTTGGTCAATATTCAGGATTTTCACTCTCGCTTGTCCCGATAGTCATCACTCGATTCAAAGAATGGTCATCACCGTATAACCGTCCTAGTTTTGTGTTGCCGGACGCGACGACAACTCGATGTAGGTGTTGCACGTGTACATATCGACGCGCCTCGTGCTGTCGGTTGCGGGAGGAACCTCGGTTTTGATCTCGCGTTCGTCGTCGATGATCCCGGTGTGCAAGGCGAAGTCCCGAAACGCGTCCCGGATGTCGTTTTCGGAATCGCCGCCGTTGTGGCGTTCCAAGACTTTGTCGAGGTACTCGATCGCGGCGTTGTTGCGATCATCGAGTGTCGGGGTTTGAGATTGGGCGGAGGGCAATGGGGGTATTTGGGTTGCGCGTCCTGTGGGGGCAAGTTCTATTTTCGTAGTGTACTGGTGGGTTTTGAACTAGGATGGGGAGGATTTTTGAGGATGGGAGGGATGGGGGGGGGGGGGGGCTACACCCCATCGGCGTTGGCCCCGAACCCCCGGCCCGCACCCCCCTTGGGGAGAGGGGGGGTGTGA